>NZ_BMII01000043.1 GCF_014641855.1 Shewanella inventionis
GATGCGGCACATTCCACCAAAGGTGGCCGCTTAACCGCACGGGATATTCAGGAATTTATCACCTCAAAATACGATGTCTCGTATAGCCATTCACATATTTATTGGTTATTGCATAAGCTGGGGTTTAGTTGGATAACCAGTCGTTCTAAGCATCCCAAGCAATCTGATGAGGCTCAAGAAACCTTTAAAAAAACTGCAAAATAAAGCGATCGATATACTCCCAGTCCATGTTCCTTTTGATCGCGTTGATATTTGGTTTCAAGACGAAGCGCGATTTGGCCAACAAAATACAACAACCAGACTTTGGGCTCCAAAAGGCTCTCGACCAAGATCGGTGAGGCAACAACAATTTGAGTACGCTTATCTTTTTGGCGCAATTTGCCCCGCAACCGGTGCAACAGAAGCCCTAGTTACGCCTTTTGTTAATCAAGATGCAATGAGGCAGCACTTGAAGCAAATATCAGAAGCCACTGTAAATGACCGTTATACCAATTACGATTAAAGACTTCCCAGTTTAGCCCAATCTCTGTGACACAATCTTTTTACCCTGTCCTTGCACTCAATGAATGTATTCCATGCACGACAGCATTCCTCACTAAACCTTGGTTCAAGAAGCTTGATACCCAATCATTCACACTTCGACGGCTGACATTTAAGCGCCTGGCGACTTCTGAGCGATTATTAATTTGCATAAACATCGCAACGGCTAATAAGCGGATCCTCTTATTAGCTTTTTTCTCTTGTTTAGCGTAATTGAGTATTTCTTGGTAGGTTAACGTTTTCATGCATAAACGGGGTTGAATGTTGTGCTGTTATTAGATCACATTTCAATCATAATTGGTATCACGCCGGGGGGCGCGGGTTCCCTCTTATTGCAAGCAACGTCCGCTCCGCCAACTTAAGATGAAGGCCTTTGCAGCAATGCAAAGGCTTTTTTCGTATTTAACACAGGCGAAAAGACTAAAGATAGAGCGGTAGTTCAGTTGGTTAAGGCTTTTTAACAGAGATAGCGGCCTGTCACGCCGGGGGGCGCGGGTTCACTCTTATTGCAAGCAACGTCCGCTCCGCCAACTTAAGATGAAGGCCTTTGCAGCAATGCAAAGGCCTTTTTCGTATTAGAAATTTTAATATCCATTTCGTGGAAATGCAGTTTGCTGCACTATATACGTACCGCAGGCGGCTTGTCATACTTCACTACCGGTGACTACTTTCAGGATAAGCAATGAAAAAATGCCTCGTCATTCTGGCTAGACTCTTTGTTGTATCGAACTTGATATCAATTATTCAGCTGATCTCGGTATGGAATACTGCTTTGCGCACCATGGCGGGTAACCGCTATAGATGATGCTTTATTAGCAAAAATGACTGCTTCTTGTAGATTTTTACCCTCATCTAATGCCACCATTAATGCGCCATTAAATGTATCTCCTGCAGCGACAGTATCTATAGCGTTGACTATCGGTGCGGGTATTATTTGCCCTTTACCTTGATCACTGAGATAGGCGCCTTTACTTCCTAGAGTAATAACAACTTTATCGATACCTTGTTGATGGAAATAGTCTGCTGCTTTAGAAGCGCTTAATTGATCGATGACCTCTACGCCTGTTAATGCAAATGCTTCTGTTTCATTAGGCGTAATAATGTCGACTAAGCTGAGTATTTCTTTACTCAATACAGCTGCGGGTGCAGGGTTGAGTATGTTGATGCATTGATGTTGTCTTGCGAGTTGTAATGCCGCTTGAACACTTTCTAATGAAGTTTCTAGCTGAATTAACATATAATTTGCTTGTTCAAATTTAGCCCGCTGTTGTTGAAAGTGTTCTGAAGAAAGGTTGGCATTGGCTCCGGGTACAACGCCAATGCTATTTTCACCTTGTTGATTAACAAAAATCATCGCTGTACCTGTGCTTTGATTCGCTATTTGGTAGCATCCTTCAATATCGATACCATCTACAGCCCAGGCATTACGCATCATTGACGCGTTTGCGTCGTCACCGAGTGAAGATATAAAGCTTATGTTTTGTCCTTTATTTCGAAGTCGAGCCGCTGCGACGGCTTGATTAGCTCCTTTACCGCCTAGTTCAAGCCGATATTGTTGACAAATGAGGGTTTGACCAGCCTTTGGCAACTTATCAAACGTGAGTACATGATCGGCATTAGCGCTACCGACAACTAATAAAATGCTCATGATTATCCTTTGTTATGCAGGTGTTTGTATCTACATGACATTATTGGCTTAGTAATCGTTTAGGCGTTCAACAATAAAATCGACAAATCCTGTGCGGTTAATATTAAACAACACTTTTGCATTATGAGGTCTTCCTGTTAATTGATAACGGTCTACAACCGTCATACCTTGAGTGTGTTCACCTTTGGTTTCAACGCCAACCCAACAATCAACGGTTGTAAATAACGATGGATTTAACAGCCAGGCTATTGTGCATGGGTCATGCAGTGGTGCTCCGGTGAATCCCCATTTAGGATCACGATGATAAATCATAAAGAAATCGAGTAGCTCAGCAACACATTGAGCGACAGGGTTGCTAATGGCTCTTATACGTTCGATATCTTCATCCATGATTTGGGCTTCATGCGTAACATCAAGCCCACACATTACGATAGGAATACCTGTTTTAAACACCATATCAGCCGCTTCTGGATCGACAAAAATATTAAACTCAGCGGCTGGGGTCCAATTGCCGACTCCAGCTGCTCCGCCCATTAATACGATGCTATCAATATTATGGTGTAATTCAGGATGTGTTGCTAAAAACAACGCAATATTGGTTAAAGGGCCTGTTGGTACAAGCGTGACAGGTTGTGGGCTGTTTCGCACTTTTTCTGCCATTAATTCAATGGCTGTTTGCTTGACGGGTTCAAATGCTGGGTCGGGTAATTTGGGTCCATCAAGGCCTGATTCACCGTGGACGTTATCTGCAATAATTAATTCGCGCGCTAAAGGTTTAGGTGCTCCTCCTGCCACGGGTATATCATGTCGGCCTAGTAAGGTGAGTACGCGTAAGGCATTGTTTAAGGTTTTATCTGGTGTTTGGTTACCCGCACTGGTTGTTACAGCAAGTACATCAAGCTTGTCTGAGCTTAATGCCAAAATGAGTGAGATGGCATCATCATGGCCAGGATCGCAATCGAGAATGACAGGACGTTTCATAGGTGATTTCCTTATTCAATAGTAGAGAGTAATGTACCATTATGCCGCTCAGCGATTTAATGCTTGATAACTAAAAGTGTGATCTAATATACGTCGATATAATTTGTTTCAGCCATCATTTGAGATAATCTGCTGTTGCAGGATGGTTCAATATGTTTGATGATCAACATTATAAAAAGTGTATCTATAATGCAGTTTAAATATAATGAACTGTTTAACCTGCGGAGTATGTTATGAATTGCCGTTTAGGCTGTGGTGCATGTTGCATTGCGCCTTCTATTACAAGTCCCATACCTGGCATGCCAAATGGCAAACCAGCTGGTGTGCGTTGTGCGCAATTAAATGACGACAATTTATGTAAAATCTTCGGTCAGCCAGAGCGGCCTGACGTGTGTGGAGAGTTTGCTGCCAGTATTGATGTTTGTGGTACGACAAATGAGCAAGCTTTATGGTTGATCACTGATTTAGAGTCTTCAACATGTTAATCTTTGCCTATTATCTATTTGAGTGATTTAAAACCATGCAACTGACTCGCTATACTGATTTTGGTATTCGTATTTTAATGTATCTCGCGGTGCAACCTGAGCGAGAAAGTTTGTTTAGAATTGCAGAAGTGACTAGCGTATTTGATTTGTCATCAAATCACGTAGCAAAAATAATTCATCAGTTAGGCAAGTTAGGCTATTTGCAGACTATTCGTGGTAAAAGTGGTGGGTTTAAGCTCGCAAAAACGGCAAATGAGCTTAATTTAGGGCAACTTGTGCGTGACTTAGAGCATTCGCTGGCCCCCATTGATTGTGAATCACCATATTGCCGCTTTACGCCTGTTTGTAAGTTAAAAGGTGTATTAGCTCAGGCTGTTGCTGCGTATTTAGCTGTGCTCGACAAATACACTTTGGCTGATATTGTCGAAAACCGCTCAGATATTTTAGCTACGTTGCCAGATTTATCTATTTCAGTGTTGCAGCTGGATTAGCATGACTCGAGTTGGCAATGTTGATGTCATCAAACAATTGTGATGTTTGAACCAAAGTTATGCCATTGGCTTCTAAACGAGCCAAATTTGTACGTAAAAATCGAATGGTTTCAGGATAAGGGTGAGCAATAGCAACTAATTTACCTTGCTGTTTTGTTCGCGCTATCATGAGGTTGAATTGTTTTTCTAACCCTCTTTGGCTAACGTCATTATCTAAAAACACATGCCTTCTTAATAACGGAACCCCTAATTGATTGGCGGTGTCGCTTGCTTTGGTGTATTTAGTTGTCACACTGTCGACAAAAAATAATTGTTGTTGTTTTAAACTCTGCATAACCCAAAGCATAGGCTCATCCATTTGGGTTAATAGGCTTCCCATATGGTTATTGGCCCCTTTGGCAAAAGGGATGCTTGTAAACGCGGATTGCATTTGTTGTTTTAATTGTGTCTCACTCATGTCATTGGTTAACCCTCCAGGGCCTAAAGCTTTACCGTTCAATGCTTGCATGGGCAGATGCAGCATGATTTCGTGGCCTTTTTTATGGCCGTCACTGGCAAGCTTTTGTCCGAGTGGTGTATGAGGCAGTACTGACAAGGTGATATTTGCGGGCAATGTTAAGGCTGCTTCGTCAGTGAGTCTATAACCAATATCGTCGATAATAATGGCTAGTTTGGCTGCATTTGCGGGTAATAAACCGCATAAGTAAATGAAAGAAATTAATAGAATTCGCACAATTTAGCTTATCTTTTTAAGAGTTATAGTTATTAATATCATGCTAACAAACCGATTATAGACACACCTAACAGGCTTGATACAGTGCTATTTAAACCCAGAAGTCACTAATAGTACCACTAGCGACAATAATAGGCTGGGTCGACCGCTTTGCCTTTATTGCGTATTTCAAAATACAGGCCTGGTTCGCTTTGCCCACCCGAGCTGCCCACTAACGCGATTGAATCGCCACTTTTAACCATATCACCAGGTTGTTTTAATAAGGTTTGTGCGTGACCGTAAAGGCTCATGTAACCCTTACCATGATCGATCACCAACACCATACCAAACCCACGAAGCCAGTCAGCATAAATCACTTTTCCAGATGCAACTGCATGAATATTTTGTCCTTCAGGAGCCGCTAATACGCTACCTTTCCAGACGATTTGTCCTGAACGGCTACTGCCAAACCGTTTACTCATACGGCCTTTAGTTGGCCACCTTAACTTGCCGCGTTGATTGGCTAATCCGTCCATTGTTGGGTTCGCCTGAGCAGTTACCATGGCCTGCTGAACAATCCGCTTTAAACTGGCTTCTTCTATTTGGAGTTGCTCGAGCTCAGCGCCTTTACTTGATAATGTACGCTGCAGCTGGGTGAGTGTTTGCTTACGTTGTCCTTGTTCTTTAGACAGTTGTTGCGCTTGCTTTTTTTGCTCGATGACTAAGGCATTGAGCTTTTGTTGTGACGCCACCTGTTGTTGCTTCACTTTATCTAAATCAACACTGGTCTTTTTTAGTTGTTTAATTGCGCTAATGCGAGCGTTATTTAAAAACTGATAATAAGCGAGCATACGCTCAACGGTTGCAGGGTTTTGCTGGCTTAACATCATTTTTGTGTAATCATGATTTCCGGCAAGATACGCACTGGAAAGTTGTTTTGATAGTGTCTCTTGTTGGCTACTTTTGAGCGCTGCGAGTTCAATTTGTTGTTTGTCTAATTCGCGCAATTTGCTATTTACGGCAGCAAGTGATGTTTGAGATTGATTCACTTTTTGGGCAGCTTTAGCGATGGCTTGCTCGTCACTTTTTAGTAGCGCAATTAACTTTTCTCGTTGTTTTGCAGTATCTTTTAGTGAGTTTTGCTGTTGGTTAATTTGTGCTTGAATAGATTTTAAAGCCGATTGGCGAGAAGCCAAATCAGCACTGTTTGCTGTAAATGATAGGATTAGAAAGCCAGCAAAAATGCTGGCTTTAACAAATAAACGAGTTATCACGAGTTAATGTTTACTCTTTAAGGTCAATGATACAGCGCCCGCTCATTTCTTTCGGGATGCTTTGGCCCATCAAGGTTAACATAGTTGGCGCGATATCGCTCAAGCGTCCACCATCTTTTATTGCGGCGTCACGTCCTACATAAATAAATGGTACTAACTCGCTTGTATGTGCTGTATGAGCTTGTCCAGTTGATGGATCTGTCATCTGTTCAGCGTTACCGTGGTCAGCTGTAATTAAGCATTCACCATCGACTTTCGCTAACGCATCAACTACACGGCCAATACAGGCATCTACAGCCTCGCAAGCTTTAACCGCAGCATCAAAATTACCCGTGTGACCAACCATGTCGCCATTTGGGTAGTTACAAATAATCACATCATATTTGCATGACTCAATTGCGGCAACGAGCTTATCGGTAAGCTCTGTTGAGCTCATTTCAGGCTGTAAGTCGTATGTTGCCACTTTAGGCGATTGAATTAAAATTCGATCTTCACCTTCAAACGGCTCTTCTTTGCCACCGTTAAAAAAGAACGTTACGTGAGCGTACTTTTCTGTTTCTGAAATACGTAGCTGAGTTTTACCTTGGTTTTGAAGTGTTTCACCAAAGGTGTTGACTAAGTCTTCAGATGGATAAGCTACTGCTGCGTTTATGTCACCGGCGTATTCAGTTAGCATCACAAAATCGACTTTTGGGGTTTTATTACGAACAAAACCATCAAAGTCTGGGTTGACAAAGCAGCGGGTAATTTGGCGAGCACGGTCGGCACGGAAATTCATAAAGATCAGAGCATCGTTGTCGTTTAATTCAGCAACTTGACCTTGGCCATCGGTGATAGTCGACGCCGATACAAACTCATCGTTTTCATCACGAGCATAAGCCGCTTCTAGGGCTTCAGGGGCGCTGCTGTAGCTAAACTTGCCTTTGCCTTCTGTGATTAATTCATAGGCTTGCGACACGCGATCCCAGCGGTTATCTCGGTCCATGGCAAAATAACGACCAATAATTGAGGCTGTGCGGCCATGACCCAATGACGCGAACAGTTCATCAAAATGTATTAAGCTGTTTTTTGCACTGCGTGGCGGCGTGTCGCGACCATCTAAAAATGCATGTAAATACACTTTAGTTGCGCCACGCTCAACAGCCATACGGCACATAGCCTCAATGTGCTCTTCGTGGCTGTGTACGCCACCTGGAGACAATAACCCCATGATGTGAACGGCGCCACTAGCAGCAATAGCCTTGTCTACAGCGTCACAAAGCGCTTGGTTTTTTTCAAACTCATTATCAGCGATGGCTTTGCTAATGCGAGTCAGTTCTTGATACACAATACGGCCAGATCCGATATTGATGTGGCCAACCTCAGAGTTACCCATTTGGCCGTCTGGTAAACCCACATCGATACCAGAACCTGAAATTAAGCTGTGAGGATATTGGGCATTTAGCTTATCTAAAACGGGCGTGTTTGCATGAAAAACCGCATTGTCTTGCGGTTCTTCACGGTAACCCCAGCCATCGAGGATAAGTAATGCTAAAGGACGTTTTTTGGTCATTTGCAAGTACCTTTTAAGTTAAAAATAGAAGTGTTATAAAATTTCAATTGTATGAATATTACTACTTATCGATAGCGTGCAAAAGGCATATAGCTTTCAAGATATAACTAAAGCATCCATTAAAGTGGTGCGGCTCACGAATAAACACGTTATTTAGGTGTTTCACTAATGAAAACTACCAAGCAAAACGATATACTCGGTGGCATCTCATCTTAGTCATTTTCAGAGAAATCAGTAATTATGCAAGAGTACATGGAATTTTTTAAAGCTAATCCAATGTTAAGTTTAGCGTGGGTAGGTTTGTTTGTGGCGCTAGTTGTGAGTGTCATTAAATCGGGTACATCAAAAGTTAAAAACGTCGGTAATCAAGAATTAACCATGATGGTTAACAAGCAAGATGCCAAAGTGATTGATGTTCGCGGCAAAGAAGAATTTAAGAAGGGTCATATAGTCGATGCTGTAAACGTGACCTTGTCAGAAATTAAAAATAATCAAGTCACAAGCCTTGAAAAGTACAAAAACAGCCCCATTATAATGGTATGTAACTCAGGTATGACATCGTCACAAGCAGCTCAACTCCTTATTAAACAAGGTTTTGAAAACGTGTTTAACCTAAAAGGTGGCATGGGCGAATGGCAGGGTGCAAATTTACCCGTAGTTAAAAGTAAGCGTTAAATGCGTTACTAAATATACACAGTGTTAACGAATTGGGAATGCGCTAACACTGTTTATCAACAAGATTTTGTTGAGGTTTTAGCAAAATCAACTTTACGGGATAGCACTAACGATAGGTCAATCGATAGATTATTAGTTGCGAAAGCCCAACACAATTAGCTGCAAAGAAAAGCTAAATAACACATATAGGTAGGAAATTATGGCTGAAGTCGCAAACAACGAAGCACAAGCACCACAGTTCAACATTCAGCGTATTTATACAAAGGATTTGTCTTTTGAAACGCCAAACAGCCCTGCTGTTTTCCAAAAAGAATGGAACCCAGAAGTAAAATTAGATCTTGATACTCGTAGCAACAAGCTAACTGACGACACATTTGAAGTGATTTTATCACTCACTGTTACCGCTAAAAATGGCGAAGAAACAGCATTCTTATGTGAAGTTCAACAAGCTGGTATCTTCTCTATCTCTGGTTTAACTGAGCCACAACTTGCTCATTCTTTAGGTGCATACTGCCCTAACGTGTTGTTTCCATACGCACGTGAATTAGTGAGCAACTTAGTAGGCCGCGGTACGTTCCCGCAATTAAACTTAGCGCCAGTAAACTTTGACGCGCTATTTGCTCAGTATGTTCAACAGCGCCAAGCTGCTGCAACTGAAGAAGCTACAGCATAATTTATGAGTAGCACTGCCGAAATTACGGTATTAGGGGCGGGGTCTTATGGCACCGCCCTTGCTATTTCTTTGGCGAGCAACGGCCATAAGACTTTACTTTGGGGGCACGATCCTCAAAGCATGAAAGTGTTGGCAGATAATCGTTGTAACGAACGGTTTTTACCGGGAATTTCGTTTCCGGATTGTTTGGCAATCGAACCAGATTTAGGCAAAGCACTTGCCGCCAGTAAAAATATTTTAGTGGTAGTGCCCAGCCATGTTTTTGGTGATGTGCTCAAGCAGGCCAAACCGTTATTGCGCGACGACGCTCGTATTGTGTGGGCCACCAAAGGGCTAGAGCCTGAAACCGGCCGCTTATTACAAGACGTTGCACGTGAACAGTTAGGTGAGCAATACCCATTAGCGGTCTTGTCTGGACCTACTTTTGCTAAAGAATTAGCCGCGGGTTTACCTACTGCCATTTCGGTTGCAGGTACTTGTCCTCAGTTTACTCACGACCTAGTCGAGTTGCTCCACAGCCCAAAACGATTGCGAGTTTATGCCAACGACGACTTTACTGGTTTACAGTTAGGCGGCGCCGTTAAAAACGTGATTGCCATTGGTGCAGGTATGTCTGATGGTATCGGCTTTGGTGCCAATGCGCGTACGGCATTAATTACCCGTGGACTTGTTGAGTTGAGCCGCTTAGGTGAAGCACTAGGCGCTGATGCCTCAACTTTTATCGGTATGGCCGGTTTAGGTGATTTAGTACTAACATGTACCGACAATCAGTCGCGTAATCGCCGATTTGGTTTGGCATTAGGCCAAGGCAAAGACGTGATCACCGCACAAGAAGAAATTGGCCAAGTGGTTGAAGGTTATCGTAATACCAAAGAAGTGTTCACTTTAGCCAAACGTCTAGGGGTAGAAATGCCCATCACTGAGCAAATCTATCAAGTGCTATACCAGGGTAAAGCCCCCGTTGAGGCAGCAAAAGAGCTACTCAGTCGTGACAAAAAGTCTGAGACACTCAAGAAATAGTGCGCCTAAAGGGTAAAGTAAACTGTGAATACATAATCAAAAGGATGCTAAAATAGCATCCTTTTTTGCATGTATTCTTAAAGATAATTGAGTCACTTAATTTGTGTGGAGTAAAGCGTGAAACATCATGACGTAATCATCATCGGCGCCGGCGCGGCAGGGTTAATGTGTGCTGCAACCGCGGGCTATCGAGGTCGTGATGTATTAGTGCTAGATAACGCAAAACAGGCAGGTCGCAAAATTTTGATCAGCGGTGGTGGGCGTTGTAACTTCACCAATCAAAAAGTCGAACCCCACCAGTTTATTTGCGGCAATCCGCATTTTGTTAAATCGGCGCTAGCACGTTATCGCTCAAGCGATTTTATTGAGTTAGTTGAACGCCATGGGATTGAATATCATGAACGCGATCATGGTCAGTTATTTTGCAACGACTCAGCCAAAGACATCGTTACTATGTTAATGACCGAATGCGAGTGGGCAGGGGTTAAGATTAAGCTGCGTACAGAGATTTTGTCAGTAAATAAAACCGACAACGGCTTTTTGTTAACCACCAGTAATGGCGAGCTAAGCTGCCAGTCTTTAGTGGTGGCGACAGGCGGTTTATCCATGCCTAAACTTGGTGCCACACCTTATGGTTATAAACTCGCAGAGCAATTTGGTTTAACCGTATTACCGACCAGTGCCGGTTTAGTGCCTTTTACTTGGCATGCTGATCAAAAGGTGCGGTTTGAAGCATTATCGGGTATCGCTGTGCCTGCAACTATCACCGCACAAGATGGCACGCAATTTAGCGAAGCATTATTGTTTACCCATCGCGGTTTATCTGGCCCAGCAGTACTGCAAATTTCAAACTATTGGCAAGCTGGTGAAGCCATTTCAATCAATCTACTTCCAGGTGAAAATGCGCTAGAAAAAATTGAACTTGCGCTTAAAAACCACCCTAAACAAAGCCTTCGCAACACCCTAAGCCATTGGTTACCTAAACGTTTAGTTGAAGCCTTATTTGAAGAAACACAATTGGATAAAGCCTTAAACCAACTCGGCCACGGCGAGCGTGAACAACTCGCTGCAAGTTTAAATAACTGGTCAATTATCATGAATGGCACCGAAGGTTATCGCACCGCAGAAGTCACCCTCGGTGGCGTTGATACCAACGAGCTATCGTCTAAAACCATGGAAGCTAAAAACGTTCCTGGATTGTACTTTATTGGTGAGGTAATGGATGTAAGTGGTTGGTTAGGTGGGTTTAATTTTCAATGGGCCTGGTCATCTGGCGTTGCAGCAGGCCAAGCGGTTTAGTTGTAAGCTTGGAATTAAAACGAAGACAATTGGAATTAAACGAAGACAATCTTTTTGTGAAAATCGCTGAAAAACAACCTATGCTATTGATTATTAAATTTAAAAGATTGTCTTCGTTTTGATTATATTCTTAAGGTCATTCAGGTTGCCAGGTTGAGCGTTCAACTCCCCTGATAAATATTTCTGTCCATCAGCATGGATAGATAAAGTTCCATTTCATCGGCCATCACAACTTGTTATATCAAGAGTTCAAATAAACGTCATTTGTATTCCATGTCTTAATTATTTTTAAGGTATCCCCTTATTCTTTCCAACACAGGAAATATTACTGACCAGAACTTAGCTTTTTAAACATAAAAAAGTCGAGAGAATTGTGAAGTACACCATTGAGGTATAGAAAGGATTAAAGATCGTAAATCATAGAACAAAGATTGTATGTTCAAAATTTTAGTCGATAGTTGTAAATTGCTAAAAATTCTACTTATTTAGCTTTAATTAAAATGATATGTTTAGTATGTAGTTCTTATTGGATTCGAGGTTTTTATGGATAAAGCGATTATTGTCTTTAGTGGTGGTCAAGACTCCACAACATGCTTGGTTCAAGCATTAACCCTTTATAAAGAGGTTCATGCCATAACGTTTAATTATGGACAAAGACATAGTGAAGAAATTGAAGTGGCCAAAAATTTAGCTAAAAAGCTAAATGTAGCCAGCCATAAAGTACTAGATGTGACAATGCTTAATGAGTTAGCGATATCGGCTTTGACCAGAGATAATATCCTTGTTTCACATGAGCTTATGGAAAATGGATTGCCAAATACATTTGTTCCTGGCCGTAATATTTTATTTTTAACTCTTGCTGGGATTTATGCATATCAAGTTGGTGCCGATGTCGTTATCACAGGGGTATGTGAGACTGATTTTTCTGGCTATCCAGATTGTCGAGATGAATTTGTTAAATCTATGCAAGAGGCTTTGTGTAAAGGGATGGATAGGGATATTACTATCTCTACTCCGCTGATGTGGTTAAATAAGGCTGAAACATGGGCACTTGCTGATAAATACCAAAGTTTAGATCTAATCCGTAATGAAACGTTAACCTGTTATAACGGCGTTATAGGTGATGGATGTGGTGATTGCCCATCTTGCTTATTGAGGAAGCGTGGTTTAGATGAGTACTTGAACAGCACAGGTACAACTTCGAAATGATAAGTCGGATTTAGTTCTCTGAGATAAGCTTTTTTGATACGGAATTCATTTTAAGTGATTGATATTATGTCAGAATTATTTGTTGGCGCTTTAGTTGTTACTTCCAACGTTTTCAAAGGAATAGGCAAGGTTAAGTCTATCGATTCAAACTCGATGACTGCATCTGTAGGTTTTTTTTGTTCTCCCTTGACCCCTTATGCAAATGTTATTGACGTGGCTTTATGTGATCTTAAGGCTGTTACATCTTTGGGGGTTAGAGCAGAAGTTTTCGTTCAGTTTCCTAATTCGCAAACATGGAAAATTGGTCACTATGATGGTGAAAGGCCAGGCCGTCAGGCGTTGGTCACCTTCTCCAGTAACCTACGCGATGTTTTCGACTTTTCTGAGTTGTTTGTCCCAAATGCTCACCCAGAAAACGAATACAATCCATATGCATATCTAAAAGGACAAGCAACGTCATCTCCGTATATTTGCGGGGCGTTATCAGCATTCTATCAAGCCTATTATGAACAAAGACGATCTTGTCGTTCTATATCTTCACTGATTTCAAGTTCCGTGGAGTTAGAGAAGCACCAACTTGCCGTTGTCTACGAAGTGCTCAAAGACGCAGAAAAAAAATACTTGTTATGTGATGAGGTAGGCTTAGGGAAGACAATCGAAGCCGGTTTTATCATTCGTCAACATGTCCTTGAGCGTGGGCATGATAGTCGTGTGTTGATTTTGGTCCCTTCCTCCTTGGTTGGACAATGGCAAACAGAACTATCAACGCGATTCCATCTTGGCGATCTGCTAAATACGAATCCTGACAATATAGAACCTAAAATCCATATTTGTTCTTTTACCGAAGCACTGATGTACTCAGATGTCCCTTCAATGGTTGTTGTGGATGAAGCACACCAGATTTCAAGCTTCCCTTTCAGCGGTAGGTTTAAGGAAACTACGCAGTTTGGTGCAATTGCTGAACTTTCGCATCAAGCAGAGATCACCTTGCTATTGACAGGAACACCAATGGCTGGTCACAAATCAGCATATTTTGCTCTTCTGCATCTGCTCAATCATCAACATTTTCCGCTTAACGACAAAGCAATAGAAACATTTAATCAGACCTTACCTCAACAGGGGCGATTCAGAGAAATTTACCGTCTCTTCAAGCCAGAAAATGATGATGGTTTGATAGATAGTGCGCTGGATGATCTCGAAAGCTTTGATTTAAAAGACGATGATTTGTATCAGCTTAGCGTTGTATTGAGACCGTTGGTGGATATGTTCGCTGAGGAAGTAGACTCAGTTGCTCGTGACCGAGCGATCAAAGCACTTGCTGATCATCTGGGAAGAAAGTATCTCTACGATTACAAAATGTTGCGAAATTCACGTGCAACGGGCTTCGAAACGACCCAACGCGGTGAAATAGAGACTCTCTTCCCAGGGTTAAATCCAGCTGAGTTGATTAATTGGTGCGCGCCGGAAGAGGGCGCTTATCTGGATGAACTTTTTGAGCAATACCGTAGTGAAGCCATTTTTGATCACGGGTCATTTCTCACACTATCCGTCTCTGACTTTAAACAATGGTCAGAGGCTTTGTTGACAAGCCCATTGTGCTTCGCGGGCAAAATTAGAGCGTATCTGGCAAAAAATGAGTTATCAGAGATTGAAGTTGAACATTGGCTGCACATGTTGGCACAGGCCGATGATGAGCAAGTTCAAAAAAATGCGGCGCTGAGCAAGGCAGTAGATGAATGGCTAACTGCAAATGAAGACGGCAAAGCAGTAATTTTCTGTGGTGAAAAACAAACTGCGGACAACGTATTCGAGTATTTATCCGCGCAGCTAAATGTGGCTGTCGAAAAGCATGGTAACAAAGAGGCTATCGAGTTCAACTCAGATGATCAAATACGCGTCTTAGTATGTGATGAAAAAGGGGAAGATGGTTTAAACCTGCAAGGTAAAAAGCGTCTGTCAGTTCATTACAGTATGCCTCTTTTGCTTAGCCGATTAGAACAGCGAAATGGGCGGTTGAATCGCTATAGTGCTTTATCTACAGGTGTTAGCCCCATTGATACCTTTATTTTAGCCCCCGAACGAGACACTTTTTATAGCAAGTGGATTGAAGTGTTGAAAGAGGGGGTAGGCTGTTTCGAATACTATCGCGCCAATATTCAAGATGAGATAGACCAGAAGTTAGAGCAGCAGATCTGGCCGGATATTCGTGAGAAAGGTTACGCCGCCCTAGAGTATGCGATTGGTGACTTGCAAATATGCACAAAAGAGATCTATCGAAATCGAGAGATTATCGCGAAATTGGCGACGGTTGATCTTGATGCTGAAAAAGCAGCAAAAATCTTAATCCAACTGCGCGAATCTGACGAAGTTTTTGAAGAGTCGAATGCACTAAGTAAATGGATTACAGAGGGGATTCTCTTTGACAGGCAAAAAGAAGGCGAAGATTTGTACCGTTTTCGCTTCCAGTCAGGAAGAACCAAGTTGCGGTCATCCACCCTGCTAAGTAAGTGTATTGTAGGCATAGACTTTGAGTCTTCGTCTTACATAGCTCCCGTGACTCGCGCATTATCGTTTTCGAGAAGGCGTTGTGTTGAAAATGGAAGCTACCCTTTACGGTATGGTCAACCATTTGTAGATGCTATTGCGGATGTTTCAAAATCATCTCCGTTTGGCAATAGCAGTGCGATAATCCGTCAAATAGGCGGAAACATTGAGCCGAAATTGTTTTTCATCCCTCAATGGTTAGTTGAAGCAGAAAGTTTATCGAAATCAGAGCAAATTGCATTAGACTCTGTGGCGCCTCCTACAGTGACTTCTGCTGTGTATACAGAAACTGGCCAGGTAGAAACAACTCCGATCATCAATACGCTAATTACCTCCCCATACAGTAAGCGTGGTACTCGCATGTATCATGGAGAGCAACCAGTCAATTATAAAGACACCAATATTACAATCTCAGGTGAACAGGAGTTGGTTGATATTTGGGCTTTAATCGAAAAGCAGATAGATAAAACACGCTTTAATGCTGCATTGGATGCGGCTTATGAATCCAGTAAAACAGATGCTGTTCAAGCATTTTATGAAGGCGCAGAATTGACTGAAAATATTAGTGCAAAAGCCACGCTTTTAACTATCAAGTATGTACTCCTCATTGGAGGGCTTTCGTAATGCGCTTTTGGGAGTTTTATCCAACAGAGAAAAAATCGGAACTCGTCAGCAACATTGAAGTGTTCAATGACACGCAGTTTAAGAATCGATTATTGCGTGCTTTAGACTCTTCCGATTTGAGTTTAAATGAGTTTTGGTATTTGGTTAAAGATTTGCTCGCTGGCGATAACAAGGGTAACGAATCTAGCCTTTTCTTCGGGATCAGACCGACCACAGAGCAGTTTAAGATTGCTCTGAAATGTGGGTTGAAGTTTGATGCAGCATCAATGTCAGTAGTTCTGGATCTCGGGGCTTTGTCAAAGTATATAAAGCCAGTTTATGCTCTGAATAAAAAGCGCTACTCCGTAGAGCCGGCGCATGACCCGATCCTGAAAAACTTAAACTTGCCGTATTCGACTTATACATGTCAAGCTCAGCAGGAAGCTGTGAGGACTGCACTCTCTTCAGAGTCTGGAGCTACGATTATCATTAATCTGCCAACAGGGTGCGGAAAAACCCTAGTGACAGAGACCCTGACCGCATTTTCAAAAACTGATGAGTTAAGCGTCGTTGTTGTGCCAACTACAGCCCTAGCATTAGATCAGGCTAGAAGAATGACATCCTTTGTCAAAAACATAGGTTTTCCTACAGCATCAGAATATGCTTGGCGTGGCGATCTGAAACCGGATTTGAAAACTCGCATAAAAGCGGATATTTTGTCTGGTCAACAAAGGGTGTTGTTTATCTCTCCTGAGTCGATGGTTGGCGGACTCCTACCAACACTATTTAAAGTGACAAAATCGGGAAAACTGAAGAATGTGATTTTTGATGAAGCTCACCTTATTGATACTTGGGGAGAGTCGTTTCGCCCTGAGTTTCAAAAAGTAGGCGCCTTTTTGAATTCATTAAGACAGATGGGCGGAGTGTTTAGAACAGTTTTCCTTTCAGCGACATTCTCCGAGCAGACACTAACAACCATCAATACACTCTTTGGTCATCCAGGGAAACATCCTGTTTTAGTTAATGGTGCATTTCTACGCCCAGAGTTGATTACGCAGAAGACAAAAGTGACTGAGGATACCTATTTTGACGATATCATCGGCAAGGTATTGTCTAGCCCTAAACCTCTAATTGTGTATGGTGCCACAAAAGCTGATTGTGCTGACCTTTATAATCGCTTAACTGCACTGGAGATAGCGCGACTTCGCCTATTTACCGGTGACACTAACGACAAGGAAAGAAATCGTATCATTCGTGATTGGAGCGAAAATGGTGTCGATATTGTCGTTGCGACTTCAGCCTTTGGTGTTGGTATGGATAAAAGTGATGTGCGAACGATTATTCATGCGGGCATCAGTGAAAATATCGATTCGTTCTATCAAGAAATTGGTCGTAGTGGGCGCGATGGTAAAGCGGCTTATTGTGAAGTGATTTACCATGCGAAGCAGTTGAACCGTCAAAGCCAAAATAAAAAAATCAGTACAGAAATTGGTTATGTACGTTGGCAATCTATGTGGAGTCACAGAAGTGAAGTGTCAGAAGGCATTTATCAAGTTCGCGTTAGCACTCAGGCGAGCCATATCGAGCGGAATACTGACGCTAATGAAATCTGGAACTGGAAAACACTGTTGATGATGCAGCGTGCAGGCCTCATTCGGCTTTCCTATCCAGAACTGTCAGATATGCCGAGTGACAAGGAAGAACAGCCTGCTTTTTGGGAAGATTTTTCAGGTAAGGTTTTAGTTGAAACTTTGCATGATCGACATATTATTGAAGAAACATGGGAGAGTATTGTCGAACCCCATCGCTGGCGTGAAATTGCTATTGAACGCCAGCGAATAAATTACTTATTGAGTTGGATAAATGGCCAAGCCAAACTTTGCGGAATCTTGCAAAAGAGTTACCAACTAAATGGGTACATGCCTATAAAGTCATGTGGAACCTGTGATGTGGCCAATAATACCCCAGAGCGACTTTCTCTCGTGGGTGAGAGTATTCGCGTAACAAAACCAACTGAAGATTACCCTGAAAATAGATTGTACTATTTTGAACCTTTGGCTCAGACAGTTGAGGACATTATTAGAGCATTCAGACGAGCACTGCTTGATGGTAAAGTTGTTATGCTTGTGTGCTCTGAACAATTCCTTAAAGATGCGGACCCATATTTAAACCATCTTAAGTTCCTTGTTTGGTTCTATTCTCCACTTTCAGACTATTTAAACGACAAATGCGCGCTTAACGATTACCCGAAGTTTATTATCCAAGACAATATTAACGGCCTTGAAGTGCCAAAATTACCTGATGAATGGCTAGAGAAGTACTCGAATATTTTGGTCGCAAATTCATGTCTCAACGACCCTGCTCATCCTTACCGTAGATGGTGGGAATCGGATAACTCCATACAACCATTATCATTTATAGTGAATTCATAATTATGGCTATCATAAATAATGCACACCGAGGCAGTCATATCCCAACACTGCTACTTATCGATGAATTGCTAACGAAATATCGTGCAAAAAACCTAGGAAAATACTTTCAGCGTTCGCAATTATTGAGCGCTGTAATGCCAGAGTCTCTCTATTTGAGAAATGAGAAGGATGACTCAGGATCTTACTGCATAAATACCAATGCAAAAGGTAAAATGACCGAGTCGTTAGACTTTTGGTCAGAATATGGTCTGTGGGATTCTGAAATTGATGATAATGGTGAAAAAGGTTACCGCAGCAATGACCTTACGGCCACACGTCGGAACTTACCTAAGCGCATTTTGGACGTGATCTCTCGCCATTACTACCCTGATGGTCACCTACTTATAACACTGGATGAGTTTAGAAATAACGCTAAACTATCACGGGATTTTAGTACTTTTGTCTTTGCCATGTGCTTTTTCTTATATCAGGAAGAGTCTAACTTTCAAAACCAGAATTTTCTTACCCAAAGTAAAGCTCGCGAAATGATGTCAGGTGCTGTTCAAAGTGGCGACATCAGAATTACTTTCAACATGTCAGAAGAATCTGGTGTTATGGACTATGGCCATCTTCTCGGTTTCTTGGAGACCGTGGGTAAAGATACTTATGTTGTTGACCCAACACGATTTGTAATGTGGCATTTAGATGACATCTTTAAGAATCAATCTGCCTTGTCAATTCAGGAATTTCTGGACAAGTTAAACCACATACTTCCAATCTTTGATACTGGGCCTTATCAAGAATCGCTACCTAACTATTTGAACACAAAGCGACCTTCTATGAACTTCAATGATGGTAACGTACTAATGTCATCTGCGTTAAGCTTAGCCTTATTCCGGCTTGAAAATATGAAACTGCTTCGACTGGAAGTGCGTTCAGACAGCACTGTACGTTTTGATTTAAGTCTCCCAACATCTGCAGTAAAGCAAGTGACACACATTCAATTTGTTGGTGAGGTAGCGTGATGAGTATTCAAGCTTACTGGCCTACCGAAGCCAATGTTCGCGATTGTATTCTGAGTGAAGCTGAGAGGTTAAGCGACAAACTTCTGGCTGCTGTTCACCATCCGACAAAATTGATTTCTACAGACTATGGTACTCAGACACCAGAGGTGAAAACCCAGCAAGACTTATTAGATAGACTGCTTAATACCCATGACATCATTCCGCTTTTAGGTGAGTCGGGCAGTGGTAAGTCACACCTTATTCGTTGGCTTCATGCTGTAGCGAAGACGCACCCGAAGGCCATCGAAGAAAATTGGCACATTATTCGTGTTCCCAAAAATGCCAGTCTCTCTCAAGTGCTGAATATCATGTTAAAAGGGCTAGAAGGTGAGGTTTTCGGGCAAGCCCGTGAGCGTATTGGTCAGGTGAGTAACTCACTAAGCGAGGAAACGACCCGAGACTTACTGTTTACGCACATCAATGAGGCATTAAAAGCTCAACCGGAACAGCTTAAAAATGAAGGGCGTTCACTTCAGGCTGTAGGGAAGTTAACGCCTGAAAAGAAAACCAAAATCCGGGATCAAATTAATTTTGCCACTCACCTCGATCATTTTTTCGCTGACCCACATATTAAGGCGAAATTCTCGGGGCCAAAATCGGTTATCAATAACCGAGTTTCGCGATTAATTGAAAGTAAGAGTTATGCAGATCTGCTTAATGAACATTTTGACTTGTCTGAAAACGACTTTTTGTTTTCTTCCAGCGAAGAAGTCTCTGTTCATCTTGGTAGTCAGGCAAAAAATGCGTACGCGAACCTTCAGTTAGAGTCTGACGAGTCTAAACGTAAAATGGCAGCGGTTGTGACTAATCAAGCGATAGCGCGGGCATCTAAGCTAATGTTTAACCGCTTGTTCCAGTTTAGTACCGGTAACTTCCAGGACTTGTTTAAAGAGATCCGTAAGCACCTCTTGGCTGAAAATAAAACCTTAGTCGTGCTGGTAGAAGACCTTGCTGCGATTTCCGCAATTGATGACGTTTTGATTGAGAGTTTGTTGGAGCAAGATCAAAACGACGGCGAGCAGGTTCTATGCCGTATGAAGTCTGTCATCGCAGCAACAGATGGTCTGGAAAGCTATCAAAGTCATAGAAGCACTATTTGGACCCGGGGAACCTATGAATGGCGCATACCGTCTGATAATGACATTCGGCAATTCCCGCAATTGACTTTTACCGGTGGCGATGTTCTGGATTTTTGTGCGCGATATATCAACGCAGCCCGTCATGGCTTAGAAGGTATTGCGAAGTTTGCAGATGAAACGAAAGTCAGTGAAGGCATTCCTGCTTGGAACCAAGATCTAAGTGACGCTGATAGCAAAATACTTAAAGAATTTGGTAGTTCTCCAAGTGGTATTTCGCTGTTTCCTTATAATAGACAGGCTATTTTGAAACTGGCGCAAAAGCATGTTTTTAGTGGCGGGCGTCATCGCTTCAATCCACGTGTCGCGATCCAACACGTTTTGCTAGCCATACTTCGTGATCACAACAAGAGTTTCCAAAAAGGAGAGTATCCGAGTGCCTGGTTTGAAAACCTGTTAAGTGAGTTTCGTCATGACGAAACGGCGCAACAAATCCTACTCAACATTTCGAATACCGAGATGGCAAAGCGACTTGTCGGCTTTATGTCCTTGTATACGGACGCGGATACCGCTAAGGATAACCTTGCGCAAATAAGTGCCGGTCAGGCCCTTGTATTTAGCCTTGATACATCAATGTTTGAAGAAGATGCTACCGTGGAGTCTACTGGGACAATCACGGTCGTCGAACCATCCCCAATTCCTGTTAAGTCTAGAAAAGAAATTCCTGTAACACTCCAAAAAACGGAATCCAAGCCTACCCCTGCGCAAGATCTCTTGAAGAAAAGAGTAGAAGAGTGGTTTGCGGGTACAGCGCAGTTAGATCAGGGGTCGAGTAATCAGTTGCGACAAGGCCTGTACCAAATGCTGGAACACCATAAAAGTTTCGCTGAATACTCCGTTGATAAATCGAATAAGTGGGGGGCACAAGAGAATAAGAGCTTGCTTGAATTTACCCTAAAAGAAGGCTCGATTATCAATATTGGTGTTCCGGGGTCAGCTACCAACAATTCCAACAAGAAGGTAGTGAATGCTTTCGAAGCAAGTGAACTGTCCGCCTCGCTTGAGTCATTGAATTTGAAAAGGCAGATGTTGGCCATTTTACGCTTTACAGAAAACAATCCAACGGAAAAGTCCAAAGCAGGTCAAGCAAAAGGTTGGGGCTACCCAGAAGGTTTTGATGATTACATTCATTATCAAGATTTTGCGCGTAAATGGGTACCATCGGCGATGCAAACTTGCTTGAAAGTCGCTAAGCAGTCGGGTGTCAGTCCTCTAGAGTTACAAATTGCGCTAGCAAAAAATCTTGGCGTTGATTTATCGGTTAAGCCTAAGAGGCTCAGTAACCTCATACTTAGCTCAGAGCACATCAGGGACAAATTGGCCGATCCTATCAATGACAGACATAAAGAAGTGCTAGACAGTTGGCTTCAAGGCTGGGATAGCAACCGCGCTAAGTGGCTGCGTACCGTTTCTGTGGGGACGAATAATGCTATCCACCCTATTGATTTCCAAAACATCTATAAGCAGGTGAATGAAGTACCCATTAGCGCCTCCGAATTGGGGCCTATTATTCGCGAATTGAGAACAGAAACGCAACTGTTTGCTCAGTATTTGGATGGAACGGAAACCAAAGCACAGTTAGCGGAACTGCTGGAGTCGTTAGATCTGATATATAAGCAGATCCCTGACGAGATGAGACCTAACTACCATGTCCAACTCGCAACAGTTCGTAGAAGATTGAAAGAGTTGCAAAAAATCTTAACCTCGGAGACGCCTAAGTCTGTTTTGGGACTTGAGGATAGTAAGGACCCATTGAATTTACTGCATAAGATAAGTGGTCAAGAACTGAAAAAGTGGAAAGAGGTACTCGAAGACTGGCAAGCAATCTTCCCTCAAGTTATCAGAATGATTCAGAAATTTAATCACGAGAATGGTTCAACCAAGGTTGAACAATATAAGCAAGCGATAAACGACCGCTTGACCATGCTAGATGCAAGCCTAGCGGCATTAGGAGAGCAGAATGAGTCTTAAAGCGCAAATGGCACAACTGCAGCAAGAGGTTGCTTATTATAACGATGCTGCCAGTCTGGAAGGTATAAAAGACTCGTTGAAGACAATTTCAGGGCGAATAGATGGTGCGGCCAGAGGGATAGAAATCGAAGCCAGAAAGCATGAGTGTCTGAAGAATATTGAAGATGTTGATCTGTTTGTTGAAGGAGGCGTGGATGCTTTGCTGCAAACGACAGAGAATCTAAAGGCTTTTAAATCGCTATGGTTGGAAGTCGAACACGAAAGTGTATCAGATGAAAACAACACACTTTACTCATTAACTGAGGCGCTGAAGCAAACAGCGAAATTGTATTCGGATACTCACCAACAAGTATGGCGTAATTGGTCTGAAGAGAAAATAAGCCTTGCACAGGTAGATGAGTTCATATTGGAACAGCAGAAAAAAGTGCATGGCAACGCAGAACTCCACGATCGATATGTCAGGGCAAAAAAAGACTTTGATGCACAAGTTGAAGTTTTTAATTTCGATTCCGTTAGTTTGCGGCGTATTCAGCAACTCGCACAGAAGTGCGCTGAATTAAAAGGCGAAATGAATACTGAAAATCTCCCCGAAGGTGTCAAGAAGCTTTTCGATGAGTTGAACCGCATTGGTGGTGTCGCACTTGTTTCAATGTTGACACCAGACGTCATGCAATGGTTAGCAGATAATAATAAATTGAATAGCTTAGTTATTAAGCAGCGTTAGTGAGTAACTTAATGGACACACAAAACCTGATTGGAGCACTCGATAGGATCGAGAATAAGGAATCTGAACTTTTATCTTGGGGGGACATCGATGTATCTTCGACTGAATCTGAAGTTCGGGAAAGTATCCGAGAGTCTGGTGTCAACGATATTTTTATCGATGAGTATTTTGACGCTTTGAAAAGTCGCTGCTTTATCTTTGAAGTCGACTCTGGGAAGTATCGCTCAAGAATGGCTGAAACAGTTCGACTTCAGGTGCTTTCACGCCAGTGGTTTAGAAATAAAGGGGCGGAAGATACTAAACCTCTGATTTCTGATTTTCGTTTTTTAAAACGGGCGCGTAAATATCCAAAGCGTGATCACCATGCTAAAACGCTGATTGATAATTGGGGAAAAAGCAGTCTCTTTAAATCGAGTGATGAGAAGATAATACTGAGTAACCTCCTTAAGAATGGAGATGAATGGTTTCAATTGGGTGGCTTTCAGGTACGCTCGACAGAGCGCATTTTGGAGAAGTTTGATAAGCATAAATACAAGAACACATTGGAAGCCAGTGCGACAATCGTTTGTGCCGGAACTGGTAGTGGTAAAACGCTGTCTTTCTACCTTCCTGCTATGGCCAAGTTGGCGGCAAACCTGCTGCAAGATGCTCTGCCTCGAGTTCGAATTCTAGCTATTTATCCTCGAAAGGAGTTGTTGAAAGATCAGTTTGCAGAGACCTACAAAGAAGCGCGCAAATTGGATGACTATTTACTTTCTAAAGGCATACGCAAGATATCGATAGGCACCTTCTACGGCGATACCTTTTCTGAAAACTTTGCGAAAGATGGTGATGAGTTTAGAGTCATGGTGTGCCCGCAGAAACCAAGTGGAAAACATTGTGGTGGCACACTTAGTTTCCGCAAAGCCACTAAACAGGTTGTTTGCCTCTCCTGTAACACAGTGTTAGCAGAAGACGAAATTCTGGCGACAAGAGAACGCGTTAAAAAATCACCGCCTGATATCCTCTTTACTACTACAGAAATGCTCAATCAGCGTCTTAGTGACGGCCACTTCAATCATCTTTTCGGAATCACTCGAGATCAAAAATCGATTCCTTTGGTGTTGTTAGATGAAGTACATACTTATGAAGGGAGTGCCGGTGCACAAACATCGTATCTTCTGAAGCGCTGGATGAAGTTCAGCGGTATCAAACCGCACTTTGTAGGCTTATCAGCAACCTTGGCAGACGCGAAGAACTTTTTTGCAGATCTGACCGGAACTAAGTCTCACTTTACCGAATTGGTTGAATCATTCGATCATGAATTAGAGGAAGAAGGCGCAGAATACATGTTGGCGCTGCGCGGGGACCCTGCATCTCAAACGGGTTTGTTATCAGCCACGATTCAGGCAACCATGCTGGGAAGTCGCCTGCTGGATAGGCACCAAGGGGTGGACAAGAACATATCTCAAGGCATCTTTGGGCAGAAAGCGTTTGTGTTTACTGATGACCTTGATGTGATTAATCGTCTTTATAACGACTATCTAGATTCGGAAGGTAAGAAAGATTTCTACGGTGAAATAAGACCAAGACATGGGGACGATTCACCACTCGCTTGTCTGCGTTCACCCCGCCACCCAAACTATGACCAAGAACTTCAAAAGGTGTTAGGGCTGGATTGGTCTTCTGCTGAAGAGATTGGCCATAACTTGTTTGAATCTACGCAGGTTGAAAGAACATCTAGTCAAGATAGTGGAGTCAATCAAACCGCAAATGTTGTGGTCGCAACGGCCTCTTTGGAAGTTGGTTATAACGACCCTGATGTGGGCCTTGTCATTCAGCATAAAGCACCGCGTAACGTTGCTTCTTATTTACAACGTAAGGGGCGAGCTGGTCGACGCCGTGGGATGCGTCCGTGGATGTATACCATGTTGTCTGATTTTGGAAGGGATCGAATTGCATTCCAACAGTACGAGCAACTAATTGATCCAAAGGTCAAAACGACAAAGTTGCCTATTGAAAACTCTCACATACATAAAATGCATGCTGCGCTCGCTACGCTAGAGTGGTTAGTGAAAGAGTATCGATTGGAGCGTATAAATATTTGGTCTGTGTTAAAAGAGCCAAACCGAACTGACAAAAACGGTAAACTTACGAATGAGCATAGCCTTGAGAAAATTAAGCAAGCCGTTACAGATGTAATGGTATCACAAGCAAAAACGCACCAGTTGACTAACTATCTACAAGACACGCTTGCCCTCAGTGATGAGCAGGTCAAAGTGGTAATGTGGGCTCCGCCTCGTTCGATAATGATGTCCTTTTTGCCCGAACTGCGGCAGAACTTGCAATTTAAATGGGGGGCAAAAGGGAAACGTTGGGATGGTTTAGTCGAGAAACAGTCCGGCCCTATGCCGAAGTATATTTCTTCGCAATTGTTTTCCGCACTGGATACACAATCACTGACTATTGCATTGGATCGCTCAACCAAAAGTGAACCGCGCACAGAGATCAAGGAAATGGCCTTTTTCCAAGCATTAAAAGAGTTTGCGCCAGGCCGAATGTCTAAGCGCTATACAGTGAAAGCTTGGAATGTACCGGACTGGCTAATTCCGGCAGACTTTAATCCTGTGCCAGATACGACGTTGGATGTTGAGTTCAATATCGAAGAGGCATTTGGCAGCATCAGTAAACAAGGTCATCAGGAAGATATTCTGTTTGATGGTGAGTTGATCCCGGTATATCAGCCGAGGTTTATTCGAACTCAGCGCTCAACTAACCCGGCGCTTGGTAACAAAAGCAGTAGTGTTCTGCAATGGCATTTTGATATATCAGAACCTAATTCACATTGTCGTATTGAAGTACCTGAGAATACTGAGTGGCACAATGTTCTGCGCGGTATCGAGTTTTTCACTCACGACCACTCTACTCCTCTGGAGATCGTGCGCTATTGCACTGGCGCAAAGGCGAGTATTCCATTTTCTAGTGGTGATAACGCTAATGTTAATTTCAATTGGACGCTTGAAGGCAAGCCTGCGGCTATTGGAACCAAGTTGTGGGTAGATAGCGCCAAGTTTTCGTTCAGGTTTTCTGAAGAAGATATAAAGGACATTCTTCTTCACAAACAAAATAAAAAAGCCTTGTACTACCAATACCTTCAGTATGAGTTTGTTAATTCGGATAATTACAAGGATAATTATTTCTTTGCAAACTGGGTTTTCGAGTGCTTGATATGTTCTTTGCTTGTTTTGAGTGAACAGAAAGGGCAATCATTAGGAAGGACCTTTGAGTACCTCTATTCTCAAGATGGAAAGCAAGTTGCTAATGGGGTCATCAACGGACTTTTCCAGCGAAGGGAAACCGCGGATGGAAACGATGAAGAACAAGATCTTCACAGACGCCTAACCGAGTACTTTGCCGAAGAAAACAACCTGTATGAGATGAAAGGGGCATTAAGACTTGAGCCTGATTATGCAGAGAACCCTGCTTATTACGCCTGGGCTAAAGATTTGCTAGGACAAACCTTGTGCGGTGGCATTAATGCAATGTTTCTTAAGCTAGTCTCAGACGTATCTGAACAATCGTTTAGCATGGATCATCTTTGGGATGGCGATGTGCTCAACGTCTGGGTCAACGAAAATGAAGTTGGTGGAGTTGGCTATATCACTAAGTTTCGAGAAGTGTTTAATGAAGACCCACTTCGCACGCTTGGCCATTTGACACATGCTTTTGAAATTGGTGAATACGAGCAGGTCAATTTCGATCTGCGGTATTTTCTAAATGAGTTGCAACGTAACGTAACACTTCGTGACAGCCTTAATCAGGTGCGTAGCGCGCAATCATTGACCGAACGTTCTGAAAATACCAAAAAATTAAAGCAGCAGATCGCTAAACTCGGCATATTACCCACCCACACTTGGGAGAGCGTTTTATATTCGAGAGTATTAAAAAGTGGAGCGAATGAACAATCAGATCAGCGACTAGTTGCACTCCTTAAGCAATGGACTGACTATGAGGAACAAAGTGATCTGGAAATTCCACTGCATATTGCATCCTACTTACTAGCGGCCAAACAAGGTGGGACTTATGGTGATATTTACCGTGAGAAAAATCGTATTCAGTCTCGCATGTGGCAGCGGGGAGCAATGATTCGCGAGCAAGAGTTGGGCTTCTATAATCAGTTCAGCGCTACCAAAAATAAAACTGAGCGACTTTTACTTTCGAGAGTCATTACAAGTACAGAAGCATTAGTGAACTACGATGAGAGTGGTGATTGGCAAGGTACACTGTCAAATGCTTTACAAGCTAATGGAAAAGGCATATTGGTGTTTACTGATAAGCAAAGAGGCTCAGTGAAGGCAGTAATTAGCCAGTTAAATGTCAGTATGCTGGAGTACAACAAGATGCTGTTCTATCCACGTATAACTAAGTTGCAAACCCAGTTATCTTCGATTCAAGTGACCGTAGAAGTGAGAGACATTTTACAATGATAGTGCAAGATGAACGCTCGATCGAAACTAAAGAGGCGATTGGCCGAGCACATATAAAGGATCTTCTTTCGTCTTTGCTGGTGGCGGAATCAATAAACCCTGGTGTGATCTATATATTAAGCCCTTGGATTTCCGATTTTCCGGTTCTAGATAACACGACAGGAAACTTCGACGCTGTTAACCCGAAATGGGGACATCGACATTTATATTTTTTCGAACTTCTTCAAAACTGTGTTGAGGCTGGCGCTACGCTGAAATTAGCGATTAGAGAGAACAGAGACAAAATGCGTCAGCTAGAGCAAAATCTTTGCAATTACCCTTCTAGGTTTAAAGTGGTGGAGTTGAAAGATCTACACGAAAAAGGACTGTTGACTGATTGCGCTCTGATCCGCGGCTCAATGAACTTCACTTATTTTGGAGCGACTGTAAATTACGAGTGTATTACGTATACTACTAATCCTGCCCAAATTGCTGAAAAAAGAAACACCTATGAGGATCTGTACTTTAAAGAAGTGCTGTCTAAGGAAACAAGTGCGGAGGACGATGATGACTGGTATTGAGTCAATTCTGCTTGGTTTTTTTCAAGGTGATAACAAGATTACACCTGAAAGCAAATATAAGAATAAAGTCGACCTAGCAAAATCAGTTCTTCTAAAGCCCGGTAAGATAAAATATCTGGTTGGTTACCCACAAAGTAGTGACCCTACCTTCTATGTTTTATGCGAAACTGAAACATTGATGGAGCACACCAAAGATTGGCTTAATTGTGCTCTGCCAAGGTTTTGTTGCAAGTACGCACGACCGTGTAAAGAGGCTGAGTATCCGTTTGAGTCGGTGTTACTTGAACAATGGCCACATGGCTTCTTGAAGGTTGCAGTATGGAGTCAGCAACACACTCAATTCGACAAAGATAAATACCGGGAATTTATTCCGTATGCTTTTGAGCAAATGCAATCTGCACTGGAGGAAATGATCTCTCGTTTCGAGAGTTCTCCGGTCATTAAACAAGACTCTGATAAGTCTATAGGAATGTTGATAAAAGGGTTTATCCAGGCTTATAAAGATAATGATCTCGCTCTCATGGAGTTACACTATCGTGAAATTATATCCAGAGATGATCTTGAAAGGCGTAACAAAGATACGTTGAAGTTCATGTTTCTTGAAAAAGAACGGAAGTGGTCAACCATAGTTTGCTTTGCTCATGAGCGGAACGTGATGTCCCAAGTCATTTCTAGCGGTGTGGTGACTGCCATTATGCATGCGCTGGTTTATCAGTCTTGCGAGGATAAAGAAGCCCTAAAAAGTTTTGAGATAGATTGGCCCTCTCTTTATGTCAGTGCACAAGAGTTTTGCCCTTTGCTAACAATTACACCTTCTTTTGAGGCTGAGTCAGACTGGTATCTATGGGCTATTTTGGCATACACCTTAAATATTGAAGGCTTTGCTGAAAAGGTCGGTAGTTATGTTGATAAGGCTTGGTTAAACAGTCTTCTTGAGCGAGACACTAGCATCAATGCACAAAAAGTCATGTTGGTAGAAGTTTTAGATACCAGCAATTTGAAACACCAAGAGCAAACAGTTAGTGAAGTACTGAACTATGCGCAAACCTGCCATGAGTCCGAGTTGATGAGTCTGTATGAGTGGCTTGAGGCATCACCCGTTAGTATCAAGCTTTCAATAAAAGCCAAAGTACCATTGCGAAGACTCTGGCAACAGGTGGAGTTAAATGTAGCTAGTTTTTTGGTGGTTGGAACTGTTTAGTTTAGATGTATTAGTTTAGATTAGGCCTCTATATCTATATCTATATCTATATCTATATCTATATGTAAGCGGTAAATAAACCCCACATACTCAATCATAAAAATAGTTGTCATAGTACCTCACCAATTTAAGGAGGCACTATGTCATCACAAGAAAAACACCAGTATTGGTCTTCATTAATCGAGCAGCAA
>NZ_BMII01000044.1 GCF_014641855.1 Shewanella inventionis
CAGCAAGTAGTTCAGTATCAATAAGCCAGTTAGACAGCATAAAAAATAACTCCGTTCAAAAGAAGGAGTCATTTTCGTAGGATCATTTTTGCTGTCAACCGATCAGTTTCTTAACTGATCGGTGTTAGGCAATACCGGGGTTTTCTGGGCCGACGTTGCTGGTAGGTTTAAGCACAGTAGTGGTGTTTATGTTGTGGCCAAAGCTTAAGATAGCGGTGCCTGCGCATTTACCCGCAGTGGTGGTAGGCTGCATCGTGGCTTTGATGTTAAACCTGTTAGGGTTTCATGTGGCGACGATAGGCTCAACCTTCAGTTTTACCTTAGCCGACGGTTCTATCGGTGCAGGTATACCGTCAATGCTGCCCGATTTTGAGTGGCCCTGGCTGCGCTCACAATCAGGTGAAATGCCATTGGCGTTTACTTGGCAATTAGTTAGCGATTTATTGTCAGCAGCATTTGCCATTGCCATGTTAGGCGCGATTGAATCGTTGCTGTGCGCGGTAGTGCTAGACGGTATGTCAGGAAAAAAGCACAGTGCCAATAGTGAATTATTGGGCCAGGGGATCGGCAATATTATTACGCCATTTTTTGGCGGTATTACCGCGACTGCAGCCATTGCCCGCTCTGCTGCCAATTATAAATCGGGTGCGGTAAGCCCAATAGCTGCCATGATCCACGCGCTGGTGGTATTGGTGTCTTTATTATCCTTGAGCACCATTTTGGCGTACATCCCGATGGCGGGCATGTCAGCACTGCTTATCATGGTAGCGTGGAATATGAGCGAAGCGCCCAAGATTATTCACTTAGTCAAAAAAGCCCCTGCCAGTGAAGTACTGGTGTTGATGGTATGTTTATTACTGACCATATTTTTCGACATGGTGATAGCGATTAGCGCCGGGATTATTTTGGCCTCGCTACTGTTTATGAAACAAGTCGCCGACATGACCAAAGTGCAAGACATTAGCGAGCAGAAAAAACACATTCATGTTGAACTGCCACCACGCTGGAAAGTATTTAAAATTAACGGACCATTATTTTTTGCCGCTGCCGATGGGGTATTTGGCGAGTTAGCCCATTTAAGTGCTAACCAAGATGGCGTGATATTGTATTTCGACGGGGTGTCTATTCTCGATTCGGGTGGCGTATCGGCACTGTATAAATTTATCGAAAAGTGTAAACACGACAATACTCGAGTATTGCTTGCAGACTTTCAATTTCAGCCACTCAAAACCCTGGCTAAAGCTGGGTTTAAGCCTGATGGCGTTCATTGTGTAATGTATTCAACGTTAACCGATGCATTGGATGATGTCGTAACAACATGACTTATCGAATAGGCTTTTTGGGATGAAATGTGCTGCTGGATATATTTTTGCCAGTGAAGTCGGTTGGTGTAACTCAACACAATCGCGCACATTTCAATTAATTAATATGAAAAAGTTTTGATATAAAAAAATTCTTACTTTTTTGATTCTTATTTTATCTTTTAATCATAATGAGTTGAAGAGTTATTAATGCACAGACGGCAGAAATTTTTTCACGCGTTGATAGTGAATGCTGTGAGAGTTATTGGCCGGAATTATTTTATATTTATCGATAATCTTCTGATATTCACCGCTTTGTTTTAGCAACAAAATCCCATTAGCAAAAATGGCAGCATTGGCCTTATTTAATTGATTAAATCCAACATATAAAGGGACCGGTTCGCCAATTGTCCCAGCATAACGCAGTTGTTGACTTAAGTTTAATTGACTTGCAGTGTACTCAATGACATTTTTATTGTCGATGATCACATCGTGCCGCCCTTTAACGAGGCGAATGATATTCATGGCCAATGGCGCATCACCAGATGCGTAATACGTATTAGGGTGCGCATGTAACCAAGCATTTAGTTCTATGCCGTAGTCATAACCACTCACCACAGCAGTTTGTTGAGTATTGTTGAGGTTGCCTAGGTTTTCAAATACCGTTTTATTGTTTGATGCGGTGTAAAAGTCATTGCTGCTGTAGCCCACAATAACGTCAGCATGGATGAGGTGATTATCTGCAATGGCACCAGGGGTTAACGCTAACACTGCATCAACATTTTGTCTTTTCAGTTCTACAAGTGCACGATTATAAGGAAGGGTAGCAAATACGGCTTTTTTTCCTTGAATTTCAAATGCGCGTTTTGTTAGCTCAACAAGATAACCTGTGTCATTTTCGCAGATGTAGGGGCACCAAATGTCTGATGCTATTCGAACAGGCTCGGCATAGGAATGATTACTGATAATAAGCAGTAAAATTAACCAGTATTTTAACACGTATGCAGCTCCATATTTGAACGGGCGGCTATAGTAAATGTTTTGCTAATATAGGCAACGTTTTTATGGTTAAAAAAACGACAAATTTAGTTTTGTTTTATCAATATGTTGGTTTTGTAAATGACCTGGCAGCGCAAGAAGCAATCTCATTACAATTGCTACTTTTTAATAACACTTTATCGAGACAATTTTTTATGGCAACACATAAAAGACAATTTACTCATGTGACTGTTGAGCAACCTGGTAAGCCGACTGTGATGACCATGACGCAATCAACCCTCGATTTACCCTCAGCTGGCCAGGTAACCATTAAAGTGTACGCTGCGGGTGTTAATGGCCCAGACATTAAACAGCGCGTAGGCGCTTATCCGCCGCCAGCAGGGCGAGTCCTATTATTGGTTTGGAGGTTGCTTGTGAGATTATTGCTGTGGCCGATGACGTCACTCAATGGCAGGTTGGCGATAAAATTTGCGCGCTCGTACCGGGCGGTGGCTATGCTGAGCTCGTGAACACTTACGCCGCACATTGTTTACCGCTCCCAACAGGTTACAGTTATGTGCAAGCGGCTGCACTGCCTGAAACCTTTTTTACTGTATGGGGAAACTTGTTTATTCGTGAAGGGCTTAAAGCTGGCGAGGCGGTACTAATTCATGGCGGTTCGGGTGGCATTGGTACGACCGCGATTCAAATGGCGAGCCGTCTGGGCGCAAAACTCGGATTAAGCTGGCTTTCTAGCCGTTCTAAACATCCGAAACAAGATGTTGAAGTCATGGAGGCTTTTAAAAAATTTCCCCTTGTCAATGATCGTTCACATACCTGTTTGTGTGCGTTTTACTTAACAACATCAGTCATATAGAACACCCTGCGTAAACCTCCATTCTCTCTTCTTAGCAACTGGTTGACATAGAACGTATATATTTTAAATGCTAATCGAGTAGTGATTTGAGTTTACTTTCAATCATACCAGTCTTGACCCTACAAGCATTGAAGCAAGCTATCTCCATGTTATTAAGTATTGGTTGACAGATTGGCAATAGTTAAATAGCTTTATTGTCTGGCCAATTGGTAAGTTATTAATCTTGGGTTAAGTAGTTGGCTGGCCATCACTAGTGCCTGCTATCAAGCACTTAAAAAGCAAGGTTCAGTAATGACCAATCAATGCTTTAGATGCCAACAAGTATCGTATTGGTAGAGCAAGAGGAGCAACAATGAACACAATAAAATGTATGTTGACGCAGTGCCTGATGTTGTTGGCCGTTTTCGTCAGTTATGCCGATGCAAGTGATGAGAGTGGCAGCAATATTATGATTCCTTTATCCCATAAGGAATTAGCACAAGGAGTGTTACTTGGGAATTTTGCACATTTGGATCCTGCGAAAAAGCCCTGTGAAAACTTTGACCTGCTGGATTGGAGTTTGACTCTGCCAACCGATCTTAACAAAGATAAAAAAGCAGATATTGTTTACGAGCGGGCCCTGACTAATTGCTTCGAGCTTAAACCGTTGTTTTACACCGCAGAAGATGGCGGTATGGTGTTTGCCTGTCCTAATGAAGGTGCCAAAACCTCAAGCAATACTAAATATGCCAGAACTGAATTACGCGAAATGCTCAGACGCGGCAATACTCAGATAAAGACGCAAGGTATCACCAAGAATAACTGGGTATTTAGCCAAGCTCACGGTTCGGTTAAACGCAAAGCGGGCGCGGTTGAAGGCAGCCTGGAAGCTACGCTGGCCGTTAACAGGGTGTCGGTAACCGGTGATGAGAAACAAGTCGGCAGGGTGATTATTGGCCAGATCCATGCAACTGACGATGAGCCCATTCGCCTTTATTACCGAAAACTCCCTAATAATGAAAAGGGGTCTATTTATTTTGCGCACGAGATCAATGGCGGTGATGACGTCTGGGTTAATATGATCGGCTCGCGCTCCCACACCCTGGCCGATCCCGAAGATGGCATTAGTTTAAACGAGAAGTTTAGCTATAAAATTACAGTGGAAAGCACTGTGCTGTTTGTCACTATTATTCGGCCTGGCAAAGCGAATATCACTAAATCTTTGGATATGAGCCAAAGTGGTTACCACCGAAATAGTCAATATATGTACTTTAAAGCGGGGGTGTATAACCAAAACAACAGCGGTGATCCCCGAGATTATGTGCAAGCAACTTTCTATCATATTGATAATATTCATGATTAGCACCTTGAGTTAAATTTCTCCTCGGGCAACAGTATCAGCCATTGCGCAATTGGTTAACCAATTGCGCGTATTTTATTGCGAAGCCACCCACACCTATGGCCGTAATCACGTATTTTATTGCGAAGTCACCCACACCTATCTGGCCGTAATTGGCATGCCCTCCATTGTTGGTTATTTCAATTGGTAAGTCACTTTGTTGTTAATTGGTTAGCAATTTGTTGCTATGTTGGTTTTAGTTGGTTATATTTCGAACGGAAAGATATCAATTAAAACTAATAGTTCACGCTAACCGAACAAAATAATAACGGAGAACAGGATATGGGGCCTAGATTCGATAATTTTAGATATACAGACACGCAAGTGAGGCAATTCAGGCTTACACGTGTAGCAAGATTGGTAAAAATGGCAGCAGTTGCCTCTCTAGCCAATTTTTGTGCTTTGTCAGCCAATGCGCAGGACATAAACAATGAACCTAAAAAAGAAACTGATAACGTTGCAGCTGAAATCGAAGTGATTGGAGTTGTCGGCACCCGTAAAACAATCCAAGACCAAATTTCTATAAAACGCGAAGCAACCACTGTTGTTGATGGTTTATCTGCGGAAGATATCGGTGATTTGCCTGCACTTTCAATTGGGGAAGCCTTAGAGTCAATAACGGGGGCAGCGTCTCACCGTGAGAATGGCGGTGCGACAGAAATTACGATTCGGGGCTTAGGTCCCTTCTTGAGCGCCACGCACATTAATGGTCGTGAAGCGACGAACGGAAGTGGTGACCGCTCGGTTAACTTCTCTCAATTTCCGTCGGAGTTAATGCAAAAGGTTGCTATTTATAAAACTCAAGACGCATCAATGATCGAAGGTGGTGTTGCCGGCGTCATCACCTTAGAAACGCTAAAACCTCTAGACTACGGCAAACAGCAAGTTCAAGGGGAAGTTAAACTGAACTATAACCCTGATGAGGGCAATATTGACAACTCATTACAAGGAGACCTTGGCGGTCGTGCTACATTCAGTTTTGTTGACCAATTTGAGTTTGCCAATGATCAGTCTTTAGGGATTTCTTTTGGTTTGCAACGTCAGGATATCAGCCAGCCTGAAGCTGAATATCGCAGTTCAAGCCCAACCGGCTCTTCTTTGTGGGCATGTTTAAACGATCCCACCAACAGCAATGAAGGTTTTTTCCGAAGTTCAGCAGGGGATTGTGAAGATCAGGTGAGTGGCAGCAGCAATCAGGGCTATCAGACGGCTATTGACCCCGCGACGGGTGAAGCACAAAGTGCCGGTACGCCTTACGCTTGGACCGGTAGTAGCAGTAGTTATCGACAAAACGAAACGTCCGATGAACGTGACTCAGTGTTTCTTGCCTTACAATATCGCCCTTCCGATGTGTGGGATATTAACTTCGATGCGCAATTATCGGATCGTATCCAGGAGGAAGCACGTCATGATTTACTCTTCCTACAAAAACGCGTTACGCCAGGTGTAACCGGCCAAAATCTTATTACCAATGACGTAGGGGGAATTCTTCACTGGGAAGGCGAAGAGCGTTTTGAATCTGCCGGCGAGCAGTATTCCCGTGAAGAAAACTATCGTGGGTTCGGCCTTAATGTCGAACATTTTTTCAGCGATCGCTTAACGATCACTGCCGATTTCGGTTACTCGCAAACCAAACGCGAAGAATTGCAAATTTCTAACCGGGGCAGAACGTCTGGACGGCCTTTTTTTAGTTGGGATATGGGGGAGTATATCCCAAATCTTACCGTCACTGATTTTGATGTGACTGACATTACGAATTTCACAGACAGCTTACGCACACGTATTGACAGAGAAGGTGTGCGTGAAAATGAGATTATTTCTGCACGCTTGGACTTTAAGTATGAGTTGGACGGTAACGTGTTCACCAGTGTGCAAGCTGGCGTGAGAGCGTCCGAACTGTCTTATGTGCAGTTTGGTGGCAACCAGGGCAGTGGTTCACGCACTGAAATATTGCTGGATGAAAGTTCAATATCCGCACTAGACGTGTTGACGAATTGTCAGATCGATTTCCCTGAAAGCAATTTTTTATCCTCAGTGTCTGATGGTAATCTTATTACCAACATAGACAGTAGCGGTAATGTGGTCTCCAGTGGGACTGGCTCATCATGGGCGACTTACGATAATGTCTGTTTTTCGCAAGCGCTGGTGGATTCAGTCGGTGGGGATTTTGCCTATCCGCAAGTTGAGTATCAAAATACCGGCACTCAGGATGTCACTGAAAAAACCCTGTCGGCCTATATTATGGCCAACTACGATACTGAAATGCTGGGTAAGTATGTTCGCGGTAACTTTGGGGTGCGACTGGTTGATACCGACGTAACGTCAATTGGTTTCAGAAACAGTTTTGATGTTGTTACAGATGAATTAGGGGTGCTGAGCCTGGTTACCGGCGATTCTTTAGAGTCCATTACTGGCGGCGGTTATACCGAAATACTCCCCAGCTTTAACCTGGTGGTGGATTACAGTGACGACATTTTGCTGCGGTCCGGTATTTATCGGGGCATGTCTCGGGCAAATCCTAGTGATATGAGTTACAGCCGCACATTTCAAACAGATGATGATGTGGCGCCAACCTCGTTGGCAGATTTATTTGTTGGCGTAAATGGCTCTGGCAACCCAAATCTTAAGCCTCTGATGTCATGGAATTATGACGTAGCAGTGGAATGGTATCCCAACGAAGATTCGATCTTTGCGCTTAGTCTCTACTATAAACAATTCCAGGGTGGGTTCCAACAGCAGACAGTACTGGAAGACTTTACTGTTGATGGCCAGACGGTGACCTTACCGATTACTAATTCGGTTACCACGGAAGATTCAAGCGATCTTTATGGATTAGAGGTCTCAGCGGCCTATCGCTGGGACAGTGGCATTGGGATTAAGCTGGGCTACAACTACGCCGACACAGACTTCGAGTTTGAAGATAGCTTATATGGAGATACCTATATTACTGATTTAGATGGGACCACTCGTCAGTTAACGGAGGGTATTGTGCCACCGGGTTCAGTACCTGGCTTTTCTCAACATGTTTTCAGCGGTCAGCTCTACTACCAAATCGGCGACTTTGATACCGCACTTATCTACAAGTATCGCAGTGAATACTTCCAGCCCTATACCAGCAACGGGACCCGACTCCGTTATGTTGATGAAGTCGGTGTCTGGGAGGCGCGTGCATCATACAAAATTAATAAACATCTCAAGGCAAAAGTGGAAGCGATTAACCTGTTTAGTGCACCTAAATCACAAGACTACTTTGTGCAGGGCAACCTGGGTGAAGTTAACGATTATGGTCCGCAACTTTTTGCTGGTATCAGCTTGAAGTACTGAGCAACTCATTAGAGTTCTGAATCAAGATGCGGGTGAAGGATAAAGCCCGCACGTATTTACCTATATTATTTGTGTTCAGTACTAAGCAACTTGTTAGCACTGGACCAATAGGAGCAGAAAGCATGTTTAAACAGTCTCTAACTGCCATCATCCTGGCAACCACTTTGGTCGGTTGTGGTGGTGATAACAACGAACTGGCTGGTAATAGCAGAGGGAGTATCACAATCAGCGGAGGGGCATTAATCGCAGGTACCACCCTCTCAGCATCGGTGAGTGATGCAGACGGTATTCGAAACGACACCCTGGTCTACGCCTGGTCAACCGGAGTTACCGGTTCGTCATACACTATTACGGAGGCGGATGAAGGTACTATCCTATCCGTGTCAGCTAGATATACAGATGAAGCTGATATCACAGAAGGTGTGGGCGCATCGACGTCAATAATACTGCCAACCCTGGATGTGACAGCAAATGTGGTAAAAGGACCGGTGAGCGGCGCAAATTGCGAAATATTTGCCGTTACTGACACCGGTGCAGCGGCAACATCTGCTCAGGCCTTCGCAATGTCCAATGCGATGGGCAGTATTACCTTTACTGACGTTCATTTTGAAGGGACGGGCTTAATCTCGTGTTCAGGCGGTACCTACAAAGATGAGTCAACGGGCGTAATGCTTGATGCGCCAGCATTGAGGTCGGTGGTTAATGTTGTTGAAGGCAGCGCAGACATGCCTGCTCCTACTTATGTCGTGTCTCCTTTGACCGAAATGGCAGTACAGGCGGCGGGGTCAGATTTGAGCGCATTTACTGAGCTTGCTCAAGCAATAAATACCCGCTTTGGGATCCGTTTTGACACGACAACCGTTTTACCGACGGAGGTAGGCGCTGTGCCACTGGGTGCTGCAGGCGCACTAGATGCTGACCGCTATGGTTCGGTATTAGCGCTTTTGTCGCAACTTGATGCTGACAACGTTGACAAAAATATAGCTATGCTAATCGCTGAAATTGCTGCTGATTTAGCTGATGGGCAGTTCTCACAGACCCTGTTAGATGCCTTTGAGACGGCCCAGACGAATTTGCAAACTGTATCAGTAATCGCCAATGATATTGATGTCTCTTTACTTAATATTATTGGATCTGCGATTGGCTACAACAACACCCCTGTTGCTGCAATTATTGAAGGAATGTTAAACGGTACTGTGCAACACACCGCCACCGAACCGTTAACAGGTTCTGTCACGGTGATTGACCCGAACTTTGGCGAAGATGAAATTCTGGCACAAACTAACGAGCCTCTTAGCTATGGTACCTTCAGTATCAGTGCACAAGGTGACTGGTCATACACAGTAGACGTAGACAACGAAACGGTTGCAAACCTGGAGCTTGGTAATTCTGTTAATGATACGGTGACCATTGCATCGATTGATGGGACCACTGCCAACATCGTCATTCGTATTGCAGCGTTAACACAGTTAGTGAAGATTTCGGATACCGGTAATGACACTGGCGAAATTAGATTTAGTGTTAATAATTTACGTCAAGGTAAACTCAGTGCGTCGTTTTCTAAAGATGTAACGTTGGGCAGTGATGGCAATGTTAAAGATGCCTACATTACCCTTTATGGTTCTTCCGGTAGCTCAAGTGAGGCGTTAATTGATTTGCGTATTCAAGGGTCGCAAACGGACAGTGATGGCATGCCCATTGCCCCTCGCTTCCTGGTGAGAAACACAGAAAGCGCCGCTTATCCTGGTGAGATGATTACCGCTCCTTTTGTGGAGGAGCAATTTTATACCGTTGAACTTACCTGGGATTTAGATGCCGCCGAGCAATTAACCCTTAACATTAACGGTGAAGTGATTGGTGGTGGTTCGTTCTCTACTGCGGCGGTGGTTGATCCCGATTTCACTGATATTAATCAGTGGTTTGCCGATGGTGTTAAAGCCATTCAATTTAGATTGGGTGACAATGACAGAACGATACCTTTTGGATCTTTCTATGTCGACGATATTGCGGTCTATTCCGACGTTGCAGGCACAACCAGCGTATTCGAAGATGATTTCGAAAGCTACGCAGAAGGCGAAACCTTGGATGGTGTCGGCAGCTCTTATAACTTAGCGATCTATTCTGAGGTTGTGGTATTTGATGTTGGCAATGGCACTGACGAGCCGACACCAGCGGCTTTCTTTGACTTGACTGCGGCAATTTCAAGTGATGCTACTGAAGCATTGACCGGAACCGTCACAGTTGTTGACCCGGATGAAGGCGAAGCCTTTATTGTTCCAGCCTCGTTCACCAGCACATTTGGCGAATTCGCCATTTTGGAAAACGGCGCCTGGACCTACTTGCTTGATACTACCAACAGTATCATTGCGGCTCTGGTTAGTGGTGAGCGTGAAACTGATACGATCATTATTGAATCTGTCGACGGCACAACGGCTGAACTGATGATTACCATTACCGGTGTTGGCGGGGATATAGGTGGCGCCAATAAGGTCGCCGTTATTATTGATACCGATGCAACTGATACCGGAGAGCTGCGTTATGCGCTTGGGAGCAATGGCCCACTGGCGCAAGGTCAAGTTACGGTATCTGTTAAGCGTTTAGATGATGAATTAGGTGATGGTGATGCCTTTATCACGCTATTTAATTCTGCTACCAATAACGATGGCGCGATTTTAGATTTGCGTATCAAAGATGATAGCTTTGAAGTTCGAAGCCCAAGTGGTGTCGATACGTCGGCGGCCACCGTCTTGTTAGATACCTTTATGGACATTGTTATCACTTGGGAATATCCGAATGGCAACTTAGAGGTTAATCCATTGGTGACGGTTGAAGTGGACGGCGTGAGTATTGTCGCCGAAGGCTTTACCCCAGATAACAACTCTATCGGTGGTGTGACGCACGTTTCGTTCAGGTTTGGTGACAACAGTGGTGTACGACCAGAGACCGCTAAATTTACGGTTGATGACTTAATTATTTACTCGGATAAGTCCGGAAATAATATGGTATTTGCTGACAACTTTGAATCTTATGTTGAAGGAGACTCGCTGGATACCGACAATCCTGCGTCACCTTATAACTCAGCCAGCAATGAGGTCGTCGTGGTGGTAGAGTAACAACTTTCATTCTCTGCTGGTTGAACTAGCAGGGTTTAAAGCTGTATCGTAAATAGAAGGTGGGAGTAATTCCGCCTTCTACTCGATCTTAGCTCACTCCCAAATCAGGATATAAATTATGGCAACACATAACAGACAATTTACTCATGTGACTGTTGAGCAACCTGGCAAGCCGACTGTGATGACCATGACGCAATCAACCCTCGATTTACCCTCAGCTGGCCAGGTGACCATTAAAGTGTACGCTGCGGGTGTTAATGGCCCAGACATTAAACAGCGCGTAGGCGCTTATCCGCCGCCAGCAGGAGCTAGTCCTATTATTGGTTTGGAGGTTGCTGGTGAGATTATTGCTGTGGCCGATGATGTCACTCAATGGCAGGTTGGCGATAAAGTTTGCGCGCTCGTACCGGGCGGCGGCTATGCTGAGCTCGTGAACACTTACGCCGCACATTGTTTACCGCTCCCAACAGGTTACAGTTATGTGCAAGCGGCTGCACTGCCTGAAACCTTTTTTACTGTATGGGGAAACTTGTTTATTCGTGCAGGGCTTAAAGCTGGCGAGACGGTACTAATTCATGGTGGCTCTGGTGGCATTGGTACGACCGCGATTCAAATGGCGAGCCGTCTGGGTGCAAAAGTGTTTGCCACGTCTGGCAGTGCTGAAAAATGCCAATACTGTATTGAGCAAGGTGCCTGTGTAGCGATTAACTATAACGAGGAGCAATTTGTTGAGCCGATATTAGCCGCAACTGATGGCCAGGGCGTTAATGTGATTATGGATATCGCTGGTGGCGATTTTATTAATGAAAACCTCAAAGCCATCGCTATCGACGGACGCATGGTGTCAGTGGCAATGCAGCGCGGCCCACAAGCAACTATCGATATTTTCCGCATTATGGCAAAGCGCGTGGTGTGGACAGGGTCAACATTACGCCCACAAAGTGTCGATAACAAGGCGCAAATCGCTCAAGGTCTGGCCGAGCACATTTGGCCATTACTCAATAGTGGTGACATGAACATACCCATCGATAGCGTGTTTCCTTTCGCACAAGTGGTAAAGGCACATGAGTTAATGGAGTCGGGCAAGCATAAAGGCAAAATAGTGCTAGATTTATTGGCGAAGTCATAATGTGAGTTGCGAGTCTTTTTATGTTGAAGTTGTCAGCGTTGCATGCCCTGAATTGTTATTTTATTTAACAAAGATTGTGCGATGCCGATAAAGTTTTTAGGTAAAAAACTTGAAGGCTGATTTATTTAAGCTATTGTCCTGTTATCAATGTCCATTAAGAGAGTCTAATGCAGTGCTACATATCACTTGCCTGCCACTGAGTGAGACTCAGTGCGATAACACCACGGCTCGGATGAAATATTTCAATATGGTCGAAAGGCTGAATAATCGCCATGAATTTTAGTCATGATGAATGCATTTATTCAAAAAATTGTCCAAAGAAGGGCTTTTTTATGACGATACGGGAAAAATTCATCGTTTTAGGCATTGATTCTCAGAAATATTCTGTTTAAATACCCACGTAAATACAGAACAGTTAATCGTGGTGCACAATGAGATGATTTTTGCTCATAACACTGCATCATTTTTAGTATATGTGTTGATTTAAGGGCGTTAGCATATATGTATAACACAGCAAAAAAACAACTTTGGGTTGGTGAATTAAGAACAGCGAAAGGTAACGCTATCGTTATTCATGATAACCAATTACCATCAGCGTCACCTGGGCGCATCTACATGTTCCACACTGTGCGAAATACCATTGTCGAATTTGTAGAAGACATCGTTAAAGTTAATTTACACGACTTAGATGACGAACAAGCAAAAGCCGCTATGGCTGAGTTTGGAGATGCTTGGAAAGCTGCACGTGCTGAGTTTATGTTAAAGCACCAATCACGGATAGACCTGTCAAAAGTGCCTGATACGGCACCACCGCGCAAAGCCAAACCCGTGGCCGAGCCAGATGAAGTTGTAGATTCAGATGATGACGATATACCTGATTTTGATGATACAGATGACGATGATGATGATACTTATGACGAAATGGGCGATAACCTAGACGATTAATTGCACACTTATGATTGTTATTGATAACAGTAAAGTGCGCCAATGTGGTTGTTAGATTGTGGCCCCAAAACGTTAAAGCGGCATAAAGAATGACGATTCTTTATGCCGTTTGTTTTTATGCTCGTTTTTGTATTAATACCTTATTCTTTATCAAAACTATCCACAATAATGGCGCCCATCGATGCGGGCATTGCAATTAAAATAATGCGCTTTAATGCTAAGATTGGTTCAGTAATGAGCGGCAATTTATCCAGTGCTAATAACACAATTCCCACCACGAGTAATGTCAGTAAATAAGCCGCGACAACCCGCAGTAAAAAGGCTCGTCTGCGTTTGGTAATATTGGCCTGAAACACACTCTGATAGGCAAATAGGGTGATAAAGGCTAACGATAAGACCACCACGAGCACTAAATTTAACGTCGGTAAGCTTGCCGATAACCGCCACGCCTCTTCTGAAAATGCAATCGGTACCGACAAGGCAAAAGCCCCAACCGCAATTTGGCCGAGATCTTCGGCGTTAAACGTTGGCTTTATGGGCTGCTTATTTGGCATCAAACTGGTAGCGAGTAATGTGGTGATAAACGCTATTGGGTGTCACCCAAACTGCACTTGCACCCGGCAAGTTAGGTTGGTTGGGTGAATCTGGCAACATTTGAGGTTCAATACAAACCGCCTGATGGTCAACAAGGACTCGTTGTTTTTTCGCGACAGTGCCCTGTAAAAAATTGGCGCCATACACCTGCACCCCAGGCTGGTTTGTATACACTGTCATGCGGCGACCACTATTAGGGCTTGCCAGGCAACCAAAGCGTTGTAAGTCTGCGCTTGGATTATCTAATACATAACAGTGATCAAAGCCGTTAGTGGCTGCTAAAGCGGCGCGCTGTGTTTGTACCGACATTGGTGTGGTAACTGTCATATCTAAGTCACTGCCAGCAGTCGGCTTAATTGACGTCGGTATGCCCACATCATTCATTGTAAGGTAGTGTTTAGCATCTACCTGCAAGGTGTGCTCTGTGTTGGTGTTGCTGCGGTTGCCGTCTAAATTAAAGTAACTGTGCTGCGTTAAACTGATTGGACAAGGTTTATCGGTACTGGCCAGTATTTCTACATATAGGTTATTACCAACCAAACGGTAGTCTAATTGCACGTTGCAATTGCCAGGAAATCCCATATCGCCGTCAGGGCTTTTTAAGGTTAAGCGTACACCGTCGCTCAAGGTGCCTAATTGCCACTGTTTGCGATTAAAGCCTTCTTTGCCGCCATGTAAACAGTTTGTGGCCTGGTTAACGCTCAACGAGTAATGTTGGCCTTGATATTCCATTTTGCCATTAGCAATACGATTACTGTAACGACCAGCTATGGCACCTAAATGTGCCTGTTGGGTTAAATAGTCTTCAGCGCTGTCGCAACCTAAGACGATGTTTTTGCGTTCGCCATTGCGATCGGGTGTCCATAATGATCGAATAATCCCGCCTAGACTTAATACTTCAAGTGCGATGATGCCATTATCAATTCTAACCCGCTCAATCTCTCCACCACGGGGATCTTGCCAAGGTTCAAGCACACTAAAACGTACCATTTACGCCTCTCTTTTTGGTTAATTTAACGGATGCGTCCTGCACCGCCACTGGCCGAACATAAGTGTATGGTTGCTTCAATACCTGTTTGAGTAAAGAACTGGTTTTCAACCAAATTGATCACATCATCGCTTAAATCATGGCTGACTAATGCAAGCACACAGCCATCGCTCATGCGTACGCCGCCTTGCTCGCCAATAAGCGTTGCAATCATGGTCACTAAGGTGTCGATTTCTGGCGTGATGATATTAAAGTCATCACGCATAGACATTTGTGATTGCGCCATTAACTGGCTAAACCGGGCAATATTATTTTGCTGTAAAGCGCGCGCGGCATTGCTGGTGCGCTGGTTTTCAGTGATCACATGACGTGCTCGGCGAAATTGCTCATCGCTGAGTAAATCTTTACTTTGGGTCAATAAATGTAATGAGCAGTCGCGTAACGAATCGAGCCCGAGTAATTGAGTGATATGGCTACACTCTTTCTTGCGTTGTTCAAATTGTTGTACAAATGCCTGACGCCCTTGCTTAAGGTCGATAATGATCATGCTGAGATCTTCAGGCAAAAGTACGGGTTCACTTTCAAGTTCTAGGCAATCGATTAACAGGGCGTGATCGGGTTCAGCCATGGCGCTGATCATTTGATCCATCATGCCGCAGTCTAAACACATAAATTGGCTTTCGCCGCGTTGCGCCAATTGAGCAATCGCTAATGGCGATAAATGTAATTGGCTGGCATAACTTATGGCAGTACCAAAGGCGATTTCTAATGCTGCAGACGACGATAGCCCCGCACCGAGTGGTACATCACCGACAATGGCTAAATCTAACCCTTTTGCTTGCAAGCCCGATTGATTCATTGCTGCTGTGACACTTTTTAGGTAATGGGTCCAGTCATCAGCCGCGGCAACAGAGCCTTCTTCACCAAAGCGCCATTGTTTAATTTGTCCAGGAAACGCAGTGGTAACAGCACGGAATAAATTATCGTCGCGGTGTTTTACCGCAATAACAGTATGAAAGTTAATGGCTGCTGGTAGTGCAAGCCCTTCGTTATAATCGGTATGCTCACCCATAATATTCACTCGGCCAGGCGCCTGATATAACTCGTCAGGCTTGGTACCGAATGTTTGAACAAATAATTTAGTTGCACGTTGAGCAGGGTTAGACATACTTCAAAAAATCCAAACTAAAGAGTGACAAGAACCTTTGAGTTATAGCATGACTTTACCGTGTCTGTAACTGAGATTTTCTTATCTGAACTAAAATTGAAAATACTGTGTGCTAAACAAAACGCCTACAATAATGTGTAGGCGTTGTGTGATCTCTGCTTAAGGTTGATTAGTTTTATGATGGCGACTGAACCGGCTGACTCTCTGTGTCTACAGTGTCAACGTCTGTGTCATTGACAACTACAGATTCCGGTACTAATTCAGGTGGCGAATCTAACAGCTCATGGATCACATGATCAACAAAACCCGCACCAGCGGCTTCATACAAGTTGTACACCGTATGTACGCCAGATTCTTTAAGCGACTCGCCGTCTTCAGAATATTGCACAATGGCGCTAATTTTGCCTTCGTAATTTAGTTTATGCAGTTGCTCGACCGCAAACAAATTACCCACATGATTTGGCATAGCTAACAGTACTAATTCAAGATTAGGAGCCCGCTCGAGTTTTTCCCAAAAGTCAGTATCGCTGGCGTCGCCCTGCACTACATTACGACCTTGACTGCGGTGAAAGTCCACCAACTCTTGCTTGTGCTCAATCCCTAAAATTTCGCCGTTATATTTAGCGCGTAGTTCATCGTAAGCACCAGAACCAATGCGGCCCATACCTAAAATCAAAAAGCGCGGATTACCAATCCGAATTTGTCTGTCTTCAGGGTGTAATGGGTGACGCTCAAGCTTGGTGAGCGTTGATTGATAACGCTGATAAATTTTGCTGACACTGCTATTAAGCGGCGCGGCAAATAAAAAGCTAATGCTCAAGGCAACGGCAATAATGATTAACCATTCTGCCGGTAGCCACCCCTTGTATGCAGCAACGGCTGCCACAATCAAACCAAACTCACTGTAGTTACCTAGGTTAAACGACGCTAACAACGACGTGCGTGAGCGCAATTTAAAGCGGGTGAGTAGATATAAAAACATCATGATTTTAACCGGCACTAGGGCAACTAAAATGGCGGCTAAACCAATGTCGGCTAACGTAGGTAAACCATTTAAGCCAATAGTTAAGAAAAACGCGACTAAAAAGAGTTCTTTAAAAAAGTAGATTGATTTGGCTAACTCAGATGATTTAGCGTGGCCAGCCAATAGAATACCGATAATCAGTGCGCCTAAATCGGGCTTTAATCCAACCGCTTCAAATAACCATGCGCCTACCACTAATGCCATAACTAAGCCAAAGAGCACCAGCATTTCACCGTGGCCAACCCGGTCGAAAATTTTATAAATTAACGGGCGTGCAAATGGCAGTAATAATAAACCAAAGGCCCAAACAGAGGGGATATTCCCTTTAGAAATGGTTAAAAATATCACCGCGAAGATGTCTTGCATAATCAAGATACCAATCGCTACGCGGCCATAAAGCGACTGCATATCACCGCTGTCTTCTAACACTTTTACCGCAAATACCGTACTTGAAAAACTCAGCGCGAATGACACTAACATCAACTGATTTATCGTAAATCCGTCGAGTTGTTCAATGCCTAAAAATCCTAATAGTTTGAGTATTGGCACAAAAAAGATAATAGAGCCAATTAAATGCAAGCTCGAACCTGCCCAGACTTCTGCTTTAAATAAGCTTTTAATGTCGAGTTTAAGGCCGATAGAAAATAACAGTAAGGTAACACCCAAATCAGCCAGTTGCTGTAAAATAGGTAAGCTGCTGTCTTCAATACCGAATGTGAATAATACGAAGCCCGCGACGAGATAACCAATGAGTGGTGGTAAACCGACTCGACTCACCAGCATGCCGCACAGTAAGGTGATAATAAGAATTGCAGGTTCCATAACACTCCTTGAATGAAGAATATAAAACCACATTGTATAAGAAAAAGTTGAACTTTCGATGACTTTAATGGATTAAATGCAAAAAACAGCATCTTTAGTAACTAAAGATGCTGTTTTTAAATAGAAAATATTTTACGTTATTTTAATAACAGGTCTAAATGAGCGGCAAAGTCTTTTGGCCCCATAAAACCCGTTACTCGTAAATCTTCACGTTGCTCACCGTCTTGATTAAACATCAATAAGGTTGGTAGCCCCAATACGCCATAATGCTCTAGTAATTCAATATCAATATCATCACTGGCGGTAACATCGGCTTGCAGTAATACCATTTGGTCCATACGTTTAGCGACTTCGTTGTCTTTAAAGGTAATGGCTTCAAATTCTTTACATGCTACACACCAGTCGGCATACAAATCTAACATCACGGTTTTGCCGCTGATGCTAGCCTTGTCTAGCTCAACTTCTAAATCAGCAAGCGACTTAATACGAATAAAGTGGTTGGTTTCGGCATGACCTTCACCGTTTAGTCCAGCTTTAGTTATGCTTGGTGTCTCGTGACCTAACCCTGTCATAAGCGCTTGGAAACCATACGAGAAGCTAGCTAACAATGTCAGTAGCAGTAATACTCCACGGGTCGTTTGCTTCCAGTTAAACTCACTAAGCTTGTTTTGGTGCATTAAGTAGCCGGTTAACGCAACGCCCCACACAGACCATAATAAGTCCGACACCAGACCAGGCCAAATACGACCAATCATCACAATCGATACCGAAATCAGTAAGAAACCGAATATGGTTTTAATAATATCCATCCAGGCACCGGCACGAGGCAATATTTTACCGCCTGAGGTACCAATGATTAACAAAGGCACACCCATGCCCATACTCAACACATACAGCGCCAAAAAGCCTTGAATTAAATCGCCAGATTGCGCCACATAAATCAATGCGCCAGATAGCGGTGCTGTAGTACAAGGAGAGGCGACTAAACCAGAGATAACACCCATTAAGAACACACCAATCAGGTTGCCACCTTTTTGGTTGTTCGACATGTCGTTCATTTTTTCTTGCCATTTTGATGGCAATTTTAAATCGTACAGGCCAAACATCGATAAACTTAACAGCACAAACATCACTGCCAAGAAAATCAAAATAGCAGGATGTTGTAACGCCGCTTGAAACTTAAGCCCAGCAGATGCCACCACTAAACCTAATAACGAATAAGTAATGGCCATACCTTGTACGTATGCCATTGATAACGTAAATGCTTTGCCGGTAGAGAGTTTTTTACCCTGACCCACAATAATGCCCGACAAAATCGGATACATAGGGAATACACAAGGGGTTAACGCTAATCCAATACCTAAACCAAAAAAGATCAGTAACGTCCAAAGCAGGCTGTCATTTTGTAGCATCTGGCTTAGGCTATCTTGTTGGGTAATCGGCGTTTTTGCAGTATCTGTAGCCGGTAATGATGCCGTTGACTCTGGTGCTCCAATGACTTTTTTAGCCGTTATCATGCCGTCATTTTCGGCAACAGCTTGGAGTTTTACCTCATTTTTAGTTGGCGGATAGCACAATGTACCTTCAGCACATCCCATAAAGGTAACGGTAATAACGGCATCGGCATTGGCTTGTTTTAATCCAGCTGGGATCTCTACAAACGAGTAGTACACTTCCTGGTCGCCAAAGTATTCGTCGTTATGGTTTTTTCCTCGTGGTAGCTCAATATCGCCTATCACGGCGCCCTCTGCCGAAAACTGTAATTTATCGCGGTATAAATAGTAACCATCGGCAATCACAAAGCTCATTTTTAGCTGATTACCTTGCTGCTGGTAATCAAACGCAAATGCCTCATTAACGGGCATGAGCTTGGGTTCGCTACTTAAAAAACTAAAAGTGTTACTTGAGGCATTGGCACTGAGCGCCGAAGGAGCAAGTAACATTGATGACATCAATAACAAGGACGTGAGGCAAAGCGAAACGATTTTTTTCATGATAGTGAGTTGTCTTCTATCCATTGTAAATAAGGGCCAAAACCATTAGTGATTGGCATGGCGATGAATTCTGGTACTTCATAGGGATGCATTTGGATCACAAGTTGCTCAATCGCCTTGTATTGCTCAGCCATACATTTGATTTGCAAAGGCACTTCTTGTGACTGGCAAATGTCATTATTCCACCGATAAACCGACTCAACGACCTGACCGATTTGAACACATGCTGCCAATTGTTTATCAACGAGCGCACCGGCAATCATTTTTGCGGTTTCAGTATCTGGGCAGGTGGTTAAAATAACGAGTTGCTTAGGTTTATACATATACAATCTTAAAGTTTACTTAAGTTAAAGGCGTTATAATTAAAGCGTCATCACATTACGCTTATTTAGCTAAGTTTTCACTAAACAGCGATGATATTCGTGACCAGTCTTGAAAACAGACCCGATAACCCCCACTTAAGTTTCATCGGCATAATATTTTTAAGTCGCCACTTTAGCAAAAAGCGATGATTAGAGGCCAATATGTTTTTTATTTTATTGTTAATATTTGTACTTATTCCGGTTATTGAGCTTAACGTATTGATTGAAGTCGCCAGTTCTATTGGCTCTTGGACTACGGTTGGCTTAGTGTTATTTACTGCAGTAGTTGGAGTGTCGCTAGTGCGTAGCCAAGGGTTAAGCACATTAATGACAGTGCAGCAAAAGTTGGCACGAGGTGAAGCGCCAGGCAAAGAAATTGTAGAAGGCATGATGCTCGCAGCGGCAGGGGTGTTATTACTTATTCCTGGCTTTGTGACTGACTTTATTGGCTTAATATTACTAACCCCATTAACTCGTGCCCCCATCGCGGCCTTTTTGTATAAGCGGATGCAGCTGCGCATGGTGACCAATGGTGGATTTAAAGCAGGTTTTGGTCCAGGCCAAAACCCTTTTGGTCAATCGGGCCCATTTGGTGGGCAAAACCCATTTGATCAAAATGGTAATACCTTTGATGGTGATTTTGAGCGTAAAGACGAGCAACCTCGCAGCCACCACATTGAGCAAGCTAAAACCGATGACGACATTATTGATGTTGAACCGGTAGCGCCTAAAGACGATAAAAAGTAGCCCTTCATCGCAGCCAAAACAGCCGACTTAACCTGATTTAGTCGGTTGTTTTTGTGTTTAATTGCTTATCTTGTTTGGCACCAAGCCAAAATGCGCTGGCAATACTGAGCGTCCAATTGGCAATAAACAGCCATGTGAGTTGCGATAACTCAGCCGATTGTGCGTCCAGCGCGACTTTGGAGACTTCGGCGTAAATGGAGCTTAAATCGTTAGCCACATTACCTGCCAAAATCTGCTCGGCAATCACTTGTGCACGGCTAATAATGTGGTTCATTAGCACCATGATGCACAGCAAGCTGACACTAATAAACCCCCAGCCAAGCCATTTTTTACCTAGCCAAAGTTGGCCGCTTCCAGGGCAAATCAGAGCCGACAATAATGCGGCATAAATGGATTTTTTCATAACGTATTGGGCTGAGCTAAAAAGTCACAATGAATCTTATTAAGTCATCGATACTCGCCAAAGGCAAGAGCTTGTCATTGAGGTTAATGTGAAATTAATCTACCAAGCGATTAATAGAGGCGTCTGCACGCTTAGATGTGGCCGATAAACCCGTGTTGCTCTCTGTCGTAATGTTACTGATTGAGTCATCCTGACGCTTATCGGTGCATGAAACTGTATGCTTAATATCGCTTGGTTCACTTATTTGAGTAGCAAGGTAATAACAGGCAATGCCCATTAACGTATTTGTGATGGGTAACGCCAAAAAGACACCCTTAACGCCACCTATATATGCCCCTAACGCCGCAAATGGCAGCATTAACAACATTAACCGACACAGATTTATCACTAAAGAGCTCAACGGTCTATGGTAGGCATTTAAGCTGGTTGCAAAAATAATCACAATGCCCAGCGGGCCATAAGCTGCGGGCAATACCATCACATAAAAACTCAGCCAGTCGATTACCAAAGGATCATTAGTAAATAGTTGGGCAATGGCTGAGGCATTAAAATACAACGGGATAAACAATAAGGTTTGAAAAACAAACACAAACTGTAACGACATCAATAAGGCTTTTTTGGCTCGGACAGGTTGGTTGGCCCCCAGGTTTTGTGCAATAAAAGGCATTAGGCTTGACGACAATGCCATCACCACAATTAACAGCACTGACTCAAGGCGGATCCCCGCACCAAACGCCGCGACACCTGTGTGATCAATCCTTGCAAGCATGGCCATGATAATGCCGTTAGCGATAGGATTTATCACATTCATTAACGCTGCTGGGCGCGCAATATGTGCCAAAGCTTTCCAGTGCAATATAAACCGGCCGACATCAAAACTGGCAAATTCAATCAGCTTACGTTTTATCACAATTAAATAGCCAGCCAACGACATTGCCACAATCCAAGACAGTGTCGTGGCAATGGCAGCCCCTTGTATTTCTAAACGTGGAAAAGGGCCAATACCAAAGATAAGCAGCGGGTCGAGAATTAAATTTACCACCGCAGCCAACATCATTATTTTAGCCGGTGAACGCGTGTCACCCGTAGCACGTAGTCCTTGATTGCCGACCATCAGCAGTACTAGGGCTGGCGCGCCTAAATACCAGTACCACATATAATCATTAATTAACGGCAAGCTGGCTTCGTTCGCGCCAAGTAAGCTAAAAATAGGCTCCATAAACACGCAGCCCAATATCGATAATCCCCAAATAATGATTAAGGTCATGCACAGGGTGTCGAATAAAAAGACTTTTGCTTCAGGCGCGTGACCAGAACCAATTAAGCGGCCAAGATTGGTTGACACTCCCGCGCCAATACCTATACCTATGCTTGAAATAACTAACGTAACAGGAAAAGTAAAACTGATTGCCGCTAAAGCTTCTGTGCCCAGTTGGCTAATAAAAAAGATGTCTACCAAACTGCCGCCCAGAATGGTCATAATACCAATCAGGTTTGGCAAGGTCATATTAAGCAGCACACGACCAATAGGAGCGCTAAGCAACCCGTGTTTGTCTTTCATCTATTCTCTAGGGCTTGGGGTTTTAAAGGTGTCGAATTCTATCAGGATTAATAGCGCTTTAATAAAACAGACTTAAAAAAAGTGTAGTTTTTTTTAAAATCCCCCTTGGATCTGTGATCAATCACCCCCATATCACATGCATCGAGGGGAAAACCCTTATTTGTAAGTCAACAGCCTCGTTTTTTGGGCATCAAATCATTAGGAGAGTTCATAGATGAATATTCGTCCATTACATGACCGCGTTATCGTTAAACGTTTAGAAGTTGAATCTAAATCTGCAGGCGGTATCGTGCTTACAGGCAGCGCTGCAGAGAAATCAACTCGCGGTGAAATCCTTGCAGTAGGCAATGGTCGTATTTCAGAAAACGGCACAGTTACACCACTTGACGTAAAAGTGGGCGACGTTGTGATCTTCAATGAAGGTTATGGCGTGAAAAAAGAAAAAATTGACGGTGAAGAAGTATTAATCCTGTCAGAAGCTGACCTGATGGCAGTTGTAGGCTAAGCCTCGCCCATCAACTCGACTTTCCAATTAATCATTAAATTTAAAGGAACATCAAAAAATGGCAGCAAAAGAAGTCTTATTTGGTAATGACGCACGTGTAAAAATGCTTGCAGGCGTTAACATTCTAGCCAACGCAGTGAAAGTAACTTTAGGCCCTAAAGGTCGTAACGTTGTATTAGACAAAAGCTTTGGTTCACCACTTATTACTAAAGATGGTGTGTCAGTAGCCAAAGAAATCGAACTACAAGACAAGTTTGAAAACATGGGCGCACAAATGGTGAAAGAAGTTGCTTCTAAAGCCAATGATGCAGCCGGTGACGGTACCACAACAGCAACTGTATTAGCGCAAGCTATTGTTGTTGAAGGTTTAAAAGCCGTTGCAGCAGGCATGAACCCAATGGATCTTAAGCGCGGTATCGACAAAGCGGTTATCGCAGCCGTTGCTGAGCTAAAACTACTTTCTCAAGACTGTGCCGACACTAAAGCTATTGCTCAAGTAGGTACTATTTCTGCTAACTCTGACGAGTCTATTGGCGAAATCATTGCAACAGCAATGGAAAAGGTTGGTAAAGAAGGCGTTATCACCGTTGAAGAAGGCCAAGCGCTTGAAAACGAATTAGACGTTGTTGAAGGTATGCAGTTTGACCGTGGTTACCTATCACCATATTTCATCAACAAGCCAGAAACTGGCAGCGTTGAACTAGACAGCCCATTCATTTTGTTAGTAGACAAAAAAGTGTCTAACATCCGTGAATTATTGCCAATCCTTGAAGGTCTAGCAAAAACCGGTAAGCCATTGCTTATCGTTGCAGAAGACGTTGAAGGTGAAGCATTAGCAACGCTTGTGGTAAACAACATGCGCGGCATCGTTAAAGTGGCTGCTGTTAAAGCCCCTGGTTTTGGCGACCGTCGTAAAGCAATGCTTCAAGACGTGGCAATTCTAACTGGCGGTACTGTTATCGCTGAAGAAATCGGCCTAGAGCTTGAAAAAGCAACCCTAGAAGATTTAGGTACAGCTAAGCGCGTTATCATCACTAAAGACAACACTACTATCATTGATGGTAATGGTGACCAAGCGCAGATTTCAGCTCGTGTTTCTCAAATCAAACAACAAGTTGAAGAGTCAACGTCTGACTACGACAAAGAAAAGCTACAAGAGCGTATGGCAAAACTTGCTGGCGGCGTAGCAGTCATCAAAGTTGGCGCAGCAACTGAAGTTGAAATGAAAGAGAAAAAAGCGCGCGTAGAAGATGCATTACACGCAACTCGCGCAGCAGTTGAAGAAGGTGTGGTAGCCGGTGGTGGTGTAGCCCTTGTTCGCGTAGCAAGCAAAATTAAAGACGTTGAAGTAATTAACGAAGACCAAAAACACGGTGTGGTAATTGCCCTACGTGCGATGGAAGCGCCTTTACGTCAAATCGCAACTAACGCAGGCCAAGAAGCATCAGTTGTTGCTAACACTGTTAAAAATGGCACTGGTAACTACGGTTACAACGCCGGCAACGACACCTACGGTGACATGTTAGAAATGGGTATCCTAGACCCAACTAAAGTAACCCGTAGTGCATTACAGTTTGCAGCGTCAATTGCAGGTCTTATGATCACCACTGAAGCCATGGTTTCTGAAATTCCACAAGAGTCTGCGCCAGATATGGGCGGAATGGGTGGTATGGGTGGTATGGGCGGTATGATGTAAACTAGCTTGTCTAAATCGGTGATAACTGCGTTGCTTCACCACTCGTTTAAGAAAGCTAAACGTCGTGGTAAAGCACCTTGTTCTCACCCGATTTATTCTGCGCTATATACTCTAACTGGTTAAAATGGGTTATAGCGGCGTTACTTTGCAGCTCGTGTAGAAAAACACTACACGTCGCTACAAAAAGCCTTGCTCTAAGCCCATTTTTCCTGCGTTAGATGCTTATGCTGGTCTGAAGCCTAAAAGCTAAAGCCAAACTTCTTGTAAAAGAAAAGAGAAAGCCTCGATACCTAACAGTTTCGGGGCTTTTTGTCAGGGCGAGATCGCGAACGTTTTTTGAACAAATTAAGGTCGTTTAATAAACTTCCGTAGTTCGATAAATCTTCATAGTTAGGGTGGTTTCTTGTTCTTCTGCTTGCAGGTTAAACATAGAGTTCAAAAAGTAAGCACTCATGCGGTTGCCCTGGGCTTTTTGTTTCTTTTGGGTCTAAATTGGCGATAACTGCGTTACTTCACCACTCACTTAGGTGGCTGATAAAAGTTGAAAGCTAAACGTCGTGGCAAAAAGCCTTGCTCTAAGCCCATTTTCCTGCGTTAGATGCTTATGTTGGTCGAAAGCCTAAAAGCTCAAGCCAAACTTCTTGTAAAAAGAAAAGAGAAAGCCTCGATACTTAACAGTGTCGGGGCTTTTTGTTAAGGGCGTTTATCCGATGGATAAAGACTGGGTTATGTAGAAGAGTAGGCTGAACTAGGTTATAATATAAGCGTTATCGCGGAGGGTATAATGGCAAATTCAACAAAAGATAAAACACCTAAAAACGCACGAGTGTTCACGCCGAAAATGAGCAATTTTGAAATGAGCTCTCGCTATGAAGGCCTATCAATGAAGAAAGAAAATGCCGGAAAATCGATTGATGATTTGAAACTCAAGTATGCGCGATAACTATGCGCGATAAATATGGGGTAAGCCACGACAGTTACTGTTACCCTGATTCGGAAGTACTTCAAAACAAGCTTAATATTCAGGACTATGGCAACCTCGCCGAAGCCGAATTAGCCTTTACTGCAACTCGATATAGTCAATACTCTTCAACAATTACCTCGTTACAAGACTTTAACCTAAAACATCTACAAAGCCTGCATAAGCAACTATTTCAAGATATCTACCATTGGGCTGGTGATATTCGAACCGTGGATATTTCTAAGGGTGATACGCGTTTTTGTACATGTTCAAGAATTGAGGCTGAAGCGAACAAACAATTTTCTCGAATCGTATTATTGGAACGATTCGATTCAAAACATGAACTAATTGCAGAAATCACCGATATCTTTTGTGAGCTGAACATTATCCATCCATTTAGAGAGGGAAATGGAAGAACGCAAAGATTCTTTTTTGAAGAGCTCTTTTTCTATTTTGACCTAAGCGTTAATTGGCCTGATATTTCGAAAGATGAATGGGTAAATGCAAATATTCAAGGGTATTTAGGTGATCTGAGATCATTAAATCAAATATTGAGTGTTGCCACTTCATCAATTTAAGCATTCTTTGATGCCTTTAAACAACTGATCACTGCGTTACTTGCTCGTTCATATCAGTGGTTGGTAAAAAGTAGAAAGATGACGTGTCGCTCAAGACGCCTTGTCCTCTTGTCTGTAGCATAATCAATTAATTCTACGCAAAAACGTCTAACCCATAGGCCAATGCTCATTTTTCAGGCATCCATGCTGATTGACCTTCTTGCATTTAAACACTTAAATCTTGCTTGAGCGCATATCGGAAGTGCATTATGTTATTGATTTACAGGAGCTGTCTCGATTGCTCGATGGCTGACCAGATTTTTATGATAATTTACAAAGCAATAACATAAAAAGGATGAAATGTATGCTTAGCTTTTTTAAAACAATATTTAACCCGTATTCAATTGATAAGTTCCATGAGCTGCGGGACGTGATAATACACAACTGCAGCAATGAAACTTGGTTTAAAAATAGCTTCTCTTCACCTGATGTCTTGTACAAACCAAGTCATGACGGTGGAGACGCTTGGGCAGACTCAAAGCAAACTTACATTGTTAACACTATGGTCATGTCTGACTATATTAAGAAGGCATTGATAAAAAACTTTTTAATAGAGAATAATTACTTAGACAATTTATCTCTTAAAAAAAGACAACTTGTTTTCCGCGATTCATATGGCGATATAAATATTGATAACTGGCTTAAGGAAGCTAAAGTTTTTAGTAAAAAGAGGGAAACACTGATAATTTCATACATTATAGAAAAAACACCCCCAGTTTTAAAATTCGCTCTTGAAAAAATTGAAAATCTTCAATATTTCTATGGCTTTGACGATGTCGAACAGCCACTGCACGAGATAGTAGTTGAAATTATCGATGATATTGAATTTGACAATATAACTTCTGATGCGGTTGATTCTAATTTAAAGATAACACCTTATGAATATGAGAGCGTAATTGCTAACCACTTATGTGATTTAGGTTGGGTTGCATACCCGACTGCGGGAAGTGGAGATCAAGGTGCTGACGTGGTAGCAGAAAAGCATGGTCTTAAATTTGTGTTTCAATGTAAGTTATATAGTCAGCCTGTGGGAAATAAAGCTGTTCAGGAAGTTTCTTCTGCAAGAGACTACTACGAAGCTTTTGGTGCTGTAGTTGTAACAAATAACGATTACACAAAATCTGCTCGACAACTTGCCGATAGCCAAAGCATATGGCTTATTCATGATAGTTATCTTCAAGAATGGAGCGATATTATAGATAAAATGATTCAAGAGACTGATGAAGATGATTAAGGGTGCTATTTCTTTAAACGTGTCGAGACTGTAATCAGCTCTTACTCAAAATGTGACGTGAATTCTCGGTCATTGGGATAACGTCCCGAGTGACGCCGTCAACATGTCCCTATTGGCTCGGGCGCAGCAACCCTGCTGCCTCATTTAGAGATAGACTCGAGCCATTTAGCCCAACACCCTCCCATTAGCATCAGAGTTGCCATTTAGCACTTAAAAGATTTATCTATAACAATCAATTAGCTAAACAAGTGGGGTCAGATCAAACTTTCTACTTCACTATCCAGATTCCCAAACGAATACCAATAACACAGATGTGATGTGGATGAGTAAATACGTAAGCGCTCAATGAACCGGTGAAGGTTATTCTGCTTCACCTAAATCAACATTCCACGGCAGCAAATCAGACAGTTCATCTGATGGTGCACGCTTGGGTAATTCCGTAAAGAGATGACGGAAATAGT
>NZ_BMII01000045.1 GCF_014641855.1 Shewanella inventionis
AGCAAGTAGTTCAGTATCAATAAGCCAGTTAGACAGCATAAAAAATAACTCCGTTCAAAAGAAGGAGTCATTTTCGTAGGATCATTTTTGCTGTCAACCGATCAGTTTCTTAACTGATCGGTGTTAGCCAATTGGCGACCTTTTTTATGACATTTTGATGATGGATCACTAGCAAGTCGTTAAAAGCTTAGGTAAGCTGTCTGCAATCATCGAAGAGATGCATCCCAAAGACGCAGCCAAACTCGATTGCGTATTTCCAATAGATTTTTCACTGTGTTGGCATTAGCTAACACGGGATGCTTTTGTTTTTAAAGGAGACAAAGACATTATGAGTAAGGTTCCAATGACAGTAGTTGGTGCTGATCAACTACGTAAAGAATTAGAGATCTTAAAATTTGATCGCCGTCCAAAAATTACTGAAGCCATTGCATCAGCACGTGAATTAGGTGATTTAAAAGAAAATGCTGAATATCATGCCGCCCGTGAAGAGCAAGGCATTTGTGAAGCCCGTATTCGTGACATTGAAGGCAAGCTTTCAAATGCACAAATCATCGACGTTAAAACGATGGAAAATACTGGCCGAGTGATTTTTGGTACAACAGTAACGATTTTAAATATTGATACTGATGTTGAAATGACATATCGCATTGTGGGTGATGATGAAGCAGATATTAAACAAAATCTTATTTCAGTTAACTCACCTATTGCCCGCGGCTTAATTGGTAAAAGTGAAGGTGATGAAGTGTCAATTACCACCCCAGGTGGTTTAACTGACTACGAAATCATATCTGTTAAATATATCTAGGTTGATTAGTTGTTTGTCGTTTAGACAAATTACTGCGCTGATAATAACCTGCCATCGAATAAAAACACTTACTGCTGACAGTAAGTGTTTTTTGTTGTTACATGTATAAGAATTCATTTGCGTATTAACTATGGTATCGCTACTATCGGGTTTCGTTACATTATCGTTACATCCCCATTGTTTTATCAACTTAAAACAATAGGTAGTTTAATGAAAATGCACATCTAGGCTAATGCATAAAGGTATAAATGACGTTTCCTTGGGCTCGTATATTAATGATGTTACTTATTGTAGGGTTGGGGTCACTCTTCCTTATCAATGGTCGTGTCTTAATCATGTCGACGGCTCAACTCAGTATGCCGCAAATTAATTCCGTTTTATTGAGTGATTGTGTGGTAACACCCTCACAGAATTTGGCTAATTGCGATTTACCCACTAAAGCTAATCAGGTTAATAATCTTGATAGTTTTGGCGTTGATACCACTGCAAATAATGTTGTGAGAAATCCTGGCTTAATAGATATAAAAACAACATTATTAGGTTATGTTGGCGTTGACAGTGATAATACAGATATTAATCCGCAACCTACTTCAAATGACATCCATTATGTACCGACATATTCTGCGCGTTATATTAACCTTGCTCAGCATCAACCTGAAGAAGTTAACCCGAATTATCTATTAGCCTATGAGTTTGTTTCACCGCCGGTTCCAAGCTTGGAAATTGGCTATCAAATTAATTTCAGCCCACAGTTAGACTGGGTATTATCAGCAACTTCAGGTCCTTCACGTATTTCCGCTTGGAAAGAATCAAACTTACTCTTCGTGCACGCTCATACCTGCTAAAAGCATTTCTTTGACTACACGTTTCATTAGCTAGGCTAATGATATTTATTGTGGGCGAAAAACGGCAATACGCATTTTAATCGCTCGCTATATATTTCTATCATGACGAGAGCGTCATGATGTAGTGAGAGCAAGTGTTATGACATCAATAATCAGTAATAAACCATTAAATAAATCTCTTAATCAATATTCGCTTTGGAAGTATTGGGTGCTTATTGTCACCTTGGTAATCCTTTTTTTCAGTGCCTTGCCATCTTGGTATGGTGAAGATGCCGCGGTGCAATTAATCACTAAAAAACCGAATACATTGTCATCTGAACAGGTCTATCAAGTATTAAATAATGCAGGAATAAAAAGTAAGCGCATTGAACAACAGCAACAAAATGTTCTGGTTGTTTTCGCGCAAGCTGAACAGCAAAATTTAGCGAAAAATATTCTGTCTAAATCATTTTCTGACACAGCCCAGGTGACATTAGCTTTATACCCTGCCGCGCCAAATTGGTTGCTAGACATGGGCTTTGCACCGATTAAACTTGGCCTAGATTTACGCGGTGGTGTTCAATTTTTGCTTGATGTGGATCTAGGGTTAGTCTTTCAAAATCAAGCCGTAATGGTCAGTGATTCGGTAAAACAATTTGTTCGCGAAGAACACATAAACGGTGTTCGTGTTCGACAAGGCATTGGTGCAGAAGTCCATATTGAAACATCTCAACAAGCCCATAAAGGGCAAATTAGACAATTTTTATCTCAACAATATCCTTTATGGCAGGTGAGTGGGCAACAGGACACTCTTAGCGTGGTACTAAGTGACGATGAGCAATTAAAGCTAACTAATTTAACGGTTCAACAAAACTTACAAATTATGCGCAGCAGAATAGAAGAGTTGGGGATCACAGAAGCATTAGTTCAGCGTCAAGGTGAAAACCGAATCCGTATTGAGCTCCCCGGGGTGCAAGATCCTGCCACGGCTAAAAATGTCATTGGTGCAACAGCTAGTCTGGCTTTTTACCCAGTGGCCGAAACCGGATCGGTAAATGCTTTAGTGCTAAAAGATGAATTGAACAAACCTGTATATGTGTCAAGAAGACCAGTGCTAAGTGGTGAACACATTGTCGATGCCAGAGCTGCAGTGGGTGATTTTGGCATGTCAAAAGTCAACATTAGTTTAGATGCCACTGGCGGTAAATTAATGTCTGAGTTTTCTCGTGACAATATTGGCAAACCCATGGCAACCGCATACAGCGAATACAGCCGAAATGATAAAGGCCAAGCTCAGCAAGTCACTAAAATTATCAGTGTTGCGACGATTCAAAGCCAACTGGGCAGCAAATTTGAGATTACGGGGGCGGGTTCGCATCAAGAGGCGCAACAACTCGCTTTGTTGCTAAGAGCCGGTTCTATGACAGCTCCCGTAACCATTGTAGAAGAGCGAACCATTGGGCCAAGTTTAGGCGCTGAAAATATAGCTAACGGATTTGCCGCTTTAGCACTTGGCATGGCAGTAACCTTGTTATTTATGGCATGTTGGTATCGCCGTTTAGGCTGGGTTGCAAACGTTGCATTGGTTGCCAATATGGTGATGTTATTTGGTTTACTGGCACTTATTCCTGGCGCTGTACTGACTTTGCCAGGCATAGCTGGGTTAGTACTTACTGTCGGTATGGCTGTTGATACTAACGTGCTTATTTTTGAACGTATTAAAGATAAGTTAGCGGAGGGGCGCAGTTTTGCCAGTGCGATTGATGTGGGTTTTGACAGCGCTTTTTCAACCATTATAGATGCTAACTTCACCACAATGATTACTGCGGTAGTGTTGTTTTCAATTGGTAATGGGCCTATTCAAGGTTTTGCATTAACGCTTGGGTTAGGGTTATTAACCAGTATGTTTACTGGCATTTTTGCCTCTCGTGCAATCATTAATTTAGTGTATGGCCGTGACACTCGTCGCGCTATTAAGGTGTAACACAATGAATTCAAAGACAATGAACGATTCTTCACAGGGGTTAGGTTATTTAACCAAATGGCGTTATGCATCAAGCTTGATATCAATAGTATTGATGTTGCTATCATTAACCGTTATAGGCGTAAAAGGATTTAACTGGGGGTTAGATTTTACCGGCGGAGTCGTCACCGAAATTCAAATAGATAAACGTATTAGCGCCAGTGAAATTCAACCATTAATGACTGCAGCCTACCAACAGGAGGTCAGTGTGATATCTGCCAGTGAACCTGGTCGTTGGGTGCTGCGCTATGCCAATATTGCTGATGAAAATCAGCGTCCACACTTACAAACAGTATTAGCACCATTAAACAGTGATATTACCGTGCTTAATAGTAGTATTGTTGGGCCGCAAGTGGGGCAAGAGCTTGTTGAGCAAGGCGGACTCGCTTTATTGGTTGCTATGCTGTGTATCATGGGATATCTAAGTTATCGATTTGAATGGCGTCTTGCATCTGGGGCACTATTTGCATTAGTCCATGATGTGGTGTTTGTGCTGGCCTTTTTTGCATTGAGCCAAATGGAGTTTAATTTAACAGTACTTGCCGCAATTTTAGCCATATTAGGCTATTCGCTTAATGACTCCATTATTATTGCTGATAGAGTACGCGAGCAACTCATTGCCAAACCACAATGGAATATTACCGATATTAATAATTTAGCGGTAAAGTCTACTTTTTCTCGTACCATGGTGACATCGGGAACAACTTTACTCACAGTTGTGGCCTTGTGGATGATGGGCGGCACTCCTTTAGAGGGGTTTTCAATAGCGATGTTTATCGGAATTTTAACCGGCACTTGGTCGTCGGTATCGGTTGGTGCTACTTTACCTGAGTTTTTGGGGTTAAAGGCTGAACATTATGTGATAGCGCCTTTACCTGATACGCCATAAAAACAGTCGATTAATTATTTTTCATAAAAAAGCCGCTAAAATCAGCGGCTTTTTGATGATGAATGTTTTACTATTTTTTGGCTTTAGGTAAGGCAATCTTCATTTCTGGCGAATGACGGAAGAGAACTAATACATGACCGATAAGTTGCACTTTCGCAGACTGGGTTTCACGTATAATGGCGTCAACGATGGCATTTTTTAGCTCTCTGTCCGCAGAGGCTACTTTCACTTTAATCAATTCATGATGTGTAAGAGCGCTATCAATTTCAGCCAGAACACCTTCAGTCAGTCCGTTGCCACCAAGCAGCACCACTGGCTTTAGACTGTGCGCCAGACCTTTTAAATGCTGTTTTTGTTTGGTTGTTAAGTTCATTTGTACCAACTTTTGCTGAGTTACTGTTGAAAAACGAGTATTCTACCCTTATATAAGGCTTATGTAACTCTGAATCGTTGCGGAATTTAAATGGTAACCAAAAAACGTACGGCGAGCTCGACTCGTTGGATGCAAGAGCATTTTGATGATCACTATGTGAAATTAGCGCAAAAACGGGGGTTACGCTCACGTGCTGCATTTAAGTTAGAAGAGATCCAACAAAAAGATAATTTAATTAAAACTGGCATGACGGTTGTTGACTTGGGGGCTGCCCCTGGCGGTTGGTCACAAGTTGCGGTTAAATTAGCAGGAGATAAAGGTAAAGTTATCGCGTGCGATATTTTACCTATGGATCCTATTGTGGGAGTTGATTTTCTGCAAGGTGATTTTAGAGAAGACAAAGTATTACAAGCATTGCTTGACCGAGTAGGGCAAGATAAAGTGGATGTGGTACTATCAGATATGGCACCGAACATGAGTGGTTCGGATGCTGTTGACCAACCAAGAGCCATGTATTTAGTGGAGTTAGCACTAGATATGTGTCACCAGGTGTTGGCGCCTAATGGCTGTTTTGCTGTTAAGGTCTTTCAGGGGGAGGGCTTTGACGAGTACATGAAAACAGTTAAAGAGGCATTCAAAGTAGTGAAAACCCGAAAACCAGACTCCTCTAGAGCGCGCTCTCGAGAAGTCTATCTAGTGGCGACTGGTTACAAGTTGTAGTAGTCTAACGTTAATAATCGCAGGACTGTCAAGAGGTCTAGTAATTTGAGTGACATGGCAAAAAATTTAATACTCTGGGTTGTCATCGCTGTTGTGCTGATGTCAGTGTTTCAGGGTTATTCCCCCTCTTCTTCGAATTCGCAGAAGATGGATTATTCAGCCTTTTTGGACAATGTTCGAAATGGTCAAATCAACACGGTTGAAATAAAAAGCGACCAAAGGACGATTGAAGGGACTAAACGTACCGGCGAAAAGTTCACCACAATTATGCCTATGTATGATCAAGATTTAATTAACGATCTTGACCGTAAAGGTATCACCATGAAAGGCCAAGAAGCTGAAGAATCAAGCTTCCTGACCCAAATCTTTATATCGTGGTTCCCAATGTTGCTGCTGATTGGTGTATGGATTTTCTTCATGCGTCAAATGCAAGGCGGTGGCGGTAAGGGCGCTATGTCGTTTGGTAAGAGTAAAGCCAAATTGATGAGCGAAGATCAAATCAAAACCACTTTTGCCGATGTTGCTGGTTGTGACGAAGCAAAAGAAGAAGTAAAAGAACTAGTTGATTATTTACGTGACCCTACTAAGTTCCAAAAATTAGGCGGCCGTATTCCAACAGGTGTATTAATGGTTGGGCCACCAGGTACGGGTAAAACGTTGCTTGCTAAAGCGATTGCTGGTGAGTCAAAAGTGCCTTTCTTTACTATTTCTGGTTCTGATTTCGTTGAAATGTTTGTCGGTGTTGGTGCATCTCGTGTACGTGACATGTTTGAACAAGCTAAAAAATCAGCGCCTTGTATTATTTTTATCGACGAAATTGACGCTGTAGGTCGCCAACGTGGTGCCGGTGTTGGTGGTGGTCATGATGAACGTGAGCAGACATTAAACCAGATGTTGGTTGAAATGGATGGCTTTGAAGGTAACGAAGGTATTATCGTTATTGCAGCGACTAACCGTCCTGATGTATTGGACTCTGCATTACTTCGTCCAGGTCGTTTTGACCGCCAAGTGGTTGTTGGCTTACCTGATGTACGTGGTCGTGAACAGATTTTAAAAGTGCACATGCGTAAAGTGCCATTGTCAGATGATGTTAAAGCCAGTGTTATTGCCCGTGGTACACCTGGATTTTCTGGTGCTGATTTAGCCAACCTAGTTAACGAAGCCGCACTATTTGCTGCACGTGGTAATCGCCGTGTAGTGGGTATGGAAGAGTTTGAGCGTGCTAAAGACAAAATCATGATGGGTGCAGAACGTCGCTCGATGGTGATGTCTGAGGCTGAAAAAGAAATGACGGCTTACCATGAAGCAGGACATGCAATTGTAGGCTGTTTAGTACCTGAGCATGATCCTGTTCACAAGGTGACGATTATTCCTCGTGGCCGCGCGTTAGGGGTGACGTTCTTCTTACCTGAAGCAGACGCCATTAGCCAAAGCCGCCGCAAGCTAGAGTCGCAAATTTCTGTGGCTTATGGTGGACGTTTAGCTGAAGAGCTTATTTATGGCAGTGATAAAGTGTCTACTGGTGCATCGCAAGACATTAAATACGCAACATCGATTGCCCGTAATATGGTGACTCAGTGGGGCTTCTCTGACAAGTTAGGGCCACTATTGTATGCTGAAGAAGAAAACGAAGTTTTCTTAGGACGCAGCATGGGTAAGTCAAAAGCCCTGTCGGGTGACACGGCCGCATTAATTGACTCTGAAATCAAAATGTTTATCGATAAAAACTATCAACGTGCTCAAACCATGTTGACAGAAAATATGGATATTTTACATGCGATGAAAGATGCCCTAATGAAGTATGAAACGATTGATTCTTTGCAAATCGATGATTTAATGAATCGCCGTGAAGTACGTCAACCAGCTGACTGGCAAGTAGATGATTCGACTGATGATAAGGGCGGCGGAAATAACGCGCCTAAAGTTGAAGAAGAAAAACCAGAAGAAGCACCGAAACCAGATATTAATGAAGCAGATGAATCACCTGCTAAATAAATAATCTAGTGAATACAGAAAACCCCGAAAGGGGTTTTCTTGTTTTAATCTTATGTAGGAAATAACTCGTGTTCCAATTAACTCATGCCAATAAAACTCTTGATTTAGCCGCTCCAGTTGTTATGGGGATAGTGAATGTCACCCCAGATTCATTTTCCGACGGTGGCGCCTTTACTTGTTTTGAACGGGCATGCCAGCATGTAGATAATATGGTCTCACAGGGAGCTTTAATTATTGATGTTGGCGGTGAGTCGACAAGACCCGGTGCAGCTGAAGTTACTGTTGCCGAGGAGCTTGAACGTGTTATCCCAATTATAGAATATACCGCCAAAACACACGATGTGTGGATATCGATTGATACAAGCAAGCCAGAAGTGATGGAAGCTGCAGTGAATGCCGGCGCAAACATGATAAATGATGTACGCGCATTGCAAGCTCCAGGAGCATTAGCCATGGCCGCATCACTAGATGTACCCATTTGTTTAATGCATATGCAAGGCGACCCTCAAACAATGCAAAACGCACCCATTTATGAAGATGTTGTCGACGACGTTACAGCTTTTTTCGAGTTGCGCATTGCTTACTGTGAAGCTGCCGGCATTGAACGTGAACGGTTAATTTTAGATCCAGGTTTTGGCTTTGGTAAAACTTTAGCGCATAATTACCGCCTATTGGCCATGTTGCCAAAACTGCATGAATTTCATTTGCCTTTATTGGTTGGTATGTCACGTAAAAGCATGATCGGTAATTTACTGGGCCGAGACACAGAACAAAGGCTCGCCGGAAGCCTTGCAGCAGCTTTGATTGCAGCTCAACAAGGCGCGCAGATTATTCGAGTACACGATGTTACAGAAACGGTAGATGTACTGAAAGTAATGTCTGCAACCATGGCGCAGTTATAAAATAGCTTATTGAATTCGACGTCATTAAGCATCTGATATCATCATATTAGTTATCACCAAGTGGATCACTTAAGTGGGGACCTGTGAAGCAAAGACAATTTTTTGGAACAGACGGCATTCGCGGTAAAGTGGGTGACGGAAAAATGACCCCTGAGCTGGCGTTAAAATTAGGTTGGGCTGCAGGGCGTGTGTTGTCACGAAATGGCACTCAAAAGGTGATTATTGGTAAAGATACGCGTATTTCAGGGTATCTATTTGAATCAGCACTTGAAGCCGGATTGTCAGCAGCAGGGCTTAATGTGTTGTTACTCGGCCCTATGCCAACACCTGCCGTTGCATACTTAACAAGAACTTTTCGAGCAGAAGCCGGCGTAGTGATTAGCGCGTCACATAATCCTTATTACGATAACGGGATTAAGTTTTTTTCAACAAATGGAAGCAAGCTTGATGACGCCATTGAGCTTGAAATTGAAGCTGAGCTTGAAAAACCGCTTGTGTGTGTTGAGTCACATTTATTAGGTAAAGCTCGTCGTATTGATGACGCAGCAGGACGTTATATTGAATACTGTAAAGGTAATTTCCCTGCTGAGCATACGCTCGAAGGGTTAAAAATTGTCGTCGATTGTGCCCATGGCGCAACTTACCATATTGCCCCTAATGTATTTCGAGAATTAGGTGCAGATGTTATTGCCATTGGAGATAAACCAAACGGGTTAAATATCAACGATAAAGTGGGGGCGACCTCAATGGCTAAAATTTGTGAAACCGTTTTAGCCGAGAAAGCTGACTTAGGTATTGCCCTCGATGGTGATGGCGATCGCATTATGATGGTAAATAGTCGCGGCGAAGTTATCGATGGCGATCAAATACTTTATATTTTAGCCGTAGATGCCCAAAAACGTGGTATTTTAAAAGGCGGCGTAGTGGGTACCCTAATGTCTAACCTAGGGTTAGACTTAGCTTTGCAAGCACTTGATATTCCATTTGTTCGCTCAAATGTTGGCGACCGTTACGTTATGGAAATGCTTAAACAGCATGACTGGCGTATCGGGGGTGAAAATTCGGGTCACATTTTAAATCTTGATCATGGCACAACAGGTGACGGCATTATTGCCGGTATTTTGGTGCTTGCAGCAATGAGAAGACAAGGGTTAATGTTAGAGCAACTGACCGAACCAATGAAAATGTTGCCTCAAGTTCTCGTTAATGTTCGCTTTGAAGGTACAAATAATCCACTTGATTTCGACGTGGTAAAATTGGCACAAAAAGAGGTTGAAGCTCAATTGGGAGCTCGCGGTCGGGTGCTGCTACGTAAATCGGGCACCGAACCGTTAATCAGAGTGATGGTCGAGGGAGATGATCATTCACAAGTACTTGCACACGCAAATAGCATTGCTGAGGCGGTAAAAGCAGCATGTTAATTATTTGAATATACAGCAATGTCGAATCGCGCTTAAAAAGTAAGCGCTTCGACAATTAAACTGAAATATTCCCCTTTTAGCTATTGTAACTTGATAAGTGGTTCGCTATTATTCTCGCCGCTTTCAAAGGAGACCGTGATGGCACTCAGACGTCCTATGGTAGCTGGCAACTGGAAGATGAATGGTAATTCTGCATTAGCAGAAGAACTATTTAAGAAGTTTGCCTCAAAGCTCCAAAATGATTCCGCTGAAGTGGTTTTATGCCCGCCTTCAATTTATCTTGAAAGCGTTAGGCAACTGCTTGAAGCCAATAAGCAGACTTTAGATGGTGCACTTGTAAGAATGGGCGCACAAAATCTTAGTCAGCATGACTTTGGTGCCTATACAGGTGAAATATCTGGGCAGATGCTAAAAGATTCAGGATGTCGATATGTTATTATCGGCCATTCCGAACGTCGCCGTATGTACGGAGAGACGAGTAATATTGTGGCAGAAAAATTTGCTGCAGCACAAAAACATGGCTTAACACCAATATTGTGTGTTGGTGAATCAGGTCCAGCTCGAGAAGCAAGACGCACTTTTGAAGTGATAGCCGAAGAGCTTGACATAGTCATAGAAAAAAACGGTACTATGGCGTTTGATAACGCAATTATCGCCTACGAACCATTATGGGCAGTAGGGACAGGTAAAAGCGCTACACCAGAGCAGGCTCAAGAAGTTCACGCGTTTATTCGCAATCGCCTCTCTGAAGTGTCTCCATTTATTGGAGAAAATATTAGAATTCTTTACGGTGGTAGTGTTACCCCAAACAATGCGGCTGATATATTTGCCCAACCTGATGTTGATGGTGGTTTGATTGGCGGTGCAAGTTTGAACTCTACTGAGTTTTTAAGTTTATGTACCATAGCGATGAGCGCGTAATAATATGTACGAAGTTCTTATAGTTGTTTATTTGATAGTTGCAATTGGTTTGGTTGGATTGATTTTAATTCAACAAGGAAAGGGTGCCGACATGGGCGCATCTTTCGGAGCCGGTGCCTCAGGCACCTTATTTGGCTCAAGTGGATCAGGCAATTTTTTAACCCGTTCTACAGCTGTGTTAGCGATAGGTTTTTTCGCATTAAGTTTAGTGATTGGTAATTTAAGTGCCAATCACACACAGCAAAACGATCAATGGGAAGATTTAGGTACTGCAGCAGAGCAAATCATTGATGAAGCGCCTGTGCAAACCGAACAGTCAGAAACGAAAATTCCTGACTAGTAAACCAGGTGACGCCGAGGTGGTGGAATTGGTAGACGCGCAGCCTTGAGGTGGCTGTGTCCTAACGGACGTGCGGGTTCAAGTCCCGCTCTCGGCACCAAATTATAACTAACAAACTAGGGATTGTGTTTGATTAGTTATTGCAAGATATGACGTAAATCAATATACTTGCATGCAGTTGACGCGGGGTGGAGCAGTTGGTAGCTCGTCGGGCTCATAACCCGAAGGTCGTCGGTTCAAGTCCGGCCCCCGCAACCAGCTCCTTGTTATTGAGTTTTAATATAAAACTCAATAACAATTTACAGGTTCTATAATAAAATGACCTCGTGATTACGGGGTTTTTTGTTATATGGACTTTTAAATATCCGTGATTTTTAACGGGTTGCTCTGGGGCTTTTAGCCCTTTTTTTGTTTTTTTTGGGGGTCATTTTTGGCAACAATAGAATCCAAGCTAGTTGAAATGTTAAAGGTTCCGGTTGAAGCTTCAGGTTTTCAACTTTGGGGCATTGAATATGTTCAAGCTGGTCGTCATTCAATTCTTCGTGTGTTTATTGATCACGAGAATGGCATCAACATTGAAGATTGTGCAGAAGCCAGTCGACAAGTTAGCGCAGTTATGGATGTTGAAGACCCGATTTCTACAGAATACACATTAGAAGTATCTTCTCCTGGAGTAGATAGACCGTTATTTACAGCTGCGCAGTATGCTGCTTACATCGGTGAAGATGCGAAAATACAGTTGACTATGCCAGTTGCGGGTAGTCGTAATTTAAAAGGCGTCATCACTAGTGTTGATGGGCAAATGCTCACCATCAAAGTTGATGGTAAAGACTTGATTGTTGCTTTGGATAACATCCGCAAAGGCAACATTATCGCTAAGTTTTGATAGTTTCAGGTGAAGAACGAGGCAAGACCAAATGAATAAAGAGATCCTGCTAGTCGCAGAAGCGGTTTCCAATGAGAAAGGCGTTCCGCGCGAGAAAATTTTTGAAGCGCTAGAAATTGCTTTAGCGACAGCAACCAAGAAAAAATACGAAGGCGATATCGAAGTTCGTGTTGCAATTGACCGTAAAACCGGTCACTACGATACGTTCCGCCGCTGGATGGTGATTGACGATAAGGGTGAAGCATTAGAGAACCCTTACAGTGAAATTACCCTAGAAGCCGCTCGTTTTGAGCAACCAGACATTCAGCCTGGTGAGTACGTAGAAGATCAAATCGACTCAGTTGCATTCGATCGCATTACTACACAAACTGCAAAGCAAGTTATCGTACAAAAAGTGCGTGAAGCTGAGCGTGCACAAGTAGTAGAACAGTTTATTGAACGCGAAGGCGAAATTGTTACTGGTGTTGTTAAGAAAAGCACTCGCGAAAGCGTAGTGGTTGACTTAGGTAACAACGCGGATGGCGTGTTATTTAAAGAAGATTTAATTAGCCGTGAATCATTCCGCCCAGGCGATCGAGTTCGTGCATTGTTGTACGCAGTTCGTCCAGAAGCGCGTGGCGCGCAATTATTTTTAACACGCAGCAAGCCTGATATGTTAGTTGAGCTGTTCCGTGTTGAAGTACCAGAAATTTACGACGAAATGATTGAGGTTATGGGTGCCGCTCGTGATCCAGGTGCTCGCGCTAAAATAGCCGTGAAGTCAAATGATCGTCGTATTGACCCAATTGGTGCGTGTGTTGGTATGCGTGGTGCACGTGTTCAAGCGGTATCTAATGAATTAGGTGGTGAGCGTGTTGATATCGTGATGTGGGATGATAATCCTGCTCAATATGTGATCAACGCCATGGCGCCTGCCGATGTTGCGTCTATTATTGTGGACGAAGATAACCACTCTATGGACATTGCTGTTGAAGCAGACAGCTTAGCACAGGCTATTGGTCGTAATGGCCAAAACGTGCGTTTAGCGACTCAACTAACCGGTTGGGAACTGAACGTAATGACAGTAGAAGACATGAACAAGAAGCACCAGGCCGAGAGTGCTAAAGTGATCGAATTGTTTGTTTCTGCACTGGATGTAGATAAAGATTTTGCAACGGTACTGGCTGACGAAGGCTTTACTTCACTAGAAGAAATCGCTTATGTGCCAGAATCTGAATTACTTGCAATAGAAGGCTTTGACGAAGGAATCGTTGCGGCATTACGTGAACGTGCAAAAGCTGCTATCTCTACAAGAGCACTAGCTACTGAAGAAGCGTTAGATGGTGCAGAGCCAAGTGATGATTTATTAGCATTGGAAGGATTAGAAAGACATTTAGCTTATGTTCTTGCGAGCAAAGGCGTAGTGACTTTAGAAGACTTGGCCGAGCAAGGTATTGACGATTTAATTGATATTGAAGAATTAACAGAAGAAAAAGCAGGTGAGCTTATTATGGCTGCCCGCAACATCTGTTGGTTTGGCGAAGAAGCATAAGTCGATCAACAGGGGGATTTAATTGATGGCAGATACAAGTGTAGAAAAATTAGCAGCAGAAGTGGGAAAATCGGTTGAGCGTTTAATCGAACAATTCTCTGATGCTGGCATTAAGAAACAGCTAAAAGATACTGTTTCTGAGCAAGAAAAACAGCAACTTTTAGAATTTCTAAAAAAACAGCATGGTGCAGATACTGCTCCAACTAAAATGACGCTTCAGCGTAAAACTGTGTCAACATTAAGTGTTGCCAGCACAGGCGGACAATCTAAAGACGTTAAAGTAGAAGTACGCAAAAAACGTACTTTTGTTAAACGAGATGATACTGATTTAGCTAAACAGGCTGAATTAGAAGCGAAAGAAAAAGCCAAAGCTGAAGCGGAAGCTAAAGCAAAGGCCGAAGCAGAAGCTAAAGCAGCAGCAGAAGCGAAAGCAAAAGCTGAGGCAGAAGCCAAGAAAAAAGCGGAAGCAGAAGCCAAAGTGAAATCAGAAAAAGCCAAGACAGAACCTAAAGCTCCTAAAGCCACAGATTCTGAAGCAGTAGCAGCAAAAGCTGAAGCTGAACGCTTAAAAGCAGCTCAAGAAGCTGCGTTAGCTCAAAAGCAGAAAGAAGAAGCAGCAAAAGCGGCTGAAAAAGCACGTAAATTAGCTGAAGAAAACTCAAAGCGTTGGGCTGAAGAAGAACGTCAACGTTTAGATGCTGAAAAGAACAGCGATCACCATATTACAACGTCCAAAGTAGCTCGCGCTGCTGAAGACAGTTCAGATGCTGATGATGAAAAACGTGGTCGTCGTGCGCGCAACAAAAACACCAATAAAAAACGTGGTGGTAAAGATGCTCGTGACGGCCGTGAAAAACACATGCGTAACCGCAGCACAGCACCTCAATCAATGGCTCATGGTTTTAACAAACCTGCAGCAGCGGTAACGCGCGATGTACGTATTGGCGAAACTGTAACCGTTTCTGAACTTGCTCACTTAATGGCAATTAAAGCCACTGAGATCATCAAGCAAATGATGAAAATGGGTTCAATGGTAACGATTAACCAAGTACTTGACCAAGAAACTGCCCAGATGGTTGCAGAAGAAATGGGTCATAAAGTGGTGTTAATCCGTGAAAACGAATTAGAGCGCCAAGTACTTCAAGACCGTGATGAAAATATTAAGTTAGAGTCCCGTGCACCAGTTGTAACTATCATGGGTCACGTTGACCACGGTAAAACATCGCTACTTGACTATATCCGTCGTGCAAAAGTTGCTGCTGGCGAAGCCGGTGGTATTACACAGCATATTGGTGCGTACCATGTAGAAACTGAAAACGGCATGATTACCTTCCTTGACACTCCAGGTCACGCTGCGTTTACCTCGATGCGTGCTCGTGGTGCTAAGGCAACCGATATCGTTATTCTTGTTGTGGCCGCTGATGACGGTGTGATGCCGCAGACTATTGAAGCGATTCAACATGCTAAAGCTGGTAACGTGCCATTAATCGTCGCTGTTAACAAAATGGATAAGCCAGAAGCGGATCCTGATCGCGTTAAAAGTGAGCTTTCACAGCACGGCGTTATGTCTGAAGATTGGGGCGGAGATAATATGTTCGTTCACCTATCAGCCAAAACGGGTGAAGGTATCGATGAGCTATTAGAAGGTATTTTGCTTCAAGCTGAAGTTTTAGAACTTAAAGCCGTTCGCGATACCATGGCAGCAGGTGTGGTGATTGAATCGCAACTTGATAAAGGTCGTGGCCCTGTGGCAACTATCCTGGTTCAAGAAGGTACTTTACGCCAAGGTGATATCGTTTTATGTGGTCTAGAGTACGGCAAAATTCGTGCAATGAAAGACGAAAACGGTAAAGCCATTACTGAAGCTGGTCCGTCTATTCCTGTAGAGATTTTAGGTCTTTCAGGTGTGCCTTCAGCAGGTGATGAAGCTACCGTGGTTCGTGATGAACGTAAAGCACGTGAAGTGGCATTATACCGTCAAGGTAAGTTCCGTGATGTTAAATTAGCTCGTCAGCAAAAATCTAAGCTAGAAAACATGTTTGCAAACATGGAAGAAGGTGAAGTACAAGAGCTTAACATCGTACTTAAAGCGGACGTTCAAGGTTCTTTAGAGGCAATTTGTGATTCATTAACTAACCTGTCGACTGACGAAGTTAAAGTGAACATTATTGCTCGTGGCGTTGGTGCATTAACTGAAACCGACGCAACACTTGCCGCTGCATCTAATGCTATTTTAGTTGGCTTTAACGTACGTGCTGATGCACAGGCACGTAAGACCATTGAAGCAGAAAGTGTTGACCTACGTTATTACAGCATCATCTATAATCTAATTGATGAAGTTCGTGCTGCGATGACAGGTATGTTAGCACCGGAGTTCAAACAAGAAATTATTGGTCTTGCTGAAGTTCGTGATGTGTTTAAGTCGCCTAAACTGGGTGCTATTGCCGGTTGTATGGTTACTGAAGGTCTTGTTAAGCGCAGTGCACCAATCCGTGTACTTCGTGATAACGTGGTTATCTTCGAGGGTGAACTTGAATCATTACGTCGCTTTAAAGACGATGCACAAGAAGTACGTAACGGTATGGAATGTGGTATCGGCGTTAAAAACTATAATGACGTACGTGTAGGAGACCAAATTGAAGTCTTCGAAACAGTCGAAATAGCTCGCACCTTATAAGCACCATTGGAAGGGCGGCATTAGCCGCCCTTTTTGATTGTATATCCAACGTTATGGCATATCATTATGGCAAAAGAATTTAGTCGTACACGTCGTATCGCACAACAACTCCAGCAAGAACTTGCCATGGTGTTACAGCGTGATATGAAAGATCCTCGTATTGGTTTTGTTACCGTAAACGACGTAGACGTTTCACGTGACTTAAGCTACGCAAAAGTGTTTGTTACTTTTTTTGAAGAAGACATCGAACTTGTTCAGCAAAAAGTAGATGCACTGAGTGCTGCAGCGCCTTATATTCGCACATTAGTGGCAGGACGTATGAAATTACGCGTAATGCCTGAACTGCGCTTTGTTTATGACAGTTCATTAGTCGAAGGCATGCGTATGTCTAATTTAGTGACGCAAGTGATTAATAAAGATAAAGCAAAGCAACAACAATATGACCCAACGCCAGATAGCGACGAGTCTGTTGACGGTGACAAGGAGCAAGATTAATGGCTCGTCGCCCAAAAGGCCGCTTCATTGACGGGATCGTATTACTCGACAAAGACACTGGCATGAGTTCTAACTTTGCTTTACAAAAAGTTAAGCGCATCTTTAATGCCAATAAAGCTGGTCATACCGGTGCGCTAGACCCATTAGCTACCGGAATGCTACCGATTTGCCTAGGCGAGGCGACCAAGTTTTCTCAGCATTTATTAGATGCCGATAAACGTTACCTCGTGACAGCAAAGCTCGGTGAGCGTACCGATACCAGCGATTCAGACGGTGAGGTTGTGCAAACCCGTCCAGTGAATTTTACCCAAGCTCTGCTTGATGAAAAACTTGAGTTATTTCGTGGAACCACTCAACAAATTCCGTCAATGTATTCTGCGCTAAAATACCAAGGTCAGCCCTTGTATAAATATGCGCGTGAAGGGATTGAAGTACCGCGTGAATCGCGTCCTATAACGGTATTTGAGCTTAATTTTATTAAGCTTGAGGGTGACGAATTAACCTTAGATATTCACTGTTCTAAAGGTACTTACATTCGCACAATCATTGATGATCTAGGTGAAATGCTTGGCTGCGGTGCTCATGTCATTATGTTACGCCGCACTCAGGTTGCAGATTATCCTTATGATAAAATGGTCAGTTTGGCAGAGTTAGAAGCGCTGTTAGCCCAGGCTCAAGAACAAGATATAGCGCCAAAAACCTTACTCGATCCTTTGTTATTACCTATGGATACTGCCGTTGCTAATTTCCCCGAGATTAATCTTCCTGACACCATGTTGTATTATGTGATGCAAGGGCAGGCTATTCAGGCTCCTGGATTAAAACCAGACTGTTTAGTGCGCATTACCATTGGTGATGAGCGTAAGTTTGTGGGAATTGGCAGCATGAATGATGATGGTTTGTTAGCGCCCAAACGCCTTATTGTGATGCATGACACCGCTCAGTAAAGCGATGACCTTTAAATACGTTAATTGAGCAGGTTTATGCGCTTTTTTATTGCGGTTATTCTCTAATATCGTTAGAATATCGCGCTCGCTCTGGCTGAGTTAGTGATCGGCTAGAGATACATTTACTTTTTTGGAGAAACACATGTCACTAAGTGCTGAAGCAAAAGCAAAAATTTTAGCTGAGTTTGGTCGCGGCGAAAACGATACCGGTTCAACTGAAGTTCAAGTAGCTTTGTTAACTGCTCAAATTAACCACCTTCAAGATCACTTTAAAGAGCACATCCATGATCACCACTCACGTCGTGGTCTATTACGCATGGTTAGCGCTCGTCGTAAGCTTACTGCTTACTTAAAGCGTACTGACTCAGAGCGTTATGCTGTTCTGATCAAGAAGTTAGGTTTACGTCGTTAATTCGATAAATCATTTACACTGTAAATGATTAAACCGTAAAAAAGGAGGCCGATGCCTCCTTTTTTATTGTCTAAAATTTGTCATATACCAGCAATGAAAAAACGGTGATGCACTGATACCAATCAGGATAAATAAGTGTTCAGAGATTGCACAGGAAAAGTCGCTTAGTAAGGCAGAAATAGCAGCTAGCTAGTTGTTCTAACTTCAACATTTCTAACGACGTTATAAGTGGTTTTAACCAGTAAGAATAATCACATTTTTGTGCTGATTAGTATGATACCATTTCCATTAATTATGTGACCAATCAGAGTCACTCAGACTGTTCAGTTTGAGGCGCATTGTTGAAAGAATGGTTATTCCCTTTTAAGGCAATGCAACAAAGAAATGGACTGTCTGAGCGTCTCCTGCAAGGCGGGTTTCTGTGCCTTCTATGCTGCTTAATAGTATTTTGACGTAGAGCAACTATGCCTACAATCCTATTACTTGCCTAGAAGGTACAGAATTCCCGCTGAATGACCAGATAATTGCTGGAATTGGTATGATATCCATTTTTCAATTCTATGTGGTAAAAGGCTATTGAAGTGCTACATACGAACGATTTTTGCAGTTTCTGACATGATGTATTTTTGTTCAAACTCATCTAATGGCAAGGGTTGGCTGAAGAAAAACCCCTGACCGATTTCGCATTGATTATCTTTTAACCACTCAAGTTGTTCTTCTGTTTCAATACCTTCTGCCACGATGGTCAAATCTAGCTGACGACCTAGCATTAAAATAGTCGATGCAATCGCACTGTCTTTGGGTAAGTCATTAACAAAAGCGCGATCAATTTTCATTGTGGTAATGGGTAAGTGTCGAAGATAAGATAAAGACGAATAGCCAGTGCCAAAATCATCTACGGCTATTCCAAAGCCCGCAGATTTTAGCTGTTCAAGCTTTACAATGGCTTGCTCAACATCGTTCATTAATGAGGTTTCTGTTATTTCGACTTCTAATAATTCAGGGTTAATCTGGTATCGAATAGCAAGTTGCTTGATGTCGGGTATTAAACTTGCGTCAGCAAACTGCTGCGATGCAACGTTAACTGCAATAGGGATCGCGTAATTGTATTTGCGTTGCCACTCACGAAGCACTTTACAGCTTTGCTCTATTACCCAGCGTCCGATAGGAATAATGATCCCGGTTTCTTCAGCTACCGGGATAAACGACATTGGGCTGATTAATCGACCGTCTTTTTGCCATCTTATTAAGGCTTCACATCCAACAACTTTGTGAGTGTTTAAGTCAAATTTAGGTTGAAAATACAGTAAAAATTGATTGTTTTTTAAGGCGTCGTGCAAGGAGGCTTCTGTGCGAAGTCTTACTGCTGCGCGTTCGGTCATTTGTTGTTTAAAGAAAGACCATTGATTTGAGCCTGCTGCTTTAGCACTGTACATGGCAATGTCTGCATGGCGGATTAAATCTTCCGCTGTTTCGCCATCTTCCGGGTAAATCGAAATACCAATTGATGCCGCAGGGTGAATAGCATGTTCGTTCAATTGCACTGGGGCATTTAATTGAATGAGTAATTTATCGACAAAATCAGCAGCCTGCGCAGGTGTTTGAATTTCATCAGCTAAAATGACAAATTCATCTCCACCAAGTCTTGCAACACTCCCTCTATCACCAACAACGCGCTCTAATATTCTGGCAATACGAGCTAAAAATTGATCGCCTAAGGCGTGTCCAAGCGAGTCATTGACGTTTTTAAAGCGATCTAAATCGATAAATAACAATGAAAAATGGCGCTTATGTACGCGTGAACGTTGAATTGTCACATTGAGTGTTTCAAGTAATAAGGTGCGGTTTGGTAAGCCTGTTAGGGGATCTCGCGTTGCCATTTTACGTAATTTGTTTTGGGTCTGGCTAAACTGCAATAATATTTGATTAAATTTACTCGTTACCAGTCCCAGTTCATCATCTTTGTGTGCCTGCGACATTGGCAATAAGTTTTCATCAGGCGAATCAGGATCAATTTTATCTATCGCTTCACTTATGCGGGCGATAGGTTGGGTGAGAAAACGGTGAAACACAACACTTAGTACAAGTGTCAATAGCAAGGCGCGAGCTAAGGTGGCAATTAAGCCTAATCTAAGTTGATTAAATAATTTATTGGTGAGTTTTTGGGTATCGTAAAATACAGTGAGCGTACCAATAAGTTGCTGTTGCTGATTTCCCTCAAAGTAAAAAGGTCGATATAAGGGTCTGGAAATCTCTCTTAAATCACCAAACAAACGCTGACTTAATTTTGTGTAAGCTGTTGAAGATGCATCAACAGGGTTAGCAATAGTCACAAATAATGAGCCATCATCGAGCTCAATAACCGCTGAACCGACATTGTCGACTTTAATAATGCCCTCAAGAGTTTGGCTTGCTAATTTATCATCGAGCGACCAAACCGCATTGGTGGTGGTTTGTTCGACGGAGTTAAGTAACTCCTGTTGAGCGTCACTGAGTAGATTTTTGGTTGAAATGACTTGAATGGCTATTTCGACAATAAAAATAGCAATAGCGAAAAACAAAGCGGTAAACACCACTAGGTTTGTTTGCTTCCATGTTAAAGACTTAAAACTGGCCGTCATGTCATTTTCCGTGTCTTGTCAGTGACTATGTGTTTGTTTTTGTATACTACGTTAGCTATTAATTGAGTTGCTATGTGTGAACGTGAGTATTAATGTGTCAATTAATGGCTAATGACTGAATCGATTACACAATAATGACGTGGCATCATAATATCATGATACATGTTCGATTCAGTGTCTCGTTTAACCCATTTATTACGTTAACAGGTGTTATAAATTAGTTAACTTTAGTCAAATTCACTACGGTTGTCATTAACAATACGACTAAAGCTTGAACTACATAGCCTTTATATTATCAAAAGATGGGCGTATTTTTTCCTGATCAGCTTATGTCAGTGCTCAACAGCGTGGAATATCAAGCGTGTGAATAGAGTAATATGCGATTTTTATACTTTAGCTACCAGTATTTTTGAGTTAAAACGTCAACGTATATTGGGTAACGCTTAGAGGGCGATTTGTACAAGTGTTTATGCTGTGGCGCTGGTGCATTTATCTGCTAAAGCACGCTTTTTACTTTTTTTTCATTCTCCATCTTGTGTCTATTTAACTATTCAGCCCAATTGAAGTATACTTGTGCGCGCAATTAAAGGTCATTAAATTAAGGAATGGGTCACGTGAATCCAATTGTAAAGAGTTTTGAGTATGGTCAACATACAGTCACCTTAGAAACAGGTGTTATCGCGCGTCAAGCAGATGCCGCAGTATTAGCAAGCATGGGTGATACCACAGTATTAGTTACTGTTGTCGGTAAAAAAGTAGCGGATTTAAGCCGCGATTTTTTCCCTTTGACGGTTAACTATCAAGAAAAAACATATGCTGCCGGTAAGATCCCTGGTGGTTTCTTTAAGCGTGAAGGCCGTCCATCAGAAGATGAAACTCTGATTGCCCGCCTAATTGACCGTCCTATTCGTCCTTTATTCCCTAACGGTTTTAAAAACGAAGTTCAAGTTATCATCACTGTGGTTTCTGTTGATCCACAAATCGAGCCAGATATAATTTCGATGATTGGTACTTCTGCTGCGTTAGCTATTTCTGGCATTCCTTTCGGTGGTCCGCTTGGTGCGGCTCGCGTTGGTTATGTCAATGGCGAATATTTATTAAACCCTAATGTTGATCAACTTGTTTCGAGTGATTTGAACTTAGTGGTGGCCGGTACTGAAAGTGCAGTATTAATGGTTGAATCAGAAGCGAAATCACTTGCTGAAGAAATCATGTTAGGCGCTGTAACTTATGGTCACGATCAACAACAAGTTGTAATCAATGCCATTAGCGAGTTTAAAGCAGAAGCAGGAAAGCCTACATGGGATTGGACTGCGCCAGTTCAAGATGAAGAACTGGTTGCTAAAATTAAAACTTTAGCAGAAGCGGGTTTAACTGAAGCGTATCAAATAGAAGTTAAACAAGACCGTTATGCTCAAGTTAGTGTGGTTAAAGAAGCCGCTAAAGCTGCTTTATTAGCAGAAAATGCCGATGTTGATTTACGTGAAGTAGAAAATTTACTTGGCAGCCTAGAAAAGAAAGTGGTTCGTGGTCGTATTATCAGTGGTAAGCCACGTATTGATGGCCGTGAGCCAGACATGATCCGCGCGCTAAATGTATTAGCAGGCGTTCTTCCTCGTACACATGGTAGTGCACTATTTACCCGTGGTGAAACTCAAGCACTTGTTACCTGTACACTAGGTACTGAGCGTGATGCGCAAAAGATTGACAGCATCATGGGTGAGCGTACTAATCGCTTTATGTTGCACTATAACTTCCCTCCTTACTCTGTGGGTGAAACGGGGATGGTGGGTTCACCTAAGCGCCGTGAAATTGGTCATGGTAAACTAGCTTGGCGTGGTATTAACGCGGTAATGCCTTCAGCTGAAGAGTTCCCATATAGCGTTCGTGTGGTTTCTGAAATTACCGAATCTAACGGTTCAAGCTCTATGGCTTCTGTGTGCGGTACTTCGTTAGCGCTTATGGATGCTGGTGTTCCTATTAAGACTTCAGTTGCTGGTATTGCGATGGGTCTAGTTAAAGAAGGCGACGACTTCGTTGTTCTTTCTGACATTCTAGGTGATGAAGACCACCTAGGTGATATGGACTTCAAAGTTGCGGGTACTCGTGACGGTATTACTGCTCTGCAGATGGATATCAAGATTGAAGGTATCACTAAAGAAATTATGGACATCGCATTACAGCAGGCTTATGGCGCTCGCGTTCATATTCTGAATGTAATGGACCAGGCTATTGGTTCACATCGTGATGATATTTCTGACCATGCTCCACGTATTACTACCATCAAGATCAATCCTGAAAAAATCCGTGACGTAATCGGTAAAGGTGGCGCGGTTATTCGTGCGCTTACTGAAGAAACCGGCACTACGATTGAACTAGATGATGACGGTACAGTCAAAATCGCATCGTCAAACGGTGAAGCGACTAAAGAAGCAATCCGTCGTATCGAAGAAATCACTGCTGAAGTAGAAGTAGGTCGTATTTACAATGGTAAGGTTATTCGCATCGTTGATTTTGGTGCGTTTGTTAACATTCTTCCTGGTAAAGACGGTTTAGTACACATCTCACAAATCAGTGATGAGCGTGTTGCAAACGTGTCAGATCACCTTGAGATGAACCAAGACGTTACGGTTAAAGTAATGGAAGTGGATCGTCAAGGCCGCGTAAGATTGTCAATCAAAGAAGCTCAGACAAAAGAAAGTGCTGAGTAATTTAGGTTAACAAGTTTAGCGGCTCAAAAAAGGAGATCATTTGATCTCCTTTTTTTATGTTTATTAAAATAATCTGTGCAAGTCCATAGCTCTTAGATAACCAGATTGCTATGATATTGAATATTAATGAAACCTGATAAGGTAAAGCGGATGGAATGTAAACTACGCACCACAGTTGTTGCCGTTGTTGTCGGTGTAAGTATGTTGTTGTCAGGTTGCGCTGCAACGCAAGGTTCGAATAACGAAACTTCAGGGCAAATGATTGTTGCTCCCGTGATGCCTGATTATAAAATGGAAGTCACATTAGCGAAGCTAAATGAAATTTTAGCGACAATGGAGCTGACAGACGAACAACGTGCGCGTTTTCATTATGACCGCGGTGTGATTTACGACAGCGTCGGTTTACGCTTACTCGGTAGAATTGATTTTCATCAAGCCATTAAACTCCAACCCGATTTAGCAGATGCTTATAATTTTTTAGGTATTTATTACACCCAAGAAGGCGAATTTGACAGCGCTTATGAGGCATTTGATGGCGTGTTAGAGTTATCTCCCGGTTACGATTATGCTTATCTTAATCGTGGAATTGCTTTGTATTACGGTGAGCGATATCAATTAGCTGTTGAAGACATGCAAGCTTTCTATGAGCGAGATCCAACAGATGGTTATCGTGTGTTATGGCTTTATTTAATGTCATCAGCCGTTGATAAAACTCAAGCTTTAGCGGATTTAGCATTGCAACGCCAACAACTTAATGTTGACGATTGGGCGAGTGTTTTAGTTGACTTTTATTTAGGTAAGATGAGCCAGGAGCAAGTTTTTGCTGCGGCTAAAGTGGGGTTAACACAACCTAAAGAATATGCCGAACGTTTGTGTGAAGCGTATTTTTATCTTGCAAAACAAGCGGCTTCTAATGGTCAATATCAACAAGCGGCTAACTTTTATCGTTTAACATTAGCGACAAACATCTATGATTTTGTTGAGCACCGATATGCGCGAATTGAATTAGCCAAGATGAAAAACTTAATTCAACAGGCTTCGGAATCATCGACTAAAGGCTAAACGTCAGTTTGCCTAGCCAATTCTATCGATAGGCGCTATAATTTGCGCCTTTTTTAGCGGCTAGTGCAAGGTTAACATGTCAGGCAACAACGTTGAGGTCGACAAACGTCGTACCTTCGCCATCATTTCGCACCCTGATGCCGCCCAGCCTTTCAACGCTTAAAATTACCTTTCATTGCACACCACAATCACATCTCTACTTACTGAATTTAAAGGTTTTTTGTCTTTTTCTCGTTTCTTTGCTTTTCAATGATGTTCAAGCGTAATCTCGGAAAGTGTGTACAAACTTGAGTACAAATTCCGTTTTAGAGGTCTTTGGCGAAAATTCCATGACACAAACCTGGCTGTAGGCCTTGTCGTTACTGGGTTTGACGTAAAAAGTACTACCGTTAAAAAGAGTCTCTTTTTTTGGTAAATGTTTTCTTCTGTGCCAAATTACAAAATTTAATGAGGGAGTCTATTGTTGGTGTAATTTTTGCTCTAGTGTTTGTTTTTGAAGATGCTTGAAGCGAACCAATACGGTTATTTCTAATTGAGATATCAGACTTACCTTCAAATTTAGTTGCTGTTTACACCATCATTTTGCACTTGTTTTTCGACTTGTGTGTACAAAATTTCCTGTAACTGTGTACAAACTTCCTCTTTGTTGCACTTATCTTCTGGGGATTTGACGCGAGTTCTTCTGTAGCCCTTGCTGTATAAGGTCTGAGCGACAAAAGTACTTAGGGAGTTTGATGCGTCAGTTCGCGATTATCAGCGAGAGTATCGCTCTTTTGTCGATGACAAAATCTTCACCTTACTTATATGTAATTGTGTATCAGTTCATATCTCTTGATATCCAATAGCTAATCAACTTTGTATTCTTTGGGTTGATGTGATATGTTTTTATATATAAATTTTCTTCAGTGATGCATTAAGGTGTATCGAAATGAGCTATGTAACAGAGCAGATACTAGAAAGCCTTCGAGAAGCTCGGGTACGAAAGGGGTTTAGTCAAAGAGAGCTGAGCGCGCGTTCGGGCGTGCCGCAAAGCCATATATCCAAAATCGAGTCTGGCGGTGTTGATTTAAGAGTATCCAGTTTGATTGCTCTTGCCCGTGTACTAGACCTAGAGCTATTGGTTGCGCCTAAAAAATCTGTACCTGCCATCAAGTCGATCATTCGAAGTGGCCAAGGTGTTAACGGCATCAGCGACGAGGGTGAGCCAATGTCGCCCGCATATCAGTTAGAGGAAGACGACAATGACTAACCATGTCTCTACGCTCAACGTTTTGCTTTACGGTGAACCCATTGCAACGATCACCAATGTGGGCAATGACAGAACGCTTTTTGCCTTTATGGATTCGTACATTCATGACGAATCGCGTCCTGTGTTAGGACTTGGCTTTAAAGATTCGCTCGGTGGCCTACTGACTCACTTCAAACCGACCCAAACCAAGTTAACTCCGTTTTTCTCTAACCTTTTGCCAGAAGAAACCATGCGAAATTACCTGGCAGAACGTGCCGGTGTTAATCCAGCGCGGGAGTTTTTTCTATTGTGGGTACTGGGACAGGATTTGGCAGGCGCGATCACGGTTGAGCCTGCGGATGGTGAAGCCTTGCCACCTAATGTGCATCAAGACATAGAAGATGAAACGAAAACAGATGGGCCAATGCGTTTTTCATTAGCGGGAGTGCAATTGAAGTTTTCAGCTGTGCAGCAGGCAAATGGCGGTTTGACGATCCCAGCAACCGGTCAAGGTGGCTCTTGGATTGTAAAATTACCGTCGTCTCGATTTGAAGCTGTGCCAGAAAATGAATATTCGATGATGGAACTGGCTCGAATGTTGAGAATGGACGTGCCAGAAACGCAGCTACTCCCTATTAATCGGATTGCTAATATCCCAAATGGCATTGGCAAATTTGGTGACAGTGCGTTTGTGATTAAGCGTTTTGACCGTGCAGATGGTCAAGCTGTGCACATTGAGGACTTTGCGCAAGTGTTTGGCGTTTATCCTCAAGATAAATACAAAAAAGCTAGTATGCGGAATATTGCTCAGGTTATCGGTATTGAAGGGCAAGACGAAGACATTGCAGAATTTACTCGCCGATTGCATATTCTCATGCATCGCGATCACCTAATACCATCTAAGCCGATCACCTAATACCATTCATCGCGATCACTCAATACCATCGATGCCGATCACTTTTCGGTCAAAATAGTATTGAGTGATCGGCT
>NZ_BMII01000046.1 GCF_014641855.1 Shewanella inventionis
ACGCTCAGACAGTCCATTTCTTTGTTGCATTGCCTTAGAAGGGAATAACCATTATTTCAACAATGCGCCTCAAACTGAACAGTCTGAGCGACTCTGATTGGTCACATAATTAATGGAAATGGTATAATATCCATCAGCACAAGAATGTGAACATTCTGACTGGTTAACATCGCTTATAACCTCGTTAGAAATATTGAAGATAGCACAACTTGCTCGCTGCAATTTTGCCTAATTTTAAGCGATTTTCCTACGCAATCTCTGATCACTTATTATAAATCAGCAATTGATTGAGAAGATTAATACCTGAAAACAAAAACCCGCCTTTCGGCGGGTTGTTGTGCGAACACTGCATCTTTATTCTGTATCGGTAACTATTACTTAGTTGCCAATTTTTCACGGATACGTGCAGACTTACCTGAACGCTCACGTAAATAGTACAGCTTAGCACGACGTACACGGCCGCGACGCTTAACTTCGATGCTAGCAATTAATGGGCTGTGCGTTTGGAAAGCACGCTCAACACCTTCGCCATTAGAGATTTTGCGAACTGTGAATGCAGAGTGCAAACCACGGTTACGCTTAGCAATAACGATACCTTCAAAAGCCTGAAGACGCTCTTTATCACCTTCTTTAACACGTACTTGAACCACTACTGTATCACCAGCACCGAATTCAGGTACGTCTGTTTTCATTTGCTCATCGTTGAGCATTTTAATGATGTTGTTCATAACTACTCCGTTCTAGAATTAACTGAGCATTGACTATGCGGACTTGTCCGTTTCATTCACGAACTGCGCTAATAAAGTCGTTTGTTCGTCAGTCAGAGCTAGATTTTCAAATAATTCTGGTCGTCTCAAAAAAGTTCTTCCGATACTTTGCTGTAAACGCCAGAGTCTAATTTTTTCGTGGTCACCGCTTAACAGCACTGCCGGTACATCCATACCATCCAATTGTTCAGGGCGTGTGTAATGAGGACAATCCAGTAAACCTTGAGAGAAAGAATCTTGCTCTGCAGAAGCTTGCTTGCCTAGTACACCAGGTACCAAACGCGCCACTGAATCGATTAATGTCATTGCCGGTAATTCGCCACCCGAAAGTACGTAATCACCTACAGACCATTCTTCATCCACTTCCGTTTGAATAATGCGTTCATCAACACCTTCGTATCGACCACACACTAAAATCATTCGGTCTGATTTAGCCAACTCAGTCACGCCACGCTGATCCAGCTTGCGTCCCTGAGGTGACAAATAAATCACTTTTGCCCCATCACCTGCAGCAGCTTTTGCTGCATGGATGGCATCGCGTAAAGGTTGCACCATCATTAACATTCCTGGGCCACCACCATAAGGACGGTCATCCACAGTACTGTGTCTATCATGGGTGAAATCACGAGGATTCCACGTTTGCACCTTAAGCAGGCCGCTTTTCACGGCTCGACCCGTAACACCAAAGTCTGTAACGGCACGAAACATCTCAGGAAACAGGGTGATTACCCCTAACCACATATGTTGTACCTCGACTTAGAAGTCAGGATCCCAATCCACTAAAATCTGTTTACCTTGCACATCCACCTGTTTGATGAATTGCTCAGGGACAAAGGGGATCATACGTTCCGCTTTGCCGAAGGCATCTTTAGCGTTAGCTTTAACTAGCAGTACGTCGTTTGATCCTGTTTCCACGATCTGATCAACAATACCCATGTTATAGCCGTTTATATTGGTTACTGCACAGCCGATAAGATCACGGTGATAAAATTCATCATCAGCGAGTTCTTTCATTTGTTCCGGCAAAATCGCAATCTCACAATTTGTGAGCATTTGCGCATGCTCTCGTGTAGTCACACCTTCAAGTTCAGCCACAAGTGCCTTACCCTGAAAACGCCACTGCGCAACCTTAACTTCACGCCACACGCCTTGTTCTTTAATCAACCAAGGCGAATAATCGAAAATACCTTCAACAGAATCGGCATAGGAAGTGATTTTTAGCCAACCTTTAATACCATGACTGGATCCTAATTTACCCAGTACGATTGGCTGTTGGTTATCGCTCATCTATCTATACCTATATATTTACGCAATTAAGCAGCAGCTTTACGTGCGTCTTTGATCAGTTTTGCAACACGCTCAGATGTTGCAGCGCCAGTAGCAACCCAGTGCTCAACACGATCAAGATCTAAACGTAATGTTTCTTCTTGGCCACGAGCCAATGGATTGAAGAAACCAACACGTTCGATGAAACGACCGTCACGAGCATTGCGGCTATCAGCAACAACGATATTGTAAAATGGACGCTTTTTTGCGCCGCCACGAGCTAAACGAATGGTAACCATGCGTTTTATTCCTCTAATGATTTGCTAGAAGCAAAAATAAAAACTGGAACTCCGTGTTCGCGAAGAGTCCCAGAAAGAAAGCCGGAAGATTTTACCTGACTTTTGAACTAATGCAACCCAATCTGATGATTTTTAACTCACAGATTTTATTGCATTAGATTCAACGCCATAACCTAACCAACTGAAGTAAGTGAATATTAACCGTATTTATGTGTGAAAGGCAGCTAAATTATCTTCCTGGAAACTTCATTCCGGGAGGTAACATGCCGCTCATTCCACGCATCATTTTTTTCATTCCACCCTTTGCAGACATTTTTTTCATCATTTTCTGCATTTGAGTAAATTGCTTCAATAAACGGTTAACGTCTTGGATTTGAGTGCCAGAACCTAATGCAATTCTGCGCTTACGAGAACCTTTGATTAAATCTGGGTTTTTACGCTCTTTGGCTGTCATGGAGTTAATAATCGCTTCCATTTGACCGGTCATTTTACCGTCTTGCACCTGAGCTAGGGCTTCTGGTGGCAATTGCCCAACACCTGGGAGCTTTTCAAGCATGCTCATCATGCCGCCCATGTTTTTCATTTGCTGTAATTGCTCACGAAAATCTTCAAGATCGAAACTGCCGCCAGACTTTACTTTAGAAGCAAGCTTCATGGCTTTGTCTTTATCAACGCCACGTTCAACTTCTTCAATCAACGACAGCACATCACCCATTCCTAAAATGCGTGAAGCGATACGATCAGGATGGAATGGCTCTAAGGCATCGGTTTTTTCACCCACACCTAAAAATTTAATCGGCTTACCCGTGATATTACGGATTGATAACGCAGCACCGCCACGGGCATCACCATCAACTTTGGTTAAAATAACCCCTGTTAACGGTAAAGCTTCGTTAAAGGCTTTTGCTGTATTAGCCGCATCTTGACCTGTCATGGCGTCAACAACAAACAAGGTTTCAACCGGCTTAACCGTTGCATGAAGCGCCTTGATTTCGTCCATCATGGCTTCATCAACGTGCAAGCGACCTGCCGTATCGACAATAACAACGTCAATAAACTTAAGTTTAGCGTGACTAATTGCCGCATTGGCGATATCAACTGGTTTTTGGCTAACATCTGATGGGAAAAACTGCACATCAACTTCTGCCGCCAGTGTTTCTAGCTGTTTAATCGCAGCCGGACGGTATACGTCAGCACTCACCACTAAAACTGATTTTTTGTGGCGAGTACGCAATAGTTTACCTAACTTAGCCACGGAGGTGGTTTTACCCGCCCCTTGTAAACCTGCCATCATGATCACGGCGGGTGGGGTTGCGGCTAAATCAAGTGCTTCATTTGACTCGCCCATGGCTTTTTCAAGCTCACTTTGAACGATTTTGATGAATGCTTGGCCAGGGCTGAGGCTTTTAGAGACCTCTTGACCTACAGCGCGTTCTTTTACGCTGTTAACAAATTCTCTGACAACGGGTAAAGCGACATCCGCTTCAAGTAGCGCCATACGTACTTCGCGCAGGGTTTCTTTAATGTTGTCTTCTGTTAAGCGACCACGACCACTAATATTTTTTAGTGTACGTGACAGTCTGTCGGATAAATTTTCAAACATTGATGAGCTCTTTTAAGCATATCGATAATTGACGCTATTATACCCAAGCCACCTTAAATTACGATACTTACGACGATCAGTTATTGTGATTAGGTAAATTATTTGCCGCTAAGGGTAAGATACTGTTAAATTTTGAGCCTCAGGTCACTGCCATATTAGGCCCTGATCATGTTAATCTAATGAAAATAATGAAAATGCGATATGCAAGCACTACATTCTGGCATTCACTTAAGTTAACAATCGCTTTTCAGTAACGCGTTCACTACTTTGATAGGTTGATTTCAAATGGTAATTTTTTCAGCTGCGGCCATGTTATTTTATTGCATTGCATTGGTCTTGGTCACCAGTCGACTGTTCCATGCTCAAGGCCCCAATCGTAAAGCGGTTATGGTCGCATCTTGTATTGCCGTTATACTTCATGGTGTTGCACTGTCTAATGCCATTTTTACCCTAGATGGGCAAAATTTTAGTTTAACTAACGTTATTTCGTTAGTTAACTGGATTATTGCACTCACCTTTACGATTACAATGCCTCGCTTAAAAGTCATCATTGTCGTACCAGTGGTGTATGCCTGTTCGGTGTTATCGGTGGCATTATTATGGCTATTGCCTCCACAATTTATTACCCACTTTGAACTGCACCCAGAAATTTTAGCCCATGTTGTATTATCACTCATGGCATACAGTGCATTAATGATTGCAGCGCTCTACGCGATTCAACTGTCGTTTATTCAATCTAAGCTCAAAAAGAAACAAATGATGATGAGCCCTGCTATGCCGCCACTAATGACAGTAGAGAGGCAGTTGTATCACCTTATTATTATTGGCTTTGTACTGTTGAGTTTATCGTTAGTAACAGGATTTGTGTTTTTAGAAGACATGTTTATTGACGGTAAAGGCCACAAAGCCGTGCTTTCTATTATGGCTTGGGTCGTTTATGCCATTATGTTGTGGCAACAATACACCGTAGGCTGTAGAATTCGCACCGCAGTTATCTACAGTTTATCTGGTGCAGGTTTGCTATCACTAGCCTATTTTGGCGCAAGAATTGTTAAAGAATTGATATTAAATTAGTTTTATAATCAAAATCCTTAGTAGCAAGACTTAACTGATCGAAATATCAATAAGATAACTTGACACTAACAGCCATTAATAAATAATGGCTGTTAAATTTTATGTATTGGCGATGTTTGCCAACTTTACTGTACTTAAATGGGGCCCCCTTTTTGGACGCTATATCTACCAGCGCACTCCTTATCTTCCTTCTGGTTTTAATTGTTATTTCTGCTTACTTTTCAGGTTCAGAAACGGCAATGATGAGCTTAAACCGTTACCGCCTACGACACCTCGCGGGAAATGGTCATAAAGGCGCACAACGTGCACTCAAAATGCTTGATCGTCCAGACCGACTCATTGGCTTAATCTTAATCGGAAATAACCTAGTAAACATTTTAGCCTCAGCTATCGCAACCATTATTGGTATGCGCTTATTTGGCGACCTAGGTGTGGCCATCGCAACTGGCGTGTTAACTATTGTGGTGTTGGTGTTTGCCGAAGTAACACCGAAAACCTTCGCGGCATTACATCCTGAGCGGATCGCTTTTCCATCAAGCATTTTATTAGGCTGGTTATTAATTTTGTTATCGCCATTAGTTAAAGCGATTAACTTAATTACATCAGGCTTTTTGCGTTTAATGGGCATTAAAACGGTAAAAACCAGCGATGCGTTAAGCCAGGAAGAATTACGTACTGTCGTTCATGAAGCAGGCGCACTGATCCCTCAGCGACACCAAGAAATGCTGTTATCTATCCTTGATTTAGAAAAAGTCACCGTTGAAGACATTATGATTTCGCGAGCAGACATTTACGCCATAAACGTGAATGACGACTTTAAACTGATCAACAAATTAGTGATCCAAAGCCCTCATACACGGGTGTTAGTCTATCGTGACAATATTGATGATGCTGTTGGCTTTATTCATTTGCGAGATGCATTGCGTTTGCAATCAAAAGAGCAATTCAGTAAGTCATCACTGTTGCGAGCCGTAAAAGAGCTGTACTTTATTCCTGAAGGCACGCCACTAAACGTGCAGCTGAGTAATTTTCAGCAAAACAAAGAACGCATCGGTTTAGTGGTTGATGAGTATGGCGATATTCAAGGTTTAGTCACACTAGAAGACATTCTTGAAGAAATTGTTGGCGACTTTACTACGTCAATGATAACCACACCGAGTGAAGATATTAATATTCAGCAAGATGGCAGCTTTCTTATTGATGCAACCATTAACATTCGTGATTTAAACAAAGAAATGAAGTGGCATTTCCCGATTGATGGCCCTAAAACACTTAATGGATTGATCATTGAATATTTAGAGGAAATCCCAGCAGCTAATACAAGTTTACGAATTGCAGGTTATCATATCGAAGTGATTGAAGTTGCAGACAATATGATTAAAGCTGTAAGGGTTTTACCGAGTAATTTAGATGTTATCACCAGTGATAATGACGACGAATAGCCTTCGAAAAGCCAAATAATGAGTAGCAAAAAGGCGCGTTAAGCGCCTTTTTTAATTATGTTATCTGTCACCCGTGATTAGTGACGTAACACTAGCTCTTTAGCTTCGCCTCTAGTGCTCGACGCTTATCTCTTGCAATAGGTTTGATTTCGGCTGCCAACTCTTTTTCCCATCCCAGCATAAAGTACACTTCAGCCATCAGAAAAAACGGACCAATTAACAACTGATTTAAATCATCCATAAAGGCCGGTTTTGCTTTCTCATATTTGTGACCAATAAACTGGATAGCCCAACCCACAACAAAAAAACTTATGGCAATAACAAAAGGATGTTCGCTATGCACCACCAACTCCGTAGTGTAGAGAACAGGTAAAATAAACAATACTAAGCCTAATGCTAGGCGCACATGCAGCATCATATAATATGCAAGCACAACAAGGGTAACGATCATTGCCAAACTAATCTGGTAATCTTGCCACGCAAATCTTAAGGTGCCTAACATTAAAAATGCTGACCAAATAATCATAGGAACCCCAATAAAATGGGTGCGAATATTGTTAGGATTTAAGTGGACACTTTTATAAGTTGATAATTGTTCTACGGCCGATTTCATGTTGAGTCTCGTTATATTAGTTTTTGTTATCTTGTTAATTTAACCTAGTTCATCCTCTTTTAAAAGGGCACAAAAAAGGCGCTAATGCGCCTTTATAGAATAATTATCTCTCTAAAATGACGGTGGCAACGGCATAGTGTTGCTCATCTGCAATACTAATAAAACCTTTATTACCACCAAGTTGCGTTAATCGTGCTAAAGCGCCATCGGTAAAATGGATGATTGGGGCTCCGTTGATGTCATTATCAATGTGGATATGTTGAAACGACACGCCTCGACCAATCCCTGTACCTAAGGCCTTAGCTGCAGCCTCTTTTGCGGCAAAGCGCTTTGCTAAAAAACGCTCTGCTTGCTTAGACTGCAGGTATATTGCAAGTTCTACCTCGGTTAGCACCCGCTTAGCTAATTTATCACCTAAACGTTCACGCTGCTCATGTATTCGGGCTATCTCAACAATATCAGTCCCTATACCTACAATTGCCATTACTCGCCTCTGCGGCCTTCTAACATTAGCTTTTTCATATCGCGCACGGCCTTTTCTAAGCCATCAATGGCGGCACGTGCTACAACGGCATGGCCGATGTTTAACTCATACAATTCAGGAATGGCCGCTATGGGTTTTACATTATGATAATGCAAACCATGTCCAGCATTCACCACTAAGCCTTTACTGTGAGCATATTTAGCCATTGAGGCAATGCGGGCTAATTCTTGGGCTTGCTCTGCATCAGTTTGTGCATCTGCATAACAGCCTGTGTGAATTTCAATGTAAGGTGCTCCAACTGCAACAGCTGCATCGATTTGGGTTTTATCGGCATCAATAAATAATGACACTTTAATCCCTTCGGCGGCTAGGCGGGCAACTGCTGAGGAAATTTTATCTAATTGCCCCGCAACATCGAGCCCGCCTTCTGTGGTGAGTTCTTCACGCTTTTCAGGAACTAAACACGCATATGCGGGCTTTATATCACACGCGATAGCAATCATTTCTTCGGTCACAGCAAACTCAAAGTTCATTCGAGTTTTGAGTGTTTTTGCTAATAAGTACACATCGCGGTCTTGGATATGACGTCGGTCTTCACGCAAATGAATCGTAATGCCATCCGCTCCCGCATGTTCAGCTACGGCTGCTGCGTGAATTGGATCAGGGTAATGAGTGCCACGAGCCTGACGTAATGTAGCAATGTGATCGATGTTAATACCTAATAAAATTCCGCTCACCACGAGCTCCTTAAAGTTAATAAATAAAGAAAACACTTAGCGCTAACCTTGTACGAAATGAATTGTACTTGGTTCAGTTCATAATACGAAAAGCTTATTGTGCATTTTTGGCAAATAACTGCCGACTTAACAGCGGTTTGTTACCGAGTAATGGCGTTAATAAATATCGCATTAACCCTTTGGCCTGATTAAGTTGTTCGGCATGTAGATTATGTGAGGCTAGCGCCAATAGCATTGCGCCAGACAAAATGCCTTTACCGTGTGAAAAACCGTCTGAATGCTGCACCACAGGTAAAAAACCACTTTCTGCTACAAAACGATAGTTGCAGTCTGCAACTAATGCATTACCCTGTGTGTCGTAGTTTAATGACGGAAAGGCCCCTAGCTCAAGCAGCAAAGCCATTTCAAAATAACGCAAATGGCTGGAGCAAAAGCCTGTAGCAAGTGACATTAGCGCGCGATGATACGCTATAAATAGCCCTTCAGCCTGATGCTCTACAGACAATAAGCGTACGAGTAATTCGTTAAGGTAAAAACCAGAATACAAACTATTACCGACTAACGGCATAGCCGGTGCTGCTGCTTCTATTTGGGTGATGGTTTTTAAACCAAGATTTTTGGCTTCTGATTGGGCACTAAATTGAACAATAAGCGGTTGGAAAGGCTGCAAAATACTTTTGATTGAGCGTTTACCTGTGCCGACGCGAGTAATGGCATCAACTCGACCAATACCTTCTATCAATAAATTGACAATCACACTCGATTCGCGAAACGGTCGGTGATGCAGAACATAGCCACGTTTCATGGTGGCCATGCCTACTGCATAACACTAAACAGCAAGAGCGACGACTTAATCTTCGCCATAGCCTAAGCTTCTTAAGGCGCGCTCATCATCTGCCCAGCCTGATTTGACTTTAACCCAGACTTCAAGAAACACTTTATTATCAAATAAGGTTTCCATATCAAGTCTTGATTGGGTCGCAATGGTGCGTATACGCTCACCTTTATTGCCAATCACCATGCGTTTTTGACCTTCACGTTCCACTAAAATTAACGCATTAATTTGATAGACACCGTTTTCCATCATCTTAAATTGCTCGATCTCAACCGTAGCATCATAAGGTAATTCATCACCTAAAAAACGCATCAGCTTTTCACGGACAATTTCTGATGCCATAAAGCGTTGCGAGCGATCGGTAACGTAATCTTCAGGGAAATAAAAAGGCGCTTCAGGTAACGACTCGCGTGCCATATCTAATATACGCTGTACGTTAGTGCCTTTACTGGCTGAAATAGGTAGAATTTCGTCAAAGTCGAATTTTTTTGCTAATTCAGTTAAATACGGGAAGAGCGCTTCTTTATCTTTAATATTATCAACTTTGTTGATGGCTAAAATAATTTTACGATCGTCATTACGGTGTTGCAGCTTTTTGAGCACCATTTCATCGTCTGCTGTCCATGTCATGCCGTCAACCACAAAGATAACCATGGCAACGTCAGCTAACGAACTTGCAGCCGCGCGGTTCATTAAGCGGTTAATGGCGCGTTTTTCTTCAATGTGTAAGCCTGGCGTGTCAATAAACACGATTTGGCTTGGGCCATCGGTATGGATCCCCATAATACGGTGACGCGTGGTTTGTGGTTTTTTAGAAGTAATACTGACTTTTTGGCCAAGCAGTTTATTCAGTAGTGTCGATTTGCCTACGTTAGGACGACCGACAATCGCCACCATGCCACAATAAGTAACATCATATTGCGCTGCGGCGGTTGGGGCTGCTTGGTTCATCCTTGCTAGCAGTTCGTCTAAGCTAGGCTCTTGATTAGCAGCCGCTGGCAAGTCTGTTTTTTTGGTCATTTATTCAGTAACTCCAATACCTGAGCAGCAGCAAGCTGTTCAGCTTTTCTTCTAGAACTTGCCACACCTGTGACAACTTGGTTCAATTCGCTAATTTTACACTCTACAGTAAAGGTTTGATCATGCGCTTCACCTTCAACAGCGACCACTTGGTAATCGGGTAATGGTTTTTTAAATCCCTGTAAGTGTTCTTGCAATATTGTTTTAGGATCTTTTTGGTTAATGCCTGGCTTAATTTTGGCTAATCTTTCTTCATACCATTTCAATAATAAATCACGGCAAGTATCAAGATTTGCATCAAGGTATATGGCCCCAATAATGGCCTCTACTGCATCAGCTAATATCGATTCGCGTCTAAATCCGCCACTTTTTAACTCACCTGGGCCCAAATAGAGGTAATCACCCAATTTAAATTCTTTTGCAATAAGCGTTAAGGTGTCACCTTTAACTAAAGTGGCACGCATGCGGCTTAAATCGCCCTCTGTGGCTTTCGGAAATTGGTGATATAAGGCATCTGAAATCACTATCGATAAAATCGAATCACCTAAAAACTCTAAACGCTCATTATGCTTATTTGCTGCGCTACGGTGAGTTAACGCCTGAGTAAGTAACTCAAGGTTAGTAAACTCGTACCCTAGAGTACGACATAGTCGCGGCAAATTTTTAATGGGTTCCATCAATGTATTCCACCTACTCTATCAAAACGCACACCCGTAGGTACCCATGTAGGTAACCAATCATTTGGGCTACGCTCAAATTCAAAACTAATCCAAATAGCAACAGCTTTACCGACTAAATGCTCTTCTGGAACAAATCCCCAAAAGCGGCTATCGGTGCTGTTATCACGGTTATCACCCATGGCAAAGTACATGCCTTTTGGTACAACAAACTCACCGGCAGGTAAATTAGGCTGCGGATAAAAGTGTTGTCTAAAGTCTGGGCGAGATGGATTAATCAAAATATCATGATTAACGTTTCCGAGTTGCTCGTTTAAACGAATTAACGGCACGTCATTTTGACTAAACTCACCGCGATTAAGCTCGTTATGTTCAATGATTTTTGGCTCTGGGCAATCAGTCCCATTAGCGCAAGCTTCTTGGATGATTAACTGCTTATTACGATATATAATTTTATCACCTGGTAAACCTATTACGCGCTTAATGTAGTCGATTTTAGGATTTTCAGGGTATTTGAAAACAAAAACGTCTCCACGTTCAGGCTCGCCAGTTTCAACTAATTTACTGCGCCATACTGGGTCACGTAACCCGTAGCTGAATTTTTCAACCAAAATGAAATCACCAACAAGCAGTGTTGGCATCATTGAGCCTGAAGGAATTTGAAATGGCTCATAAATAAACGAGCGTAAAATCAACACAAATGCAATGACAGGAAATATAGAATGGGCCGTCTCTACTAACATTGGCTCTCGTACAATTTTGTCTATTGCATCTGCACTTAATTGATTTGAATTAGCTTGGGCTAGCGCTAATTTCTCACGGCGTTTAGGCGCAAAAAATATAACGTCAATCAACCAGATAAGACCGCTACCTAAGGTTACGAGCACTAGAATAAGTGAAAAATAGGCTGCCATTACTGATTTATCTCCTGCAGGATAATGTCGTTGTATTTGTAGGGTTAGTCTAAAAACCCAATGTACTCATTCTAGTATGGTGATTCACTTAAAAACATTCACCCTGTTGAGTGTTACAAAATATATAGAAAATATAACGATAACGCCGCAATGCGCGGCGTTATTAAGCAAACTAAAACAATTAATTATTATTAATCGTTAAGTTTTAGTACCGCTAAAAATGCCTCTTGTGGCACTTCTACGTTACCCACTTGCTTCATGCGCTTTTTACCTTCTTTCTGCTTATTAAGCAGTTTCTTCTTACGCGAAACGTCACCACCGTAACATTTAGCGGTTACGTCTTTACGTAATGCTTTAATCGTTGAACGCGCAATAATCTGACTGCCTACAGCAGCCTGAATGGCAATATCAAACATCTGGCGTGGGATCAGTTCTTTCATCTTTTCAACTAGCGCTAAGCCACGATGACGAATGTTAGAGCGGTGAATAATCATCGCTAGAGCATCAACACGATCACCGTTAATTAAGATATCTAAACGCACCATATCTGCTGGATCAAAACGAATAAAGTTATATTCAAGTGAGGCATAACCACGACTGGTTGATTTTAGACGGTCAAAGAAGTCCATTACCACTTCTGCCATTGGCAAATGATAGGTTACTGCCACTTGGTTGCCGTGATAAACCATATTGGTTTGCGAACCGCGCTTTTCGATACATAAAGTAATAACGTTACCTAAGTACTCTTTTGGCACAAGGATATTGGCTTCAACTATCGGCTCACGTAGCTCTTCGATATTATTCAGAGCAGGTAAATCCGATGGATTATCAACATATACGACATTGCCATTGGTCATCAACACTTCGTAGACTACGGTCGGCGCTGTGGTGATCAAATCAAGGTTATATTCACGTTCTAAGCGCTCTTGAACAATCTCCATGTGGAGTAAGCCCAAATAACCAATACGGAAACCAAAACCAAGTGCACTTGAGGTCTCTGGTTCAAAAAACAGCGACGCATCGTTCAAGCTCAGCTTGTTTAATGCATCACGGAAGTTTTCGTATTCGTCAGTAGAAATAGGGAACACACCAGCATAAACCTGTGGAGTAACCTTTTTAAATCCTGGCAAGGGTTTGTCGGCACCATTTTTTGCGTGAGTTAACGTATCACCCACTGGTGCACCGTGAATTTCTTTAATACCCGAAATAACATAACCTACTTCGCCTGCGCGCAGTTCAGGTTCATCTTTTTCTTTAGGCGTAAAAATACCTACGCGGTCAGCGTTGTAGTTTTGACCTGTCGACATCACTTTAAACTTGTCGCCTTTCTTTAATACGCCGTGTTTAATACGTACTAATGAAACAACACCAAGGTATGCATCAAACCATGAGTCAATAATCAACGCTTGTAATGGGGCATTCTCATCACCTTCTGGTGGTGGAATTTTTGCAATGATTTCTTCTAAAACAAGATCAACACCGACACCGGTTTTTGCTGAACAACGAACAGCATCTTTAGCATCAATACCAACAATATCTTCGATCTCAGCCGCGACACGCTCAGGCTCTGCTTGTGGTAAGTCGATTTTGTTAAGGACTGGCACCACATCAAGATCCATATCAAGTGCGGTGTAACAGTTTGCCAGAGTTTGCGCTTCAACACCTTGACCCGCATCAACGACCAATAATGCACCTTCACAAGCAGCAAGCGAACGCGATACTTCGTAAGAGAAGTCAACGTGGCCTGGGGTATCAATAAAGTTTAATTGGTAGGTATTACCATCTTTTGCATGGTAATCAAGGGTTACGCTTTGGGCTTTGATCGTAATGCCACGCTCACGTTCTAGATCCATCGAATCTAAAACCTGTGCAGCCATTTCACGGTCAGTTAAGCCGCCACATACCTGGATCAGGCGATCGGATAAAGTTGATTTACCATGGTCGATATGGGCAATAATCGAGAAGTTTCTAATGTGTTTCATTATGCTGCAATGACTACTACTAAATTTGATTAAAATTAAGGTGGCAAATTGTACCTGATTAGGGGGGCAATACCAATCAGATTAAGCAATAGTCTCCATTTTGCCTCAAAGACAGGCCAAAATGCCAATTTTATTTGGGAAATGATAGCCCTTACGGGTAACTCACACAGGAAGATTTTGGTATTAAGTGGCTAATCAGAGAGAAATCTGCCACTAATAATAGCAACTTCTTGCCCTAAATAGGCAATGACCACTGGTGATGCATCCTTTTCCAACTGATTGGCAAAACGTTTACCAATAAACCAAGCCAAACCAGCGCCAAAAGCGCCGAAAATCATCGCGAATGCATTGGTGTTTAAGTCTAGCCCAGAGGCAAGTAATTGTCCCAGTAAGGCAAACACAAACAAACCCAACAAAGGCAACAAATACACTAACGCTGCCGCCTTAATAATCACGCTTTCTGGCAAGCCGACTTTAAGTAAATCACCTTCACGGCAAGGTTTATCGGCAGGTAATGAAAAACGCTGTGTTTTAACAGAGAAAGCTTTAGCAACAGTTGATGTACCGCAGTTGTCACTGCTAGCACAATGATTACAGGCACTTTTTAATTCAACTTCTACCGTTGCCCAGCCATTTTGATAGTCGACCACTCGGGCAATTTCTTCCATCATTGTTGTTTGAGGCGCTGCGGATTGGCTCATAAAAATAACCTTTAACCTAAGATAAGCAAATGTTAGCACAAAGCGAATTAGCACAGTTATTTCTTTGTGTATGATGCTAATGCTGAATCATTTGAGGGATAGTGATGAGCAAAATTAGAAAAATATCAAAGCAGGTTAAAGCACCAATTGATGCTTTAACCATAACAAGTTTCCAAAATTGTCATTTGTATTGCTAAATCAAGTGAATTAACGCAGTTAGCAACACAAAGGGCTGTTTGAATAGCGTTTGTTATCTAAAATCAGGCTATTTCAATACCAGACTGTTGGCTATTTTCTCTAGTGTTTCAGCAGGGACTTTACCAATAGCAACCACTTCTAAATTGCCCACCTGAACAACCACCATGGATAAGCCATTTCGGGTCAGTAATTCATTTGGCATGGGGTTTTCACCTGAGCGTGCAACATAAACAGATATATTAGCCAAACCATCAGTGAGCGCGATGTATTCTACGGGCTCATGAATACCAATCAACCGATGATGATCACGAACAACCACATCAAAACCTTGAGGTAGCCATGTAAACTGCCAGTTTTTACCGTCTGAACGCTCTGCTTGGTTCATTACGGCTGGCCAATCTTGCTTAGCAGCTTGGATCAAAATATTGGCAGGTTCAGAAAGCTCAATCAACTCAACGACCATGGTTTGCTCAAGCAGCTGCTTTTCTTTGTTTAAGGTATCAAAACGAAGCGGCAAAAATGTGTCCATGTCGATCCACACTTGGGCATCGTAACGGTTTTCGTCATTTGCCAATAAGCGGATCATTTGCCCTGGGCGCCCCGCTATTCGACTCCGCCCACCAATCACAAACTGATAGCCTTTTTCAAGTTGGCTAATATCACCTGCTAACGCCGCGGGCCAAACCCCTTGAATACGAGGAGCTGTCACACTATATGGGGTTTGATCATGTTCAATAAAAGTAACCCGATTGCCAACTCTTACAGCATTTTTAGGTGGTCCATTGAGGTATTCTAGCAAGGCAATCTCTTGATTGTCGACAATGCCATGGACGTATAAAAGCGGGCGAATATGATCGGCTTGTAGTTGAATAATAGAAACTTTGAATTGCTTATCTCGCAAAGCTTGGCTCATATTTTTTAGCCAAGCTTTTGCCGATAAATCTTCTTCAGCGTGTGTAGAAAAGGTTAAAACTAACAGTGCTAGCAGGATAAGGCGCAAGCTAACTCCTAAAATGATAAGCCAAGGTTTCGCTACAGATTATTGATTAACCGCAGCATCTTGATTGCTATTTTCATCGATAACCACACCAGGATTCAAGCGTTGTTGCAACATATGATCCTGAATATAGGCATTGATACGACGACGCTGTTCAATGACTTGCTCGTTTGAGTAATTTTGTTGATTTTGCACCGAACCAGTTTGATAACTAACAGGCGAAACCGTACCCACTAAAGGACGTGTAGTTAACACGGGTAATGGTGACTCTGCATCATTTGTTTGATTGTATGACTGTACGCCCACGATGGCGACCATAGCAACTGTCGCAGCAATAGCATATTGACCAAACTGCTTGAAAAATGGCACCACATTGCTGGTTTTAGCCGCTGGTGCAATTTGCTCTGGCTCGGCTTGCTGAGCTTTAGGCGCGATAATTGTTGGCTCAAGCTCAATTGCTGCCATGATGTTAGCAGAAAAATCTAAGTCAATGGCCTCAGGCAATTCGCCGCGCATCGTATCACCAATCATGTGATAACGTTGCCATTGTGCATGTGAATCAACGTCAGCAGAGAGTTTCGCTAATGTTTTATCATCGGCTTCACCGTCAACTGCTGCAGATACCCATTCTTGACTTGATTTAAGCATTATTCACCTATTTAGCGTTAAGGCAGTTACTTTTCCAGCAAAGGCTGGAGCTGTTTGTCGATTGCTTCTCGAGCACGGAAGATACGTGATCTTACGGTCCCTACTGGACAATCCATGATATTGGCAATATCTTCGTAACTCATACCGTCTAGTTCTCTAAGCGATATCGCCATTTTTAATTCTTCAGGTAACGTGTCGAGCGTATCAAAAATCACTTTACTCATTTGATCTTTCATCAACAAACGTTCTGGCGATGCAAACTCTTTTAACGCGTCGCTACCTTCATAATATTCTGCATCTTCAACATCAACATCGTTTGCAGGTGCTCTGCGCCCTTGTGATGTAAGATGGTTTTTTGCGGTGTTTACCGCAATACGGTACAACCAAGTATAAAACGCACTTTCACCTCGAAAATTTGCCAACGCTCTATATGCTTTAATAAAGGCTTCTTGGGTGACATCTTGCACATCCGCTTGATTGCGAATATAACGAGAAATCAAACTCATCACTTTATTTTGATACTTCAGCACTAACAGGTTAAATGCGTTTTTATCGCCTTGCTGTACTCGTTCAACTAATTGTTGATCACTATATTGTCCACTCATCCGAGCCGACTACTCCTAAATCTGTAACACTGATTTCTCAGTCGCTCGAATCCTGTTCATATAAGTAGACTCACTGATATGAAAAAAGTTCGATGTTGAATTAAAAAAAGTTAATTATTTTGAGATATAAATAAAATAAACTCGGTCAAACCGCAATAAAACACGCTGTAAAAGTACCCAGCCTAGATATTTTGATTTACTATAATCAAACCACTTGGCCACACCATGATACCTGATGAAACAAGCAGTTGAACACCAATCTGACATTTTGGTCATCGGCAGCGGCGCTGCAGGACTGACTTTAGCATTACATCTAGCTGAAAAATCAAAAGTAATTCTACTTTCAAAAGGGCCTTTATCTGAAGGTTCAACCTTATACGCCCAAGGTGGAATTGCCTCAGTTTTTGATGAAGACGACACAATTGAGTCACACGTTAATGATACCTTAATTGCAGGTGCTGGGCTTTGCGACAAATCCGTTGTGACTTACACAGCAGAAAACGCCAAAAGTGCCATGCAATGGCTTATTAATTGCGGCGTTGCATTTGATAAGGAAGAAAATAACACTGCTGATAGCTCTGCTTCAATGCCATATCACCTCACCCGTGAGGGAGGCCACAGTCATCGACGCATTTTACATTCTGCCGATGCAACGGGTAAAGCGGTACAGACCACTTTGCAAGAATGTGCATTAGCCCATCCCAACATTACCGTCTTAGAACGCTACAATGCCATCGACTTAATCACCACACGAAAATTAAATCGTCCAGGCAACCGAGTATTAGGTGCCTATGTTTGGAATAGAGATAAAGAGCATGTTGAAACGGTTAAAGCCAAATTTGTCGCGTTAGCTACTGGCGGCAGTTCAAAAGTATATCAATATACCTCAAACCCTGACATAGCCAGTGGTGATGGTATCGCCATGGCCTGGCGTGCAGGATGCCGTGTGGCTAACATGGAGTTTAACCAATTTCACCCAACCTGCTTATTTCACCCAAATGCCAGAAACTTTCTTCTCACTGAAGCGTTACGTGGTGAAGGTGCATATTTACGTCGCCCTGATGGCAGCCGTTTTATGCCCGACTTTGATGAGCGTGCAGAACTTGCCCCACGAGACATCGTCGCACGAGCAATAGACTATGAAATGAAACGCCTTGGTGCTGATTGTGTTTATTTAGATATTAGTCACAAACCAGCTGACTTTATTATCAAACACTTTCCAACCATTTATCAGCGTTGTCTTGAGTTAGGCATAGATATCACCAAAGACCCGATCCCAGCCGTTCCAGCAGCACATTATACCTGTGGTGGCGTGATGACAGACTTACATGGTCAAACCGACATCAATGGTTTGTATGCAATTGGTGAAGTAGCGTATACAGGTTTGCATGGTGCCAACCGTCTAGCGAGCAACTCATTATTAGAGTGTCTAGTGTTTGCACGAGCGGCCTCTCAAGATATTGAAAGCCAGTTGCATAAAATACCCATGCCATGCCCATTACCCGTTTGGGATGAAAGCAAAGTCAGTAACTCAGATGAAGAAGTTGTCATTGCCCATAACTGGCATGAGCTACGCTTATTTATGTGGGATTATGTTGGCATAGTGCGAACTGACAAACGTTTAGAGCGCGCATTACGTCGCTGCTTGATGCTGCAACAAGAAATTGAAGAGTATTACTCAAACTTCAGAGTAAGTAATAATTTACTGGAGCTGCGTAATTTAGTCCAAGTTGCAGAACTGATTATTCGCTGCGCGATGGATCGAAAAGAAAGCCGTGGTTTACATTACAACATTGACTATCCTGAACAAATAGATAATCCCAAGCCAACTATTTTACAGCCGGGACGCTAGGACGGTTGACCTTTCAAAGTTGTTTTGCGGCCAATTGCTAGGGTCTGTTGATCTTTCAAGGTTATTTTTGCAGCGAATTGTTGGTCTTTTATACAAGGCGGAGACTTTGAGGTGTAGTTATTCTACATAAAAAGTCGATAACGAAGTAAAAATGGCCAACAAACGCTGCCTGAAAGGTTCGGCTAAAAACGTTTTACTCTTTGTTGAGTGGATTTTGCTTAGATGACTAGGCATCAATCCATTCGTCTCGATTAAAACGTTTTTAACTCGAACAAAATTCAAACAGCAAAGATCAACAGACCCTAAGCAATCTTAAGTTGTAATAATAACCGACATAGAGTGCGATATTCTGTGTCGGTTAACATATCATGCCAAATCCAAAACCATCGTTTTTCACCGCTTTTGACATCTTGAAAAAACACCACACACAACAAAGTACTTACCATAGCCGGCCGGCTCAATACCACCCGAGCAGCCGATAAACCATGTTCAGATAACGTTATACTACCAAGGTGATTTAAACTCAAACAACATTGCCATACAGTCAACTTACGCCAACAATAGAACAGTAAACCTAAGGTGAGCAGGACGAGCAATAATTGAATACCCAGAAATATCAATGAAGTCCATTGTGGCCAAGCAAGAAAACTGCAAAGCAAAATGGCAAACCAACACAACAGAAATAAACGAGATAGAAATGAAGCACTCAACCCAAATTGATGCTGATGAGTGCGAAAGGAAGACGTTGTAACTTGCGAGGCCTTAAGGTGCTGCTCGTCCACGAACGGTAACAATCATGTCAGCAAGTAACGGATCAGGACATTGCTCATGTCCCATAAACCAAGCAAATAACTCTGGGTCTTCGCATTCTAATAAGCGAATAAACGTTTGCTTGTCGGCATCGGACAATGCTTCGTATTGGGTTTCAACAAAGGGTTGAAACAACACATCTAACTCTAACATTCCGCGGCGACATGCCCAGCGAACACGGGCAATATTCATTAATTCCAACACAATTCTCCTGATGTTTCTGTTAAAGCTACCCTAAACGATACTCAAAATCTTGTACTTGTTGATCTCGCCCTGCAAACAAATCACCAAAATCAGTCGCTAGCAAAGATTTAACGGCCGGGTGTTGAATCATTCGCTCAGCAAACATGACATGATATTCTTCTTTTATATCGGTAGTTTCGCCCAATAAAACCATTCCTTGCGACAGTATATCATGACGATAAATAGACGGTGCGACAAAAATGCCGCGATTAAAATACCCAAACGCTTTCATCATTTCGGCATCATCAAATTCACCTAAAATACTCACATCAAGATTCTTCTCGGCAAACCAACGGTGTAATTGTTGCCCAAGTGAGGTTCGCTTTCCCGGAATAAGTAACTTACGCTCTTCTAAACACGCAGGAAAAGGCAATGACGACGCTTCTGCGGCAAAAAAACTAATACCGCATTCACCTAATTTTTTAGATAAAATCTCAGGATACTTTAGCGAACCGCCAGCACAATCAGATAAAATCATGTCCAGTTTATGCTCACGTAATCGCTCAATTAGACTTTCATGGGTTGATTCATAACAGGCTAAATGCACCGAACCATCATTTGGAATAACCGTTAATAACACCCGACTGACCAGCGCTTTAGATAAAGCATCGGCAATACCCACCTCAAATAATAAAGAATTATTTTTCTGGTAATTAAGCAAATCAAGCATTTCATAACTGAGACTAAACATTTTATCGGTATACCGAAAAACCAACTCACCTAACTCAGTGGCTTCAAGGTTACGCCCTACTCGTTTGAACACAGCCCCATTTAAACGCTCTTCCAACGCTCGAATTTGCCCAGTAATAGTCTGCGGGGCTAAACACAATGCTTCAGCCGCTTTTGTTACTGAGCCTTTCTTTTGTACCATCCAAAAATAATACAAATGGTTATAATTTAAATGCTGCATATCAGTCTAATACCTAAAAAAATCAATTAACTTACTATAGCAAATAACCCTTCAAATCCAGGAAATGTTGAGTTTGCTGAGTGCAATATTATTCGAGAGAAAACGGATTATACCAATCAGCACAACGAATGAATGCCGCCTGGCAATTTACGCAACAACTGCTCAGCAAAGCTGGAGCCGTTTTTAGCCGCCCCTTCGCTACAAAAACTGACAACATAACCAGCTAAACAAAAACGCAGCCTGGAGGCTGCGTTAATAACAAGGCGATTGCTATTTAGGTCGTGGGCAATCCATTAAACTGGTAATAACAATTTCTAACTCGTCGCTATTGCTCACATTATTTAATGACACTTGCTCAGTTAATGCCGAAACCACCTCAGACTTAACCAACACATGGCTTGCACAATAATTGATGTTAGCCGTTTGGTAACGTTTACCGGCACGATACTTTAGCGCACGAGATTCATAGTTATTGGGATCAATTCGTTTTTTTGCCTGGTTATCACGGTACATCATGGCACCATCAACCACACCTTCTAGATAACTTTGGCAAGTGGCTGACTCTGATGACTTAAGGCAAACGTCAAATGAATTTGCAGACACAGGTAAAATAAACGTGCTGAGTAATAATCCTAGCGATAATTTAAATAGTTTCATGGTTTTCTCCTGTTTTAGGCAGAACTTTGGCTAACCAAAAATAACCAATTAGCGCTGCAATTAACGATCCTGTTAAAATACCTAACCTTGCATAATCCCCATACTCTGCGGGTGAATGTTCAAATGCCAACGATGCGATAAAGACTGACATGGTAAAACCAATACCGCACATAACAGCAACGGGTATTATGTGTCTCCAACCAATTCCAGGAGGCAACTCAGCCAATTTACACTTCACTGCCAAGTAACTAAATAGCAACACACCTATAGGTTTACCTAACATTAACCCCATCACAACACCTAAGGTAATAGGTTCTGCAAACGACTCGATAGACATATTCGTTAATGACAATCCTGCGTTGGCAAATGCAAATACGGGAAGAATTAAAAACGTACTCCACGGGTGTAACTTATGTTCTAAATGTCCCGAGGGGGATGTGCCATCTTTGGCCCGTAACGGGATACAAAATGCGATAATCACACCAGCTAATGTAGCATGCACACCAGATTTTAGTACTGCAACCCATAGCATAAATCCAACTAGTGCATAGGGTGTTATTGCGGTTATGCCTTTGCGATTCAGCGCCACCATCAACACGATTGATACTGCGGCAATGATTAAGCTCATCATTGACAAGTCTGTGCTGTAAAACAATGCAATAATCACAATGACGCCTAAATCATCGATAATGGCTAAGGCCAATAAAAACACCTTTAATGCAACAGGCACCCTATTACCAAGCAATGCCATAATACCCAAAGCAAATGCAATATCCGTTGCAGCAGGTATAGCCCAACCCACTTGAGTTTCAGGGTTTGAATAATTAAATGCTAAATAAAATAACGCAGGAAAAACCATACCACCAATCGCTGCAAAGCTCGGTAATGAGGCTTTAGCGACGCTCGACAATGCGCCTTCTAGTAACTCACGCTTAACCTCAAGTCCTATCAATAAAAAGAATAACGCCATTAAGCCATCGTTAATCCATAGCAATAATGGTTTATTAATATCGAGCTCGCCGATACGCATTTGAACGCCTGTGCTCAAGAAGCCTTGATACAAACCCGCTAATGGCGAGTTAGCTAATATCATTGCTAAAGCCACCGCGACCACTAACAAAATACCGCCAGCAGACTCTTGGCTTAAAAAGTTTCTTATTGCACGTTCCATATGACACTCCTAAATGAACAATACATTGACTCTAGCGTATCCTTTCAAACAATAATAATCGATTGTTTCTTGCTTTAAACTCGAAATTTCCGAGTTATTGGTGATTTTTATGCTGGAATGTCTCGCAATTAAACCTAACACGTTTACAGATTTGCCCGCGTTGATTAGGTATAATCACATTACGCAAAAAAAGGAATTGAAACAAATGAAACAGTATTTAGATTTGTGTAAACGCATTGTCAACGAAGGCCAATGGGTTAACAATGCCCGTACCAATAAAAAGTGCCTTACCGTCATTAATGCCGATCTTGTATATGATGTTGGTAATAATCAATTCCCATTAGTGACAACACGTAAAAGTTTTTGGAAATCGGCAATTGCCGAAATACTAGGCTACTTACGCGGTTATCAAAATGCAGCCGATTTTAGAGCATTAGGAACCAAAACATGGGATGCTAACGCCAATGAAAACCAGACTTGGCTCAATAACCCAAACCGTAAAGGCCATGATGATATGGGACTCATTTACGGTGCTTTAGGTCGTGCGTTTCCAAAACCGACAGGCGGTCATGTTGATTTGCTTCAACAAATTGTAGATGATTTAAGTCAGGGCATTGACAACCGTGGAGAGATTTTAACTTTTTATCATCCTGGTGCTTTCGAACTTGGCTGTTTACGCCCATGCATGTATGAGCATCACTTCTCACTCCTAGGTGACACCTTATACCTCAACAGCACTCAACGCAGTTGTGATGTGCCCCTTGGGCTCAATTTCAATATGGTACAAGTGTATGTGTTACTCGCGTTAATGGCACAAATAACCGGACACAAGCCCGGTAAGGCATATCATAAAATTGTTAACGCACACATATATGAAGATCAACTGGCTCCAATGCGTGATGTTCAATTAACTCGTGAACCTTTTGATCCACCCAAATTAATCATCAACCCAGAGATAAAGAGCTTAAAAGACATTGAAACCTGGGTCACATTAGACGATTTTAGCGTTGAAGGTTATCAACACCATGACGCCATTCAATATCCATTTGCGGTATAAATAGACTAAAAGTCAACGCCCTTGTTATAACTTAACAAGGGCGTTTTTATTTGGGTAAATCGTTGGTGAGCTTACGGCAGCGTAGCTCAACTTATTTCAATTAACCTGATTTAATCATTGTAACTAAATCAACCCGGTCACAATGATGCCAGATAAACTCCTTAACACCCTCGCTAACTTTGAACAGTGGCG
>NZ_BMII01000047.1 GCF_014641855.1 Shewanella inventionis
GCAATGAGGGAAAACGTTAAACAATTTATCTTGCCCAAAAAACGAAAACGGCCCAAAAGTAGGACCGTTCGAATTAACAAAACTCGCTATCCAGTTAAGAGAAGAAACTCTTAACTGAATGGTGTTACCCTTCTTGCTCGCTTTTTAACGCAGCTTTTAATGTGTCGGGCAACATGACCGCCAGTTCAGGTAGCAGCATACCTTCTATCTTCACGCCCTGATGAAATAAATGCCTGGCAGCACCATTGGCATAAATAATCCGCTGCGAATCGTCAATTAATAACATCACATTAGGCGAATTTTGGATCACCTTATCGAGCATTAGCTCACGCTGATAAATAAATTGACGTTCACTGCGCAGCTTTGTTGACGCTTGGTTGTATAGACTCACTAGCGCATCTAATTGTGGCTCGCCGTAAGAATGCAACGACACGCTAAAATCATTATCTTTAAAATTAAGTAAACCGATTTCAAGTGCTTGCAAGCTATCGCTTAATCGTTTTGTTAACCAGGTTGTGCAAAAATAGCAGACTACCAGCATCACAATCAGCGCTAACCATAAGGCGGTGTCCCCCAGACTAAACCACACCAGCGCGCCACAAAGTCCCCCTAGCAGGCAACTAAGCATATTGGCTAGCACCAGTTTAGTTCGCAGCGACAACATCATGATTTTGTATCTCGAATACCAAATTTATCCATACGACGATACAAGGCCTGACGGCTTAAACCAAATGACTTAGCCACTCTGGCAATAACACCATTATGCTGAGTTAATGCTGCTTCTATTTGCTGTTTATCGGGCTCATTGATTAAGGGCGCATTATCTTGTTGTTCAACTAGCGAAGTAGAATAAGATTGGCTTTCATGATTATGACTTGACCCCGCTTCCATTTGACTTGTAGGCAGGGGAATTAAGCCAAAATCATCAATTGTTAATTGTGTTGACTTAGCTAGCAATGCAGCCCTTTTACAGGCATTTTCTAGCTCGCGTACGTTACCAGACCAGCAATGATTAATTAACGCCTGCTGAGTCGATTTATTAATAATAAACTGCTCACCCATAAAATGGGTTACCAAGGGTAAAATATCGTCTTGGCGCTGTTTTAGGGGTGGCACACTGAGCTCAATTACGTTTAAGCGATAATATAAGTCTTCACGAAAACGTCCATTAGCAATGTCATCGGCAAGATCAGCGTTAGTCGCACTAATCACGCGTACATTCACTTTGCGCGTTTGATGACTACCTAAACGTTCAAACTCACCCGTTTGTAGCACCCTAAGTAGTTTAACTTGGCCAGACAAGGGTAAATTGCCAATCTCGTCTAAAAATAATGTGCCACCATCGGCGGCTTCAAAACGACCAACGCGAGTTTTATTCGCTCCGGTGAATGCCCCTGCTTCTGCACCAAACAGCTCAGCCTCGAGTAAATCCATTGGTAATGCACCAATGTTCACTTTAATAAAGGGGTTGGCTTTTAACGGTGAATTAGCCTGTAAAATATCGGCTATTTTGTCTTTACCCGCGCCATTGGGGCCCGTGATCATCACTGATACATCTGAGCGGGCGACTTGCAATGCAAGGTCAACACAACGCTGCATGGCGCCGCTGGCAAATACTAAACCGCATAAGTTTGCGTCATTAATGGCCGACATACGGTCACTGTGGATTCGGCTTAACTGATGGTTTTGTTGAGACAGTCGATAGATAGACAATAAGTTGCTTATACTGTTTAGCAACTTGGCATCATCCCAGGGTTTGCCCATGTAATCGGCAGCGCCCGCTTTAACCAACTCTACTGCGGTTTCTAACTGGGTCCAGGCTGTCATCAAAATAATGGGTAAATTGGGCTGTAACTGACGCAAGGCATAAAACAGCTGTTTGCCCTCTTCGCCCGAGGTGGTATCACGGCTAAAGTTCATGTCTTGAATGACTAAACTGATCTCTTTTTTGCTGACAATATCCATAGCCGCTTCAGGTGAATGACAAAAAATAGCATGGTAATCATGCAGCTCAACCATTAACGCTAACGCTTGGCAAACAGCATGATTGTCATCAACAATTAAAATAGTATCCATTAGAGTAGGCTTTAGTCCATTTAGGTTGTCGTAATTCAAAAACAGGATATTATATTCATTAACAATAACATGACAGAAGAACTCACGGTCATGTTATTGTTAAACGTAAGCGACGCAGTTTAACAAATTACACACTGCGCGTTGCCAGAGCAGGTGAAATATTTGCCGCTTTAGCTGCCGGTACGATCACCGCAAGCGTTGTCACCACCAGCAAACCAATTACAGACAGAATCGGATAAATCACAGGTACCATAGGTAAGCTGTAAAGCGACATTAATTGCTGCCCAAGCACTAATGCCAACATGCCACCTATCACACCACCGACAATACATATCAAATAGTTTTCTACCATAAAGTATTGAATAATATCGCGCTTGCGCGCTCCTAGTGCTCTACGTGTGCCTATTTGTTTAGTGCGGCGTTGAATATTAAACATCACCATACCCGTTAACCCTAGCGCAGTAATTAATAACAGTAACACCACCATAATACTCAATACGGTCGCCATTAAACGATGGTTACTGTAGCTTCTGTCCCGCAGCTCAGCCACGGTTTGAAAATTATCGAGAACCCTATTTGGGTTTTCAGCATGAAAAGCCTTACGAATGGTCTCTTCCAACCCTTTAATATGTTCAGGTAAAGCTCGTACCATGTATGATTTGTTGCTGCTACTGCCACCAAAATCGATATTCTGAATCACACTGTATTCAAAGTTTTCATGATCGACCCAGGCACCTTGTAACTTATCAACGACACCAATAATGGTCACGGTTTGCGTACCTTGATACATGGTTTTACCCAGTGGAGATTCATCCCCCCAAAAGGCTTTAGCTAAAGGTTGCGACACCAATGCCAACATGCCACTGTCATCCAGACCGGTATTAATTTCGTCGGCGCTAAAGTTTCTACCCGCAATTAACTTGGCTCCCATCACATTTAATAAATGCTCATTACCTAAATAAAAAGCAAAACCTGGGGTACTTTTAGCAGTATCTTCATCAGGGCCATCTACATATCTATCCATCCAACCGCTGTCGCTTAACGGCAACATATTGCTGTAGCTGGCATCAATAACATTGGGCAAAGATCGTAAAATCTGCTGATCGACTTGGTTTTGCTTCATGTTATCGATGCTTGGGTCAAAGTTATACACACTAAACGTCAGTATTTGTTCTTCTGCATAGCCCGACTCACGCTGCATTAACGATAATCGTTCATTAATAATGAAACTGGCATTTGCGACTATCGCAACAGATAAAATAATTTGTAATAACAATAAAATAGGGGAACTTTTACTGCGCATTAAACTGGATAAAATCGGCTTGATATGTAACATAATGATGTCCTTATTAAATCCATTATTGTGCTTTTAAATACACACTCGGTTTAGTGCGGCACACAACCCATGCTGGGTAGATACCCGCTATTACCGCAGTAGAAATAGCAATAAGCGGGGTGATAAACCACATACTCATATCAAGCCCTATCAAACTTTGGTCAACTTCAAAATAAGCATGTAACGCAGTTAACGAACCGAAGGCCCATAGCAAACCAACTACTCCACCAATAAAACCAATCATGCTAACCTCAACCATATACTGACTAAAAATTTGTCCTCTGCTGGCACCAATGGCACGTCTAACTCCCACTTCAGGCGCACGCTTTAAAAACTTAGTCAGTAACAATCCAAGAATATTCACCAAGCACACACTTAAAAACAGCAGGCTTAACCCAACGAGTATTCTGGTATCTTTAGGCACAACATTGTTGTCTTCAAGCCACTTTTCTACATGGCTAATTTGCACCAACTCTGAGGGCGTTTTGGCTGAGTCGGTAAAACGCCCCATTGTGCGTTGTTGCTCAACATAACGGGTTAACCAAGCTAAATAGCTTTGTTTTTGCTCTTGATTGCTAAGCTCGGTCCAAAATTGAATCCACACTTTTTCAGAGAGTAATCTGTCGTTATAGGTCAACATTGGTTCAAATTTCCAGCCACTGGTGTTTCCCCATACATCGAATTCTTCTTGAGCAGTTAACGAAAAAGGAATAAAGATTTCTTCTGCATCATTAAAAGCACCATTAAGCGGGTCGTAATATTTAGGTTGCGGATTCCAGTCTTCAATTACGCCAACAATTTGGTATGGCTTACGGTCTAAAAATACCGTTTTACCTACACTGTTTTTACCTTCAAAAAAACGTAAATTGAGTTTTTGGCTAATCACTACTTGATACGCAGGGCGTTCATCAACGCTCACATCCCAATAGCTGCCGTATAAAAATGGCACCGAAAAAATCTTAAAAAAGTCTCTATCTGTCACCCTAACACTTTGCAACACTGGCTCAATTTTAGGGTTGTCAGACTGCATCGCCAAACCAGTACGAAAGGTTGCAGCTTTGAAGCTCAGCTCATTGTTATTACGCAAGTTCATAGCATCTGTGTAGGTCATATTTGAGCTAAACTCATCCCAGGTGTCTAACCCTTGGCTCCATAACTGCACCGAGTTTATCACCTCACTGCGATCGCCCGCGGGGTTATAAGACATGGTTTTATATACATTAAGAGTCGTAATAGTAATACCAATACCAATTGAAATAGCTAACACCATTAACATGGATAACATCGGCGTTTTACGAATGCTTCGCCAGGCTAAATCGCAATAATAAAAAAACATGATGTTCCCCTTAACGAGTGCCAGTTGCAGCAGGTTGGTACATCGAAAAATCACACACCTGACCATCAACAATTTGAATATTTCGCTGAGCTCTACGGGCCAATTCAGGGTCATGGGTCACCATAATAATGGTGGTGCCTTGCTGATTAATATTCTCTAAAAGCTCCATCACCTGGCGCGCCATTAAGCTGTCTAAATTACCGGTTGGTTCATCGGCGAGTAAAAACCGTGGCTCCCCCGCTAACGCTCGTGCAATCGCGACCCGCTGCTGTTGCCCACCAGAGAGTTGCGTCGGTAAATGCTTCATTCGCGCACCTAAGCCGACTTGCTCTAAAGCTGACTCTACTCGGCGCTTACGCTCGCTGGCATTCATGCCCCGATAACGTAGCGGCACTTCAACATTTTCGGCTAAATTAAGATCGGGAATTAAATTAAACCCCTGAAAGATAAAACCAATTTTTTCATTACGCACTTTAGCGCTGTGGTTATCACTTAAATTAGACACATTCACCCCATCAAGGCTGAACTCTCCGGTGGTAAAGCCTTCAAGCAGACCTGCAATATTCAAAAAGGTGGTTTTACCAGAGCCCGATGGGCCTGTTACTGCAACAAACTCGCCTTCATTCACTTCAAGGTTAAAGTCACGCAGCGCATGGGTTTCAACTAAATCCGTTTTAAATACCTTGTTGATATTTTTCATCGATAACATATTGGCTTCCTTGGTTTATTCGGTTGTTGCATTCCAGAGCTTCTACTGCGAATGTCTTATTAGGCTGAATTCGAATACTTAAATTGAATGCTTAAATTGAATGGGGCTAAAACTGCAGCTTAACCTTAAGCATGTCGTTAATATTAATGTGCAAACTAACCGCTGAATTGATGTCTATTAATCGCGTGCTGGCATGGCTGCTGATATCAATTATCTGCAAACTAACTGATAACCAATCTGTATTATTATCAATGCGATAACTAGCAGCCATTGCCAAAATAAATAACGCCACTAGCGCAATAAGCTGTCTACGTTGAATAAAAGTCATAGAATGTCCTTACTCAGTTGAGTGTCTATTAATCTGTTTATCGAATTTGAATGGTAGGCTCATTTTTAAAGGTTTCGGTGCCAGATATCACCCAAACATCTCCTTCTTCACCGCCTTCAATCACTTCAACCTGGCTCATACTGCGTGCGCCCAATTTGACGTTTTTTTTATGCGCGACCGCATCGTTAACGTGATACGCCACTTCGCCACCAAGGTTGAGAAAGTCGCCGCGTTTAACCATTAATACATTGGGTCTGTTTTCCAGTAACACTCTGGCAGACAATCGTTGATTTTGACGTAACGATAACGTGTTACTGTTAGCAAAACGCACTCTGGCAGTCACTTCGCGATTACGCACTTCGGGTGAAATAGACGACAATTGGCCAACCACATTTTCGCTACCAAAACTGAGCTCAACATCCATGCCTAACCCCAGTTCATCGGCATAAGACTCAGGTACAGCAAGCTCTGCTTCAAAAGCGGTTAAATCGACCACTGTTAAAATTGGCTGACTAGCACCAATTCGGGCTTTTTGTTCCACCAGCCAATTACCAATAATGCCGCTAACCGGTGCGATAATATTAAGCTCATTCGCTTGGCGTGTGAGTTCACTCACCACTAAGGCCTGACGTTGTACTTCAAGGGTGCGGTTTTTAATTTCAAAGCTGAGGGTGTCGCGCATCAGCTCAACTTCTTGCTGGGCGTGTTTATGCAATAATTTGGCTTTATGTAGGTCATCTTTGCTTTTTTCAAAATCGATTTTACTGATCAAACTCGACTCAATCAGTTGATCGCCACGACGGCTTTCACGATCTGCGGCTTCTAAATCCACTTTGGCCATGTCTAAAATCTGGCTAACACGCAGTTGCTCACGGCGGGCATCTAATTTAGCCCGCTCAAGGCTGCCTTGCATACCTTCAAGTAATGATTGCTGTTGCTGCAACTCGCTTTGCAAACGTGGGCTTTCAACCTTCGCCACCACCTGCCCGAGTTCAACCTCATCACCCGGTTGGCTTAATAGCGTCACCACGCCTTCTTCAGTGCTGTATAAAATGGGGGCATTGGCGGCGACAATTTTACCGGTAGTAGCAATGTCACGCACCAAGGTGCCACGAGTAATGGTGGCTAAGCGTAAATCGGCACCATCGACCGAACGCTGGTTACTGTCATGACTAAAACTCGCCCACACCAACGCGCTCATCAAAATGGCGCCGCAACCTATCATCAAAGGCAGGCGCAATTTACGGCCAGCGGTAGGTGTAACGACAGTATCTTGGCTACTTGTGTCTTTAATCATCTCAAATCCTTAGGTAACACGTTGACAGCACGTACTACGTCACGTTTATATCTAAGATATAGCACAAGCTATGCCAATAGTTATTTATTGTTATTTTTCATAACGATAATAATAAAACAAGAGAGCCGAACACGTTAAAAGTGTCCGCGGACAGCGTTAAAAACTGTCCGGTAATGGGGAAAGTGTCCGAGCGGACACTTTGGATTACTTTGTACTTATGTACTTTTTGTACCTATGGCCTGCGGCCACTAACGCTTAAGGCTGCAATCCCCCCCTGCACTGGCCAAATAAGGTGTCGTCCCGGCAATGCTTTTTAGCCGGGACCTAGGTGTTTTGTTTTTTATGGCCTGCGGCCACGAATGCTTGAGGCTGCAATTCCCCCCCCTGCACTGGCCAAATAAGGTGTCGTCCCGGCAATGCTCTTGAGCCGGGATCCAGGTGTTATTTTTGCTTTGAACATTTGTGCAGGATTTGCTGTGAGTGACTCTGCTTTACTGCTTTATTGTCACACTAGGTAACGATACTCAATGAAATCACTTCTATGACACGCGGTAAACCCATCCCTGGGCGCTCTGCGAAAACATCCATGTTTTCGAAGGTCATAGCCGCGATTACATCCGCCGTATAGCTATCTTCGATTTAACCTTGTTTGTTATTTAAAGATTTAACGCATTTATGGACAAGGCTTGAGAACTACCTTCTCGTCGTCCCGGTAAGGCTTTTGAGCCGGGACCCAGGTGTTTTGCTTTTTATGGTTTTCGGCCACGAATGCTTGAGGCTGCAATTCCACCCTGCGCGGCCAAATACGGCGTCGTCCCGGTAATGCTCTTGAGCCGGGACCCAGGTGTTTTGCTTTTTATGGTTTTCGACCAAACCAGATCAAGAGTGGCCAATGGAAATAGACCAACTAGAGCTATTAACTCAAACAAAACTAAGATGTTAGGCAACGATACTCAATGAAATCACCTCTATGACACGCGGTAAACCCATCCATGGGCGCTCTGCGAAAACATCCATGTTTTCGAAGGTCATAGCCGCGATTACATCCGCCGTATAGCTATCTTCGATTTAACCTTGTTTGTTATTTAAAGATTTAACGCATTTATGGACAAGGCTTGAGAACTACTTTCTCGTCGTCCCGGTAAGGCTTTTGAGCCGGGACCCAGGTGTTTTGCTTTTTATGGTTTTCGGCCAAACCAGATCAAGAGTGGCCAATGAAAATAGGCCAACTAGAGCTATTAACTCAAACAAAAATAAGATGTTAGGCAACGATACTCAATGAAATCACTTCTATGACACGCGGTAAACCCATCCATGGGCGCTCTGCGAAAACATCCATGTTTTCGAAGGTCATAGCCGCGATTACATCCGCCGTATAGCTATCTTCGATTTAACCTTGTTTGTAATTTAAAGATTTAACGCATTTCTGGACAAGGCTTGTTAGCTACGTTGAAGACTCTTATATGTAAGGTACAAAACTTATTAAAACGTGGCGTCAGCATCCAAGCTGCTGTTGCTTGAAGTATCACAAGTAAAGGCCCTTGGCGTAGCTCGAATACACCAGGAATACAGCAAGCACGGAGTAATGAGTATCTGAAGAAAGCAGGATTATATTCACTAAGAGATGGATGGATCGCAGTTCACTCTCAAAACCAAGAAGCGAACCAGAAAGTGAGTTAGGTCATTTCTTTAAAGAGAGTAAATTAACCGCCCTCGGCAACATGCTCCTGCGTTGTTCTACCTCCTGAATCTGACCGCCATGGATTGCGGGAATGCCATGTTGATGCCTGGAGCATCATTGGCCATTCAGTCGTGTGCGGAGCCGCATGCAGAGTGGTGTGGGGGCTGGAGGCTAGATACCTCTAGCTAACTGATTACAAGTCTTTTTCAATTTCTTTACCATGCCAGACTCGAAGAATAAAAATAGTGTCTTCACCTAATAGATACCTCACTGTGTAATTAGTGATGAAAAGATCTCTAACTTTTTCTGGATCTGGTGACCTTTGAACTAGCAAGCCTATTTTAGGTAAAGCCTTTAGATTTTCAATGCCTGCAATTAATCGATCAGCAACTCGTTTAGCAGCATACGGGTTGTTAACTTTGATGAACTCTCTAAGCCGAACCAAATCACCAATTGCCTCAGGTGAATACTGTATATTCATAATTTAGGAGGCTATAATTCGTCTTTAGTTCCCCAGCTTTCTAGCCATGCAGTAACTTCATTGCCATTTATAGCTTTACCAGATTTTATTGAGTTTAAAGCTTCTAGTGTATCTTCCCAGCGTGACTCTTCCATTGACTGCCGTTGCAAAAACTCTTTAATAGCTTGATTTATAATATAATTTTTAGATCTATCTAGTTTTTTCGCTAAATGTTCTAGAGGTATTTCAACCTCAGAATTTAGACGGATACTTGTAACACCCATATGCCACACCTCTATTTGTATTTACTTGTACTACATTTTAGTACAAATTATGAGGCCGAGTATAACTTGTAGCGAGCCAGTATAATTACTCGTTTTCAAACTTATTTTGATTAAAAAACAAACAATATCTGAGTTTATATTTTGATTCAATTGTTTAGTGGTGTTCAGATTATTATTTCACAAGTAGTTTTGTTGTTTTTTCAGTCCGTTTGAGGGGAATTAAGGCGGGTTTGTCGCGTTTTTGAGGTAAAAGGGTATCCCCTTCATATTGCATCGCGTGTTGTAGCTTTTCTATGGCTAATACTGTACCTCATCATTTGAATACTCTGTTTAAGACAATATCTTTATACAGCGTCATCGAAGACAAAGTGCCTTATTTTCGTTGTCGTTTCTTTCGTCGTAAGTCTCGAGCCATCGCGTCTGTCGTCGGATATTTGGGTAGCACTAACCACAAGGCAATATAAGCGAATACGGGAATGGCAAAAAATAGACTAGTTAACAAAAATGCTAACCTAATGCTGTTTTTTCGTAAATGATAATACTCAGCAATACCTGAGCATACTCCTGCAATGATTGCAGATTTGCCACGTGTTAGTACTTTTATATCGTCTAGACTTTCCATGTCACCTCCAATTCGCGGTTAACGTTTTTTGTATTCATGCTTTAAAATGTTTGCAGAGTTTAAATCACTTATTGGACTAGGCCGATAAGTAACTTTTTTATTGATCATATGATGCTTTACCCTTTACTCGGGTGTGGGCGAAGCTCAACGACGTTAGTGGCCGCAGGCCATAAAAGCAAACACCTGGATCCCGGCTCAAAAGTATTGCCGGAATGACGCCGTATTTAACCCTTGCAGGGTGGAACCTTGCGATCTTATTTCAAACGAAGCTTGAACACTCTGGAGTGGCCGTAGGCCATAAGAAACCGTGCCCAAACTCATCAGTTTTACCATTTACCCTCTTACTTTATCCAACGCCTCGCAAACTGCATTAACGCCTAAAATGGCTCTTGGGGTTGCGCGGTGGAGTAAATCTGCATCGAACTGGTAAATATGCTGTTTTTTAACTGCGGGAAGCTCTGGCCAATCGGCCCAATTAATGCCTAATACGTTGCCTTCATCCTGGCTTTGTAAAATCACTTCAGCACCAGTGAGTAGCACATTTTCGATGCTAATTTGTGGGTACTCACTCGCAGCGTCATAAAACACATTTTCACCATGACACACGTCAATCAAGTTTTGGATCCAACTGCCTTTCGCCACCGTCATCAATGGGGTAGACCACAATTGATAGAACACTTTTACCACTGGTTTAGCTTGGTTTTGCTGTTTTATATCTGCTAATTGTTGACGATAATCATCTGCAACTTGTTTGGCCTTAATTGAATGTCCTGTCAATTTACCAAGCAGTTCAAGGTCGCTCGCGACGTCAGCTAATGTTTTAGGATCGCTATTTACAATGTTAAAGCCTAAACCTTGCAGTTGCTTAATGTCTTCCATTTTATTGCCGCTTTGCCATACCACAACCAAATCGGGATTTAACTCAATCACTCGCTCTATTTGCACCCCGTATGAACCGCCAATGCTGGGGATTTTTTTGGCTTGTTCTGGGTAATCAGCATAATCAGTTGTAGCGACGATAGAATCACCCGCGCCAATGGCAAAGAGCATTTCTACACTTTGAGGCGACAAGGCAATAATTCGTTTAGCTGGTGACACTGCGGGGTTGTCTACAACAGAAATCTCATTTGCATACGCTGTTACCGACACAATTCCTGTAAAAATTAGCGTAATTGCCAGACTTAACGAATAAAATAAACGTAACAAAACAATATCCTTACACAACAAAAATGGGACGGTATAACGCCTTAAATGGCTTATTCGACCAGTGTATCTGGCCAGCCATGGTTATCAATATAATTAACTAAATTTTTAGGTCGATAATTGTTGTCGTTCAACCAACGGGTTTTTACCGATTGGTGCAATAAAATCGGTACTTGCTGTGGGTCTAGTTTGCGAATAAAACGTTTTTTAATTCGATAAAAGCTACGATATGAATCATGAATCTCCGCCATCGCATTCGGCAATAACCTATCGACTAAGTGTGGTTCCACGGTTAAATTAACGGCTCGAGCTTGATTTATCATCCATTGCAACGAAATGTCAGACAAACTAGTGCCATCAGTATTAGGGGTAATACTCCCACCAATGTTGCTATGCGCACCCGCAAACCACACTTGTTGAATATCTATGCTCGTTCGAGGCGCCCAAATAGTCGGTTCAAAATCACTTCTATGTTCATCTAATGCTAAAGCATGACGCGCCACCTTAACATTGCGACCAAGTTTGGTATCGTAAAACTCGTCTTTATCTTCAAATAACCCTAAAAATGACACCGGGATCCCCATGGCCCCCACAGTGTCCCAAACACCGACAAACGCCACTTCGCGCGATGGATGTGAATGCTGCTGCCTAAACTCAACCGAGCGCTCACCTTCTGGTGAAAACGGTTTACTCTTCATTTTATAGTGGTCAAATGCTTGTTGAATCAATTTGGCATCTGGCCTAATCACAATACCGCAGTTATTAATTAAGCCGCACAAACAGCGCACAGTGTAAGCGCCGCGACTAAAGCCAAACAGATGGATTTCATCACCAGGGGAGTAGTTTTGCACTATGTAACGGTATGCATCCATAATGTTTTTATGTAAACCACGGCCAGTTGCACCGCCAATCATAGCGTCATGGTATGAGCCAATCCCCCAGTCATAAAAAACCTGCTGCGGCACGCCATCACCACCTAGCGGTTTAATCGCTCTGGCAAGTTTGAGCACATTGGTTGCATGATCTTTTTCAAGATCCTTTTCAGGCCGATTCCATGTACCATCGGCACAAATCACAATACGTTTTTTCATCACAGTCCCAGCTCCCTGCCTAAGTCGTCCAGCCATAGTCATCTTGCTATCACTATAGACTAAAAGCCTATTTGAACACGCCTGAAAATACTCAATACTCGTCAATGAACTCTCAGCAAAAGGAATCGCGATATGTTAACCGCAGAGCAAAGTGTACTGATGATTGTTGACGTGCAAGGCAAGCTTGCCCAAGTGATGCAGCAATCTGAACAATTACATCAAAAACTGGCTGTATTAATTCAAGGGGCACAACTTTTTGATATTCCAGTTATTTGGCTAGAACAATTGCCTGACAAGCTAGGCCACACCAGTGAAGACTTGGCACAAATACTCTCAAAAACCACTCAGCCTATCGCAAAAGAGCACTTTAGCGGTTGGCATTGTGATGAGGTAAAGCAACAACTCAACACATTAAACCGTCGCAATGTTATTTTAGCTGGGATAGAAACCCACGTGTGTGTTTACCAAACCTGCCAAGATTTACTCGAGCACAACTTTACCGTGCATGTGGTGAATGACGCGGTGTCATCAAGAGAATTAGAAAACAAAACCCTTGGAGTACAAATGATGCTAAACGATGGCGCAAAACTCACTAACGTTGAGTCGCTATTGTTTGAGTTACAACATGTGGCCCAAGGCGATCGCTTTAAGGCATTACTCAAACTGATAAAGTAGCCATATAAGATCGGTGTGGGTATGATGTAAAAAATATAACAATAACATCATACCGCTATGCACCAATTTGATCGGCCCATTATTATTTTATCCGCGCCACGTTCTGGCAGTACCCTACTGTTTGAAGTGCTGTCAAAAAGCCAATCGCTGCATACTATTGGCGGTGAAAGCCATGCATTGATTGAAACTATTCCTAAACTCAATATTGCCTATCGTCAGTTTAGCTCCAACGCCTTAAGCGCAGACGATATTGACGAAGCATTACGTAACCAGCTACAACAACGCTTTAGTGATGAGCTGCGAGACAGTAAAGGCCAAAAGCCTAAAACATCACCGGTTAGGCTGCTTGAGAAAACCCCAAAAAACAGCTTGCGAGTTGATTTTTTTAACGCACTATTTCCAGATGCCTTATTTATCTATCTAGTGCGCGAGCCAAAAGAAAATATCAGCAGCATTATGCAGGCCTGGCGTTCCAATAAATTTGTCACCTACCCTAATCTTCCTGGGTGGGATAAACGCCACTGGTCTTTGTTGTTGCCGCCAAACTGGCAACAACTTAATCAACAACCGTTGCATAATATCGCAGCATTTCAATGGCAAGCGGCGAATGATGCCATTATGAGTCAATTGCAAAGGTTGCCATCTAAGCGTTGGTGTATGTTGTCGTATGACCAGTTAATTTCTCAACCTGAACAAACAGTTAATGCACTATGTGAGTTTGCTGGTATTGAGTTTGACCCAGATTTAGCCAGCATATGCAGCCAACCTTTACCGCACTCGCGCTACACCATTACCACGCCTAAAGCCAATAAGTGGCTAGACAATTATCACGATATTGAAAAAGTGTGGCCGACCATTGCTGATACACTTAGTCGTATTAATCAGCAATTAAGCGCACACGGCTACCCCGTTTTTGAATCACAATGGCAACAGCATGATATAGCGCCGCCACAACCTACGGTTAATGTTGGCTCTGTGCCTCGTAATAGTCCTTGCCCATGTGGATCAGGTAAACGCTTTAAACAATGCCATGGTGCGTTAAGTTAATAAAAAGAGAGTCATATAATGAAGTTACCTCATGAATTTTATCAACTCCCTTATCACTTTGATGTGGCGACACTCATTGAAGAAATCAGCCAATTTACCGAAGACGATTGGGTAACCCACCATGAGGGCTTTAAGGGTAATTCGGCCATTCCGTTAATCTCGGTCAACGGCGAATTTAATAACGACTTTAAAGGGCCAATGAAACCAACTGCGGCCCTTGAAAAATGCCACTACATTCAGCAAATACTAGCCTCGTTCGGAGAAGTGCTTAGCCGCTCACGCCTAATGCGTTTAGCGCCAGGCGCACAAGTGCCATTGCATTCAGACATTAATTACCATTGGTATAAGCGCGTTAGAGTGCATATACCTATTACCACCACCGAACAGGTGCAGTTTTACTGCCATGATAAGCAAGTGCATATGGGCGCTGGAGAGTGTTGGATTTTCGACTCGTGGAAACTGCATAAAGTTGAGAATAATAGTGACCAATATCGGGTTCATTTAGTGATTGACCTAGCAGGTTCAAGTGCATTCTGGCGTACAATATTTCAACACTCACGGTCAATTGCTGATATATCATCTACACAACTCAACAAGCAATTTATTGGGGTTAACCCAAAAGCGGCAACCACCTTTGCTACAGAGCAATTTAATGCGCCGATTATCATGCCTATTGCAGAGGTGGAGTTTTTAACCAATGAGCTATTAACAGAAGTGAAAAGTAATCCGCAAAATTCTGAGGCCGAGGTCACTGCATTTTCATTCGTTATCGCTGAATTTATCGCCGATTGGCGCATACTTTGGTTACAATATGAATCCACTAAAACGGGTTGGCCACGCTATCATGCACTACGAGAACAAACCATGATAAAAGCAGTGCAGTGTGCAAAAACTCTGCAACTTAGCCACTCTGGCTCAGCCTTAAAAGCCTTTGAACAACTCGTCATTGTTGCCTGCATGAATGTAGAGTTAAGTGACCAGCATACTCTTGCCAAACAAACTGTTGCGGCCCCCAAAAATACCTCTAGCTCAGCACCTGTAAACGCTTCGTCAACCGCACCTATAATTGCTCCACCATCACGCAATAACCCGTGCCCATGTGGTAGCGGTGAGCGTTATAAAGCCTGTCACGGAAAGCTAGCTTAAATTCAATACATTTCTTATCCAGAGTTGAGGTTAACATTAAGCAGAAATGGCGCCATGAGGCGCCATTTCTTTCAGCTAGATTTAAGTTACGCAAAAAATTGCAATGCAGCTTTATTGGCAATAACCTCTAGCTCTGCAATTTGATCAGGTATAAAAGCTTTATACTTGTTTGCTTGGCCTATCGCTTTAGGGTTCATCGGTTGCCTCACCTGGCTGGCACTTGGCGTTAGTACGGCACGTTCTGACTCATAAAACGTAAAGCATTGGGCTTGTGTGGTGAGCGCACAGTAATCCAATATTCGCTGAATTTGTGGCTCAGGATCTTGTACTAATTGTTCAAAACAAACATGTAATATCTCATTTGGGTACAAGCTATCCCAATGTTTCATGATGTCTAAATAGTGTTGCCAATAACTTGAAATCCCAGCGAATGAATACGAATAGTCGTGGCCAAAGCTAAAAAACTGTTTAAACACGCTCAAGCCATTGTCTACGGTGTTACGGACCACGTTAATGATTTTAGCTTGAGGAAATAACGTTTTAATTAACCCTATATGTAAAAAGTTGTTGGGGTTTTTGTCAATAACATACGTTGGACTATCAGAAAAATAATGATTAATTTCTGCTAAATAGCGCTGACGGAACTGCTCAATATGACGGGCAGAAAGCTGACTTAGATTTGCATTGTAGCCCCCTGACATATCCATTTGCAGCGCGAATCGCTCCATAAACGGTAGCTCATCAGTAGCGCCTACTTGAGTATGACACGCCAAAATTTGCTCAACTAATGTAGTGCCAGAGCGAGGCATGCCAACAATAAAAATGGGGATTTGTTCACAGCTAGGCAATTCATTAATGTGTGGTGAGGGCGTATGCCCAAGTAGCGACAGCACAATACTGGCAAACTGAGTGTGTTTAAAGGGTCTATGTTGCGCCATGATTTGGTTAGCCAACAACATAGACTCACAGGCTTTATCTATTTGTTTAGTTTGCTCGTAGGCCTTGCACAAAGCAAAATGCACTAGCGCTAAGTTTTGCTGACTTAGCGATTCGTTAATGGCATAACCTTGTAATAAGGTTAAATCATCATGAGTGAATCGATATTGCTTTAAGTCCGCTAGACTCCAATACCCCACCCCGACTTGTGTTGGGTTTAATCGGTTATATTGATGGTAAAAATGAGCCGCTTTTTCGGTATCGCCTTTGGCTTTATAAATATGCCCTAAATTAAGCTGTACCGCTGGGTCGGTAACATTATGGGCAACACACCATTTAAAACACTGTTCAGCTAAAGCCATATCGGCCACTTTTGTGGCAACTAATCCAAGTTTATAGCGAAATTTAGCCGTGTTTCCTTGTGTGTGAATCAATTGCAGCAAATATTTTTTTGCTAAAAAGAAGTCTTGTTTCACTTCAGCAATGGTCAACAATCCCGTCAAAACAGGAACCGCTCCTGGCTCAACTGCAGCAGCACTTAAAAAGTAACCTTCAGCCTCAGAATATTGCTGCTGCTGTAAATGAATTTGGCCTAATAAACATAATGCACCTATATGTTTATCATCACGTTTAATCACTTTTCGGGCGTACATTCTGGCAGATGATAAATTTTTAGATTGAAACAGCGCTTCCGCTTGGCTCAAATATTGTTCAATAATACTCAAACTAGGGTCCTTATTTTTATTTTGCTCACCCAAAGAACGGCTTAAATGCCTCAACTTTCAGAGTAACATAGAAAACAGTAAAAATTGACCACACAACATGGACTATTTGAACGAAATACCCCATCGATGCGTACAATTAACTATTCGCGCTATTGCTGTAACAAAGTGAGTTGTAATGAAAAATAATGAAGCCAAAGTACCAACCGGTCGATTTTCTCGTTTAACTAAAATGGGAGGGCTTGCTTCTCGCCTTGCTGGCAATGTATTGCTTGAAGGCGCAAAGCAATTTAGCCAAGGTAAATCGCCGTCTATACAGCAATTGATGATGACCCCTACCAACATAGGGCATGTGGCCGATAAGCTTTCGCAACTTCGCGGTGCAGCCATGAAAGTAGGCCAAATGCTGTCGATGGATGCAGGCGATCTCGTGCCGCCAGAGCTAGCAGAAATACTCGCTAAACTACGTTCTGATGCTAAAGCCATGCCACACAAACAGCTCACTCAGTTGCTAGTTCAGCATTGGGGGCCTGACTGGTTAGCGCCTTTTGCCCAATTTGAGCTTCACCCTTTTGCCGCGGCATCAATTGGCCAGGTGCATTTAGCATACTTAGATACTGGCGAAAAAGTAGCGATTAAAATTCAATACCCAGGGATCCGCGACAGCATAGACAGCGATATTGATAACGTCGCCAGTTTATTAACAGTCTCACGGCTCATCCCTGCAAACGTCAAGCTCGATACCTTACTCGCACAAGCAAAAGCGCAGTTACACAATGAAGCCGATTATCAATTTGAAGCCGAGCAAATTGCACTTTACCAGCAACAACTAGGTGACAGCTCAAACTTTATTGTACCTAAGGTGTACCAGCAATTGAGCAACAAAAGTATATTGTGCATGCAGTATATAGAGGGGGTTGCCATTGAGTCGCTTGTAAGTGCACCGCAAGACGTCCGCGACTCAGTAGCCAGTGCCCTAATGGAGTTATGCTTTAAAGAGCTATTTTGTTTTCAACTGCTACAAAGCGATCCTAATTTTGCCAATTTTCAGTATCAAGCACAGAGCCAAAAAATAGTTTTACTCGACTTTGGAGCCACCCGCGCCATTAGCGACACCTTATCACAAGGTTATATGCAACTAATGCAAGGCGCGATTGCCCAAAATAAACAACAAATGGCGATGGCTGCACAGCAAATAGGCTTTTTTCAAGATGAGATAGACCCGCAACAAAAACAACTGATCATCGACATTTTTTACCAGGCCTGTGAGCCATTGCGCACCCAAGAGGCATATCACTTTGGCGAAAGCGACCTAGCAAAAAGGATTACTCAGGCAGGTAAAGCCATGAGCACACAACAAAATGAATGGCATACACCGCCAACCGATGCTATTTTTATCCATCGTAAATTAGCAGGTATGTATTTATTGGCGGCAAAACTTAACGCCAAAGTGAAGGTTAATCAGTTGTTTTTAGATGTAACGCGCTTAAGCAAACACAACGCCTAGCGCTACTAACACCCTATAACTTGCTACTACACTGCAATTGCCAAGCTTAACAACAGGACGCCCTATGCTTATCGGTAATATTACACGGCCATCTCGGGTTATTTTTTGGGTGTTATGTCTATTTAGCTCAAGCACTTTTGCCCTTAGCGCAGCGCAAAACTCAACTCAACAACTCACTAAGTCGATTAGCCAAACTGCTGAGTTATCAGTGTCATTGATAGCTAAAAATGTGTATTTACATAGGTCGTATAAAACCGTTACCGGCTTTGGGTTAGTTGAATCAAACGGCCTAGTGGTGGTGCAAGGCAAACAGGCGTTTATTATTGACACACCCTGGACAAATAGCGATACCGCTAAGCTTGTTGATTGGATTACCCAGCAAGGGTTAACCACTGTAGCGAGTATCTCTACCCATTCCCACGAAGATCGTGCTGGCGGTGTGGGTTACCTTAATAGCAACGGCATTGCCACCTGGGTATCTAATGACACACAGGCCATATTAACGGCAAACCAACTGGCCACAGCAACACACACATTTGCTGCTAATAAACACATTTTGCAGCCTCAACTCATTGAAGTTTATTATCTAGGTGCAGGACACACGGTCGACAACCTAGTGGTTTGGCTGCCAAAGCAACAAATATTATTTGGCGGCTGCTTAATAAAATCATTGAGTTCACGCACTCTAGGCTATACCAGCGAAGCAGACCTAAAACAATGGCCTGTGACAGTGGCAAAGTTACAAGCACAATTTACTGAGGCTAAAATGGTTGTCCCTGGGCATGGCAAAATCGGTGATTCTACACTGCTAAGTCACACCATAGAGTTACTGTCATACGAGTCTCACGCCAACACTGATTTAAAAATGCAGCATTAAAAACCATACAAAAAAACAGTCGTTAATTTATAGTTCAGTTGAACTTACACAAGGAGAGTTACCATGTTTAGTCACGTTATGCTCGGCGTTAATAATATTGAAACGTCAAAAAAATTCTATGACGCCACTTTAGGCGCTTTAGGCATCGCCCCCGGAAAAATTGACCCAAAGGGACGTTGCGTTTACATGACGCCAACCGGCATCTTATTATTAACTAAGCCAATTAATGGCGAGCCAGCATGTCACGGTAATGGCTCAACCCTTGGTTTTGCTGCAGAAACCCCAGCATTAGCCGATGCATGGCATGCTGCGGGCGTTGCCAATGGCGGCACAGCCTGTGAAGACGCGCCAGGTGTGCGTTCAGCCCCAGGGATGGACTTATATCTAGCTTACCTTCGCGACCCAGATGGCAACAAACTGTGCGCTCTGCACAGAATGTAATTAATCCCAATCAGCATAAGAATGTGATTACTTATTAATTCTGATCGGTATAACCTCAGTTAACTCCGTTCAGTTAGCGTAAAGAATGATGGCCTGCCTCATCCACAGGCAGACCATCACTTTAATCTCTGATACAGATGCATTACAGACTACGAAGGGGTAAAATAGCCGCCTTTTTGTGTTGTGAGTGTATGTAATGACTGTTAACGACCCATGTTTTATCTTTTTTAATGACAGCATTGCCCATCACAGCTTACCAGAGTCTTTTACTTTTCCGTTTTACTATCAACCTCACCCTATTTGTATTCAGGCTGCCGAGCAGCTGCAACAAACCATGCTTGAAGTTAATCCATGGCAACATAACTTTGGATTAGACAGTAGCACCGATTGCGGTATGGTCATCGGTAAAATGTTTGGTGTGTTGGTGGTGAAAAATACACAAGGGCAACTTGGCTTTTTAGCGGCGTTTTCAGGCAAATTAGCCGAGCAAAATATCTTGCCGCCTTTTGTGCCGCCGGTGTTTGACATGCTCACTCAAGACAGCTTTTTCAGCGTTGAAAACAAACAGATTAACCAAATTAACCAGTTACTCCACCAGCATGAAAGCGCCCCGCTACTGGCCAACTTAACCACGCAGTTAACTCAGCAGCAACAGCAAGCAGAACGTGAGCTTGAGCAACAACGCAACGCAATTGTCGAAGGCCGTAAACAGCGTAAACAGCAACGCGAGCAAGCAGATACTGCATTAATACAGGCCGATATCAGCAGTGATGAGCATAAAACCTTATCAATTGAGCTTAGCCGTCAAAGCGTGCTGCAAAAACATCAGCTCAATGCATTAAAGCAGCAATGGCAAAGCCAAATCACGGCAACGCAAACCCAGCTAAATGAGCTGCAACAACAAATAAAACAGCTTAAGCGCCAACGCAAACAACTGTCTAACAGCTTGCAAAAAAAGCTGTTTGCACAGTATCAGTTTTTAAATACCTTGGGTGATGCACGAGACTTAAACGATATATTTAACGATGCGCCAAACCATTTGCCGCCTGCGGGTGCTGGCGAGTGTGCAGCGCCCAAATTATTACAATATGCGTTTAAACAACAGTTAACGCCTGTCGCCATGGCTGAATTTTGGTGGGGCGCATCGCCAAAATCAGAAATCAAACAACATCAAAATTACTACCCTGCGTGCCATGGCAAATGTCGACCTATTTTAGCCCACATGTTGACGGGCATGCAGGTTGACGCCGACCCATTACTGATTAATCCAGGTAAAGATCTGCCCATTGATATTATTTACCAAGATGAAGTGATGGCGATTATTAATAAGCCTGCTGAATTATTATCGGTACCCGGTAAAAACATTATCGACAGCGTGTTTAGCCGTATGCAGCAACAATTCCCCAATGCCACGGGGCCGTTGATTGTGCACCGCCTTGATATGTCTACATCAGGTTTAATGGTAATTGCACTCACCAAAGAGGCTAATAAAAATTTACAGCAACAGTTCATTCAGCGCAGCGTAACCAAGCGTTATATTGCGTTAATTGAAGGTGTGCCAGACCAAAATGAAGGCGATATTAGTTTGCCGCTGAGGGTAGATTTAGACGACCGACCTAAGCAACTTGTTTGTTATGAACATGGTAAGCATGCACAAACCCATTGGCAGATTTTTAAGCGTCAAGGCCATCGAACGTTGGTGCATTTGTACCCTAAAACAGGCCGAACACATCAATTACGCATGCATTGTGCCCATCACGATGGCCTAAACATGCCAATTGTCGGTGACGATTTATATGGTATTGCCGCCAACCGCTTGCATTTGCATGCTCAATATTTAGCGTTAACGCATCCTGAGTCAGGTGAAGCAATGGTATTTGAAGTAAAAGCGGATTTTGAATAATTCAATAAGAGCGATAAAAACAATAAAACCGATATTGAGCTAACAATATCGGTTTTTACTTTTTAATTACAACGTTAGTTATAACAATTGAATGGCTTTTTAGAAGTTACTTGGACGTTCTTCTAAATGCATCTGTTCAACCAGACCTTGGCCTGTACGTTGCTGATATGCAGACTCCGCTTGTTGCATTCTAGTACGGCCACTATTCACTAGGGCTTGGCCCTGTTCAGTTTCACTTTGACCTTCAGCTAGGTTAGTGTTGCCATCTTCAACAAGCTCTTTGCCGTCAACATAATTTTCATCGGCATCTTCCCAGTCGTCAGCGATGTCATCTAATCTGTCAACAATTGCAGCTGCACGTTTACCATTTTGAGCACCTGTTAACGAACTTGCCATAGATTGAAATGCTTGACGTTGTTTTTGGGCTTCTTGTACGGCTTGCGCCATCAATTTTTCGCCTTCACGAATTTGAGCATTGCCTTTGTCCATTGCTTTGCGACCATCAGCAAGTAATTCTTGGCCTTTTTTAACGTCCTTTTGACCTTGCTCCCATTGCTGAGATAAGTCGAGGTTCTTTTCACTTTCGGCTTTAATTTTAGAAGCAAATGTGTTCTGAGTTGAAGAACAACCTGACAACCCAACTACACCAACGACTAACAAACTACAAAGTACTGTTTTCATTTAACGAGCCTGTAGAATTACTCGTTTTTAAATTCATTTTGATTAATGAATAAACAATATCTGAGTTTATATTTTGATTCAATTATTTAGTGGTGTTTAGATTATTATTTAACATGCAGTTTTGTTGG
>NZ_BMII01000048.1 GCF_014641855.1 Shewanella inventionis
CGCATTCGGGCATCTGCTGTTTGCTTGGATAGCCTGATTAATTCGAAACTGGTGTGTTGTTTCATTGCTAAAAAAGGTGAGTAACGGATATAGCAATTAGATCACATTTTTTCGCGGAATGGTATAAGGTATCACCGCGTTCAGTGACCACCCATGGTCGGCTACGCCAGAAACCACTTAAGAACAACCATGGAAATAAAAGAGCAGGAAGTAGAAGCACGTACCAATAGAATGGTCTTGCATGAGCAAAAGAATTTTGCATTCGATCAACAGATTGCCCCCAAAATATTGCTCTAGCGTATTCTTCACCTCCGGATATGGCGGCAGGGATTGCCCACATTAAGATAATAGCGACAGAGATAAGAACAGCCCAAAGTACTGCTTTGAAAAAGGCTTTATTAATATTGGACGGCGAAGGGTGCCAAATACGAACTAACATTACAAATGGCAAAAAATGCACAAAAATAACAGGACCTTTAGTAAGCAGCGCAAACCCGATTGCAGTTCCGGTGAACCAAATCCATACTGGTCGGTTCGACTCCGAGTATTTCCACAGACTCAATATTGCCAGCAAATAGAATACCGTGAGTATTAAATCAAACATTATCATGCCCGAATACAAAAACCACCCTAAGAAGCTAAACAATATGAGTGGGGACAAGACTTGTGCCTGTTTTGAATCGGGGTAAACTTTCCGAGCCAGTAGATTAACGAGAAAAAGATTTAACAAAGAAAAAACTGGCACCACCAAACGCGACACTGTTTCTGAAGTTCCGAATACAGACCAAACGATGTTAAACAACCAGAACATAAATGGCGGTTTATGGTCATAGGGACTTCCGTTTATGTGTGGTACTAACCAGTTTTTATCTAGCCACATTTCCCACGCGACAGATATATAACGGGTTTCATCTATAGGTAAGATAGGCCTAAAACTAACATTTACCGCTATAAAGACCAGCGCAGTGATAAATGTTAGCAGCCAATATTGCTTACTAGAGACACTAATAGGGTTAGGGTTAGGGTTAGGGTTATTTGTTAACATAGAATTGTTACTCACATCATAATAAAGATAATAAATCCATTTAATTTCTTATTTGATAGTCTTACTGGGATTAAAGAATTAGCCCATCGTCCCGTGTCTTCGCAGATCCACGCTTTCTAGTTCTGACCTAGCAAGTATCTGAACAAGCTAACCTAGACTTTGTGAAAACGGGTATCATAATTCCTCTTCCATTTTTAATAGTTCAACACGGCTCTTAATATGATCTCTGTAAAGAAACCCTGTGAGGATAGCGCTCATGACACCAAAGAAAATGCTAAGGTATATCATTGTGTTACTTGAAGACTGAATTCCTGCCCCCACAAGTGCAAAGATAATAATTTGCGGGAGATAACCGAGTATACTTGCAGTAAGAAATGCGAAAAAAGGTACTCGGACACTACCTGATAAGACGTTAGTCACAACGTTGTTCCCAATAGGAAATAGCCGTAACAGCAATATTTTGTAAAACGGCTTACGACTGGCAAAGGAATTGAACTTAATCATTTTGTTCGGGAAGCGTCGATATAACCAGTTTGCGAATATAAACCGAGCGCAGTAATAATTTAGTGCCGCTGCAAAAATACAAGCGAACAATGTTAATGTAACGCCTAAGTTGATACTGAATAAATACCCAAACACCAATGCAATTGCTTGCTTTGGCCCGCTAAAAGATAAAAAGATGACACTGAAAAGGAATACCACCATTTTCCCTGTCGTACCATTTTGTTGGATGTAACCGACAAGCCAGTTCTTATCTGTCAAATGAACCATAACAGGATTATCAAGCTGATTGGCAATCAGTACCCCAACAACAATGAGAAATAAAAGCTTAATCCACTTCATTATTTGCTATTCACACTACTTACAGCTTTGACCATTGGATTTTTAGTACGTCGTTGTAACCAAATGACACCAAGTAAATCTACGATGCCGACCCAAGCCCTGTTCCAAGCGTTGTAATTTGAAGTGCCGGCTTCTCTGTCTCTATGTGCCACTTGATGAACCACAATTTCACCATCTAAGGATTTGATCAACGCGGGTAAAAAACGGTGCATATGGTCAAAGAATGGCAATCGAAGATAGGTAGCTTTAGGAATGACTTTTAAGCCACAACCGGAGTCTGGTACGCCATCACCTAACAGAGCATGTCGTATTGTATTGGCGACTTTAGATTGGAAACGAACCCAAGCAGTATCTAAGCGTTTAGCCCTGTAGCCTGCAATACAGAAATGTGGTTTTTTCACTTGAGCGGCGAGCTCTAACATACTTGGCATGTCTGACGGATCATTCTGACCATCGGCATCTGATGTAATGATCCACTCACCTTTCGCATGTTTAACTGCGGTTAAAACAGCGGTACTTTGTCCGCAACTTTTCTCATGACTCACAATCTGCAAGTCGCAACCACACTCTTGTGCAGCATCAAGCGCTTCCTGCACGGTATTATCGGTACTGCCATCATCAGTGATGACAATTTCAAATTGAGGATAAACCTTCAAGCTGTCATGAATTTCTTTAACTAACTTCCCTATATTCCCTTGTTCATTTTTAGCTGGAATAACGACTGATATACTCGGCAACATGAGCTCTAACCTTGTTTAAGCTATCTGTAAATAAAAACCTACAGAAAATCATTTTTCTTATTTGTTATAAAATTCTCGGTACCATGACACAAACTCAGCGATACCTTCTTGTATAGATACCTTTGGCTTGTACCCGGTTACCTGTAAAAGATCTTCAGTATCGGCGTATGTACGGTAGACATCGCCCGGTTGCATCTCTCTGAAGTTCTTTTTCGCCTCAATACCTAGTTGGTTTTCTATCCCCTTTATAAAATCCATAAGATTTATAGGAGAACCATGTCCGATATTGTAAACCGCAAAAGGAGCAGAGCTACTCGCGGGTGAGCCGTCCTCAACCTTCCAATGCTTATTTGGGCTAGGAATGACATCTGCAATCCGTACGATACCCTCAACAATGTCGTTAATATGTGTAAAGTCCCTCCACATATCCCCATTGTTGTTAATATCGATGGTATCTCCTTCTAGTATCTTCTTAGTAAAGAGAAAAGGCGCCATATCGGGACGTCCCCATGAGCCATAAACGGTAAAGAAGCGTAGTCCAGTGGTAGGAATTTGATAGAGATGCGAATAGCAATGCGCCATTAACTCATTAGATTTTTTTGTCGCTGCATAAAGGGAAACAGGATGATCAACGCGATCTGACGTAGAGAACGGGACTTTACTATTTAGCCCATAAACGGAACTGGAAGAAGCATAAACTAAGTGTTGAATTCTATTCTGGCGGCAAGCTTCTAATATATTTAAATAACCGGTCAAATTAGATTCAACGTAACAATGGGGGTTATCTATTGAGTATCGTACACCTGCTTGCGCAGCAAGATGAATAACCCGCTCAAACTTCTCTTTCTTAAACAACGTATCAATTGCTTCTTTACTCGAAATATCAAAAGGATAAAATCGAAATAATGGGTGTGCGGAGAAATGCAATCTTGCATGTTTGAGCGCTACATCGTAGTAATCGTTAAGATTATCCACACCAACCACTTCATGTCCCTGAGCATTGAGCTTTCTAACCGTTGCACTTCCTATAAAACCAGCAGCTCCAGTCACTAAGTACTTCATAATTAATCACTAAAATTTTTCTCATATAATGTGTATTTTTGTTAAAAATGTAAACATATGTTGTCCTGAGTGACCCGTAATAAGCACGATGGCAAATGATTTTGCGAGCTTTTCTTCAGCATACTTACGATAGTTGTAAAGCTGTCCATCATGCAGTTCCGACCAAACTTTATGTTCAAATATCAAACAAGAAGTATTATCGGCAGAATCCCAAAGCATATCCGGATATTTACCATCAAAGTTAACTTGCGTATCAATGCGTTCTGAATTGCCTACATGCGGGATCTCGATACCACACTCTTGCCCTTGCTTGAATAAAAGAGACATGATTGCCTCTCTCACAGCGAAATCATTGCGAAGTAACCAAGCGAAGGCTTCTGTAATGAAGTTTTCAATTGACGACTTTTGATGGCTAGAAGCGTATTTACTGACGTTGACGAGTAAACTTTCCATTTCTTAAATTCCATTGCAAACCCCAATAGCAATACAAATACCATTGGGATTTATACTCAATTTATAACTAGTTCTCTTGTTTCTCAGCTAACTCGATTTCGCCGGAAAGCAATTTAGGAAGTAGCGTGTCTCGTAGTGTTGAAAGCTCTATATTTTGACGTACATTCGCCTCAATTTTTTGAAGAAGAGGAGCAACTATCGAGTCAAATTTATTTGCAAGCTCGACTCCACCAAATGGCATTGAGTAGGTATCAAATGTTTTTGTAGTGATCGTGTCAAAAACAGCACCGTGGGTATTGCGTTGAAGAGTGCTTACCGCCTCATTCAAATTAAAGTAATTGTAGAAATCACCAACCTCTTTACCTCGAATGCCATAACAAGACTGATTCATACACATATCAGTACCAACAAGGGCTAGCTTACCAACCGTACCGCGAGCTGTGATAATTGTTGTTCCTTTCGGAAGCAACTTAGTTGAGGATTTATTTAAGCCAAGTTCGGTAATCTTCTCATCGGTATCAACAACAAATACATTGCTTCCCGATGGTACATCTCTAACTGAGAACCAAGGAATATCACCATTCCAATATGTTTCTTCCGAACGCTTTGGAGTTCCGCCACCAGTAAGCTGAATCAAACTTGATAATGTGCTTACTTCCCATCCCTCAGGAATCAATCCCAACTCAGACTCAACTAGCTTTTCGGGGAATAGCGAGGCAGTAGCCGCATCCATACCCTCCGGTTGTTCGCCATTGATCTTGGCTTTCACAGGATCGAAATCGACAAACCACGACTTGAAGATGGCTTGCGCCATTTGTTCTAGGGTTTGATTGGTTTGAGAATTTAAGCGTACTTTCCGTTCTAACCCCTGTAACGAGCAGGCGATAATTTTCTGTATTTCAACAGGAGGCAATTTGAATTCGAAATCCATCATTGCGCCCTTATCGCCCCTAGGCATTTTTGCACCTTTCGAAGTACGAACTGTGAATTCAATAAACTCAGGGCTAGACAGAAAATGGTATAGATATTCAGAGAGAAGAACACTTTCATCTTTTGTTCTAAAAATCAAAACATCTGCCGAAGCACCACCAGAAAAACTAGCTAACCATACTTTTTCAAAATATGTTCTGATATTTGAAAACAATGTGTCTCCAACTCTGAAAGAGTTAAATTTAGCTGCTGATGGTAGGGAATCAGCAGAACTAACACCTCCTTTATAAGGCTGCATGTTTTCTGTTGATATATAACAATCCTTAGTTATCTGATTTGCATCAATTTTTGTTGTAATAATGCAAGCTACATCAGCAAGCTTTACCAGAGGCCAATTACAGCTCATAACCCAACTCCACTAGGTTCTTCTTGATCTCAGCTTCTAGTGTTGCTGATTCTGCAAACTGTTCACTTAACTTACTGGTTAGAACAGTCATCTTTTCAGCAAATGGAACACCATCATCTAGTTCTTCAGCAGCACCAACGTATCGTCCCGGAGTGAGCACAAAATCGTGTTTCTTAATCTCTTCTAACGTTGCTGATTTACAGAAGCCTGCTTGGTCTTCGTAAGCGACACCATTTACTTCCGCACCCGTTTTCCATGCATGGTAAAGGTCAGCGACTTTCTGGATATCATCTTGGGTAAAATCTCGAAGCACACGGTCTTTCATATAGCCAAGGTTACGTGCATCAATAAACAACACTTCACCTTTACGATCACGTAGTTTTCGGCCTGATTTATCGGTACGGGCTTTCTTGTTTTTGGTTAAAAACCAGATACAAGCAGGGATCTGGGTGTTGGTAAACAGTTGTCCCGGAAGCGCAACCATACATTCAACCAAATCGTTCTCGACTAAGGCCGCACGAATTTCACCTTCGTTGTTGGTGGTTGAACTCATCGAGCCATTGGCAAGTAACAAGGCTTGAGAACCATCAGGAGCTAGGTGGTAAAGCATATGCTGCATCCACGCAAAGTTTGCGTTACCCGACGGTGGTGTGCCGTATACCCAGCGCGGATCATTATCATCGACACCCGTATTCCACTCTTTCATGTTGAAAGGAGGGTTAGCCATGATGAAGTCAGCACGCAAATCAGGATGTTGGTCATTGGTGTAGGTACTGGCAGGTTCCTTACCAAAATCATAATCCAACCCACGGATTGCCATGTTCATCGCAGCAAGCTGCCATGTGGTGTAGTTGTATTCCTGACCGTAAATAGAGATTCTTTGTTTTTGCGTGAGTGGGTCAATCTCTTTTTGGTTCGCGCGGCGCTCAATAAACTTCTCTGATTGCACAAAGAAACCGCCCGAACCCATTGCAGGGTCATACACACGGCCTTCAAACGGCTCAATCATCTCAACAATCAGCGAAACGATTGATGCAGGCGTGTAGAACTGACCGCCTTTCTTACCTTCAGCAAGAGCAAATTGGCCTAGGAAGTATTCGTAAATATGACCAAGAATATCTTTGCTGTTAAGCGACTTATGATTGAATGGGATGGTCGCGATGAGGTTAATCAGCTCATTAAGTTTTGACTGATCAATTTTTAGAGCGGCGTAGTGCTTGTTGAGTACACCTTTTAGCTTCTGGTTGTCGCGCTCAATCCCCTCCAATGCATTATCAATCAGGTGACCAACAGACGTGATTTTCTTCGTTTTACCATCAATAACCAAATCGGCACCACCAATAACCATCGGGCCATTGTCTTGCAGGAACTTCCAACGAGATTCTGTAGGCAACCAAAACACGTTTTTCTCTTTGTAGTAATCGCGCTGTTCCAGCTCAATCGCGATTTCTTGTTCAAGTTCTTCAGCCGTGTAACCTTCAGGATCGAGGAAGTACTCGTGATCAGGATTAGCAAAGTCTTGTTTTAGCTCTTCTTGGCGCAACATGAAGGCGTCAGACACGTATTTAACGAAAATTAAGCCAAGCACCGCATGTTTGTATTGAGAGGCATCGAGTGACGCACGGAGTTTGTCTGCGGCTGTCCAGAGCTTGCTTTCCAGCTCTTTGAGGAATAGTTGTTCTTGTTCGTTCATTACGGGTTTCTTGAGTTCGAAAAATTGGCCTTATGATACCAGTAACTACGCAAATTTCCTTGAGTTCTGCCTTACTTAACAGTGATTTTTATGAAGTAAGGAGCACATTATGGTTGCTTGGAATAAAGGAAAAAGAGTTGGGCAGAAGAAAGCGTTCAAATTGGAAGACATTTGGCGCATCCGTATTCGGTTGGAGCTTGAGGAACGGTTATTTGAATTGGCGCTGTTTAACCTTGCCATCGATAGCAAGCTCAGAGCATGTGACTTACGTAACCTAAAGGTACAAGACGTCAGCCGTAGTGGCTGCGTGATGTCACGAGCGATTGTGAAGCAACAGAAAACCCATCAAGAAGTGCACTTCGAGATCACGCCTAAGACCCAACAAACCTTATCTCAATGGATTATCCTGAATGGTCTGACACCAACCGACTACGTATTCCCAAGTCCACGCCGTGAAGGGCAACCAATCTCTTACCATTACTACACGACTATGGTTAACCGATGGGTGACTGATATCGGTTTAGATAAAACTCAATACGGCACACATTCGCTACGCCGTACCAAGGCTTCTTTGATCTACGCCAAAACCAAGAACTTACGCGCTATTCAGTTACTTCTTGGTCATGCTAAGTTAGAAAGTACGATTGAATACCTTGGTGTTGAGATTGAGGATGCCCTGAGGATTTCGGAGAGTTGTGAGACGTGAGGAACCATCATGCAATGCCCTGAATGTGAAGACCACTTTGATTGGGATTGGGTTGAAGACGAGTGCATTGAGCCAAACGAAGAGTTTGATTGCCCAAGTTGTGAGGTGACACTACGTTACACCATTGATGAAGGCACTTATTATGGCGCTCAGCACAAGACCGTTGAGGTTGTTGATAATTGATACAAACAACTAGACTCCAACCCCAACTAAATAGTCCATTGGAAAGAGAATTTAAATGCAAGAACATCAGCAACAAATCTACGCCCTCAGAAAGCGCATAGTTGCAATCGAAGGGTTTGACCAAGCAGATTGGATCACTATTGGAGATGCAACTGATTGCCAACACATAATCGAGAGCCATCATCGCTTGCTACGAGCACTGAATTTTGGCGACCCTGACTACCCTTCTGCTGTAGGAGACGTTCTGAAAAGTATGTTTACCTACCATAGAAACTCTCTTGATGATGTAACGAATTTCTTGGACAGAAATTACCCGTTAACAAACAATGTGTCAGTTTCTACTGCTCCAACAGAGTCAACAAAGTCCATTGTTTTTACTCCAAACATTTTTCAAATACCGGGCAATGAAGTTGAGAGTGACCTCGTGTCAATAATGATGCCATTTGCAGGTTTTGACGATGTTCACCAAGGTATTGTTAGAGCATGTAAACAGGCGGGTTACCGCTGCCAAAGAGCTGATGACATTTGGGAGCATTCGACGATACTTCAAGACATCTTTTCTTTGATCTATCGCTCTAAGATTGTCATTGCCGACTTCTCTGGACGTAATCCCAATGTGATGTACGAGGTTGGAATCGCACACACTTTAGGCAAAATAGTAATACCTATCAGTCAAACGCTAGAGCATATCCCATCAGATCTTCAAGGACACAGAATTCAAACCTATTTAAAAAATGGGGAAGGAATCGATAAATTAGAAACTGCTTTGGCAGCTAAGTTGAAGAGTATCTAAGCCAAATATTCTGAAAAGCACCGAGTACATCTAAGGCGCTTTTGTCCCGAAGCGACTTACCAATCCAATTAAAATTTCACTCTCACCGCATAACTATTATTAACGTCACATGAGTTATATTTGGGTAAATTGCGACTGATTGAAATCGCAAATTTGTTAGACGAAACCAATAATGGGGCAGAAATGTGTTAACCCTAACCGTTGCTCCGCAAAAAACTCAAAAATAATATAAATGCACAGTAATGACGTTTAAGCGTTATATGTAACGCTTTCATATAATGAGTTTTAATGCCAAAATTTGTGTTAAAACAAAATTATCTAACTAACGTGTTTATATCTACAACTTGATAGCGTTACGTAATCATATAGAAACAACAATCTTATTGAGTTAATTGAAATCTAAAAGTCCCAAAGCTATTGTCTCTTGCTTGAATCGTCCAAAGTTATTGATAAGGTTTTTATATGAGGATGATAGATCATGTTCTTTTATCTCGGAAGCTAAGTCTTTGGTTTTAGTGTCACGTTCATCACTGGAATTATTAGCAGATGTATCCGTTTCTGAGCTTGAAAGCTCAAGGTTTAGCCCTTTATTTGATGCTTGTGTAACCAGCGTATCAAAAGAAATGGGTAAATCATTTAACTTTTTATCATATTCTTTGTTCTCTTTCATGTTTTCAAATTTGACGACATCAGCTTCGAACGGAATATCCTCTTTCACCCTGTATGCATATTCCAATAATTTGGGTTCTGCGGGCATATATAAAATCGCTTGCTGATTTGTCGATTCCGTCAGTCTTAGAATTCGGCCCAATATTTGTCTGAAATGCATTTCTGTCTTAATGTTCGTCAGGTGACAACAAACCTGTAGACGTGGAATGTTAGTCCCTTCGCTTATCATTCCAACTGAAATAATCCACCTAGTTTGGGAGTGCCTAAAACGTTGAATGATGGTGCTAGAATTACTTTCTTTGTACGTAACGACAACAGCATCTTCTTTAAACCAAGATTTCATCAAAGAAGATATCATGTTTGCATGGCTAACAGACGATGCGACGATTAGCCCTGCTCCATCTGGGTTTACAAGCCTAATCTTCGATAGTTTTTTATTTGATGCAGTGATTATAAACTTGAGCACTGCCTCATTTTCAATTACCTGTTGATACGAAACATTTGAGTTTGACAATAAATCGCTAAAGCTAGTAAATATCTGTGTGGCATTAGTATCGACAACCGAAATTTTCACATTATCTACAGCAACAATTTGAGGCACTCGACAAACTTTGTCACGAACAGCCTCCGCTAGACCATAGACATAATCACATGCGATTTGGCTGTCAGATTGAATATATTTTGAAAGAACAATAGGTGCGGTGTCAGAGCGCCAAGGAGTGCCTGTTAGAGCTAAAGTAAATTTAGCTCTATCATGAATATTGAGTAAAATCTGCTCCCCCCAAGAATTTGCATTTCCAAGGTTTGAGCCAGCACAGTGATGAATTTCATCGAAAATAACGAATATGCGGTTTGATTCGAATAGCTGCCAAAATTGGCCATCAAGAAATTGAAGACTCTGGTATGTTAACGACCGACCTTTTGCTCCCATAAGACCATCAAATCGTTCACCTGCTTGTGTTTCTAAGCTTTCAGCAAAATCTTGAGCAACAATTGATGAAGGAGAAAAGCATATGATTAAATCTATGAGCTTATTTTTTAAAAGGTAACTCGCTAACGCTGAAGCCATTAGAGTCTTACCTGCACCTGGTGTAGCAAGCGTTAAAAAATGATCGTATCCATTAGAATAGTTGCTCAATGCTTGGTTAATACAGCGCTCTTGCCAAGGTCTAAGTTTCATGTTCTCTGCCTAATAATGTCTTCAATAGCTTTAATCTTGCCTAGCAGCTTCGTGTTGTTATCTCTTGCCATATGATATTTGGGTTGGATCTCGTCAACTAGTTCAGGCATATCTAAATAAATATCTTTATAGGCCTCTGACTCTCCGATGCTTTGCAGTAACTCGGCTTTATAGCAAACCAACTTCTCTAATAATTTTTGATGATGACCATCTGTTTTAGTAGCCGCTATTGACTCGAAACTTATGGTTTTTACTTGAAGATTATTAGCATCGAAAAGATTGGTTTTACTAAAGCGAGTTTGGCCTTTAACTTTAGAGATACTCTTCTTCAACCACCCTTTTCTAACAAGCTTTAAGAGCTCGGAATAGATCATTCGCCTCACGTTGCTTGGATTAAGTTTGGGATCTTTTTTTAATGCTAGAAATGCAGACCTGACATCACTCGTAGTGAAATTGTCAAAATTTCCAGCTTCAATAACTTGAGCGACAACGGGATCTAACATTGTGACATGACCTAAAATAAACTCAATAATGGGTATTATAGGGCGTGGTTCTTTACACCTCAACATGAAAATCTAAACATTTTACCTGAAGGGAAAATAGGGTGAATGATTTAGTGACTGATTTTGGCAAAATGCTAAGATTAAAACGTAAAAATGCAGGTTATTCTCAAGAAGACTTTGCTACATTGGCTGGTATTGAAAGAGGAAACTACGGGAAAATGGAACGTGGGCTTGTCAATGTCAAATTAGAAACGTTATATAAACTGGCAATTGCACTCGACTGCGAATTTGATGAAATTATGCCTCCTAAGTGTAGTTACAAGGTGGAAGTAAATTAGCGAGGAAGATGTAAGCGATATGGCTTCATCTTTTTTATATAGGACATATGAGTTGGCTACGAGGATTAAAGCTAATGAGCGATATATTAGAGCTTCAAAAGTTACTGAGTCCTTATTATTCAAAAGAAGAAGTCATTTATATATCTTCACTTTTGATGTCCTGGAGTGGTAGTTCTGATGAGGCAGTAAACTGGTTACACAAACCGATTCCTGCCTTTGGGCACATGACTGCTATAGAGGGATGTGAAAAAGGTTTATCTGAGTATATTATGACTTACCTGAAACAAATCGAAAACGGTGGTTTTGCGTAAATGAATCGAATATCTCTTTTTCAAAATGATGTAAAAATCATTAGGGATGTTACATTTCTTACTTGATCAACCTGAACTTAATCTCTAAGTTACAAATCAAGAGAGCGATACAAATAACCGTGGATAGTAAAGTCGTACAAGCTTTGCCTTCATAGTGTTGAGCTACTTTTTATGACAGTTTGTATTCTTAAATCGTTAAAATTGACTCAATTTACAAAAAAATATGACAATTGATACGATGTTTGAAATGCAAGATAAACACAAACATAAACCACTGTTAAAGATAGGTTTTATAATAAAACGTCATTTTTCCGTCTAAAATAATTAGCAAGGGTGGAAATTGATGGGCTTAATTGATCCTAAAGTCATTCAGTGCGGCAAGATTGAATCATTTAAGAACTTAATCTGATCTATCTCAACTTAAGCAAACCTTAAGGTAATTAGAATAGGCTATTGTTTTATTATTCAATATGGATATTCACTTGATGTTGTCTATCGTTATCCCTGCCAAAAATGAGCAACAAAATGTCAAACCTTTAGTGAATGAAATTGTTGCTGCACTGAGAGATGTTGCAACTTTTGAAATTCTTTATATTGACGATGGTAGCGATGACGGCACTTATGCAGAAGCGATGGATATGCAGACCGAAACGACCCCAGAGATGCGGCCTTATAAACACTCTTTTTCTGTTGGCCAAAGTGGTGCGGTTCGAACCGGCGTATCAAAAGCAGTAGGTGATTTAATCGTAACCTTGGACGCAGATGGGCAAAATAATCCTGCCGATATTCCTTTGTTATTGGAACAAGCACTAAAACTTCCACAAGGTTCAGATTTTTGTGTGGCGGGTTACCGTAAACAACGCAAAGACACCCGTTGGAAGCGTTTTCAGTCAAGGATCGCAAACGGTGTACGCAGAAAATTGCTTGGTGATGACACCCCTGACACTGGCTGTGGTCTAAAGATATTCCCGCGAAAAACCTTTTTAGCATTACCTTACTTTGATCATATTCACCGTTTTCTTCCGGCTCTGGTTAAGCGTATTGGCGGCACAATAGTAGTAGTGGAAGTAAGTCATAGAGATCGTCAGTTTGGGGAATCGAAATACAATATGTTGGGGCGTTTAGGTGTGGGCTTGGTTGATATGTTGGGAGTGATTTGGCTACAGCGGCGTTATAAAGCCTCTATTGTAGTTGAAGATCATGACTGAACGTTTACTTGCACTGATTCGAGTCAAATGGTTGAAACGGGCTATGATTTTATTGACCATTTGCATATTTGGCGGGGCCATTGTAGCCAATAACATGGTATTTCAGTCATTTAACGAAAACTGGATAGATGCTCACATTAGAAATAATGGGTTCACTGGCATGTTGCTGTTTTTGGGACTCGGAGCAATAGCGACTGCATTAGGAAGCCCAAGACAATTGCTGGCTTTTTTTGGGGGGTATGCGTTTGGGTTTGTTAACGGTGCATTACTCTCGACTTTATCAGCAGGCTTGGGTTGTATTTTAAGTATGTATTTTGCGAGGTTTGCAGTAAGAAAACAGATTAAACAGCGCTACCCACAAAAAATATCCGCTATCGACCGCTTCTTAGCTAAAAGCCCCTTTACAAAAACTATCGTTATCAGGCTTTTGCCAATTGGAAATAATTTGGTGACTAATCTGGTTGCCGGTGTCAGCCATGTGAGTGGTCTGTCTTTTGTATTGGGCTCTTTGATTGGTTACCTGCCGCAAATGGCCATTTTTGCTTTAATGGGCAAGGGGGTAATTGTTCTATCTATTTGGAAAGTCGTTTTAAGTATTGCGCTATTTGTTATTTCAAGTCTGTTGAGTGTCAGGCTCTATAAACAATACAAAGCAGATAGTTTGATTGATGACAGTGAGCTAGCCGATCTTGAAAATATGCAACGAGATGAGGCAATCAATAAATGACCCCAAATAATAGCTGGGGTGAGTATTTTTATAATATATCCTCTGAGCATCGCCATGCGCTATTTTGGTTAATGTCGATTACTGCTAGCTTGATATTAGTTGGGTTAGGGTTGCGGGATCCTTGGCCTGCCGACGAACCAAGATTTGCCTTGGTGGCAAAGGAAATGGTTGATACAGGGCAATGGTTTTTTCCTGCTAGAGCCCAAGAATTGTATCCTGACAAACCGCCTATTTTTATGTGGTCAATTGCGTTTTTCTATTGGGTAACCGATTCGATCACTGTTGCTTTTTTACTACCCTCAGCATTGAGTGGCTTATTGACCGTATTTTTAGTCTACGACATTGGGCGTAAGTTATGGTCAACCCAAGTCGGCTTTATCGCAGGGCTACTACTCACTTTTAGTATCCAGTTTATGTTACAGGCCAAAACGGCGCAGATTGATGCCATGGTGTGTGCTTTTATCACCCTAGGTTGTTACGGATTACTCAGATTTACTCTGGTTGATGGCAAGTGGCGCTGGTACTTCATGGCATGGTTTTTTATGGGCATAGGCGTAATAACCAAAGGTGTCGGCTTTTTGCCATTGCTAATGCTAATACCTTATATTTTGTTGCGCCTTTCTGGTAAGCAATATGCACAGGCTCCCATTATCAGCCATCATTGGTTTTGGTATCTCGGGCCGCTGGTCATGCTATTTGCCATATCCCTTTGGTTTGTACCTATGTTGTGGTGGGTAGAGCAAAGTCAAAACCCATTATATGAAGTGTATCGTGACAATATTCTGTTCAAACAGACTGTGACCCGGTATGCCAATTCATGGCACCACATTAAACCTTTTTGGTACTACTTAACCTCTGTTATCCCCGTTTTTTGGCTACCCATTAGTCTAGCCTTACCTTGGTTAGTCAAGCCTTGGTGCAAGGCGATTAAACAATTAGATGCGAGGATCATATTGCCTCTTAGTTGGATTATGCTGGTGATACTGTTTTTCAGTCTAAGTTCAGGTAAACGTGGCGTATATGTTCTGCCTGCGTTGCCTATGCTGGCATTGATAACGGCTCCGTATTTTGCTCAGTTATTGAAAAGTAAAGTGCTTGTTAGTCTGGTATGGACAACCGTAGGATTGCTGTCTACAGCATTTGTTGTTTTTGCACTGGCAGGCTTCGCAGAGGTTAGTTTTACTGTTGGTATAAGTGATAAATACAATATTGTACCTTGGCTGTTTTTCCTCATAATTGGTGGCGCGGGGATATTCAGTTGTGCTTGGTGTTTTAAAGGTAAAAAGTGGCAAAGTTGGCCAATTTTTATCACAGTGTTGTGGGGTGTTTACAGTACCTTGGGATATCAGTTGCTTAATGACGTGCGAACACCTAAAAACATATATCGAGAAGTCAGTAACATTATCGAACCTGATGCAGAAGTGGCGCTTGTGGATTTCTCTGAACAGTTTATTTTGTTTTCGCCTTACCCAATCACTCATTTTGGCTACCATACACAGCATCAAAAACAACTGGCTGCTGCTTGGGAATGGCAAAAAACGCAACCACAGAGATATGTCATTATGAATTATGAACTGGTTACCGATTGTTTTGACAAAAATAAGGCGATGCATCTAGGCTTCGCCCATAGGGTCGACTGGGTTCTATTAAATGCTGCTAGTCGTTTGGATAGTTGTACTCAGGCCCCCGAGAATTTGCCTGAATATCGATATGGATATTGAATAAAAAAAGTTGCACGCTTTACGTTTCACTAAAGTCTACAAAGACCGCTTTGTCGGATCACCTGCCATTAGGATACCAATCGATAACATCAAATAGTTTAAAGTTATACAGATTGCTTGAACGACTATAGATCGCTCTAAAGGGACTAAACCACAATAAATCGCTACGTCCGCTTCCTTGGGCAAAGGAGACGGTCGGCCAAGTTAAATTTAGTAACTTCTTTTAGGCTCTAAGCAGCCTGTCAGATAACTCCTGCTCACCGTCTGAACATGGCACGAAGCCGTCTGTAAGGTTTGGTCAAGCTCTGTATATAGAAAATGTAAGATTGAGTTCAGATTAATTCACCTTAATTTGTTAACACCAAGCGACTTTGTCGTATCTTAATTACCAAGCAATTCTGTCGTAATTGCTAATTACCAAGGGAAACTGTCGGTCTCTTTTTTTACATGTTTGTTAGTGTTCTTGTTTTTTGAATACTAGAGGCATGTTGAGGATGATTGTGATGGATTCTAAAGCTCAACTAACCGTTGATATAATTGCCAAAGTGGTTGAAGGCAGAATAACAATTGCCAATGCAGCTAAGCTACTCAGTAAGTCTAGACGTTCAATAGAACGCTATGTAAAGAGATATCAGAAAGTCGGTATTCAGTTTGTTGTCCATGGTAACAGTGGTAAGTCACCACCAAATAAAACACCAGCGTCAATTAAAAAAGCAGTTCAATCTTTAATTAAAGATAAGTATTTTGATTTGAATTTGCTGCACTTGGCTGAGCAGCTTGAAGTGAATGAACAGATAACTGTAAAGCGAGAAACACTGCGTGGATGGGCACATGATATTCACCATGTAAAACGTGCTAAACGTCGGCGCGGTATCGTACGTAAACGCAGAGAGCGTATGGCAGCGCCGGGCTTAATGATGCAGATGGATGGTAGTCCCCATCGTTGGTTTGGCGATAAGAAGCATTGTTTGATTGCGATGATTGATGATGCCACCAGTGAAGTACATGCAGAGTTCTTCCCATCTGAAACCACCGCTGGTTGCATGAAAGTCATGCGCGATTGCATCGAAACTAAGGGCGTGTTTAAAACGCTGTACGTGGATAGAGCGGGTATCTTCGGTGGCCCTAAGCGTTGCAACTTCTCACAAATGCAGCGTGCATGTGAAGAATTGGGTATTGAGATTATCTTCGCCAATTCGCCTCAAGGTAAAGGCCGTGTTGAACGTGCCTTTGATACATTTCAAGACCGCCTTGTACCTGAGCTAAGGCTTAACAATATTAAAGATATAGCCAGTGCCAATGCATACCTGAAACATGTATTCATCCCACAATTCTGGCAGTCTAGAATTCAAGTGAAATCAAAGCAAGCGCCTGAATTTACACCATTATCGAAACACACCAACCTTGATGATATCTGCGTCATTAAAGACCATCGTAAGATCCGCAATGACCACACCTTCAGCTACGGTAACAAGTTCTATTTGATTGATTCACCGCTAAAACATTCCATAGCTAATCAGAAAATTGAGATCCGAAATACCAGCAAGAAAGGCTTCACCGCACACTTCGCAGGGCGGCAACTCAAGGTATCTGAAGTAAATGAGCCAAGTAAGCTTGAATCAGAAGACTTAGCAGTACAAAAGAAACTAGAGGTATTAGCATTAATCAAAAAGCTTGGAAGTATCAGTGCAGCTTCACGCCAAAGTGGCGTGTCACGAGACACTATTCACCGACACTTAAGACTGGTTAAGCAAGGCGGTCCTGTTGCCTTAAAACGTCAAGAAACTCCCGATATAAGGCATAAAAACTGTGTAGATAAAGCCATCGAAGATGCAGTCGTAAAATTCTCCGTTGAGCATCCCCACCTTGGTCAACAGAAAGTGGCCATCAAGCTGACTGAAGCCCTCGGTATTGATATTAGCGCAGGCGGTGTGCGTAGCATGTGGCTAAGAAACAATATGAATACCACTGCACTGAGAGTTGAAAAGTCGCAAGCGTTGCAAGAATCGGCATAAATCATAGCCAGTTTAACAACTGGCTGATATGCTATTTACGACAAAGTCGCTCGGTAATTAGACCGACAGTCTCCCTTGGTAATCACATTAATTCACCTTAATTAATTCACCTTAATTGTTGAGAATTCATGAGCCCCATATCAAAAAATTCTCAACTTATTGCTTAATATCGGTGAGAATTACACAAAGCAGGCTACAGGCTTTATTTAGAAAGGTTTTTCATAACATTTTAGGGGGTAAAACGTGTAACGGTGAACAATGACGGATGCATCGTTGCTGCTTGTGGTCTAGCGAAAAAATTAGGTCTGTCCCTCAAATTCAAACCGTACTTTCAAATTAAAAAGGAATTAGATAAAGCGGGTGTCGTGCCGAGAAGCTCAAATTATGCTTTATATGCGGACCTTAGTAATAAGATGATGGAGACTTGCTCACGGTTTGCCAAGGAAAGTTACGTCTATTCGATTGACGAATGTTTTTTGGACTTTGGGGACTTTTACTCTGCTCAAGACGAAAGTCAATGGCTTGAGCTAGGGGAACTCATGAGGCGCACTGTATGGCGAGAAGTGAGGCTACCAATTGGCGTGGGCATCGGTGTAACACCGACGCTTGCAAAAGCAGCTAATCACGCATCTAAACGAATACATGGCTATCACGGTGTTGCTGTTATCAACGATGAAAAATCAAGGTTCAACATACTGTCTTAAATGGCATTATCAGACATTTGGGGAATTGGCGGAAAACTGTCAAAGCGACTAGAAGCTATCGGCTATAAAACAGCGTGGGATTTGAGTAAAGCCAACCCGCAAGAAATACGCAAAGGTTTCTCTATACTTGTTGAAAATACCGTTCGTGAGTTACGTGGCGAAGTTCGCTTGAGTTGGGATGATCACAGACCAGCAAAAAAAGAAATTTACAGTAGCCGGTCATTTGGTGAGCGCGTGACGTGCAAAGATGAATTAAGACGCTCCTTGATCGGTCATGCCGAAGCCGTCGCTAGAAAGCTAAGAAAGCAAGGCTCCTTAACAAAAGCACTGACGGTGTTCGCTTCAAACTCACCTCACGATGATGATAGGGTTTATTCAAAACAAATTGTCGTGAAGATGGAAGTGCCAAGTTGTGATTCACGCTTGATTTCGAATCGGGTTTCCCAAGCGCTTGAGAAAATATATAAGCCTGGGGTGCGATTTTATAAATCAGGGGTTCTAGGGATTTTCCCCTCTAAAGTAACATAAATCGCCATAACCCAAGCAGTTAGTGGCTTGTGGAGCTGGGTTACCTTTCATTTTAGACTTCATTTTGAACAATAGGCCTAGTTATTTCCTGTAAATCAGGTAGTTTGCGGTTACTAGCGAACTGATAAGTGCCGCTTAGATTAATATTCTGCCATGCAACGGGTGATACTTGTCGAGTTATTGCAGCTTTTTCCTCGTCACCAACGTCTTCAAAGTGCAGTAGTAGATGACTTAGGATCATCGAGTTAAAGTAAATAATTGCATTTGCCGTCAAACGGGCACACTCGTTCCAAACGACTATTTCTGATTCGTTTTTTCCGCGGAACTGGTCACGATTGACCGATGCAATGGCTCGCCTGAGGAAATGCCAGGCTTCGCCTCGGTTCAGTGCTCGTTGAACATATTGGCGCAGACTTGCATCATCAATATAATCAAGTAAATATTGGGCTTTGATGAGCCTATTATATTCCGTTAATGCTTGTAATATAGGGTGTCCAGATGGATAACCAGATAATTTGCGTACTAGCAATGCCTGTGTTGTGCGTTTTTCTTGAAGGGATAACACAATACGCTGAATATCCTGCCAGCCTTCCTCAATCACATTCATTTTTATCGGCTTTTTCAGCGCCAGATGCGTATTTCCGTCGTCGCTTTCAGTTACGTTAAATAGGTCATTGATCACACTGGTGAACTGAGCATACCTAGTACTAATTCCATTTAATTCTGACTGTTTAAAAACTTATAAGCTCGGTTGAGTTTCGACCGGGCGTTATCTACATCAAACATCCAATTAATACTAGCCTTCTCGTTATTCCTGGTTGTTTCCCA
>NZ_BMII01000049.1 GCF_014641855.1 Shewanella inventionis
ACTTCAGAAAATCTCAGCTTATAAGTGGCTACGTGAAATCGTCGAGCATCATATGCTCAAAGAGGATTATCAGACGCCGGTGTTCTTAGTGTAAACCGACGTCAATAGCTCGTGGGTGAATAGTTACAATTTAACAAGGGTTGATAAATCTGATGTACTAGAGAAAATTGAGCAAACGGTGATTGATTTTTTTACGCAAGTCATGCAAATGGATAGTTTTACCTTACGTCAAGAAGGGATAGAGTGAGGTAGAGTTCACTTTTATTGGATAAAAGTGAATCCCGAAACTTGAGTTTCTAAATACTTAGTTGTCACGCCTTGAAATATATCCATCGAAGCCCTTAATCGGCTATGGTCTATATTGATTTTTGAATGTGTAAACATATCAACCATTTGTACGCCAGAAGCTACACCTAACCGTTTGTAAGTAAATCATTGTCTTATGTAAGCTTGATATAATATTTTAAATTCATCAGCGCATAAAATGCTATCTTTTTCTCGCCTCTGGCGCAAGTGTACGACTTTCTTTCTCGGAGCGAGGCAAACAAGGTTTCATCAGATTCTTCTAACCATTAAGAAACAGTGTGTAGCCTAATGAAAAATTGAAATGCTAATATCACACTGGCTAATACCCAATTACAGAAAAAGATGCGAATAATAGGCAGACTAGTAAGGTTGCAGGCAGTTGAATATTTATTAGCGATAGCTTGGTTCTTTTTCACTCAAAAATCAAGTATCTCCATTGGCCATAAGCATAAGCAGGGAAGAAAAATACATTTATGTCTCACTTGTGTAGTTTTGCTTTTATATATGACCCCAAATTTTTCATATTATGCTTGCTATTAATTTCATTTATTGCAGCTTTAATATTTTCTTCCATCATATGGCCATCTAAATCAATCAAAAAGTAGTATTTTCCAAAATCACCTTTTGTGGGTCTTGAGTTTATAGACGTTAGATTTATTTTTCTTTTTGAAAAAGATGATAAAATATTTCCTAAAAAACCGGGGTAATCATTATCATCAATAACGATAATTGTTGTTTTATAATCTATATCAGGGCTAATAATATCGATATTATTTTCTTTAGTTAGAACTAAAAATCTCGTTTGGTTATTTTTAAAGTCATTGATATTATTGATTTTTAAATTGAATTCATCATCATTAATAGCGTAAGTAGGTACAATTGCGGCACTATTTCCTCTGTTTTTTAAAAAAAGATTTAATGATTCAATATTGCTTTCTGTAAGAACTAACTCAATTTTAGCATCCATGCTATCAATAAATTTAGAGCACTGCCCTTTAGCTACAAATTGTACAAAAAGTTTCTTTATGTCTACAGGATTTTTTTTATTACTTATTAAGGAAAATTTAATAGGTAATAAAATTTCTTTTTTAATATATAGCTTACTTTTTATAAAATGATCTAATACCACCGAAATATAGCCTTCAGACAAATTTTCTATTGGTAAAACAGCTAATTCAGCCTGATTATTATCCATCATATCTAAAACATTTGTAATAGATCTAGCGTATACGATATTATATTGATGTTCTTGTAAGGAGCAATAAATTTGAGTTGCCACATCAGAATATGTGTTTTTAGGGCCTAATGTTACAATTCTAATCACTAAAATAACTCCATAAAAATTTTATTATACTCTGTTCCTAAGTATTCAAACAAAGTGTGGTACAGCTTATACTCATTTGTTTCTGCTATTTTTTAACAGAGCGTAGCGAAAGCCCCCGTGCTGAATAGCGTCGACTGGGCAAAGTCTAGCCGAAACTGTCTAGTATTTGTGTTTTCAAGCTTTGGGCTACTTTAAAACAATTAATCGAGTAAGCCTTCTTCTTTTAGTGCTTTTTGAACTGAAGGACGTCTTGCTATTTTTTGCTGATATGTTACTAATTCTGGCCATTTAGCAAGGTCAAAACCAACCATTGGACACCAACTTAATACCGTAAATAAATACGCATCGGCTACACTAAATTGCTCACCTAAAAGGTAACTATCATCAGACAATTTAGGAGCAAGGACATCTAAACGACGAGAAAAATTGTTTTTAAATATTTCTTGGGTATCAGATGAAAATGCAGGATTAAATAATCCTCCCAGCCCCTTATGTAATTCAGTTGAAATTAAATTTAGTTGTTGCTGTAGTTGATAACGCTCAAATGTTCCATTAACAGGCGCTAGTTGTTTTTCAGGTACTTGATCAGCAAGGTATTGAATAATGGCAGGGCCTTCTAATAGAATTTTACCATTTTTAAGTTCAAGGGCAGGCACATAGCCAAAGGGATTTATTTTGTAAAAATCTTGTTTATTCTCTAGTGATTTTGTATTGAGATCTACACGAACAAGATCATATGTTAGCTCAGTCTCACACAACACGATATGGGTAGATAATGAACATGCTCCAGGGCTGTAATACAGTTTCATTAGGTGTACTCCTTTTATTGACAGTATTAACAATTTATTTTTAAATTAAATCATTGTAATAGATGTTGTTATTACTCAAGTTTCGGGGTTCAAAATAGACGAGGAAATAACAATAACCTAATGATTTAAAAGAAGTTGATGCCTCATTGTGGTAAAATACTTGTTAACTAGACAACGTAAAAAACCACAAGAGACATCGAATGAATTCTGCCACAAAGACCTTGAACTTACAATCATTAACCGCTGACTTATTGAGCCAAACAAACCTTAAAATAGATAACACCTTTAGCTCAACATGGAAAAGCATTGGTTTTAACATCATGTTACGCCAAGCTAAGTTTTCTAAGCGATCAGGTACGCCAGTAGGTGATATCACCTACCTTTTAATGCTCTGGGTTTGGCTTAAAGTAGACTCTGTAGCCATGTTTTCAAGGGATGCTTTATTAAGTTTTTCCGCGGCAAAAAAAGATGCGTTATATGACTTACTTAACCGTGAAGATGTAGATTGGCGAAAGCTACAATTATTGACCGCTAAAAAAGTCCTTAAGGCTAACAGTAAAAGCCGACTCAGTGCCTTTGTTATTGATGACACCGTAAAAACAAGATCTGGTAAAAAGATGCCCGGCGTATCGAGTCACTTTGACCACTTAACAGCTCGTTGCGTGATGGGGCAGCAAATAGTAACGCTCGGTGTCGCGAATGATGAACAATTTGTGCCCATTGATAATGAAATATTCATCAGTCAGGTTAAGGAGCAAGCGTTAGATTATCGGTTTGATGATGGTCGCAGTATTGCAGCAAAACGCTACCAGAAATCAAAGCAACAAACCAAGCCAGAAATGGTTTGTGACATGATAGCGCGCGCTATTCGCGGCGGTATTAATGCGGATTACTTTTTAGCCGATGCATGGTTTGCGACTAAACAAATTCTTAGCATGACTATTGAACACTCACTTGTTGCCATTGTCAGAATGAAAAAAAACAAGATGAAGTACCGCTTAGTGATTGATGGTGAGGTCAAGTTACTCTGCGCGAAAGCGTTATATAAAGCGCACGTCAAGGGGGGGGGGCAAACGCTTAATCATGTGCCCTATCAAAGTAAATCTATTGTTGTTGAGTTAAATCTCACCAGCTCGGATAAAGAGCCTGCGCAATGGGTTAAGGTAAAATTATTGTTTGTTCGCTCAGTAAATGAGGAAAAACAACAGGCAAGTAAACATGATTGGGCGCTATTCTTAACGACAGATAGTCAACTTATTGATGAAAAAATACTTGAGGTCTATGCACTGCGTTGGGGAATTGAAGTTTATTTCAAAGAAGCGAAACAAAAGCTTGGTTTTTTAAAAGAGCAAAGCCGCCATTACAGTGCTTATATCGCTTCAATACATCTAACGGGGTTAAGGTTTTGTTTGCTGTTGTTTGCTAAACAAGAGGACGGCTCGGCGAGACTTAGTGACGTAAGAAATGGTTTTGAAGAAAGTTTAAGTTGTCTGAACTTTGCCAGTAAATTATGGGGATTATTCAAAGCATTAATTGCGGGTGCATTAAATGAAATGGCCAGTTTAACAACGGTTGAAAAAGGTGACGTATTAAAGAAAATTGAACAGACGGTTGTCGATTTTTTTACGCAAGTCATGCAAATGGATAATTTTACTTTGCGGCAAGAAGCCTTAGAATGAGGGATAATTCACTTTTATTGGCTAAAAGTGAACCCCGAAACTTGAGTCTTTAAGTAACTTACCCTGGTTATTTTTTACTTGTAGCACGTAGTCGCCTTTGCCTTCGCGTACCAACTGGCTAGTTTCAGTTTGGCAATGCATGGCATCTGCGGTAATCACAGCATTTTCAATATTCATACTGGCTAACATTGATTGCATGACAGGTATTTCGTTGGTTTTTTAGTTGCCGTTTCTTTTTGGTAAATAATAAGACCATTTTCTACCACCATTGCCGTCATTAATTGCAAAGCATCTTTCTCTGTATGCTTGGAGCCACGAACCACTTTACCATCAAAGCTAATATGCTCTTTACCGTCTTTTTCTCGCACTGCATTTGAAAAATTAATAAAGCTTGAAACGAGGCTTTCTGCCTTTATCCCTCTAATAATACGTCCAATAGAGTGTCTTGTGGGAATACCGTGGCTAAAATCTCGGTATTCTCTTAGCCAGTCAAGTTGAGCTTCCCCAAATATTTTAATGGCTTTCCAACCATTTGCTCCACAAAGCACAGCGGCTACGGTTAAGAAAATAATATCCGCTAATTCATAATCTTTATTCGCGTCTACTCGGTGATCTTCAATACTTTCAATATCTTGAAATAATGACATGATAAATAACTTAGGTTGGTTTTTGATACTGATCTGATCATTTTATATCAATAAAGTTCAAAATTTCTTTATTATACCGTGTTATTTATCTGAAATGCGTGATCCCACCCTGGGTAGGTGAATCAATTAAACCACGTCAATATGAATGTAATTCATCTAATATTTGAATTACATTAATTGAAATCATTTAGATATTTAAGTAGATTATGGAAGTAAATATTAAACACGCTTTTCTTAAGAATGAAATAGATTATAAAAATAGGACTGTTATGGAAGTATATGTAAAAACTATTGGTAAGACACTAAAAGCTGAAGAAGGTAGTAATTTATTAGATGTATTACTAGAAAATAATATACCAATCTCGTATAGCTGCATGTCTGGACGGTGTAGCACTTGCCAATGTACCTTAGTCGATGGTGAGGTTTTAAAGAGAGAAGGTATTGTAGAAAATAACTTACTCTCCGATGACGGCAATATTCTTGCTTGTACATCAATATTGTCACAAGAAAATATAACTATTGAAATTCCAGAGCCTGATGAAATCGTCCAGCATGTGGCGGTTAAACGTAAAGGTACAATAACGAATTATACCAAAGTAACTGATGATGTACGTGTACTTCGTGTAAAACCTAACAAGCCAGTCGATTTTACTGGTGGACAATATGTACAAATACAATTTGGTAATGAATCCCCTCGTTCTTACTCAATGGCAACAACAGCAAAAGATTCAGAGCTTGAATTTCATATACGTATTATTCCTGATGGACGCGTTACTTCAAAGCTTGATGCCATTGCTGAAAATAATGAAAAACTCCGCATAACCGGTCCTTTAGGGGCATCTTATGTTCGTTTAAAAAATGATGATCCAATTATTTGTATTGGTGGTGGTACAGGTTTGGCTCCTATGGTTTCTGTAGCTAGAGGAGCGTTAGAGGCAAATAATTTAAAATCAGTAGAATTGTTTTTTGGTGTTAAATACGAGCAAGATATTTATTACGTAGATGAGCTTAAAGCATTACAAAAAGAATATCCAAACTTTACATATCATGTGGTCGTTGAATGTGCCGATGAAAATAGCTCATATTTAAGTGGATATGTTACAGATGCTGTAGCAAAAACTCACAAAAATTTAGCAGGCTTTCGCGTATATCTTGGTGGTAGCCCTCCTATGGTAGATGCGGCATCAGCTCTAGTTAAAGATCTTGGCGCTGATCCTACGAGAGTTTATTCAGATGCATTCTTTGATTCTAGTATATAACTAAGGAAAATATAATGAAAATAGATACCAAGCTAGAAAATCGTAAATTATCAGAAATTCCTTTTTGGGCTTATACCGACGAAAGTGTCTATAAAAAAGAATTGGAGCGATTATTTTATAATGACCATTGGTGTTATGTAGGGCTTGAAGTCGAAGTTCAAAATCCAGGTGATTTTAAAAATACGTTAGTGGGTGAAAGATCCGTTGTAATGGTCAGAGATGACGAAGGCAGCATAAATGTTGTTGAAAATGTTTGCGCCCATAAGGGGATGAAATTTTGTCGTGAAAAACATGGCAAAATCAAAGATTTTATCTGCCCATATCATCAATGGAGCTATGACTTAAAAGGAAACCTTGAGGGTGTTCCTTTATTAAGAGGGATGAAGAAAGATGGTAAAGTGCAAGGTGGCATGCCAAAAACATTTAAAAAATCAGCACATGGATTAACAAAATTAAAGGTAGCTATTAGAGGTGGTGCTGTATTTGCTAGTTTTAACCATGATATTGAGTCTTTAGAAGATTATATAGGGGAAGAACTACTCGGCTATTATGATCGTGTATTTAGTGGCCGTCCATTAAAAGTTCTTGGCTACAACAAACAAAGAATTCCAGGGAACTGGAAGTTGATGTTAGAAAATATTAAAGACCCCTACCATCCAGGATTATTGCATACATGGTTTGTTACTTTTGGTTTATGGAGATCAGATAACGAATCAGAATTAAAAATGGATAAACATTTCCGCCATGCAGCAATGATAACTACAAGAGGTGCTGGTGGTAAAGATGATCAAACTACAAATGTTTCAAGCTTTAAAGGAAATATGGAACTCAATGATAAGAGATTCTTAGATGTCAAATATGAAGATTGGTGGAATGGTCCAACAGCCGTTATGTTGACTTTATTCCCAAGTGTAATTATTCAGCAGCAAGTAAATAGTTTATCTACCCGGCATATACAACCTAATGGTAAAGGCTCATTTGATTTTGTATGGACACATTTTGGTTTTGAAGATGATAGTGAAGAAATGACCGAGCGCAGATTAATACAAGCTAACTTATTTGGTCCTGCTGGTTTTGTATCTGCGGATGACGGTGAAGCGATTCAATTTGTACAAGAAGGGTGCCAACAAAAACCTGATGATTCTGTAGCTATCATTAAGATGGGTGGAATTGAAATTGATAAGCATACAGACCATATGGTATCAGAAACGTTAATACGTGGTATGTATGATTATTGGTCTAAAAAGATGGAGGGTTAATTATGATTGATTTTGAATTATACCAGCAAGTACAAGATTTTTATCAAGATTATGCTATGTCTATTGATTCAGAACAGTGGGATAAATGGATAGATTTTTTTGTAGAAGATTGTGTCTATAAAATTCAATCGCGTGATAATTTTGATAATAATTTCCCATTATCGGCTTTAGCATTATCAAGTAAAGGTATGCTGAAAGACCGGATATACGGTATTACTGAAACGATTTACCATGAACACTATTATCAAACACACGTTGTATCTACACCTAGAATTTTAAAGGTGACTGAAAATCACATCGAATCTGAAGCTAGGTATGCGGTTTTCAGAACTAAGCAAGATGGCATTGCTGAAGTTTATAACGTAGGACGATATATCGATCGACTAGTTAGAGTAGATGGCAAGCTATTAATAGAATCAAGACGCTGTATTTTTGATAATGAGATGATTCTCAATTCAATGATATATCCAATATAAATAAAGGTAAAAAATGACTACTTTATATAGTTTTTTTAATAGTTCTACGTCGTACCGGGTAAGAGTAGCACTAGAGCTAGCTAATATTAAATATGAATATCATGGTGTGAATATTCGTATTGGAGAGCAAAGCTCTGCAACACACATTCAATTAAATCCCAGCAAAGGTGTGCCGATTCTAATTGATGAAAATATAGGAAGTTTAACTCAGTCAATGGCTATATTAGCCTATATTAATGATCACCATGCTAATGGTAGCTTACTTCCCAGTGATAGCTTGAGTAAAGCCAGAGTTCTAGAGTTCTGTAATATTATTGCTGCAGATATACATCCAGTGAATAACTTAAGAATATTAAAATATTTGCAAAAAGAGTTCAAGCTCACTGAGCAAGATAAAAAATCTTGGTATAACCACTGGATCAGTGAAGGATTCGATGCCATTGAAACTTGGCTGGAGAAGTATGGAACATCTGACTTTTTTTGCTATGGGACAACAGCCAGTTTAGCTGATTGTTGCTTAATTCCTCAAGTAGCTAATGCATTACGTATGGGGTGTGATTTGAGTAAATATTCACATGCTATGGCTATTTATAATCACTGTATAGAACAAGCCGCATTCAAACGTGCAGCCCCAGAAAAACAGCCTGATTATATGGCCTAAGACCCTATAAAATTAATATACGAGGAATGATTGTGAAAACTTTAGGAACACTAGAAGACCTTCCGAAAAAATATAAAGAAGAACTAGAAGCTAATAATTTAGTACCGTTGTGGCCGAATATGCGTGCAGTTTTACCGCATAAAGTTCCAACACGAAATACTGAAACTATGACTTGGCGATATAATGATATTAGACCATTGCTTATTGAAGCAGGTGATTTAACACCTATAGAAAAAGCAGAAAGAAGGGTGCTTGTACTTGCAAACCCAGGACATGGTCTGAATAATATGCAAGCGACGCCTAGTATTTATATGGGAATGCAATTAATTTTACCAGGTGAAACAGCTCCTAATCATCGACATACGCCTAATGCAGTTAGAATTATTGTTGAAGGCGAAGGTGCATACACCACGGTAAATGGCGAGCCTTGTAAGATGGAACGTGGTGATTTGATTTTAACACCGTCGGGGATGTGGCATGAGCATCACCATGAAGGGAAAGATCCTATTGTATGGCTGGATATTCTTGATTTACCGTTAATTTATAGCTTAGAAGGGTCATGGGCTATCGAGAGCGGTTTACAAAAAGTGAGTAAAAAACGAGATAAATCTTATTCAGATTATAGTGCTGCTGGCATTGTACCTAGCCTTGGCTTTACACGTACAGAGAATAAAACCCCCATGTTGCGTTACCCATGGAAGAAAACAAAATCTTGTTTACTAGAAATGGCTCAGGATTATGATGAGTCATCAGTACAAGTAAGCTATGTTAATCCTGAAAATGGTAATAGTTTATTTCCTAGCATCGGTTTCGGTGCGCTGATGATCAAAAGTGGGCAAAGTGTCACTTTACCTAAAAGAACGACTCCATGCATCTTTCATGTAATTGAAGGGGCAGGATTAATGAACGCTGATACTAAAGCTGTCTCATTTTCAGAAAAAGATACATTTTCAGCTCCAGGATATGTAGATATTGAGTTTACAAATCCAACAGACAAACCGATTTTTATGTTAACCGCCGATGAATCACCACTACATGGTTATTTAGGTATATTTTAATTAAGAGAATATTATGACTGATAAATTATTATTTCCAGCTAAACCGCCAGTATTAACAGAAATAGCAAATAGTGAAACATTATTTCCTGTACACCGAATTTTTTGTGTAGGCAGAAATTATCACGCTCATGCAGCCGAAATGGGTGTAAGTGTGGATAAAGCGAAAAATGTTCCTTTTTACTTTACAAAACATCCAAGTGCTATTGTGCCATCAGGTTCAACTGTAGAATATCCGCCGCAAACAAGTAATTACCATTATGAAATGGAATTAGTTGTAGCAATAGGAAAAACGGGTTTTGAGATACCTGAATCTGATGCTGAAGATTATATATTTGGCTATGCTTGTGGCTTAGATATGACGCGTCGTGATCTGCAGTTAAAAGCAAGAGAAACTAATAGACCTTGGGATTTAGGTAAAGATTTTGAAGAATCAGCTATTATTTCTCCTATAGTACCTAAAACTGAATGTGGTGTTATTGATACGGGTAATATACAGCTTTCTGTGAACGGTGAAATACACCAAAACTCTGAACTAACTAAATTAATATGGAATGTTAATGAAGTGATTGCTCATTTATCTAAGTTTTATCATTTACAGCCTGGAGATCTTATATATACAGGTACACCTGAAGGTGTCGGCCCAGTTGTTTCTGGTGACAAAATAGATGGTTCAATAGAAAAACTTGGTGATATATCGTTAAAAATTAAATAAATTTTTATTATTGTAAAAAAGCTCGGTATGAATAAATTTTATTGTATTGAGCTAAGTAACAATAGTTGATGTGAAAATAAACAGTAAAAAATAGAAATCTTTATTAGACGTGTGGAGCGAAAATAAGTATGACAGAAGAAAATTATATTAAAGCTGTAGAAGCTAATAAAATCCCAGAAGATGACGTTATTGGAGTGGATGTTAATGGCTATAACTTAGCTGTTTATAATGTTGAAGGAGAGTTTTTTGCTACCGATAACATTTGTACTCATGGTAACGCTAAATTATGCGATGGTTTTCTTGATGGTCACCGAATTGAATGTCCACTTCATCAAGGAGAGTTTGATGTTAGAAGTGGTAAAGCTTGTACTAGTCCATTAACTGAAGATATTAAAGCATACCCAACTAAAGTTGGCGATGATGGCTTTATATATATATCTATGATCGAATAATAAAATAAATTAGGGGAAAGTAATGCAAACTAAATTAATTATTAATAATGAATTTGTTGATAGTGAAAACAAAGAAACATTTGATCGTTATAACGAAACAATTGGTGAGGTAGTTACATCATCTGCTGCTGCAAGTGTCAAAGATGCAAATCATGCAGCAGAAGTTGCACAGAAAGCATTCGAATCTTGGTCGCAAACAGGCCCATCTGAACGTCGTAATATTTTACTAAAAGCAGCAGATATATTAGAAAGTAAAACAGCAGAATTCATTGATGCAATGGCTAAAGAAGTTGGTTCATCAAGTTTATGGGCAGGTTTTAATGTAATGCTGGCTGCTAATGTTTTTCGTGAAGCGGCTTGCCTAGCTACTCAAATTCAAGGTGAAACAATTCCTTCTGATAAACCAGGCACACTTTCTATGACAATACGTGAACCTGTTGGAGTTATTTTAAGTATTGCGCCGTGGAATGGTCCTATTGTGCTTGCAGCTCGCGCGATTGCTTACCCTATTGTTTGTGGAAACAGCGTAGTGTTTAAAGCATCAGAAATTAGTCCCAAAACTCATAGTTTGGTTGTTGAAGCGGTTATTGAAGCAGGTTTACCGGCGGGTGTTTTAAATTTATTATCAAATAAACCTGAAGATGGTGAAAGCATTGTTAATTCCTTAATCGAACATAAAAATGTACGCAGAATCAACTTCACAGGCTCTACACGTGTTGGGCGCTTTATTGCTCAAAAAGCTGGTTATCATTTGAAACGCTGCTTATTAGAGCTAGGTGGTAAAAGCCCTCAAGTTATTCTTGATGATGCAGATTTAAAAGAAGCAGCAAAAGCTGCAACTTTTGGATCGTTCCTATATCAAGGGCAAATATGTATGACTACAGGCCGAATCATAGTAGATGAATCGGTGGCAGATGAATTTTCGGGGATTTTTGCAAAGCTTGCTAATAATCTTCCTGCTGGAAATCCATGCGATGGTAATGAATGCGTTGTGGGGCCTTTGGTTACAAAGGGGTCTGCTGAAAGGTTAAATGGTTATATTGATGATGCTTTATCTAAAGGAGCTAAATTAATCACTGGAGGCAAAACTGATGGCACAGTAATGAAAGCAACGATTCTTGATCATGTTACCTCCAACATGGAAATTTATCACGAAGAATCATTTGGACCATTAATTTGTATTGTTAGAGTTAAAGATGCTAACGATGCCTTACGTGTCGCAAATGATACACCATATGGTTTATCTGCTGCTGTATTTGGCAAAGATGTGAATAGAGCATTACAAATGGCAAAAAATATAAAAGCTGGTCACTGCCATGTAAACGGTTCTACGGTACAAAATGATGCACAAGCACCTTATGGTGGAACTAAAGATAGCGGTTGGGGACGATTTGATGGACGAGCGGTTATCGATGAATTCACAGAATTAAAATGGATCACAATTGAACCTATAGCTCAAGATTATCCAATTTAATTATGGATGAATAAAGCACACTAACAACATATTATATAAAGAGATAATAATGACAAATTCAAGTAAAAAGAAGTTAATGACCGTTGATGATGTACATGGACTTTGGGCTATTATGCCAACACCCGCAAAAGATGGGGCTTCAGACTGGCGCATGCAAGATACGGTAGATTTAGAAGAAACTGCACGCGTAGTAGAAGAACTTATTGCATCAGGTGTTAACGCTATTATTAGTACAGGGACGTTTGGCGAAGGTGCTACATTAACTTACAATGAAAAAATCGTCTTCATGGAAACTATCGTTAAAACCGTTAATGGCCGTGTACCTTATTTTTGTGGCACAACAGGATTAAATACGCGAGACACTATTGAGTTAACGAGAAAAGCAAGTGAAATTGGTTGTGATGGTACAATGCTAGGTTTGCCAATGTGGCAATTATGTGATGTACCAACTGCGGTTCAATTTTATAAAGATGTTGCAGAAGCTTGTCCTGACATGGCGATTTGTATTTATGCAAATAATGAAGCCTTTAAATTTGATTTTCCACGTCAGTTTTGGGCGCAAGTAGCAGAAATACCACAAGTAATTACTGCTAAATATCTTGGCATAGGTTCACTTGTTCCTGATATGAATTTAAGCCAAAGAAAAATTAGATTTCTTCCTCTTGATGTCGATTTTTATGCTGCTGCTCGTATTGCTCCTGAATTTTGTACCGCATTTTGGACAAGTGGCGCAGTTTGTGGACCAGCACCAGTTTTAAAATTGCGAGATGAAGTGAAAAAAGCAGCGGAAACAGGAAAATGGGACGAAGCTCAGAAAATTTCAGGACAAATTGCTCGTACTTACGCAACATTATTTCCTAATGGTTCATTTAAAGAATTCTCAACTTACAATATTAATTTAGAGAAGCATAGAATGAATGCTGCCGGTTGGATGAAAGCAGGACCATGTCGTCCTCCTTATATTTTTACGCCTGAAGAATACTTAGATGGCGCATATAAATCAGGTAAAGCTTGGGCTGAGTTACATCAAAGCCTTTCTAAAAAATAAGGAGTTAATATGTCTATTTATACTATTGAGCGAGTATTGTGGGATTTACAGGATTCCAATGAGAAAAGTGCACTTTATAGAAATGATCCAGATGAGATATTAGAAAACTATTCTTTAACACCAGATGAATTAAGCATTTTATCAAAGATGAATATTGAAGCTATGGTGACTTTAGGTGTAGATCAAATGCTAATGTTCATGACATGGCAAGCCATTAATGGTCCTCAAGGCATACCAGAATACATGCAACGTCTTAATAACATTAACAACAATAATTAGGAGTTTTTTATGTCTAAGATTATCAGTGGCTTTTTAATGCCTCATGACCCTTTAATAGCAGCAATGCCTGATGCCCCTCCTGCTGAAAAACGTGATTCATGCATGAATGCTTATAAAGAAATAGTAGAAAAAGTCAAAGAGCAAGATATCGATACTGTAATTATAATTGGTGATGATCATTATACCGTGAATGGACCTTATTGCGTACCGCAAGCAATGATCGGTATTGGTGATGTTGAAGGTCCTAAAGAAGAATGGTTAGGAATCAAATGTGAAAAAATCCCTAATAATACCTCGCTTGCTAAGCACATTCTGGACTACGGACATACGCATCAAGTTGATTGGGCAGCGTCTAAAATTTTAACGGTAGATCATTCTATTGCTATTCCTGTTGAATATGCAGTAAAACCAGTAAAAGGGCTCCGTATAATCCCCATTTATATAAATTCAGGTGTTGAACCTTTTATCAATAGTCAGCGCGCTTATGAAATAGGTTTGTCAATTAAAGCAGCAGTTGAAACTTGGACTGGAAATGAGCGCATCGCAGTATATGGTACTGGTGGTATTAGTCATTGGCCAGGCATGGCAAAAATGGGTCATGTTAATGAAGCATGGGATCGCAATATTATCAATTTAATAACCCAAGGAAAGGTTGAAGATTTAATCGCGATGAAAGATGAAGATGTTTTGCGTGATGGCGGTAATGGCGGATTAGAAATAAAGAACTTTATATGTGCTATGGGGATTCTAGATGGTTGGAAAGGTGAAGAAATAGCATATGAAGCTGTCCCAGAATGGGTTTGCGGTTGTGGCTATCTAGAAATGAAAACAAAAGCATAATCTTTAATAATTATAAATAAAAAAAGGAAACTTACTATGAAAGATCAAGACAGTAATTTAATCGATGTTAACCATGGTACGCAATTACATAAAATACATGGTGATCAAAAAATTTTTGAAAAAGAGCTTGAAAATGTATTTGGCCGTTCATGGCTATTTTTAACACATGAATCTATTATCCCAAACCATGGTGACTATATTGTTACCAAAATGGGTACGGATGAGGTTATTGTGAGTCGCCAAGAAAATGGTGACATCAAAGCTTTTTTAAATGTTTGCCGACATCGTGGAGCACAACTTTGCCCAAATGAAGCTGGTAATGCTAAAGGATTTGTTTGCTCATATCATGGTTGGGGGTATGGTAATACAGGCGAATTACAAGCTGTACCTTTTGATAAGGAAGTCTATGGCGGTTTACTTGACAAGTGCAAAAATTCATTACATGAAGTAGCTAAAGTACAAAGCTTCCATGGCTTTATTTATGGTTGTTTTGATGAAGATGCGCCATCGTTAGATGAATACTTTGGTGACTTAAAATGGTATTTAGAACCATACTTCGAACACTCTGGTGGTCTTGAGTTAATTGGGCCACCAGCGCGTTGCTTGATTAGAGCTAACTGGAAATGCCCATCAGAAAACTTTGTAGGCGATGCTTACCACGTAGGTTGGACTCATGCCTCAGCATTACGTACAGGTCAATCTGTATTTACACCATTAGCAAGTAACAGTACACCTCCTACTGAAGGTTTAGGTCTTCAGGTTACAACTAAATATGGGTCTGGATTAGGTGTATTATGGGATGCTTATGCAGGTATTCATGATAGCTCACTAATTGATGACATGATGCAATGGGCCTGTACAAAAGAACAACAATTAGCAGAAAAAATAGGTGTCGTACGTGCAAGAATATATCGCTCACACCTAAATACCACTATTTTCCCAAACAATAGCTTTTTAACTGGTTCAGGTGTATTTAAAACATGGCAGCCTATCGATAAAGATACTACTGAAGTATATACCTGGGCAATGGTAGAAAAAGATATGCCTGAAGAACTTAAGCAGCGGATTGCAATATCAGTGCAACGTACTTTTGGTGTTGCGGGTTATTGGGAAAGTGATGACAATGATAATATGGAATCAGAAACCTATATGACCAAAGGTTTTCAAACAAAAAACAAACAACTTAATGCTCAAATGGGCATAGGTAATGATGTTTATAATGGTGAATATCCTGGAGTGGTTGGTGAATCTGCAATTGGTGAAACAAGTTATCGCGGCTATTACCGTGCTTATGGTGCTATTGTCAACTCTAATAGTTGGCATGAAATAGAAGATAAAAGTAGTACTTGGGCTGATATTTTAACCAACGCAAAAACTAAATAAGTAAGGGGTAATATAATATGACTGATATAACAAAAAATAACGATCCATTAGTGTTTGAAAATGATATTGCTTTTGATGAGTTAGTGAAGAAAACCAATTTTTCAGAAAAATTGAATAATGAAGTTGCTGCGTTTTTGTATCGTGAATCAAGGTTGTTAGATGCAAGAATGTACAAAACTTGGCATAGTGAAATATTAAGTCAAGATATTAGATATATTGTTGCGAGTAAAGAATTACGATCAACCAGAGAACGCCGTTATAATCAACCCGATACGGTATATCTTTTTAATGATGATCATCGTCAATTAGGTATTCGTGTTGAGCATGATTTAGATCCACAAAACTGGCGTAGCAGTCCGTTAGAAATTTATTCTAGAATTGTTAGTAATATTGAATTAGCTCAAGACGATAACTCTTCAGATATCCATGTTAGATCAGTTTGCTTAATATCTAGAGGACGACGAGCTTATCAACTTGATCAATTTATTTATAGTCGTAATGATATTTTGACACGAAATAGAGATGGTCAACTCCAGCTGAAATCTCGTTATATTCATTATCCGGAGCGTAGTGTCTCTGGCCATAACATGCTTATGTACCTATAAAATATACCCATTAAAAATACTCCATATTACTAATATGGAGTATTTAGTTAGCTATTTAGATATTAAATTATCATGTGCTATTCATTTTAAAAGTTTAATTATGAAATAGTAGTATGGATTGTTAACTAAAAAGTAAGAGTGTTTAATCTTTTAAGGCATTTATTACAAAATATTATAAAGTAATAATTTAATAATATAAAGAGTGAGATATATGATGAAATTACAAGATCAAGTTGCAATTATCACAGGTGCATCATCAGGTATTGGTTTAGCTGTTGCAAAACGCTTTATCAATGAAGGGGCAAAGTTGGGGCTTTTAGTTAGAACTGAAAAAGATGCTGAAATGTTAAATGAAACTTTTGGCGATAAAGTGATAGTAACTATTGGTGATGTTAGAAATTATAGTGACAATGAAAAACTGGTAGAATCAACCGTTAATAAATTTGGAAAATTAGATTGTTTTATCGGTAATGCCGGAATATGGGATTATATGTCAGCTGTAAATACAACTGATGCTAAATTATTAGAATCAGGCTATCGTGAATTGTTTGATATCAATTTATTAGGATATGTTCTTGGTGCTAAGGCTTCGTTAGCCGCACTTAAAGAATCAAAAGGTTCAATGATATTTACTGCGTCTTCGTCTAGTTATTCTTTAGGCGGTGGTGGTCCGTTATATGTTGCTTCTAAACATGCAGTATTAGGTTTTATAAGAGCATTGGCATGGGAATCCGCTCCAGATATTCGTGTAAATGGTGTTGCTGCTGGGGGAACATTAACACCACTTTCGGGCCCCAGCAGTCTTGGTCTTGAAGATGCTAACCTTGAAACATCAGATGGAATTGAAGAGATGATTGGTGCAATGACACCATTAAAATTTGCATCTAAACCTGAAGATCATGCTGGGATTTTCGCATTGTTAGCTTCAAGAGAAGACGGTAAATATATGACGGGTGCTGTTATTTTAAGTGACGGCGGTATAGGTTTAGGAATGAGACCAGATCAAAAGTAATACATATTTAATGATACATTATAATTTTTGGAGCTCTAAATTTGAATATTAATTTCTTTTTTGATTTTTTAAGCCCATTTTCTTATCTAGCTAGTTTCAAGCTTGTAGAATTAGCTGAAGAAACAGGGAATAAAATCATTTATCACCCAATAGATTTAGACAAAGCTAAAAAAGCTATTGGTAATATAGGTCCTACTAATCGAGATATGCCAGTCAAATTATCTTATTTGAAGCAAGATATTGACCGATGGGCTTCACTTTATAATATCCCATTAAAATTCATCCCTAATTTTAATACAGAAAAATTAAATAAAGGTATGTTTTATAGTGATGATGAGAGTGAACAAGCAAAATATGTAAAGTTTGCCTTTTTTTTGACTTGGGGTAAAGGGAATGCACCCGATAGTCAGTTGGTTTTTGATGAGGTTTGTAATGGTTTAGGGTGGAATATTAATGATTTCTTAAACTTCATAGAATCAGATGAAGCATCAAAAGAGTATCAAAAATCGACAGAAAACGCCATTAACAAACATATTTTTGGTGTACCAACAATGATGGTTGATGAATATATGTGGTGGGGAAATGACCGTATTATATTTTTAGAAAAATTTTTAAATACAAATAATAAACAAATAAACAGAAGGGAAAGCAAATGAAATTAATAAAAAATAAAATATCCTTGTTAATCTTAAGTTCTACAATAGTAACTTGTGCTCATGCAACCGATGTATTTAGATTAGAAGGCTTTGGATCAATATCTAAAGCAATGGGTGGGACAGCCACGGCCTATGATGTTGGACCAGCAGGCATGATGTCTAACCCTGCAACATTATCTTTAATGAAAGAGGGTACACAGTTTTTGATAGGTGTAGACATTATCGTTACTGATATTTATACCCGAAATTTATCTACTGGCGAAAAAGCTTCTTCTCTTTCCAATTCTCAGAATAGAGGTCCTTATTCCATTCCTCAGCTTGCTATCACTTACCGCACAGGAAAATATACAGTAGGTATTGGTGTTTTTGGCCAAGGTGGTATCGGTACTGAATATGGCAACTCTTCATTTTTATCACAAGCTACTGGTGGCTTAGATACAAATTTAGACGTATCCAGCCGCCTTTTTGTTTTAAATATCCCTTTTGCCATAAGCTATCAGTTCAATGAAAAATTGACTATAGGGGCAAGTATTGATGCCACATGGCAAGGATTAAATCTTAATTTATTATTAGGCGCAGATCAACTAGGCTCATTAATTCAAGATGGCAGAGTAAGTGGGTCAATGTTGCCTACATTAGGAGAATTTCCTGATTTAAGAGGTGCCCATATAGGGTTTACAGAAAACAAGCCTGTTAGTAACGGCATAAGCTCATGGGGTGTTACTGCTAAAATGGGATTAACGTATAAAATCCAAAAAAATACAACCTTAGGTATGTCATACAGTACCGAAGGGTATATGAAAGATATGACAGGTGATGCTACGTTAACTGTTGTTGATGCTGTTGCTGGACAAGTTCCTGTAAATGGTGACGTACGCGTTAAAGATTTTAAATTACCCGCTAATATTACAATAGGCATAAGCCATAAAATTTCACCTGATTGGATGATTACATCAGACTTCTCAAGAGTATTTTGGGAAAATGCAATGAAAGATATCGATATCACCTATTCATCAGAAATGGGGCAATTAGGGATTTTACTACCTCAAAATTATTCAGATATATCAATATGGTCAGTAGGAACAAATTATCATTATCAAGATTGGGAATTTAGAGCCGGATATAGAACTGCAACAACGGGATTGAATAACAAAACACTTGCACCAACTATCCCAGCATTACCAACAAAACACTTAACAGCAGGCTTTGCTTATAACTTTAGCAAATACTCTACTCTAGATTTTGCATACTCCTATGGATTCGATGGAAAAATGAAAAACACTAGCCTACCGATGACACCTGTACCTATAGAAGCATCAAATACGTTAAATGATTTTTCAATTTCTTATACGCGAAATTTCTAATATATTATTCTGTATATGGAACAGATCCACCCAGGGTAAGAGCATGAAATTTCACTTGCCAAAAATAACCTTTTCAAGGTAATCGGTGTTGCGATTGGCTTTCATTTGTTTTGCTCTTACTCCTTTCTTAAAGCTTGTCTCTGACTGAAGACGATTT
>NZ_BMII01000050.1 GCF_014641855.1 Shewanella inventionis
GGGTCTTCGATAAGTTTCAAGTGTTCAAATAAGGACATGGATTAGGTTCAGTAGATTAACATGCCTGATCAGATCATGCCGATACGAAAAAGTTCCCTACTGTTAACAAAGTATGATCCCGCCCTGATTTATCTGGAATTACTTCTTCTCTCGGGAAGTATAAATTGCGAACTGGCATTGAATAAACTTTTACACCTTGATACTCATATATTTCTATATTCCTATTAGGAGACAAACGAACAACAACAACCTCATTACCATCTTCTTTCATTGCCTCAGCAAGCATTTGCACAGATCTTGGTGCACCGCCGTTCACATCAGGATAATAGGTATTAACAACATATAAAATTTTCATTTTATTATTCCCAAAATTTTCCAAATTCGAAATCTTGCTCTTTTGTTCTAAAAATTGCAAAACCTGAAGCCATAGCAAATGTCAATTCACCAAAATATATTTTATTATTTACAGAATATAAATCTACACGAACATAATCAAAATCCTCTGAAAGCGCTTTTGCAATTCGGAACATTTCATCTAAGTTATCAATATTAGGCCTTTCTTTTTTTAAATTTGGATAATCTATTTCAAAATCTAGTTGCCTACCACTTTCATCAAAAAAAGAGCGGCTTTGATTTTTAGTAAACCTGTCGAAATCTACACCTAATATAACTTTAGGACTTTCATTTTTCCTATTGAAAACATGAAACTTATAATCATTTGGCACTGAACCATTTTCGCCTTGAAGCATCTCTTCGATAATTACTTTAGGCTCTATTTTTGAGTACCATGGTTCATGTACCAATTTTCCAAAATCGTAACCTAACGACTTCGTAATTGAATCAACGACAAATTTATAATCTACCTCATCATTTTTTTTAATAATGATAACAGTGCCAGAATCATGAGTTGTTTTAACCACAAAATTTTTTTCAATATTTCTCAATACTTTTTCGCTTATATTTTCACCTACATACAATAACGGAATCAAATAATCTTTACCTACCTTTGCTTCAACATAGCCTCTAACTTTATATTTATCTGAACAAGTAACAAACAAAGGGTTATTATCAAACAACTTCCTAAACTGTACTTTCTCATTATAACTTTTAGGTTTTTTAAAATTAGGAAAGTAGCCATTCCTGGCTCTAAAGTTAAAAAATATTTGAATTTTTATTGGAAATAAAAGTAGCAATTTCTTTAAAATCTGTTTCATTCACACCTCGTACCAGTAATACTTAAATCGTTAATATCAAATCAGTTATTAAGGAGCTCTCAACCTTTAACCATTTGTATCAACTTGCTTTTATGTAATTCAATGGCTTCGTTTATAAAATCAGACAATTCGTTTTCAAACCTTTCACTTCCAAATTTTTGTGCGTGCTGAGATATCTCTTTTGCACTAACTAAAGTTACAGAATTTTCAAACTTTTTTACAGCTTCTATAATTGAAGCAGTCGTTTGTTTATAAAAGTGAATACCTGTAATTCCGTTTTTTACTGTATCTATTAAACCACCTTTTCCATAACCTATTACAGGCGTACCACACGCTTGAGCTTCTACAGGTACAATTCCAAAGTCTTCTTCTGCAGCATAAATAAACGCTTTTGCATTTTGAATTTTACTTATTAGGTCTGAATATTCAAGAAAACCCAAAAGAGTAACATTGGGAGGAAGTGATTCCTTAATTCTTTTATAATCAGGTCCGTCACCAACAACTAGCAAATGTCTATCAGGTAAACTTTTAAACGCATTAACGATTAGGTCTACCTTTTTATAAGGAACTAATCGAGAACAGGTAATATAATAGTTTTGTCTATTTTCAACTAAAGTAAACGATTCTGTATCAACAGGAGGATAGATAACTTCTGATTCTCGGCGATAAAACTTCATTATTCTTCGTTGAATAAATGTAGAGTTGGCTACATATTTATCTACTGCAAATGAAGATCTAACATCAAAATCTCTAATTTTATTTAAAAAGTATCTAGCTAATATTGATTTAAAACCACTTTCAATTCCACTTTCTTTTAAGTACTGTCCCTGTAAGTCCCAAGCATAGCGTACAGGAGAATGGCAATACGAAATATGTAATTGATCAGGCCCAGTCAAAACACCTTTAGCCACACAATAACTACTCGAAATAATTAAATCGTATGAACTTAGGTCAAATTGCTGAATAGCAAGTGGCATTAATGGCAGATATGACCGGTATTTTTTAATTCCAAATGGTAGACGTTGTATAAATGAAGTATTAACCGGTTTAAGAATACCTAACGAAGACAATTGTTCATTGTTCATTCCACATACAATTGTATATATATCCGCATTCGGATAAATATTAATAATCGATTTTAAGACTTTTTCAGCACCACCCAAATCTGTAAGCCAATCATGCACAACAGCCACTTTCATTATACCAACCTTCTTCTCTATTTTTTAACTGAACAATTAACAATGATATTTACGATACCAGTCAACAAACTGCTGCATACCATATTCAATACTAGTATCAGGTTTAAAACCAACAGCATCTTGTAAACTATCGATATCTGCAAAAGTGGCTGGTACATCACCAGCTTGCATTGGCATAAAATTCTTATCCGCTATTTTCCCGGATGCGTTTTCAATAGCTTCAATAAATGTCATCAGTGGTATTGGTTCGTTATTGCCAATATTGAAGACTCTATAAGGTGCTTTGCTTGAAGAAGGTGACGTATTTGAATTTTCAGCATCTCGTTTTGGCACGACATCTTGAATACGGATGATACCTTCGACGATGTCATCAATATAGGTAAAGTCACGTTTCATTTTCCCGTGGTTAAATACGTTAATTTGACGGTCATTTAAGATGGCATCAGTAAATAAAAATGGCGCCATGTCTGGTCGTCCCCAAGGGCCATAGACAGTAAAAAAACGTAACCCTGTGGTTGGCAGATCATATAAATGACTGTAGCTGTGAGCCATCAATTCATTTGATTTTTTGGTAGCGGCATAAAGCGAAACAGGATGGTCTACTGCATCTTCGGTAGAGAATGGCATTTTTTCATTCATACCATATACAGAACTCGAGGATGCATACACTAAATGCTGCACCTTGTTATGGCGGCAGCCTTCAAGAATTGTAGCCATACCGACTAGATTAGAGTCAATATAGGCCATTGGATTTTCAATTGAGTACCTAACCCCAGCCTGTGCAGCTAGGTGAATAACTCGGTCGAACTTTTCATCTTCAAATAGCTTTGCAATGGCGGCTCTTTCTGATATGTCTATTTTGACAAATCTGAACGTTGCTAAATGCTCAATTCGTTTTAGTCTGGCCAGTTTTAAATTGGGGTCGTAATAATCATTTAAGTTATCTAACCCAACGACCTCATGGCCTTGCTCGCATAGTCGCTCTGCGACAAAGTTACCGATAAATCCAGCGGCACCTGTTACTAGGTATTTCATATCAATTTATAGTCCCTTAATTATGACTTAACGCTAATCATTTCCAAACAAATCACGTGTGTAGACTTTATCTGCAACATCACTTAACTCAATATCCATTCTGTTAGATACAATCACATCGGCATCATGTTTAAACTGTTCAAGATCGCGATAAACGGTTGAATTAAAAAACTCATCTTGCTCCATTACCGGCTCGTAAATAATGACCTCGATACCCTTGGCTTTAATGCGCTTCATTACCCCTTGAATACTTGATGCGCGAAAGTTGTCTGAGCCTGACTTCATGATTAAACGGTAAATACCGACTGTTTTAGGGTTACGTTTAAGAATTGATTCGGCAATAAAGTCTTTACGGGTGGTGTTGGCGTCGACAATGGCGCCGATTAAGTTATTAGGTACATCGGCGTAATTGGCCCGCAGTTGTTTGGTGTCTTTTGGTAAGCAGTAACCGCCATAACCAAAAGATGGGTTGTTGTAGTGGTTACCTATGCGTGGGTCTAAACACACACCGTCGATAATTTGTTTACTGTTAAGGCTATGAGCTTCGGCGTAGGTGTCTAGCTCGTTAAAGTAAGCAACACGCAGTGCCAGGTAAGTGTTTGAAAACAGCTTAACGGCTTCGGCCTCGGTTGAGTGAGTAAACAATACCTGGATATCTTTTTTAATTGCACCTTGCACTAACAAATTGGCAAAGGTGTTAGCCCGCTTACTTTGCTCACCCACAATAATACGTGACGGGTAGAGGTTGTCGTGTAGGGCTTTGCCCTCACGTAAAAACTCAGGCGAAAAGATAATGTTGTCGCAGGAAAATTCTTGCTTAATGCGCTCGGTGTAACCAACAGGCACGGTTGACTTAATCACCATTACTGCATTGGGGTTAATGCTAATAACATCTTTAATCACCGACTCTACAGATGAGGTATTAAAGTAGTTTGTAACAGGGTCGTAGTCTGTTGGCGTGGCGATAATGACAAAATCGGCATCTTTATAAGCTTCGGCTTTGTTTATTGTGGCTGTAAAGTGCAATGCTTTGTTTGCAAGAAAGTCTTCGATTTCGGTGTCGGCAATAGGCGACACTTTATCGTTAAGCATGGCAATTTTTTGCTCGATAATGTCTACGGCAACCACTTCATTGTGTTGTGCCAGTAACATTGCGTTGGACAACCCAACATAGCCTGTGCCTGCAATGGCAATTTTCATTTTGTATACGTCCTGTGGAAAAATTGAACAAGTAAGAGGTGCTAGGAACTCGCAAGCTCGCCTGAGAGCGGACTTCGTCCTTCTAGGTACTAGATAACAACGATAACGGCATAAAAGATTACGGGCGAAGCAGATTCTAGATTCTCGATTCTCGCGTTGTTTTGCCTGTAAAAAGGCACGCTACCGCCACTAGATTGCAGCCTCTAGATTGCTGTAAAACCTGTTAACTTGTTATTTTGTTAGTACTTTTACTACTAACTTTTTACTGCTAATTTTTTGCTGCTAACTTTTTACTATTAACTTTTTGTACTAAGGAGGTTGGCGTTTCAGAGTGAAACAGTAGATTGGGTCCTGCGAGTTTGCTCGCTGCCGGGGTGGTGAGTGATGTGTTAACTCGCCAGCCTTGGCAATACACGGTGTTTTTTGGGCGTGTTGATTACGCCTAAAAGTATGTATTTTGGACACAGTAGGGAACAACAACGATATGAGGTTGCATCGGTAACTAATGAGGTTAAATCGGGTGATTTTGTGCCTCAACAACAGTTCTCGGTGGCGTCATGCCTTGTACGAATGTTCCTTTTCTACTCTCTGCTTTTACGTTTGTCCTCTTAATGATTCGGCAATTATAATGTATACGGTAATTTAATGACAGTTTTTTGACGATCTTTTATAAACAGTCAATTTTTAATCATTTTTGGCATTTTAAAACGCAACAAAAGTACCTTTTGCTACTTTAGAATGAGCTAAAATCGTTCATTTTTTTGTTGTTTGCTTTGCTCTTTTTTTGTTCTTATTTTACGTTTTTACAGACTGTTAATGTTGTGCTTGAAATTTTGTTTTTACTTTTATGTTTGCACTGCAGTGTCACATTTTAAAACAATTCGCTTCATGTTGGTGCGCTGCCTGTTACCATACTTTGGCCGTAACATTTTATTTTGATCACACCACTATGCCGTTTTAATCGCTCTTATTTGCAGGTAACCATTTATTAACAAACTGTTTTAATTAGTTTTAATTTTAAGCTACGCTTTGTTGTACATATTGCCATCGAGTTTGTAGCCACAAGGGTTTGTGCCTTTTTGCTGTATGTGTGTATGCTTTACTTATACAGGCCAATTATTACAAACAATTAACATGCCAATAAATTGACATGCGAATATTTAATGACGTCAGGTTGTTTTTTAACCTACCTATGGTTCGCTCAGGGTAAAGTTTAAAACTGCCTGCTATTTGTAATACTTTAGAGCTACCTGCTCAGTTTTAAACACACAACAATGGTTTATATTGCCATTTTATTGTCGTTTTTAGCGTAACTAGATTATGATAAACGCCGCTATAGCATTAATTTATGTAGATTTATTTCAGTTCTATTATATTTGGTCATTTTCGTGAATTTACAGTAGGCATTTTGGGCATACGCTTGGCTAGCTTGAGCAAACTTATTTGTCGCCATTGGCTTATTTTGCCAGTGGTGTTTTCGGCTATTTGTATTGCTAACATAACCGATGAGCTATTTACGACTGATTTTTTTAAGGTTGTAGAGCAGCGTTATGGTGCTAAACGTATTGATGATTTTACAGACTGGCGAGATACCATTAATGAAGGCATGGGGTTAAGTGATAGTGAAAAATTACATTTAGCCAATCAATTTGCCAATCGGCGGATTCGTTTTACCAGCGACAGCGACCATTGGAATAAAAGCGATTATTGGGCTACGCCTATAGAGTCTTTGGGCACTAAAGGTGGTGATTGTGAAGACTTTGCCATTTTTAAGTATTTTACGCTTAAAGCTATGGGCGTTGATGAAAGCAAAATGCGTTTAATGTATGTGCGTGCACTACTGATAAACGAGCCACACATGGTACTGATTTATTTAGATACTCCCGGTGCTATGCCTTTAGTGCTAGATAATTTAAAGACAAAGATTTTACCTGCTAATCAACGCCGAGATTTAAAGCCTGTTTACTCATTTAATGGGCAAGGCTTATGGTTGGCAAAAGCACAAGGCTTAGGAAGTAACAAACCGACAAGCTCAGGCACTAAAACCTGGACTGATTTAGTAAATAGAATAGAAAACGGCGAATAACAAAAAGCAGGGTTAACAATTATGTTTAGAAAGGGAATGTCTTTACGGTTGCAATTGTATTTATTGATTGCGTGTTTGTCTTTGTTTAGCTTTGGCGCGGCGCTTTATAACAATGTGTCTAACATGCGTGATTACTTAAACGAGCAATTGGCCTCGCATGCTCAAGGGGCGGCGCACAGTTTAGGTTTGTCTATATCGCCTTATATGGATGAAGAAGGCTTAGTCATAGCCGAAACCATGACCAATGCGATTTTTGACTCGGGTTATTATCAGCACATTACCTTTACCGACTTAGACGGTGAGGTATTGTTTAAACGCGATAACCCAGACGGTAATTTTGCTGTACCACAGTGGTTTATTGACTGGTTTACCTTGATCCCGCCGGTGATGACCAGTGAAGTGAGCGACGGCTGGCGTATTGCAGGTAAGTTAGATGTGCAGTCGCATGCGGGTACCTCGTACAAAAGTTTGTGGGACCATGCTGTAGACACCTTTAATACCACGCTGTTACAGCTGCTTGTGGCTTTATTGTGTGTGTATTTTATTTTAAAGGCTGTGCTTAACCCGTTACGCCATATTGAAAAACAAGCTGAGTCGGTTATACAAAAACGTTTTACCCTTAATGCGGTTAATCCTTTTACCTCTGAGCTGCGCACTGTGGTTAATGCCATTAACCGTATGGTTGAAAATGTGCAGCGCTCGTTTAACGAGCAAACCAAGCTGGCTGAGGCCTTGTCGCATGAGGTATACATTGACCCACACACTGGCTTGCCAAATCGCCGTGCATTATTAAAACGCTTTGAGTCATTACAAGCAGAATATGACCGACACGGAAATCGGTTTTATTTAGGCTTGTTGTCGATGACGTCGTTAAAACACATTAACGATATTGAGGGTTATGGCAGTGGCGATGAGTATATTTTGTCGGGCGCACAAATTTTTAGCCAACAAATGAGTTTGCTGCAAGAGGCCACCTTATATCGTATTTCTGGCTCTGAGTTTGCGTTTTTAAGCTTATTAACTGAAGACGCTGCAAAGTCGATAGACCAGCAAATGGCTGCGATTATTAATATTGAGGGTTCTAACAGGTTTGCTAATGGTTTTGCAAAACATGCCCTCACCCGTGTTAATCATCAAGAAGAATTTGCCGCGGTTGTTAAGCGTTTAGATCATCAGTTAGTGCATAATCAATATGCCGACAACGATAAAGGGTTGGTAACGGCGCAAGGTATGCAAAAAAACCATTCGAGAGAAGAATGGGTGGGCATATTAACTCACTTTACTGAGTATTTTAAAAGCGAGATTAGCCAAAGCAGCCCTAAAGACTTTGCCATTAAGTGTATTCCGCTTGATAAGATTTTTGACCTTATGCTGCAACCTGTGGTGGATGATACTCAGTCGATTTTATATGTTGAGTCGTTTGTGCGCTTTAAAGTAGACGGTGAAGAGTTGTCTACCATAGACGTTTTTGCGATGGCAGAACGTTTAGGGGTATTGCAAGAGCTTGAGCAGGCGGTTGTGTGCTTTATATTTTATAAGCTGCATCATATTGAGCATACCCGTGTGGCGATTAATATTAGTAACCGCGCGTTGCATAATCCGGTGTTTACTGGCTGGTTGTTCGATTTATATCAAAAATTACATAAATCGCTTCCACCACTTTTGTATGAATTTAACGAGTCTGGCGCGATGCTTTCGCTTGAGTCGACCGAGAAATTTATTCGTCGCGCTAAGCAATTAGATATTGGTATTGCGATTGAACGTTTTGGCTCGAGTTTAAGCTCGTTTTGTTACATAAGAAACTTAAACATTGATTTTATTAAGATTGATGCCAGTTACGTGCGTGATATAGCCCAGGCCGACACGCGCTTTTTTGTGCAAACCGTAACCCAAATATGCCATGGTATTGGTATAAAAATCATTGCACCACAGGTTGAGTCGTCAGAGATAGGTGAACATTTTTCACTCATGAACATCGATGGTTTACAAGGCAATGGATTGTATGCTGTACGGAATTTCAGTACAATTATCCCTGCAAACGCTAACCACTCATGGACATGTGCATTGCAGCTGAACGACTTCAGTCAATCAACCAATCACGAGGCAAGATAATGCGTAAGAATAAATTAACTCTGTTATTAGTTTCGGCATTAATGACTGCCGGTATGTCAGTAGGTGCAATGGCTGCAGAAGAAACTCTTACTGCGAGCACGCAAAGTGTGCCGGTATCTGAAGCTGCAACCCAATTAGCCAATGCCTTTATTGCGGCCAATGGTGATGAAGCATTAATTATCGAAGCTATACAAGCCGCAGTTGAAGCAGGTATGACACCTGACGAAATTTTAGCTGTTGCTGTTGCTAACGGTATTGACCCAGCGATTGTTGCTGCAAACCTTGAAGAATTACAAACCGCAGCTGGCGGCGCATTTGGTGCAGCCCCTGCTCCTGGCGGTCCAGGTTTTGGCGGCGGCTCAGGCGGTGGTGCCGGCACAATCTCTAGCAACTAATACTCACTCGTTGCATCACATTAAAAGCCCATTAATTTGGGCTTTTTTGTGGGTGTTTGTAAAAGAAGGGGCGAGAATCGAGAGTCTAGAACCGAGAGTCTAGAATCTAGAATCCTCGATAAAAGCACTCGAGGACAGAGCCTAGTGCCTAAAAGCAGTGAGCGAAGCGTTATGTATTCCGTTATTATCTAGATTCTAGCAGGACGAAGTCCGCTCTCTGGCGAGCTTGCGAGTTCCTAGAACCTAGCACCTAGCACCTAGTACCTAGTACCTCGGCCCCAACACCTGGGTCCCGGCTCAAAAGCATTACCGGGACGACGTAGTAGTAGTCGGTGTTGCTTAGATTCTAGAAGGACGAAGTCCGCTCTCTGGCGAGCTTGCGAGTTCCTAGTTCCTAGAACCTAGGACCTCGGCCCCAACACCTGGGTCCCGGCTCAAAAGCGTTACCGGGACGACGTAGTAGTGGGCGGTGTTGGTTACGAATAAGCAAATGACGAAGTAGACATTCATCTTTATGCCTTTATCTTTTTGCCGTCATCCCTGAGATCTGTTATCAGGGATCCAGGTGTTGCACTTGATTTTGCCTTTTATGCCGTCATCCTCAAATGCTTTAATTGGGGATCCAGGTGTTTCTTTTAATTTTTGATTTTTAATCTCTAGAGTTCTAGATCTTCCCAGCGTGGATTGAGTTTTTCAATTAATTCAATTTTCCACTCTCGCTTCCACTTTTTAAGCTGTTTTTCTCTTGTTATCGCATTATAAATGTCATTACAAACTTCATAGTAAACCAATCTGTTTATCGAATGCTTTTTGGTGAAACCATCAGACAAGCCATTTTTATGCTCCCAGTTTCGTCGTATTAAGTCTGAGGTGACGCCAACATAAAGAGTGCCATTTGGCCGATTTGCCATGATGTAAATGTATGATTGCTTATCCATAAACATTTTGCTCTGCTTAAATAATGTAAAAAATATAGCAGTTAATAGTGAGGTTCGTTGCACAACGACAGAGCTTTAAACCAATAACTAACTACTTGAGCAAAAGCCAACACCTGGGTCCCGGCTCAAAAGCGTTACCGGGACGACGTAGTAGTAGGCGGTGTTGGATACGAATGAGTAATGACGACGTGGTAGCGGGCGGTGTTGCTTAGATTCTAGAAGGACGAAGTCCGCTCTCTGGCGAGCTTGCGAGTTCCTAGAACCTAGCACCTAGGACCTAGTACCTCGGCCCCAACACCTGGGTCCCGGCTCAAAAGCGTTACCGGGACGACGTAGTAGTGGGCGGTGTTGGTTACGAATGAGCAAATGACGAAGTAAGCATTCATCTTTATGCCTTTATCTTTTTGCTGTCATCCCTGAGATCTGTTATCAGGGATCCAGGTGTTTCTTTTGACCTTGTGTAAAAGCGTAAAAGCCAACACCTGGGTCCCGGCTCAAAAGCGTTACCGGGACGACGTAGTAGTGGGCGGTGTTGGATACGAATGAGTAATGACGACGTAGTAGTGAGCTGTGTTGGTTAGATTCTAGCAGGACGAAGTCCGCTCTCTGGCGAGCTTGCGAGTTCCTAGAACCTAGCACCTAGTACCTAGTACCTCGGCCCCAACACCTGGGTCCCGGCTCAAAAGCGTTACCGGGACGACGTAGTAGTAGGCGGTGTTGGTTAGATTCTAGCAGGACGAAGTCCGCTCTCTGGCGAGCTTGCGAGTTCCTAGAACCTAGTACCTAAAGACAATCTACTGCAGTGCTTGTTCTATGTCTGCTATTAAGTCTTTTACGTCTTCTAGGCCTACTGATATGCGCAGTAGGGTGTCGGTGATGCCTGCGGCTTGGCGGGCTTCTGGGGTGTAGGGTGAGTGGGTCATGGACGCTGGGTGTTGGATGAGCGATTCGGCGTCGCCTAGGCTGACGGCGATGGTGAGTAGGTTTAGGCGGTTGACGAAGTTAATTGCGTCTTGCTTGTTGCCTTTTAGTTCGAATGCGATGACGCCGCCGGCGCGTTTCATTTGATTACCCACAAAGCTGTGGCCCTGGTGGTGGGCTAAACCTGGGTAAAAGACCTGACTGAATTTAGGGTGTTTATCTAAATATTCAGCTAACACTTCTGCGTTGTCGCAGTGGCGGGTTAAGCGGACGTCTAGGGTTTTTAAACCGCGTAAAATCAGCCAGGCGTCGTGGGGGGATATTACGCCGCCAAAGTCTTTTAATATTTCAAACTTTAAGCGGTGCATGTGCTCTGCGTTGCCACACACTATGCCTGCGATTACGTCGCCATGACCATTTAAATATTTAGTCGCGCTGTGGATCACCATGTCGATGCCAAGAGCAAGAGGTTGTTGCAAGAGTGGGGTCATAAAGGTGTTGTCGACGATGGACACTAGATTGTGGACTTTGGCTATGCTGGCCATTTTACTCAGGTCGAACACTTGCAGATGTGGATTAACTGGGGTTTCGCAAAACAACACTTTGGTGTTAGGTTTGAGCGCGGCCTCTACTGCGTGCATGTCGGTAAAGTCGACTAATGTGGTGCTGATGCCTAGGCGCGTGAGTTGGGTGGTCATGAGGGCGAAGGTGCAGCCATAAACCGCTTTTGATGCAACCAAGTGATCGCCTGCATGCAAATGGGTTAACAGTGCGCTTGATACAGCTGCCATACCTGATGCGGTTGCGGCGGCATCTTCTGCACCTTCTAACAGTGCCATTTTACGCTCTAATTCTGCGGTTGTTGGGTTGCCTAAACGGGTATAGATGTAACCTTGCTCATCACCCGCAAAACGGGCTCCACCTTGCTCTGCGTTATCAAATACAAAGGTGGCGGTTTGATAAAGTGGCGTGGTGAGCGAGCCAAAAGCTTCGCGTTGATGGCCGCCATGAATGGCTAAGGTAGCTGGGTTCCATGCATGTTGCTTGTTGTGTGACATTGTCTCTCCCTGAACCACTTTGTTATTAAGTTATTGGGTTGTGGTCAGGTTTTAAGATACAGCGGTTTGGGTTTTAGCCAAGTGGCTTATACCAAATAAGCCGCTTGCTGATTGTAAATACAATGTTACATGTTTGCGAGTGACTGCTTTAGTCGTTGCATGCCCTGCTCTATGCTGATTAAGGGCTGGTAGCCTAAATCTTGTTTGGCTGCACTGATGTCAAAGTAGTGGCTGGTTGATAGCTGGCGAGCAACAAAGCGAGTCATTATTGGCTCTTGTGTTTTGTTTAGCAGGCCATAAAGCGCCTCGAGCACGACGCCTGCGGTATAGGCAACGCCTGCTGGTACTCGTTTGGTTACTGGGGGTAAATCGGCACAGGCCAGTATGTTGTTGAGCATTGCGGCCATGGTAATGGGTTGATCGTTACTTAAAAAGTATGCTTTACCTGCACTTTTGGCTGCATAGACAAGATCGACCCCGGCCAAGATATGGGCGTAGGCGGCATTGTCGACATAAATGGTATCGACCAGTTTGTCTTGATAGCCTACCAGCTTGAGTTTACCCGCTTTTGCGCGCTCAATAACACGCGGCACAAGATGAGGATCGTTTGGCCCCCAAATTAGGTGTGGGCGTAGCGCTGTGGTTTTTAAGCTGTCGCTGTTGGCGGCTAGGATGTTTTGTTCAGCTATTGCTTTTGATTCGCCATAATAATTAAGGTATTGGCTGGCATAGGGGGCAGATTCGTTAATGCCATTTTCGTCAATGCCGGCAAAAGTCACACTGGGGGTGCTGGTGTACACAAGGTGGTGAATATTGAGCGCTTTACATGCCTTGATAATATTATTTGCACCGTCAACATTGGGGGAATAGTAGCTTTGTTTACTGCCCCATACACCCGCTTTTGAGGCAACATGAAACACCATGTCGCAGCCCTGCATGGCATTTTTAACACTGGTAAAGTCGCTTATGTCGCCACGATGCATATCGACACCTAGCATGGCAAGTTTAGGGTAATCACCTCGGGCAAAACCAACAACCTCAATATCAGCAGCGCGCAAACGTTGGCAAATGGCAAACCCTAAAAAACCACCTGCCCCGGTAACAAATACTTTGTTAACCTTAGTGGCAAGCAAAGTGAGTGCGTTTTGCTCTTCGAGTGTAAAATCGGTTAATAGCATGGTGTTAAGTCCTATTCTCGCCATTTGCGCTGTGCCCAAACGGCAAGCTTTTCTCTAAATATTTTGGCGTTGTGACGTACATCTACCGGAAAGTCTGGGTGAATTAAAAAACGGTTAATGCCTTGGGTGTGCGGGTATTGCTCTGCAAGTGCTGTTAAAGCTTGGTATAGCGCTTTACTGTTTGAACACACAACCTCTTTATTGAGTTCGATACAAACAACGGGCACGGTATCGCCGGCGACTTCAACACCAACGATGGCCGAACGTTTCACTTGTGGATGGGTGTTAAATACTCGCTCACAAGGAATGGTAAAATAGCGTTTTAGCTTTTGTTTACCGCGTTTTGCATCCACGATATGGCCTTTGCGGCCGCACATCCATAATTGGCCGTCATCGTCTAGATACCCAACATCGCCCATGCGGTGACGGTACACATAGTTGTCGTTAATTTTGGCATGTTCAGTGGCTTTAAGTCGGCGATAATATGCCTGGCTAACCATTGGGCCTTTGACAACGATTTCGCCTATTTGATTTGCTGGTAATGGGGTAACGTTGTCCCAATCTTCGATTGGGTTATCTGTGATGGCGATGATGCTGATATCAACTGACGAGATAGGCTTGCCTACACAAATGCCTTTACCCTGATCGGTTAAATCGCTGGTGTTAAACAAGGCTTGGCTGCCTATCATGCTAATGGGTAACGACTCGGTTGCGCCATAAGAGTTAAGCACTTGCACATTAGGGTTGAGCATTTGGCTGAAGCGTTTAATGGCGCTAATGGTGGCTGGCGCGCCGGCTGAAATCACTCTTTGTACGCTATTGAGTTTATGCTGAGTTTGCTCGCCTGCTTGGCCTAGACGTTCCAGCAATGCTGGGTTAACAAACATGTTGCTGCATTGATACTGCTCAATGGCGGCAAATAAGTTTGCGGGATTAGCGGTAATGGGTTTGCTGGCGTCCATGTCTGGCACAATGGATGCCATGCCAAGCGCTGGGCCAAATAACGAAAATAACGGGAAAGTGGCTAAATCGCGCTCGCCGGGAGTAATGCCATAATCGTGCTTTAGGGCGTTAATTTGCGCTTGAAACATGCCGTGGCTGTATACCACGCCTTTTGGGGTGCCGGTACTGCCACTGGTAAACAAAATGGCGGCCATGTCATCTTTATCTGGCGTTGCCATGTCGAAAATTTGCGTGTTACGACTGCCAATTTGAATAATGGTTTCGAGCTGGGTTGCGTTGGTTAGCCAGCGTTGCAACCTTGTGCCGCCCACATTAATGACTTGCTCGACACTGCCTTTACCCCAGCCTAAAATTCGCCGGGCGACATGGGCTTTAGGTATGCCTATAAACACGTCTGGCTGTGACTCGGCAAAGCATTGTTTGAGGTTTTTGATGCCCATGCCTGGGTCGACCAAAATAGGAATAATACCGGCTTTAAATAAACCAAAGGTGAGCGAAAAAAACTCTATGCTTGGGGTTACCATGAGTACGGCTTTTTTGCCGCGGCTTATCCCGTATTGGAGCAGCCCTTTTGCAATAGTGTCTGACTGTTGATGTAATCTGTTAAAGTCGATTTCTTGGTAGGCAAATGTGCCATTTTTGGCCTGTTGTACTGCAACAGCTAACTCAGTTGGCATGGTATGCGCTGCACGTTGGAGGTGCACGCAAATATTGGCATTAGTATCTACTGTTGTTTGAGTCATAATCACTCGGCTTTATTACATAGGTTTAATTTATAGTACTGGCTGTATACTACAAAAGGCTCAAATGAGCCTTTTTGGTTGTTAATGCTGGGCAATAAAGTCTTTAATTAACGCGATGACTTCGTCGCTGGCGTCTTCAAGAATATAATGGCCACAGTCTGCAAATTCGTGCACTGTCGCATGGGGCATGCGTTGACGCCACTGCGCTAAAAAGTGTTTGTCGAATACAAAATCTTGTAAACCAAAACAAATCAAGGTCGGCACGGTTGCAAACTGACTTAAGCTGTCGCCGATATGGGTCACTAAATCATAATTACGATCGCCCGGCTTTAAGGGGATGTCTTGCACAAAACGCAATGTTGAAATGCGGTTTTTCCATGAGTTAAACGGGGCGATATAGGCTTGGCGCACCTCGTTGCTCATGGGTTTACGCTTAACACCCACGTAGGATGCCGCAGATGAAAACGCATTAAAACCGCGAACTAACAAGGTGCCGAGTAAGGTTTCGCGGCATATCCATAATGCCCATGGAAACGGCTTAGATTTTGGCAAATGAAATGCTGCTGTGTTTAAGCACACAATGCGTTTTATGCGCTCAGGATGGCGAGCCGCAAAGCCCATGCCGATCATTCCGCCCCAGTCATGCACCACAAGTGTGATGTTTTGTTTAACGTCTAGGCTGTCTAATAATGCTTCTAAATCGTCGATACGACTGGTTAATGTGTAGTCGTATTGTGGGTCGTCGGGTTTGTCTGAATAACCGCAGCCAATGTGGTCTGGCACTATGCATTGATGATTGTCGCTCAACGCACTCACTAAGTTTCGGTAGTAGTAACTCCAGCTAGGATTACCGTGCACCATGACGACAGGCTCACCCTGACCTTCGTTGATATAGTGCAGTTTATTGCCGTTACGGTCGAGGTAATGACTTTTAAATGGCAGTAAGTTGTCTAGCATGATGCATCCTGTAAACTATTTTTATAATGTAATGCAAAAACGTCAGTGCAGCCTTGGGCTTACCACTTTATTCCTAACATCATGCAGTTTAAGCCACTGCCTATTCCTAAAAAGCTGACTTGATCGCCAACACGTAAAAAACCTTCATCATGAGCAATTGCAGCGGTTACGGGTAACGATACTGTGCCCATGTTGCCGAGCTTTTGGTAGGTTGGGTATTCTTTTTCGTGTGGGATATTGAGCGCATTAAGCACTTGTTTACGGTTAGACGCACCTACCTGATGGCAAATCACTTTGTCGACCTGCTCTACAACCCAATCGCGCTGAGCTAAAAAATGCTCCCAGGTGTGTTTGGCCAGCTCAACGCCTTCTTTAAGTAAGGTGACGGCGTCGGTACGCATAAACTCGCGATACAATAAGTGCCCTGCTTCTTGCAGGCCCCATTGACACAATTGATGATGCTCTGGTGCAGACAAGTGGCTTGCACCTAATAACTGATGCTGACGCGTGGTTTTAAGCGGTAAGGTACCGTCGGTTAAAATGACAGCGATAGCGCCTGAGCCACCAGTTAAGGTTGCTAAAGACTGCGCAAAATTTTGCATTGTTGGTTCGGCTAACATGTGATCGATTGTGGCATCGACGATATCGCGCGCCGACTCACATGACACCACCATACCGGCTTTAATTTGGCCAAGCTCGATACGGTTAGCGATATCTAAAATACCCGACAACACCCCTAAACAGGCATTACTGATGTCGTAGATTGCGGTGTCTTTTGACACGCCTAACTCTGCAGCAATACGACATGCTGTTGCTGGCTCGTGCTGATCACGACATACGCCGGTGTAAACCACGGCACCTAGCTCACTGATCTCAATGCCGGTTTCGTTGACGGCTTTGCGGGCGGCTGCTATGGCACCGTCTGATAGGCGATGACCTTTTGGCCACCAGCGACGCTCGGTGATTCCGGTTAATGCGGCAAGTTGCCCCATTGGAATGCGAAACTTTTGATATAGGGGTGCTAAGCGAGATTCTAAATCGCTACTGGACACTACCTGTGGTGCTAGCTCATAGGCCAGACTATTGATAAAGACGCGTGAATATTTCATTAAACCGTATTATTCGCTTCGCTCTAGCAAGCACTCACATGCGCTAGATTAGTTGTTAGTCGTTATTAACCCGCCATTTGAACAAGAATGGCTTAATTATTCAATCAAAAACCGCTGTAAGACTGGCTTATTTGACGTTTTTTTTACGGCTTGGTTAGCGCTGTTGATTAACTGGCTGCTCGATTATTACAGACTTACGTTAAATACAATAGCGTTAACAATGGCTTAATACATAAATACTTAATGAATGTTGTTAAGCCGTTGTTTTAATTGCCTGGATAAAGGCATTTCTGGGGGTAACACTGTTTGCACAAAATTCGCTCAGTGAAACCTCATATCCCTGCTGTTGTAAAAAACATACCCGGTCGAGTAATAACCATGCCTCGAGGGCGCGACGAAATAAATGCGCGACAAGATCGATGCGTTTTGTTAGCCGCTGCCTGGCGATACCGCTTTGTAAAAATGAGTCAAAATCAATATCGTTTGGTATTTGTAGTTGTTTTTGATTTGCTGCCCATAGGCAAAAGTCGGTAAAGCTGCCACTTAATTGGCTTTGTTTAATGGTGGGTACGGGTAAATAGGCGTTAATACCCCTAATTTGGCGCTGCAAGGTGTCGAACCCTAAACGCCATGCGACTTCTTGCAGTCGCAGTGCTTGTTGTTTGGGGCTGGCAATGACGCTTTGCTGGAGGGGTAATTGCAAGTCATGTCTGGCAAGCTTGAGTTTACTGGCTTTAACCTGAGTTGACAGTGGTTGATAATGCGAATGTTGAATTAAGTGATAACAGCAAGGCGACATTGAAATGGCCTGGGTGTTTGCATGAGTGGCTAACTGGATTAGCCGTACATGTAAGTCACCACAGGCATGCAGTGCTATTGCATGTTGCTGGGGGTAAAACACCTTGTCATTGGGATTAAGTGGTGCAAATGCATCGGCACAGATAAACCGTTGTGGTAATTGCCATTGGTTAGCAAATGCTTGCCCTTGTTCGCATAAGTTGGTTTGCCACTCAAGGCTGGTGACGTTTACCTGTTGCTGTTTAGCCACTAACCGACCTAAATGTCCTTTGCCTGCACACCATTCTAATATGGGTAACGCGGTTAATTTGGTTTGCAATTGTGGGTCGATTTGCGCTGCAAATGCCGTAATTTGTTGCCACTTTCTGCCTTTAATATGAGCACTAAAATGGGCTAAATCATTCTGTTGCTGGGCAGATTGTTGTGCAAATTGTTGGGGAATGCTTGGGTTAATGGTGCTTTTGGGCAAAGTAAATACTAACAAGCTTAAGTGCTCAATGATGTGAGCAAGGTGTAGATGTGAGCTTTGTTTTAAATCTGTGATTAAGCTTGGCAGCAACGTATGTACAAGCAAGTGCTGATCGGCATCAATTGTGTCTATGTCTGTATCGGGTATTTGCCATACTTTTTGTGCTAAATGCGGAAATGCTTGCTGCCAGGGTAAGTGGTCACACTCAAACGCCACCATCTGCCACAAGGGACTTAACGCCTCAAGCAATGAGTCGAGTGACTTGAAAGTATGTTGATAATCGATTGCTGACATAGTGAGTATTACGGTTAACCTTAGCCGATTGAAATGATAGGATGCGAGCATTATCTGCCTAAACCGGAATTGTAAACTATGCACTCGCCCTGTGTCGCCCGCTGCGGCCTAAATGATGACGATTATTGTATGGGATGTTTTCGCCATATTGATGAGATTGTGATTTGGTCACAAGCAACAGATGCCCAAAAACAACAAATTTGGGATAAGTTAGACGACAGAAAACAGCTATATTTAGGTGACACTAATAATAAAAATTTAACCCGCGCCCAATGGTTAAAAGCCGAAAAGCGTATAAAGAATAGATGAGGTGCGAGGGGCTAGGTGCTAGGTCCTAGGAACTCGCAAGCTCGCCAGAGAGCGGACTTCGTCCTTCTAGAGTTTAGATAACGGCATACGGTTAACGGTGTACGGAACGCTTCGCTTACGGAATACAGGTTGTGGTGCTAGGTTCTAGGGTCTAGGTGCTAGGTTCTAGGAACTCGCAAGCTCGCCAGAGAGCGGACTTCGTCCTTCTAGAGTTTAGATAACAGTGTACGGTTAACGGTGTACGGAACGCTTCGCTTACGGAATACAGGGTCTAGTACCATTTCAATTTAGTTATGATCGATTGAGCTACCATTCCAATGGTAGCTCATCGGTCTTTATTAATACTTTCAAAGAACGACTTTCTCTCGGCGTTCGGCTGATCAATTTGTCTGTTTCTA
>NZ_BMII01000051.1:0-13264 GCF_014641855.1 Shewanella inventionis
GAGGTTTTGCGCCAATACATAGAACAACAAAACAGACCTCACTGAACTCGCTTTCCCCGCCACAGGTGACGGGGCTACTCGCTCGTTATCAAGTTAAGCGCTAGATTTGAGCGGGTTTATTTGGTGTTTTATCATTTACAATGTGAAGGCGACAATAAATAATACCCCCAATCATTATTGACCAAGAGTTGAATTATGCCATCTGCCGATCACGCTGCTACGTTTGCCAAAGCAGAAAAAATTTGTCACGACAATGGTGTCAAACTCACAGTAAAACGAAAAAACGTGTTAGGGGTATTACTCAACTCTGACAAACCTTTATCGGCTTATGAAATAGCCGACATTTACCGCACCACACATCACGAAACTCTAGCGCCTATGTCTGTGTATCGCATGCTCGACATACTCAGCGAGCTGCCGCTTGTGCACAAGTTGTCGTCTGAAAACAAGTACCTAGCGTGTTCGCATATTACTTGCTCGCATACACACCAAGTACCACAGTTTTTAATTTGTAAAAGCTGCGGTAAAGTTGCCGAAAAAGGCATTCAGGGCAGTGTGATTGACGCTTTAAAAGAAAGCATTAAGCTGGCTGACTTCCAATTGCTTAACTCACAAATTGAATTACAGTGCATCTGTAACGACTGTGCTAAATCAAGCTCGAGCTAAATCAAGCTCGAGCTAAATAAGAGTCAATTGCTTACATTGCTATAAAGAAAATACAGCCCTTCGTCACGTATCGTAAAACCACCTATTGCGAACACCTTTGCGTGCATCACTCTCCTGATCCGCCCTGCCTCTCAACGCTTAAAACCACCTTTCATAGCAAATCAATCTATTTGTCAGAGACTTTCTTCGTTTATCGGTCGATATTAATTGAGTGTATCTACCAATGAAGCTCCGTAGTGATGCCTTGCTGGAAATCTGTGATGCACTTGATGCTATTTAGCGCAGATTTAAAAATAGCGTTTAAAGACGTCGAGCTAACAGAAGCCTATCGGTCAAATCGCGATGCACTGAGGTGTCGGTGGACAAAGGCATGTTAGCTACTGCCTCATGGTCCTAACTTTAATATCGTCCTAACTCTCACGTCGTCCCGGCAATGCTTTTGAGCCGGGATCCAGGTGTTTGCTTTTTATGGTTTTCGGCCACTAACACTTGAGACAGCAATTCCCCCCTGCGCGGCGAAATACTGTGTCGTCCCGGCAATGCTTTTGAGCCGGGACCCAGGTGTTTTGCTTTTTATTATTTTAGGCCAAACCAGATCAAGAGTGGCCAATGGAAGTAGGCCAACTAGAGCTATTAACTCAAACAAAACTAAGATGTTAGGCAACGATACTCAATGAAATCGCTTCTATGACACGCGGTAAACCCATCCATGGGCGCTCTGCGAAAACATCCATGTTTTCGAAGGTCATAGCCGCGATTACATTCACCGCATAGTTATCTTCAATTCAACCTTGTTTGTTATTTAAAGATTTAACGCATTTATGGACATAATCGTTTTACGAACTTTGGGCGATCTCTACATCCCCCATTTCCAGATAGCAAAACGGCACCTCATGAAGCGGTGCCGCTAGTGACTAGAATTGGACACAATCATTCGCCTCTGCTCTGAAGTGTTAGATTCATTATATGCAAAATTTCTTGCTGAACATGCATAACGAACACATGGATAAACACTGAAGCACTTTGGCACAAAAGTGTGTCTCAACCACTTTTCAATTCGTGTTTTCACTAACCGATTCTGAACTTGTTGGATTAAAACGCACTTGGCAATCTTGATTACAAAACTATTTCTATTTAAAGCATAAGCTTAAAGTTCTTTAACTTTGAGACAAAGCTTGGCAGTTTCTGCTTTTGCAAGCAGGCTAAAAACTCGTCTTGACTCATTGGTGGCCTTTTCAACGAACCTCGTTGTTGCTGGGCAGCCTTGACACAAGCACTGCTATCTAACTCAAACATATCACATAAGAACTCATCTGGATGTATTGCACAAAGACCTAGCGGATCAAGCTCCTTTATAGGGAAGTCTTTAAGATTGAAGGTAATGATTGACTCCGCTTGACCTTTAATAGCAGCAGCAACAACGTGTCTATCATCAGCATCTGGCAAGGTTAAACCATTAATCAATGGTTCATAACCTTCAACCAAGCAGTCAAGTACATGAGCGTTCATTAACAGCTTGGTTCTTTCTAGCCGCACAGGATCGGCATCTGGGTTGTTTTTGAGAAGATTACGAGTCCATTCATCATGTATTTGGTCTGTCCATCGTGCTCTGAATAGCCCTGTGTTGGACAAATACATTAGGTAACTGCGAAGTGGAGCAGGATACATAACGCATGCGTCTAAAATTACCGTGTATGATGTCATTAATATCCCATATCCATTTCTTGATCTAATGCGGATAGTTCAGCAAGAGCAGCTAGTCTATTCTCTTCTAAACGGCTCTTGTATTCCATAAGATCAGCATAGGCCACCTTTCTACGGTTACCAGTGCGACTAAAAACAATCTCCTTAGAATCTAATAGCTTAATAAATGTAGGGCGAGACATATTTAGCATGTCAGCACCTTCTTGCGTTGTGAGTTCTGCATGAATAGGTGTAATGCTAACAGAGTTACCCTGACCTAATTGAGTAAGCACCTCAATCATCATGTTTAATGCACTTGATGGAATCATGACTTCGTGAGTCTTACCTGACTTATCGATAACATTAATCCTTTGAGCTTCGCCATTGGTTTTTATAACGGCTGACAACTCTTGGCTACCAAGCTTAGCCAGTGCAATTTCTTCAGCGGTTGGCAATTTTGTAGCAGTATTCATCGTATTTCTCTCTAGTTTCAAATTTAAACTATACAAATCTGTATATCAAAACAATATCCGAAATATTCGAAAAAGTCAATATTCGAAATATTCGCAATACTAAAGGTTTACTGTACAGGTAGCCCTAAAAAACTGATCTCCAGAAGCAACTTGTGCTTCAATGAAAAAGCATTTTTTTGGCTCCCAAACATTGATATGGTGACTATAAGGGAAGGACAAAATTTATCGACTCAAAATTTCACTGGCAAGGAATGGGGCAAAAATGGGTTAGAAGTTACCTTTTTATTAAAGTTTACCCTGACCCCACTAAATTAAGGTCAAACGCTTATTCTTTTGGCTTGCAAAACGCCAAGCTTATCCTTGGTTTGATAAGTTAAATGTAGAAAATTTCGATTTGGGCTCAGGCAAACGTGTTGTAGCTAAAGGTGGGAAATACTGAGGGTAGAACAACTAGCTCACTGCAATTAATGTCGCACTCTAAGCAGTTGTTTACAAACACTTATTTACCATGATGGGTATAGCACAACTCACTTCGCGCATATTCGCGATTAACAAAGTTTATTTTACAGTTAAAATGATATGTTATAACATCCCACCAATTTCATTATATGTTGCAACCTCCACCCAAAAGAGGGCTCAACATAACACCATGTTTACCACAACTTATTTAGAGATCAGGCAATGCAAAAAGAAGCGGTAGTCGCCTCAGCACTGAGCGTTCGATTTTCCAAGCAAACAGTATTAGATAACGTCGATTTTACGGTGAAACAAGGCGAAGTCTTTGCCCTTTTAGGTGGTAATGGCGCGGGTAAATCTACAGCATTAAAAACGTTTCTCGGCACAGTCAAAAAAGACAGCGGCGAAGCTAAAGTGCTTGGTATGTCAGTAGATAAAGACATTGACAGTATTCGAGCAAAAATAGCCTACCTGCCAGAGTCTGTCATGCTGTACGGCCATTTAACTGGCATTGAAAACATTCAATATTTTTTGTCACTGGCCAATATTAACCGAAGCGACAATGACATAGAGCAAGCGCTGACACGGGTAGCATTACAACCTAACGCGTGGCACAGAAGCATGTCGAATTACTCTAAAGGAATGCGCCAAAAAACAGCCATTGCCCTAGCACTACTGCGAGAAGCTCCCGTGTTATTTCTCGACGAACCCACTTCTGGTTTAGATCCCAATGCAATCGATGAGTTTAACCAGCTTATCACCACGCTATCAAACGAAGGCACAACCGTATTTATGGTGACCCACGATGTGTATGGCGCCTGTCAAATTGCTCACCGAATTGGCTTACTCGATAACGGAAAAATCGTTGGCATGTTTGATCGAGGCGAGCAGTCTCACATCGACACCGAAATCGTTCACACGGCATTTTCTGCGAGAAACAAAAGATGAGTATCATTAAACAAGTCGCAAAAGATGAATGGCGTTTTTGGCATCGAACCAAATTAGCCGCCACTATCATTGTTATCGGTACCTTGCTGACCATTTTCTCTGCCATTGTAAATACGATAACAATGCAACAGGCGCAGCATGAAAGAACCCATTTACAACACACTTCAGAATCTAGATTTGTAGACCAACCAGACAGGCACCCTCACCGCATGGTGCATTATGGGCATTATGTTTTTCGTGCGCCTACGCCACTCAGCATTATTGAGCCCGGTGTTGATGCCTTTACAGGCACGGCAATCTTTCTTGAAGGCCACCGACAAAACAGTGCCATGTTTTCTGATCAACGTCAGGGATCGGGCATGACACGTTTTAGCAGTTTAACACCAAGCTTTTTATTCCAAGTACTGGTGCCGCTGTTCGTCATCATGATTGGCTATCCCAGCGTGACACGAGAAAAAGAAGCCGGCACACTCAACATTATGCTAACCCAGGGCGTCAATTTATGGCATTTGCTCATGGGTAAGTACCTCGCCTTAGTGAGCAGCGGTTTACTCATGCTATTACCATTAATCCTCGCAGCGAGTTGGGCCAGCATAAATGGTGAATCACTGCTGGCATCTGGCGCATTTGTTAGCGGATATGTGCTGTATATTTTGATATGGAGCGGCATAGTGTTAACGGTATCGACCATCAACTCAAAAAGCAGTGTCAGCTTTGCCGTGTTAGTGAGTTTATGGATCGCACTGTGTATTTTACTGCCTCGTATTGGCAGCTCTAGTGCGGCCGCTATTGCCCCTTCTGAAGGAAAACTTGAAGCGGATTTTGCAGTGGCAGAACAGCTGCGAAAACTCGGTGATGGTCACAATGCAGCCGATCCTGCATTTGAACAACTAAAACAAAACTTATTCGCAAAATATAACGTCAATAAAATAGAAGATTTACCCGTTAACTTCCGTGGTGCGGTGGCTGAATTTTCAGAAAAAAAATTGACCACATTGCTCAATACGTTTGCCGAAAAACGCATGCAAGATGAGCTTGCTCAAACCCAAATTGCACGGCAATTCGGCTGGATAACCCCCGCCACGGCATTACGTTCTTTTTCAATGATGATATCGGGCACTAGCCTTGAAACGCATCACCGCTTTCTTCGCGAAGCAGAAACCCTAAGGTACGACTTTGTGCAATCGCTCAATGAAGTGCATCGCGACCGATTACATTATCAAACCGATATGGATCGCTCAAAAGATCATAACTCAAACCAGGCGGCCCGTGTTGATGCGTCTAACTGGCAGATACTGTCATCTTTTAACTTCCAACCAGAAGCTGCGTCAACCCGGCTAGGGCAAAGCTTGCCTTACTTTATCCAATTACTTTTCTGGGCCGCTTTTGTGGGGCTGTTACTTCGAATAGCAGTAAGGAAGATTCGATAATGACATTATTTTCAAACCTGAAAAGAGAAGCGCGCTTTCTTTCAAAGCAGCAATCAATCATCGCCGTTATGAGTATTATATTTTTTCTTAACCGCTTTTGCGGTTTGGTCAGGTATTAGCGAAACTCAGGCGCAGCTCAGCACCATTGAACGCCTTAAACAAAAAGATACGGTAGACAGACAAACCATCCTGTCGCAACAGTCAGACTATGGCAGCGCCGCTTATTATGGTTTTCACCTCACCTACTCAGCACCAACAGCCATGACGTTTGCCGCCATCGGTCAACGTGACATTTACCCCTGGAAACACCGCATTCGAATGCTGGCTATTGAGGGGCAAATATATGAAAGCGATGCAGATAATCCTGAGTTATCTTTTTTAGGTAAGTTTGACTTTGCATTTGTGATCAGTGTGTTGTTGCCATTGTTTGTGATCTTGTTGCTGCATGATTTGCGCGCATCAGAGCGCGAAGCGGGCCGCTACGACTTACTCATCACTACGGCTACAAAGCGCCAAAGCTTATGGTTATCAAGAGCCATTGTTATTTGTAGCGCGTTAGCCATCGCCATACTCACGCCATTTATCATAGGTGCCCTGTATAGTGCTGCCGCCTGGGGCGACATTTTGATTGTCATGGCTATTGTGATAGCGCATTTAGTGTTTTGGATGCTGGTCACGCTCACCTTTATTGCCTCGGCCAAAGCGGCAAAACAAAGCTCCGCACAAATCGCGTCGATATTGCTTGGTGCATGGCTATTCATTAGCGTTATTATTCCGGTGTCCAGTGACATCGCCCTTAATGAAATCGTGCACACACCTAAAGGTGGCGACATAGTGCTTACCCAGCGCGAGGCGGTCAACGATGCCTGGGACCTACCTTTCTCGGCCACCTGGGAGCCCTTTTTAAGTGCTTACCCTCAGTGGAAAGATCACACAGAAATGGACTCGCAATTTGAGTGGAAATGGTACTACGCGTTTCAAGAAGTGGGCGATCAAAAAGCCGGCGCGATATCGCAAGCATACCGCCATGCACTTATCGAAAAAGACACCCTAGCCGGTTATTTAGCCTTGCTGTCACCGTCTATGCTGACACAAAGATTACTGTCGTCAATCGCCCAAACTGACACTCAGGCATCATTGCAATATGAGCAACAGGTTCGCGATTACCACGCAGCATTACGTCTGTTTTATTACCCTCTGCTATTTAGCAAAGAGCCATTTTCGCTCGAAAAACTCAACAATCTGCCTGAGTTTTCTGCCAATCCTGAACACAACAAGACGTTAAAGGACAATCAATAATATGAAACGCGCCATCGTTCCCCACCCAAAAACACCCTTGAGCCGGTTCATCGCTGCGGCATTATGCTTACCCAGCATGGTACTTGCTGCTGAAAACACAAGTTCAGTGTCAAAAGAGCTAGAAGTGATTGAAGTTAAAGGACTACGTCAGGCCTATCGCGGCAATGTGCAGGAAAAAAACCTGCCTCAATCCATCTCAACAATCTCTTTTGAAACGTTAGAGTTAACCGGCGTTACAGGCTTGCAAGATTCACTAGATTTAGTCAGCGGCGTGACTCGACAAAACGATTTTGGCGGCTTATGGGATATGTTTGCTATTCGTGGTTTTGCGGGCGACGAAAACCTGCCTTCTGCTTATTTAATCAACGGCTTTAGTGCCGGACGTGGCTTTAGCGGTAATCGTGATATGTCGAATGTCGAATTTATGGAAGTGTTAAAAGGGCCTAGCTCTGCGTTATATGGACGTGGCGAGCCTGGCGGTACAGTTAACATCACCACCAAAAAGCCACAATTTGACGAGCAAGGATACATTAAGTTCACCACAGGGAGCTTTAACACCTACCGCGCAGAGGGCGATTACACCAATGCGATTACCGATGATGTCGCCTTTAGAATTAACGGTGCGTATGAAGATGCACAAAGCTATCGTGATACGGTAGAAAAGAAAAAAACCATTCTCACCCCGTCATTTATCTACCAAGTCACTGACAACACCCTAGTCTCTTATGAACTTGAATATCTCGACCAAGAAGCCGACATGGACCGCGGGGTCGTGTTTGTTGAAGGAAAGCCGTTTTCTTATGCAAACTTTTACGGCGAACCAGCTGATGGCCCAGTAGAAATTGATGCCCTAGGCCACCAGCTCCAGCTTCAACATGATTTTGCCAATGACTGGGCCTTTAACGCAGGATTAAGCTTCCGCACATCCTCTTTTGAAGGCAGTGTGACAGAGCCTCGTTGGTATGATGCAGAAAATAACTACATTGTACGTCAGCGCCGCTATCGTGATTTTGATGCAACCGATCTCTCTGGGCGCGTTGAGTTTAGCGGAACAGCTGCGCTATTTGGGCTAACCAACAACCTGCTCATTGGTGGCGACGCTTACGATTACGAGCTAGATCGCCTCATTTTACGCTATCGCCATTCAGGTGCAGACGGCGATGGCGCAGATGCATTTGCTATCGATTACGATAACCCAGTGTATAGCGATACGTTGCCCAGCATGAAAAACAATACCTCAGATCTGGAAGCGCAAAGTGGTCAAGGGATTTACTTTCAAGATCAAATCGATATTACCGACCGCGTTAAAGCCATGTTAGGGATGCGTTTCGATCATTTTGAGCAAGACATTACCAACCGTCTTGCCGATAACGCCATCATAAGTTCATCAAAGTCATACTTTAATCCACGCTTTGGGCTTGTGTATGTTTTCAATGATGATGCTCGCTTATATGCCAGCTATTCAGAAGGCGCAAGACCAAACTCAGGCGTCAATGCCCAGGGTAATGGTCACAATCCTGAAGAAAGCACCTCATATGAAGTGGGGATAAAATGGGACATGCAAGATCACGGCTTTAGCGGTACTGCGGCCATGTTTACCACAGACAAGAAAAACATCCTCGCCAGTAGCCCAAGCGGTGACGGCACAACCGAAGCCATTGGTGAAGCCCAAAGTGACGGATTTGAACTGGATATTCATTACAATGTAACCGAAAACACCCAAGCAACCTTGTCATACGCTTATGTAGATGCCAGAAATACTAAAGAAATCACGCTGTGGGACTGGTATGTCATTGAAGAAGGCGCTCGGTTAAGTAATGTGCCAGAGCATAGCGGTAGCTTAATGGTTCGTCACTTTACTGAAATTAACGGCTTAGAAGGCAGCGGTGGCGTTGTGATTAAATATGTGGGCGATCAGTTAGGGGATTTTCTAGAGCAAAACTTTGATTTACCACACTATACCCTAGTCAATTTATTCGCCAATGTTAAATTAAGCGACAGTTTAGATCTAAATCTAAATATCGATAATTTACTTGGCGAAGAATATTACGCCAACTCATATTCCGACGCATGGACAATGCCAGGTGCACCACGCTCATTTAAAGCCAGTATAAAATACTCGTTCTAATGTAACAGAGCCTAGGTTCTAGGAACTCGCAGGCTCGCCAGAGAGCGGACTTCGTCCTGCTAAGTTCTAGGTTCTAGGTTCAACCCGCTTGTCATCCCTGAGATCTTTTATCAGGGATCCAGGTGTTTTTGTAAGTCTTAAAACCGTTGACGGCTTACGGATTACAGAACGCTGTGCTTACGGGTTTAAGTACTAGGAACTCGCAGGCTCGCTAGAGAGTCTAGGTTCTAGAGCGCAGCGCCCTCGAAGTGACGAAGTCACGCCCTAGAACCTAGCAGCAAAGCGCCCTAGCAGTGACGAAGTCACGCCCTAGAACCTAGCAGCGAAGCGCCCTAGCAGTGACGAAGTCACGCCCTAGTACCTAGCAGCGTAGCGTCCTCGAACCTAGCAGCATATGTTGCGGATACACTATTGACTCCCCCCACAAGGGGATAGCCAAACAGACAATTTCATTTAAATACAGTACATTAAAATTGATAACGAAGGTTCGCTTGGTAACTCAACAGATCGTTAGGGGCCAAAGCAATATAATCCAAGCCTAAACCTGCTGACCAACGGCGAGAGAGTTGGTAATCTACCCGCATCCCCGTGTACAAATCCGTCCCATCAAACTGAGTCATTAGCGTCTGCCCTTGAGAGTAGCTTTTAACTTCAGACTCCCAAAATAACACCCCCACGGGCACGGAAAATCGCCACTTCTCATGCTCAAATAACGTAAACAAGGCACCAACGGTGGTCCCAGCAGGTAAAATGGGTGACACTGACTTGACTAAGTCATGGTATTGACTCGCATCTAGATTTTCACCACTTATCTGTGTCGAGCCTTCACCGAAATCTATATACCCAAGTTCAAAGGCAAGTACCGGCGTGACTTGATATCCGACCCGAAAACCAAGGCTTGTGCCGGATCTGTCGAAGGACTCTATCTGACCACTTGTGATTTCCATCTGTAGTTCAGATTGAGTGTTATCCGTTTCGCTAACACCTACAACCGCATTCAAGTACCAAGGTGATACCAAAGATGGCTCTTGTGCTTGAATAGGGCTCGAGTTAACGAACAACCATACAACCCCTAATGATAACACCTGATAGACTCTCAAACTGCTTTGTGGTTTGAGACGCAGCATTATCACCAACAATAGCAGACAACTCCAGAACCAATGCAAACTACCGCCACTTGATCCGTTTTTGACTACTTGGGTCTGATAAGCCTTCACGGTAACCATTACGTTCGCAGTCGCCTCGCCACCTTCACCGTCACTAATGGTATAACTCACGGTATCAACACCGTCAAAACCTGTTGTTGGGGTATAACGGATTTTGTTGTTTTCAATCATTACACTACCTTGCTGTGCACTGACAGCAATCACGCTTAATGGGTGATTATCCGCATCAGTATCATTACTCAACACATCCAATATCAAAGCGGTTTTATCATCAGTACTGGCAATGTCATCCACTGCAATTGGGGCTCTATTTGCCAAAACAGTTATGGTTAACTTATTGCTACCCGTACCACCGTTACCATCACTGATGCTATAAACCAACACATCTGTCCCAATGAAATCTTCAGCTGGCAAGTAACTTATTTGCTGATTATCCAACACCTCTGCAGAACCAAACTGACTAATGACTTGCTTTACCGTCAAGGTATCGCCATCAGCATCGCTGTCGTTTGCCAACACATCAATTTCAATGCCTTGATTAGCGGGTACTGTAACAGCATCAGCTACAGCAAGAGGCAATGCATTACCATTGAGCATAACGGCTACTCCACCTGGATCGACAATGGTGCCATTAGCAATACCGTCATCGTCGTTAGGACCACCATCTTCTATGGTGAGCTGCACACACCAGTGCCCTTCAGTTAATCCCACCTGCCATTCTGCAGCGCCAGGTGGAGGGCAATAGCCAGAACTCCCTGCGCTAGACATAACACTGTTGTTGGCATCTAAAACAAAGTCCTGCCAATTACCGCGCACAAATTTGCGATACACTGCATTGGTTGGTACGGGTAACGCTTGAGGGATAACCACAAGAATGCTATCTCCAATCTTAGGTATTCCTGTTAACTCAAAATCAAACAAACCACCAAGGTTATCGGCTAGTGGATCTTTGATTAACAAATCATCAGGGATTTTGATCCCATTACCACCATAAAGGAGTGCAGTATTACCTAAACGTAAGCACACTCCAGATTGGCTTTCTGCAAGGAAGGTTTGTTGCTCGCTGACAAGCTCTTGCAACACGTTGCATTCGTTAATGGCATCCAAATAATTTGCAATGCCATCCCCATCGGCGTCAGCAAACCCCTCTTGGTTATCTGGAATTAAGTCGCCATCACTATCCGTACCTGTGAGCACAGGTAGGCTGTCTTTCACCAAGATGGTGATTTGCACTTTGGTAGACAACTGAGGAGTGCCATCGTCGGTAACAACAAAGCTTATCGGATAACTGCCCGCATCAAGTGTACTAGGGTCAAAGTAGCTACCATCGGCATCACTTTCCAACACCAAAACACCAGTTGACCACTCTTCTGTCAGACTATCTTGTTCATTCACATCGCGGCTATTAGCCGAAATGTACACTTTACCTTCCAACTTACTCACTTGGGTCCGCGGCTCATTTGACTGCGTAACCACTATGCTCGCCTGAGGCGCAATGTTTGCTTCAGTAATCAATATGCGGGTTTCACGCTGTTCACTGAGATTCTGGCTTGGATCTAAGCTGATAATTAACTCTTCATCGGCTTCTGTTATGCCATCATCGAACACATTGACACTAAAGCTGGCACTTAGACCTGAAGTAATTTCAAATACTCCGTCAATTAAGTCATGATCATTATCATCGCTTGATCCTGAGACAGTGTAAGGAATACTGACAGGATATTGTGGTGATGGACCATTTAAGTACACCGTAAATTGTGCCTCACTCCCTTCAGCAACGAGCTGATTTTTACTAATGGAAATCAGAGGGTTGACTGTCACTTTCTGAGATTTAATGGAGCTTAAGCCTTCACTGTCCGTCGCTTGCCAGTAAGCTAAATGTTCGCCAGGTGCAAATAATTGTTGAGTATTCACTAAAGAGACAGCAAGTTTATTACCCGCTTTATCAACAGCTGTTGCTACGCCTAGCTTAAGCTTAGTAAACAACCCTGTGGCGTTAGCCCTAATATCCGCCGGTACGGTGATCACAGGCGCATCTGCAGAATTTTCACCTGTAATGATCAACTGAACTTTGGCATGGCTTCTGCCTTTTTGACCATCAGAGATGGTATAGCGCAAGGCAACAGGGCCGACAAAATCAGTAGGAGCTTGATAGTTAAGCTGCGATCCCACAATTTGTACACTACCCACATCCGCTGCAGCACCATCAATAGTCAAGGTATCGCCATCAACGTCTGTATCATTATCAAGCACAGCCATGGTATAGCTGCTGTTGTCCGATAAACTGAGACTATAATTGTCATCCACCGCCACAGGTTCATCATTAAGTGGATTAACTGTGATACTCACAACTGCAGGCTCAGAGCTTGATTCAGCATCTTTAGCAATAAAACTCACACTATCATCACCGTTAAAGTCAGCATTAGGTGTGTATAACCACGCGCTGCCATGCTTATCGAATATGCCGGATGATGGTTGTGTAACAACTTCATAAGTGAGTGCATCTCCATCATCATCCGTAGCAGTAAAGATAATGCTCAAAGAGGTATCTTCATCTAAGGTAACACTGGCGTTATCGGCAACGGGAATGCTATTGACAGCATTTACCACTACGGTAAACGATTGAACATCAAATAAGCCTCTAGCATCAACAACCTTTAAGCTGATCGAATGACTGCCGACATCATCGCGACTTGGAATACCCGTTAAACTCGTTGTTGTATTATCAAAACTGAGCCATGCAGGAAGTGTTAAGGCGCTATAAGTCAGTACATCTTCTGCAGTATCTGAAGCGATAGGAGTATAATTGTAAGTCTCATTCTGGTTGACACTGAGTATCGGTGTTGAAGTAAAGACAGGTGCGCCGCTTGGCGTCACGCTGTTAGAAGCACTTGAACTACTACTGGTCCCTGCACTGTTGGTGGCGGTCACACTGAAGGTGTAAGCCGTACCATTGGTCAAGCCCGTTACCGTTAGCGGTGAACTGGTGCCAGTTGCAGTCAAACCATCAGGGCT
>NZ_BMII01000051.1:13363-19144 GCF_014641855.1 Shewanella inventionis
CACTTGAACTACTACTGTTACCCGCACTGTTAGTGGCAGTCACACTGAAGGTGTAAGCCGTACCATTGGTCAAGCCCGTTACCGTTAGCGGTGAACTGGTGCCAGTTGCAGTCAAACCATCAGGGCTCGATGTCACGGTATAAGCCGTAATTGCTGAGCCACCGTTGTTGGCTGGAGCGCTGAAACTCACGCTTGCCTGAGCATCACCTGCTGTCGCGCTGCCAATAACCGGCGCGCCCGCAACAACGGCATTCACATCAAACGTCTGACTCACCTGCGCTGCAGCTGAATAAGCCGCATTACCTGCCTGATCGGCATTAATCGTACAGCTTCCTGTTGTGACAAAACTCAACACGCCACCACTGGTCACTGTACACACATCTGTCGTCGACGAGGTAAAGCTTGGCGCTAAGCCTGAGCTGGTACTCGCCGTTAAGGTTGGGCTGGTACCGATATTTTGCGCACCGGGGTTGGTGAACGTTATGGTTTGCGACCCTATCGGCGTCACGCTGTTAGAGGCACTTGAACTACTACTGGTCCCTGCACTGTTGGTGGCGGTCACACTGAAGGTGTAAGCCGTACCATTGGTCAAGCCCGTTACCGTTAGCGGTGAACTGGTGCCAGTTGCAGTCAAACCATCAGGGCTTGAGGTCACAGTGTAAGACGTAATTGCTGAGCCACCATTATTGGCTGGCGCCGTAAAGCTCACGCTTGCCTGAGCATCACCTGCTGTTGCGCTGCCAATAACCGGCGCGCCCGCAACAACGGCATTCACATCAAACGTCTGACTCACCTGCGCTGCTGCTGAATAAGCCGCATTACCTGCTTGATCGGCACTAATAGTACAAGTTCCCGAGGTAACAAAGCTTAAAGCGCCGCCAGAGGTGATACTACATACGCCAGTAGTGGATGAGGTAAAAGTCGGTGTAAGCCCAGAAGTTGAGCTTGCTGATAGTGTTGGTGTGGTACCAAAACTTTGGCTACCAGGATTGCTAAAGGTAATAATTTGCGCAGCCATCGGTGTCACGCTATTGGATGCACTTGAGGCCAAGCCTGTACCTGCTGAATTTGTTGCGGTCACACTAAAACTGTATTCGGTGCCATTAGTCAGGCCCAATACCGTTAGTGGTGAACCTGCGCCGCTAGCCGTAAAACCGCCTGGGCTTGAGGTCACGGTATAAGCCGTAATCGCTGCGCCACCGTTGTTGGCTGGGGCTGTGAAACTCACGCTCGCTTGCGTATCACCTGCGGTTGCGCTGCCAATAACAGGCGAACCTGCAACTACCGCATTTACAGAGAAACTCTGACTCACCTGCGCTGCAGCGGAATAAGCCGCATTACCTGCTTGATCGGCACTAATAGTACAAGTTCCCGAGGTAACAAAACTTAAAGCGCCGCCAGAGGTGATACTACATACGCCAGTAGTGGATGAGGTAAAAGTCGGTGTAAGCCCAGAAGTTGAGCTTGCTGATAGTGTTGGTGTGGTACCAAAGCTTTGGCTACCAGGATTGCTAAAAGTAATGATTTGCGCAGCCATCGGTGTCACGCTATTGGATGCACTTGAGGCCAAGCCTGTGCCTGCTGAATTTGTTGCGGTCACACTAAAACTGTACTCGGTGCCATTAGTCAGGCCCAATACCGTTAGCGGTGAGCTGGTGCCACTGGCCGTAAAACCGCCTGGGCTTGAGGTCACGGTATAAGCCGTAATCGCTGCGCCACCGTTGTTGGCTGGGGCTGTGAAACTCACGCTCGCTTGCGTATCACCTGCGGTTGCGCTGCCAATAACCGGCGAACCTGCAACTACCGGATTCACACTAAACGACTGTGTCACTGTAGTGGCGGCATTAGTGGCAATATCACCTGACTGATCTGTATCTATGGTGCAGATACCAGTTGACACAAAGGTCAGAGCTCCACTGCTCGTAATTGTACAAACAGCTGGTGTCGATGAACTAAAACTGACTGCTAACGATGAATCTGATGTTGCAGTTAACGTGGGACTAGTATCAAAATTTTGCGCCCCCGGATTAGCAAAAGTAATTGTCTGATTAACTTTGGGGATCACTGAATTTGAAGCACTTGATGCAGAGCTAGTGCCCGTCGAGTTGGTTGCCGTAACCGTAAAAGTGTAAGCAACACCATTGGTCAGGCCCATTACCGTTAGCGGAGAGCTTGTGCCACTGGCCGTAAAACTACCTGGACTTGAAGTCAAGGTATAAGACGTAATCGCTGAGCCACCAGTACTCGTTGGGGCGGTAAAACTCACGCTAGCTTGCTTATCCCCTGCTGTTGCAGTGCCTATGGTAGGAGCATCAGGGGCTGTCGGGATAGCCACGGTATGAGTTGAGCCACTGGTATAGGCTGCAGGGCCAACGTTACCCGCTGCATCACTGATATTGGTCGATGCATTCAGGTTGAGCTTGATGGAGCCATTACCCGTAATACCGCTCACTCTCACCGTCACACTGGAGCCTGAACTCACGGAGACGCTGACTATAGTGCCAGCCGCGCTACCTGTAGTGTCAAGAGAGAAATCATCGGTAGAAATGTTGTTGACTGATTCGCCAAAGTTAACGGTGAAATCAACAATGCTATCTGTTGATACTGCGCCACCCACGGGTGCGATACTTATTACAGAGGGCACAACGCCGTCAACTACCAGCGCTTTATTATTGCCCAGTGAATTAGCGGCACCAGGCGAAGCCAATGTAAGGGTAGCATTATTAGTAGCGGCATCGCGGATGGTTCCGCTATTCAATGCCAAAGAGTTAGTGGCGACATAATCTAGGTCACTAGACGTATCGCCAGACTGAATGGTGTAGTTGAATGTCAGCGAACTAGAACCACTACCACTTGCGTAGTCAATAGTTCTGTCCGTTGTACCCGTCTCCAGCGTTAGTTGCGGGGTACCAGTGACGCTCACAACTTCGCTAAAGTTAACTTGAATACTAATAACATCGTCCGGTTTGTAGGTGCCATTCGCGGTACTGGCGGTAACCGATGACACTGTCGGGACCACGCCATCGACAACGATATTTTTATTCGCCCCCAAAGAGTTTGCGGCACCGGGAGAGGGTAAGGTCAAGGTGGCGTTGTTACTTGCCGCGTCACGAATAGTGCCACTATTTAGCATCAGCGAATTGGTCGCAACATAATCTAAATCGGCCGAAGTATAGCCAGACTGAACGGTGTAACTGAATGTCAAAGTACTGGAGCTGCTACCGCTGACGTAGTTAATACTGCGATCAGTGGTGCCAGTTTCAAGTGTGAGCTGAGGTGTACCAGTAACAAATACGGCTTCATCAAAATTCACCTGAACACTAATAACATCACCAACTTTGTAAGTACCGTTTGCGGTGCTGGCTGTAATAGAACTTACTGTTGGGGAGACAGAATCGGTAACAAATGCACCGGTTGCGTTATAGCCGATACCGCTGCTGGTACCTGTTAACATGGAGGAATTAGTCTGGCTATCGTTGACTGTCGCACCGCTGGCTTCATTCAGCTTCCAATACCCCAGCAGGCCGGATTCATTGCCTACCAACTCGATACTGCGGTTATTTTGAATCTGCACTTGCGTGCGCGCACTACTCCACATACGAATATCATCGATACCACCGACGAAATCATCTACCGCGAAGTGGTTCTGCAACCCAAACACAAGATTGGTCACTCCAAATCCCGTATAATTAGGAACGCTACTACGGGCGCCTTGATCTAAAACGTTTATTCCCTGTGCGACGCCATCAACATAAAAATCCCAAGTTCCATTATCAAATACAACTGCAATGTGATACCAGGTTCCTGTGCCTAACGACAACATATTACTTTCTGTCAGGCAGCCAAAATCACACTCAAGATCGACAGTTAGTTTACCTGAGTTCAATATGAGGCCACCGGCATCAGCACTGCCAGTGAAATCCACTAAATTGATGGTCCCACTGACGTTATTAAATTTAGCCCAAAACTCCAGTGTAAATGTTGTTCGATTCGATAACGCAGAGCCCGCATTTGTCAGCGTTACGATATCACCAGTTGTAAAGTCAAAAGAACTGTTTTGTGCGCTAGCATAGAGGGAGGTCATCGCAAGAAAACTGCCTACAATGGAAATTTTCAAATAAGAATGCCAGAATCTAGTCATAATATTCTTAAAAGCGTGAATTATTTTATAAGCATCTTGCAGCATTACATATCCCCTAAATTAGCTTGTTTTAAATACAAGTAGCACACAACACCTGCGCGCTTTTTCACTTACAGATTTAAACCTCATTGTTTGAGATTTAATTACGTAAAGGGAAAAGGCCCTCAAGAGCAATAATAAAAATAACTGCAAAAACAGGACGCCGTTTAACAATATTCAGCAATACCAGTATTTCCTTCTACATTTACTGGCATTTATGTTACCTATTCAGAATCGCTGTGCTTTCCAACACCTCAGCAGTCAAGCCACCACCATAGATGAAGACTATTACAGCAAACAGTGTTTGGTTCATCCGAATAGGAAATAACTGTTAATGACAACGCGACCAATCCACTAAGAAAAAATCACCCATTAACATACGGACCTCGCTAAGAAATAAAGCTGGCATTATTTCTATCCATAGATTTTTACGGTAACAAGTCCTTTGTTATCGTCTGTCTAGTATTTGCAAACGCAATTAACCTTGTAAAACGACACAACTTAATAAAAACAAGTACACAACTATTTAGAAACAAAAAACATACATTAGATTATATCTACAATATAGTAGACTTTCATCAATTAGCTTTCCTTTAATCGCTTCTTTATCAATATGACGGCTGCACTCATTAATTTGCATACTTGCCATTGGATACTTTTTACGCATTTATGTCACGCCTTGTAGCGTACAACTCCCTAGATCACAGTATGCTCAGAATAGTTTGCTTAACAATCGATGCTCTGGTCTGTTCTCATTTTAGCGTAGCGGTATGCTTAGTAAGTGTCTCTCGATTGCTTCAATCATCGACTTGGTAAGTGGTAAATGCGCTTTTTCTCTCGCCCAAATCTCATGAAAGCCTGTTACGGTTTGCTTGGCAGTATCTAACACCAATTTTTTTGGCAGCATGGCCTTAGCGGCTAAGTGTGACAACTCATCCAACGTGAAATCGCTGAATTTTTTGCTACGGCTAACCGTGAGCGACGCACTATCATCAGGGATATAGGGAATGGTTGAAACAAAGTCATAAGCAGGGCTTCACACGGTCAATGACGTTCGGGATCCCCAATTTGCGTTTACCGCCATCAGGTTTGTCGATCTCCACCCGCCTGACCGCTGAGGGTTGGTATTCACCTCGCTCTAATTGAGATTTACACTGTTGCCAGCCGCCTTGTTGCATCCAGAGCGGGAAGGCTTCGATGGTCATGCAATCGATGCCCGCCGCGCCTTTATTGGCTTTAACTTGACGCCAAGCTCGGTGTAGATTTTCAGGTTCGAGGAGTTGTTGGAATAAATCGCTGTTGAAGGCCGGTTGCATATCAATACGCTGCTAATAGTAATCGTCTGGCGACGTAGTGGGTATCGAGAAGTTTGACAAGACTCATCCTTCTTCTAAATGTTCAGGCCTTCACCATATCCCAACCATTACGATGGGCGTTGGGCTACTCGGCAACTGCTCCTGCGTTACTCTACCTCCGTGAGCTTACGGCAGCGTAGCTCAACTTATTTCAATTAACCTGATTTAATCATTGTAACTAAATCAACCCGGTCACAATGATGCCAGATAAACTCCTTAACACCCTCGCTAACTTTGAACAGTGGC
>NZ_BMII01000052.1 GCF_014641855.1 Shewanella inventionis
AGGCGTTAACTTGCCGTTACCTCTAAAAGCATGGCCATCATCATTTTCTGCTTCTTTTATCCATCGGCCAAGAAGCTGAGGTGTTACTTCTAAATTTCTAGCAGCTTCAGCAATACTGTAATTTTGCTCTCTAACTAATGCGATAGCATCAAGTTTGAATTCTTTTGAATAGGTTTTACGTGTTTTCATCTCAATCTCCAGTTAAATCAATTATGTCTTAACTGGGTTAGTCGTATCAATTAAACCACGTCACAATGTGAGAAACCGAAAATGATGACTTATGAGTTAGCCTTATTTAAGCGGATTCTCCTACCTAAATGTTCTAACTAAAACCGGACAAAAACGAAGACAATCTTTTAAGCTTAACAATCAATCACCTAGATTATTTTTAAGCCGTTTTCACAAAAAGATTGTCTTCGTTTAATTCCACAAAAACAACTATGTAAGCGTGGAATTAGAGCGAAGACAAAGTTAGCCTGTGACACCTGATGCAGCGTTGCTATGTTTAGTCCTTTCATGGAATTAAAACGAAGACAATCTTAAGCTGCTGTTTAAATTAGATTTAAGCAGTCACCCCTCCGTTGGCTAATATGTAAGTCCACTAGCACATCGAAGTTATTATTCTTGTATAACACCATAATCGAAACTATATTTACATGAATGTAAACCCAAAGGAGGACAGTCATGGTTACATCGAAACTGCTTAAAATCGGTGACAGCGTAATGCTAACAATTCCTCCGATAATTCTTGAAGAACTAAGTTTAAAGGTAGGAGCAACAGTTAACTTAACGATTGAGAATGGCCAACTAATACTTAACCCAAAGCCTAAGTATTCTTTAGAGGAATTAATAGATAAATGTGATGCAACAGCTCCTGTATCACCAGAAGTTCAAGAATGGCTTAATGCACCTGCTGTAGGTAAGGAACCTTTCTAAATATCTTGATCACTACAAATTGAATTTAGAGCAAGTAAGGGCGATGTATGTGCCTGTTGAATTAGCCACTACATTATAATTTGGAATTATTTGATCCATTTCGCCCATTAAACTTTCGAGCCTATAACTCTATATAATCTTTAATAAATGCCTGTTTCCAAAACATTGAAAGTCTTGGAAACATTGCTAAGAGAAAATCATCTCCTCGCCCTGCTATAGAGTCTAAAGGCGTTTCTACATCTCCAAATATCTCATTTTCGTGCAGTTCAGCTATTAGAGCACCAAAAACTTCAGTATCTAAAAGATCTGGATTATAAGTTAATGCTGCCGCGAGTGCTGCTGGTAGAAACGTTGCATACTTTTTACTCAACGTTTGATCATTATCTAAAATTCTTGGATAGAGTTTAAAGAGTAGCGCTTTTTCAAGACCACCTTCAATTTCCCAGAGGCTTTTACCAACTTTAATGCTGCCAATAAGTCGTACTTAAGCAACTTGCTGCTTATTCAATACAATATTTTTAGCTGAAGGACACTGCCCACTAGCTAAATCCTTCTTCGAATCTATATCAGGAACTTTAAACCAAACGGTCTTACCTTCTTTTAATAATGCAGTACTTCCCTTTACTTCAATAAAGCTAAAATGGTAATCACCTTGATTAGATGAAATGAAACCAAACTCTCTTTTAGAGTCTAATTTTCGTATAACACCTTGTACAGTTGTTCCAGATGCTTTTTTGTTACTTGTGCGCATTGCTATAAAACATTGATCAATTTTTTCATCAACAATATCAAAAAGTTCCGCTTTATCCTTTATGAGCTTCTTTAAGCTTAAAAAACCATAATTTCTAGGGTCAAAAGATGAGTCAAACATCTTTAGCATGTTCCCCATATCCCCTAAATATACCGGCTCATTACTTTGTACACATCTTAGATAGGAATCAACAAGTAAAGCATTAAGATCTTGATGGCTTAAACGAGTAACAGGATCAGATAAGTTTTTCGTGAATACAAAATTATGACAAGCTTTACGAAATCTGTCTGGAGTATTTTCTTTGCCAATAGCCATCACATGCAACCCTTTCTCACGAATTCGTTGCGCTAAACTATAAAACCCACCATCACTTGATACGATACAAATAGCATTTATTCGTTGATTATTACTAATTAACTCAATAGCATCCATGACTAAAGCATGGTCGGCAGCATCTTTACCGTAGTGGAACTGTTGTTTTGGGCTTGATGCCGTCTCATGAAGAATATCTTGCCAACTAACTTGCTCTCTAGCAGTCCAATCAGCATAAACCCATTTAATTGCTACAGTGCCGTACTTTTCTACTTCCTCAAGCATTGATGCATATTGAACTTGCGATGCATTTTCACCATCGACTAATACTGCGAATGTTAAAGCTGACATAATTACAATCCTTGTCAATAAAGCCTGCATTCAGCAGGCGCAACCCCACTAATAAACGGCGCGAATTCCTGGGACTCTATAGCCACTTTGACTTAGAGAGTTTTTTAATTTAATAATCAGCGGACCAACTTCACCAGCCCAGGTGTCCCCCCCATCTTCAGCCTTAAGTTGTTCAAGAAGTTGCACGGCCGAAAGTGGTTTTGACAATAGGGTGACCTCACGCTTAAGTGCCTCACAATAAAAGGTATAAAGGTATACAAACTTCTTTGAATTGAGCTCATGAATTACAATTTGAATTCCATCAAGTGTCTCAGAATGCAGCATTTTCCCACAGATCTGCACTTGCTCTTCATCAACTTGGTACTCTATGCAACTAGACCACTGTAAAAAAGCTTCACTTAGATTAATTTCATAGGGCGGAATATTAGCCGAGCGAAATACTTTACAAACGTAATTACCAAATAATTCTTTTCCATATTCTCCCCAGTTAGGCATATTGCGTGGATCTTGAGTTCTCTGGTTCAAAATTGTGGACAACTTACTTTGTTGATATAGAGCATTTAACCTAAATAGATTCCTTTTCTTAAGTCTCATCGTATCAAGTTGTTGTTGATACGATTCAAGCTTAGTTAGCAACCTCGCAGCATGAATATCTGGTGCAAGAACCAACTCAGAATCAGCTAAATCTAAAGGCATCTCCTGAACATACGGCTTTATTAGTGGAGGAATTTGCAAGTTACTGGCAGCACCTCTGCAAGCCTCAACTAAAGTAGAGTTTCTCCAAGCCTTCGATGCATCTAAACGATTTGCATTGTCATACCTTGGTTTTAAAAGCCGATTCAACGTATCTTCAATCTGTATGGCTTGATCTGTTAACTCACTGTGTAAAGGCAAACTGCGAAGAATATCTGTAGTCCATCTTTTTAGTTCTTCATCATTGCGTTTCAGACTCTCATTTTCAGCTTTTGTTTCAGAAACATAGGAGTCATATGCTTCTCTTAACTCATTTTCTCTATCTTTAATTTGACGAAAAAAATCTAAAGGAGAATTATTATATCGATACGTGTGACCATTCTCATCAATATGGTCGAGAGCGTTATAATGTTGCTCCTCTACAATATCAAAGCCTTCATCTCCCACAGGGTAACGTCCATGCTCGGTCTCCAGAGAAGCCTTCGTCAACCCCTTCATTAAAACTTGCTGTTCCCAATCATCTGGTAGTAGGGGTTTTGCTTCTCGAAAAATGGTATAAGTGTAAAAGTTGTCTCCTGGTAATTTCGGCGAAAGAAGACTAATCAACGGTTCTAAATCAACAATTTTTGCTTTTCCTTTTCCAGCCTTTAATTGGCTTACATAAGGCTGAGAGCACTTAAGCATCTCGCTTATTTCAGTCAAGCTAATCCCAGCGCTTTCGGCTAACTTTATGACTTCCCTAGTATGTGGATGCTTTTCAGTCGCATCGATAGGGAAGAGGATTTCATTTTTTTCTTGCATGTGAATTCTTGCTCCTAATTAATAATTCGAAATCAGTTTTACACACAAAAACAACGAGATAAAGAACAATTTCACTTATAAAACTCTTATGAAAAAAATAAAAAACCATTAAAAACAATTCGTTAGAAAAAAATAAACTTATATATATTTTTTAATGTGCAGTGGCATCGCTATAAAAACACCAATAAGCAGTGATAAAAGCAATAAAGTATTAAAAACATAAACAACTGACGTAAAACCCAACCAATATACTTATAAAAGACCTATATTAGGCTTATTAATAACTTATTGTTGTTCAGATGACATAATTTCCTACTCTAGAGTCAGCCTCAAACTCACTAAGTCTTATAATACCTTTTACAGGCTGCTTGCGATGGTCAATTAAAGCTCACTATAGTGGTAAAGTGAATTTGACCACCTAAATAAAGGTGGCCAAATCGCCTCGTTAAGTCAGGTTGTAATGCAACTTGTATGTAAACTCACAATAACCGTATTTCTGTATCAACTTAGCGACAGTGGGTAAGTGCCCATTTAGCATCTCTGCGGCTTTAACTATCGGATTATCAATGTCGTTGGACCCACCAGCAATAAGTGCTTTTTTCATATCTTCAAATGAAAAAAAGGTTAATCCTATTGAGAAATAAGGGCCTACAAAGTCTTTTATCGCTTCTTCAGTACCTGACATGAGCATGTAAGTCATCCCTTCACCAGTCGCAAAATATTCACAAAAACCGATAATGTCCTGCTTCATAACGCCTCCATTCACCATAAAATGCCCATCGGTATTGATGAGCTTATCAATTACATCATTAGCTCAACTCACAAACTCAACAATCGTGCCTCCCGCATCAGGGATCAACATCTTAATTATTTTCATTGATTGCGGTGACAGACAATACTGATACTGTCTAAGGTTAAAACTCGAAAACCTCAACTGAGTCCCATCAAAGGTAAAGCCTTTCACATACAAAAAATCACGATCGCCACTGATGATGCTCGCAAATTGAGAATCTGGGCCAAGTTTTGCCGCACCATAGCGGATTAATGCAACTACATCATCGACATCAATGGTGTGAATATCACGACTCAATTCATGCTTTACGGTGGGTGTTAAATTGGCAACGTTTAAGTGCATAGCCTTAATGATTGTCGCCATTACATTATCAAAAGACACCGATGTGACATCTAGTGGAAAACGCCGCCACTGCGTGCCTGAACGATTTACCCGAAGCGATACACACAGAGACTCATGCGCAAAGCACTCATCTTGATAGACCCTATAATTGTCAGACTTAAGATCCAACTTCACCCGTTTAACATCAACATCACTCACCCGCAAATGAACTGATAACTGGATAAACATGCCACGACTTGGCTCGACTAAAAATATTTCCCCCCAATGCGTGATTTCAATATCAAACTGCTGCACCTTTAATCGCTTAAACAATGCTTTAATGAAAATCATGACCCCTGCAAACAACTCATCAGAAACGTCGATGCCACCGATGGGCATTGGATGAAATGGCAGAACAACTCTGCGCTTTCGGCTTGTCCTTATCTGTTTCAACTTGCTTTCAATGTTCATCAGATAATACCTTTAGTGCTATGCGCTCATCACGTTTCCCCACAACCCCTTTTTGAGTCACGTTAGTGCCATTAATAAACAACCATCCATTTGAATAACTTGCAGATGCCACCACTAATTGAATGGTTTTTCCTCTTGTCAGTACATTGGATGCTACCCAATCACCTACTTGCACCTGAAAGCACTGATAAAGCATCTTCAAACTCAATACTTCGATATCTCGCTCTAATTGATCATACTGATGGCTCAACTCACTCGCCTCCATTTTCAATCGATGCTGATGAGCCTCTAAATCGGTATTGACTACCGACGTCACTTCATCAAGTTCGCCCATCGCATCAACTAATCGCTCCAGTGCACAAGCTTGATCGAATCGGCGGTTGAGCTCTGCCTCCTTAGACACAATCTCATCAATCAACCCTTTCACTCGAGGGTGATAGTGCACAACAGGATCAATGTTTTTGAATTCGCCTTGATTGAATAACAACTCCGCGATGGGGATAGCACAAGATTGAAATTGTGGCGAATCATAAGGTAATAAATGACCGCTGAAATAAACCATCTTGTGAGTTACATGGATAAAGCTTGTCACCTGAGAGTAGTAACGATCACCTAACTCAAAAAACCACCGAGCATCTGGATACGCCTTACTCACCTGGTATAAATCCAAAGCCATCAACTGCTCCCGTAAATGCACCACCAGCGCCACAAGTTCATCATTCGCATTACAATGACAAAACAACGGTTGGACAACTCGTTGGTGATATAGTCCATGAACTTCAGCAGCATAAAGCGGTTTAGCCTTCAAACAATACACGCGTTTTTTATTCTCATGTCCCATTCAACCCTCCTTAAAAACATGTAAAAACTCTCCTTACAGCCTCAATTTGATGCCAACCACCTATCGTCCATCACCAAGCAAAAAAGCCCGCATAATCTGTAACAAACTTTCACCCCATTGCCCCGTCATTTAACGCAACATCACCACTTAAAATACGCCATACTACCCTCAACGCTCGCCAACAGCGCATAAACAACAGCAAACACCCCGATTTAACATAACCTCCCATTGGGCGCACTCAGGCACATCCTCACTTCACACCCAGTTTCACCAACAGCGCTTTCGTTAATGGCAACTTATCAAGCTGTTTAATTAAGTGTCCCTTATCGCGCACTTTTGCTGCTAACACCGTCAGTGACATTGACTCAGCCCCATCAAGCTCAGTAATCGCCAGAACTAACCGTTCATCCTCAACTGCCCAATTCTTGCTTTGCCTCAATGGCTTCAACGCAGGAGGTAAAATAGCCTCAAGGCAATCACGGTCATGGTGATATAAATGAAAAAAAGCCCGGCTGTGGTGGGATTTAAGCTCTTTTCTGCGCCAGTCAGGATGAGATTGACGCGCATCAAGTAGCTCAATCACTGACGCCTGATGTTTCCTCATTGCACATAATTGCTGGCGCCACAGTACCAGTCCAGGTGTATTAGAGATAAGCTGTTCCACATAACCCACACCCACCCCAACAGATCGGGCAATATCGTGTCGATGTCGCCCAAGGTAGGCCAGTAAAAGCACCCAATGACGTTGTCGATGCGAAAAGGCATTGGCATTACTGGCATTGTTTTATCCCTGCAAGCTCTGCAAGACGGCGGATATAACAGCGACTACGCCCAGTCATCGTCTCAATCTGAGACATACTCAACTCCTCAGACAACAGAGACAAAATACGCTCACGATCATCATTCGCCACTACTGGTGCATTAAAAGCGGGCATCATCTGAAATGGGCTTTCTTGCCCTAAAAATCCTCGAGGATCGTTATCAAACAACCAAAAACCTAAAATCATGTGCTTAAACGGATGGTTTAACGTCTGGGTTTTATCGCGAATTAATGGCCCCAAAAAACGCTCGCCAAACTCAAATGATCTTTCAAGATCAAACACCATGTCTTGGTAATACTCTGAAATGGCACGCACCAATATGGCCATACGGATCTGTCCAGAGCGGGTCATAAACCCCCTATGCATTAATTGGTGTCGATAGTGGGTATGTAGCAAGGTTAAATCGCATGACTTATCTTTTATTAGCGCCAACGCATCCCAACAAAACTGTGCAAAATCAGTACTCATCTGATGTTCAACCCGATAGACATGGGATGTCATGCTGGCATGATGAAACGTCAACCGCCGATCCAATCCAGCATCGCCATTGGCTAACACCACGAGCAGACAATGATGAAGAGGGCAAACCACGAGACCCGGAATTTGATGACGGATATCAAACATGGGTGTACCTGTGATCTGTCGGTGTTCAGACAAACACAGTGGGCACACCCGATGGCCAGCAGAGAAATTGAGCCTCGCATGGGGAATGTTGGCGGTAATGACCGGATTACCCGTGCCATGAAGCATCACAGACAACAGCTTTTGCTCTGCATCATGGCCGAAAAATTGAAATAGGGGGTATAACGTGTGTTGTATTAACCAGTGCTGTGCGGTGAGTCCACCGTGGCCGGCTAAATAGCCTATAGAGTGAGGTAAATAGGGATGCAGACGGATTTTGGGTTGTTGAAAAAGGGCTTGATAAGTGTTTTTTTCATGTCCCACACTACACGTTAAATGGTATCGCACAACCCAGCTGAATATCGATTCGTTAGCATAGGGGACGAGATAATTCATATCAGATGTTGGCACTCTGACAATTCATTGCGCAGCCAGAAAATAATCGTTAACCAAAAAAGAGGGTGTCTTATTTTTGCACTGCCGACCTGGCCGGATAACGTTGCCCAAAGTATGTTGGTTTTCAAACTCCTATCAGGTCGACTAGATGAAAATAACTCTGCCATATATTCTTGACCTAAGTCAGCAGTCATTTGCCTCGCTAGTTGATCGAACCGTTTACGCTCTTTCTGTTGCAATGGTAACTCGGACTCACAATTTAAATACCGACGAATCTGCGCCTTCACTCGATTGGGCCAAAGAGGATCGGCTTTTATCGTTTGAGCGACGCGGTAGATAAAAGGCTGCCAGGCAACATCCCAAAGCTGAAGTGTCATGGCCTCAGCGATATCAGACCAATGATGCGGTAGGGTAAATGGCAAAATCCTTAACTCATCATGGGTATGTAAAATCTGATCATGAATAGGGCATATTTTAGCGCCACAGAGGTGATGAGCACTATGCCAATAGGAGACACCATACAGTGCTTTATCTGCAGCAACACATTGCGGGCAGAACCGCCAACGTTTATCGAGATTTATGCCTGCGTGGGCCATATTGTTGGGCATAGTATATTGCGCCCCACAGAGAGGCGTACTCAATAACCAGAGCGATACTGTTGTATGCTCTAGTTGAGTATGCAGGACTTGCTCAGGCGACAACCCCATTCTTCGAATAATCCCCATGAGGTCGGTATTTAATGGCAATTGCGAATGCATTTGATGGTAGGCTATGCCATTAATCTCAAAAAATCGCCTGGTATTTATATGCATTTGACCGCATAGCATGCGTTCGCGCACAAACGCACTATAGACATGCTCATCAGGCAACAGTCCAACGCGGATCATTCGCCATGCTCCAGTGTCTTTGGAAGACGAATTGACTCAATATTTTTATGAAGATGTTCTTTAATTTTTTGAAGTTTGCTTAATTGCTCGTCGTTAAATGAATGCTCTGTGATCAGAACGTCAACATCTGCGCTTACCTGTTGAGCCGCTTCGGGAGTCAGTGATTTTTGTACTAATTTATTCAAAAATTTAATACCAAAATCTTCATTACCAGCATCTAGATACTGTTGCACGGTTAGTAGATCAGAATGGCGACCACTTTTTCCCTGATTAATATTTCGAGTGACGATTTTTAACAGCGGGAACCGTTTATTAAACGTTTTTTTAATTAACGACTCTGTTATTGACTCTGAACCACTGCGGATAGCCTCAGCTAAACACGCCTCCCACAGTGACATTAAAATTGAGTGGACTCCGGCTGTCAGGGCCATCAGCAAATCACAGATCTTATCAGATAACACCATAGGTTTATTGATCGGCTGGTATCCAATAATGGCATTCATCATCGCCGTCCAATCTCTTTCGTTATTGATACGCGATAACTCAAAAGTCGCACCTACGCGGCGCTTATGCCTACCTTTTTTATCAAATATTTGTATCGTATCAGGAGTACCGATTTTCACATTGGGAATAGACAATGTATTGCTCAGCTCATCAAACAACTGCAACATTTCATCGCGATAGCGTTGTGATGCGACCTGTAGATTTTGAAATTCATCAATCACCAATATTCCGACATGATGACGCAATAAAATCGTTCTCAGAATATCGACCATTCGGTCAATGTTGATGTATTTTCCTGTACTGTTTCTAATTGAACTCGAATAATCACATTGACCAAATTTACTCGCACTGAGTACACGATCTAGCTCTCTAATAATCGAGCTAATGAGTGCCGAGCGATTAGCGTTGTGCGGCATATCGACACTGAGATAGACAACCTGCACGTCATCAAAATCATTATTATGTTCAATTACTTGTGGGAAGCATTGAGATAAAATACGATTGACTAGAGTCGATTTACCCGTGCCTGACATACCGGTTAGAAATATCGCATCTGCTGTTGTTTGTGAAATACTGGGACGCTCAATCTGTTCTAGCGAGATATTGCTATCCGCAACATCATACCCCCACGCAATCACGTCTGTGCGCGTTGGATTACGGTCAACATAGCCCTGGGATAGCAAATCATAAATTTCATTATATAACTCGAAATGCTGAATATTAATGACTCGAGTTTGACGTAACATCGGTAATTCTGCGAGACGCTCATCATCACTCATTTGAGTGTGATCAGCGGCAACGACAATGTTAGTCAGTTTGGCTCGAAAGTGCTTTCCATCTAGCCGTTCAGGTATTGCTAGGATCAGCGGATTATCCTGATGAGTTGAAACATGACTTTCTCGATATTGAGCCTGAGCGATTGTTATTCTATTTTTGTTGCTCATTATATTTACTCTTCGTAAAACGCATCATTAAATTTATGCGTATCTGTTGTTTCTTGATCGATATTGCTCAACGAGAGCGAGTTATCGTCAGTTAAAAATGGTTGAATCGAATTAATAAATTTATTTTTATCTTCAAATTGATTTATTGATGCTTCTACGCGCCGATTTGATTTAATTTTCGATAGAGAGGCCATGGTGCCAGGCATTTTTTCAGCCTGTGCATTTGCAATGGTTGCAGCAATGAAGCCTTGCATGCCGAGTTTATACGGCAGTGCCTTTTCTTCTAATTGCGCAACATTCTTGCGTTCTGCTTCTTGCTGTATTTTTACCTCAGCAAAAGACAGCCCCCTGAATTTTGAGGATTTAGCATCCAGAGAGGCCATTTTTAGTCCGTCTTCAGTGCAAATAAAAATGACATCAACAGTAGATCGACTATATCTACACGTTAATTCGATATTTTGTTGATTTGATAACTTGCGCTCTTGTAGCCCAGTCGAAAGGGTCCACTCGCAGTTGTACCAAAGCGACTTGTTTTGTAGAAAAAGTCCATGACGGTGCACTGTGACGCTACCTTTCTCTAACAATTTCATGTGCAACTCATCTGCGGGGAGATTTAGCAGGTAACCGGGGCGATTAGCGAGTCCCCATGCCCATAATTGAGCAGGGATTGGCGCAACATTATCACGCACCATTTCTCGTTCCATCGGATATTTTTTGAGAACCCGATGATTGTTATGATAAAAAACATACACAATCGCAATTGCATAGAGTTCTGATATTGTTAACGCCGCTTTTTTTCGAGCTAATTGACTAGCAATATCTTGCTGGCTTTTTGTTTGATGAGCAGGGCTAACACCCTCAAAATGACTCTGAAATACGTGAAATAATTGCTCGACATTGGGTTTATCATCACCACGTCCACTGCGAGAAAATTTTACTGTTATTGGCAGGTCAGTAATTGGGCCCTCGGACAATTTGTTATAAAATTCCGCTTTATCAACGAAATACGTTTGAGCCACACCCATTTGCGGCCAATATTCGGCATTTAGATTGAGCCCTAACTCATCGAACAAACGCTGCTTCTCTGTTGCTGCATTAAAAATTGCTTGCTTTACCGTGTTATACGATGGGTTTTCAGTCGTAATATACAGCCCGACAATCAGCTTACTGAACACATCTATGATGAAGTACAGGGTTGCTTTGCCAATTTTTGTCGAGCGAGTAGGGTCAAAAACCGACACTAACTCTTCGGGAAATGGCGTTTCATCCACTTCAAAAACTTGGCCAGGTGCGATCACATGCATATATGCATCGCCGCGGCGGCCTTCGTTATTTTTCTTATTTTCAATATCATTTTGACGAGTTTTATCACGGAATGGGATGTTCCCCTGGAATTGTTTATTGAGCCAGTAATGAAATTGATCGTATGTTGGGCGCTGGTTTTCGGGCAGTAATGTCACGCAAAAACGTTCGCCGGTTTGCTCTATCTCTAATTGAGAGTTTTTTATTCGTTCTGCGAAATAATATTTACTCAGCATGTCTTCGTATGTTTTCAGAATGCTTGGTCCATTTCTTTTTACATACCATCTCTTAGCTATTAAAAAGTGTTTAATATCAATATTATCAATAACTTTACCTTTAGCAATAATCATGTTTGCTCTTCCCTGTTTTACACGTATTACACGTTGTTTTACAGTTCGATTAGCATTTTTACCCACAGGAAATGCCAGACCATTTATCCGCTGTCCCATTCGAAGATATGCATAAAAATAATCATAAACAGATTGTCTACTGCAACCGGACTCATCAATAACCTGCTGAAACAGCTTTTCTCCATACCCATTCATCAACACTGACTCTAAATCGTTTACAAGAGGTCGGATGATTTCAAAACGTTTTGAGGCTTTTTTACGACGGGCAGGTGATAAATTTTCTTCATCTAAAAATAGTTCGCGAGGCCAATTATTCTCAAATACGATAATTTGGTCAGTATTAATCTGCTCTAATAGTTGGTTGTATTCGAGTTTTAATGGAAATTTTGCAGTTGTATCGAGGTTAATCGCACAAGCACGATTTGTTGGAATATCGACATAAACCAATAAATAATCCTCTGATATCAGATGTTCTCCGATATAAATCGCTTCACCAGAATCAGAATTTGGACCAAATCCACTATTAATTCTCAACTGTTCGACGGTAGAGATCGTAGAATTCACATTCGGTAGATTCATAATGTGTAAACCCCCAATATTGATGCTGGCTTTTCAAGTTTTAGACGCTGTCCCCAGTCCATTTCAAGCTGCTCATTCCAGAGTGCAGCATAGAAAAGTGACACCGCTGTTGAGAAGTCAATGCCGCTGCTAACAGCTGAGTGCTGTAATAACGTCGACATGCGTTCATGCCTGTTATCTGATAAATGGCTTGCTAAATGGGTTAACCAAGAGCGAAACAAATGTTCGACAAATTGGCCCGCATTGCGATGCCGATAGATGTTTTCCAAATTTTCACTTCGAATCGTTCTTAATTCATCACTAGTCACAAGTTGATATTCAATACATTCCAGGTCGCAATATGCGTGTTGAATCGCTAATTTTTCCATCGTGCGCTCACGCAATGAATCGGATTCCTGTTTAACGGGATGCGCGACTAACGAACCGTCTGCTAGTGTTGAAACAAAGTCGATCGTTTGAACGATAGGAATCTGTTTTGAGCCTACGTATACAGGGTGTTTTACACCCAACTCCTTTGCTATGGGGATTGAATAATCTAGTGGGATTGCATATTGCTCATATATTTCAACAACATTACGATTTCTCGCCAAATTCAGATACATCCATAGCTCGTTTTGAGATAGCAGATGCATCACGCGATTCGGTGTAGAAAAGTGCGCAATTTTTGTTACGTTGCCGGAGCTACGGACATCCTCAACACGCCAAAATGGCTCGTAGATAACATCGTCTAATTCGATACTTCGACGATGCGTGTCATACCATTTTTGTTGTCTCTCAAGTGTCATTCTAGAAGTTCGCTTCATAACAGTTTCACATAAAATAAGGAAAAATGAGGGTTACGTAATAATGCATAACACTAACGCTTTTACTAGACACAAAACCCTCACTAAAAATTGACTTAATCGAAATCTAGCCGTAAAAAAATCAAAGATCAATTTATTTTTTATTTGATATAAGCTGTTGTATTTATTTTTAAAAAAGAAATAAAATGTATTTATTTTATAAAAAATAACTACTTTTTAACGTTTGAATTGAAATGATGGTAAAAGTCATTTATATCAAATAAATTTCTGCCTTTTTTCAGCATTTATCATGGGGATAGACCTATTCGGAATACTATTGGAAAGTGCTTTAAAAGCGCCCAAGAAGAGAAAAAATTACAATGAAAAAAATGCTCAAAAAGGTACGAAATCTCGAAATTGGCAATTTTGACACTCTGGAAAAAGTGCTTTTTAAGCGCCTTAAGATTAACAAATATTAATCTAACTGCACACATTTCAACCATGCCACAGCTTTAAAAATTCGTATATTTGATGTGTTTTTGGACGGAGCGATCACCGAATGAGGTGTAGAGATGTGTCGATTCAGACAAGAAATTGTCAATATATTAAATTTAACCCGTTAGGCCGTTAAGGCTTAACTGTGACGAATTATAGCAAGAACGTAAGCAACAGTTTTACATAAGTTACAGTCTTCTTCGAATATGTCTGTAGTTGAAGTATTAAAAACAAAGGCGCAGGCTTGCAAACTTTGTAAAATTGGCGAGATAAAGCCAAACAACAAGTTCTACCAGTACCTGGAAATAAACAAACCTCAGAACAATGGTCAGTAGAAGCGAAGTTTGCCACAACGCTGTAGCAACATCGTATTGGACTGGATTGTAGTTAACTCGCAAAGTGCAATGAACGGGTAGAGGTGGAAAAAGCAAAGAGTCTAAGCAGTTGGGGAAACAGTGAAATCCGGAACCGCATATTAGTGGGGCCGACAACACAAAATATGGAAAAGGAGTCTGAATCGAAAAATGATAATAACTAGCTTGAAAAAACCGACTATTAGAATAGCCTGAACTATAAAACTCCCCCCTATACAATAAGAAATATAGGAGAGGTTTTTTGATACTAAGTTACTTTTCTCATAAAGTCCTGGATATGTTTTTCATCAAGACTATTAATCATTTCCCGAATAGTATTATGTTCTATCTTTATCCCTAACGCTGTTTTAGCAAGGTTTATGGCCTCTTCTTTACACCCGTGGTGATCATTCTCTAAAGTCACAATAATTTTTACTAATACTTCTTTTATTTCCGGACTCATAGATAATTACCCTCCAAAATGTACATTATATTTGTAAACATTGAACCTTTAACTTGTTTTACTCAACAACAAAAATCATAAATCAAATTCCCTCAACTTACCAATAAAAACGTTGGCAACATATAGCAGAGGCAGTAGCTAGGGCCCTATATCTAGTGTATAATCCCCAAATATAGCGCGAAAATCTTAATTCTAAAGGCTTGCTGAGTAATATGACCATTGAAATCTATAAAGAATTTACTTTTGAATCTGCACATAAGCTTCCAAATGTTCCAGTAGATCATAAATGTGGAAGGTTACATGGTCATTCATATAGGGTTAGACTCCACTTGATAGGTGAACCAGATCCTCATCTAGGTTGGTTTGTTGATTTCGGCGACCTTAAAGAGATATTTAATCCTGTTTATGAGCAATTAGACCATAGGTACCTCAATGACATAGAAGGGTTAGAGAATCCCACGGCCGAAGTTATAGCTGAATGGATCTGGCATAAACTCACTCATAACTTACCTCAATTAAGTGCTGTTGAACTTATGGAGACATGTACATCAGGTGTCATTTACAGAGGGAAATGATCTTGAAAGTCCACTTAATAACTAATTGTACCAACGTCAAACGAAAGCACCTTCAGAATAAAGTTTCTTTTGGTGATGTTCTGAATACAGAACAGCCAGACATTAAAGATTGGGTTGATGCTATATCTAATAATAAAAGTAGAGACTTGGCAATAAACACATATGCAGGTGATCATTGGACGGTAGCTAAAGACATAAATAATGACGGTGTGCCACTTTGGGTTCTATCGGCAGGGTTTGGTTTTATTTCAGGACAAGATAATATTTGCTCCTATGATGCAACCTTCAGTAATAATGGTGAAAATGCAGTTCGTCTTTTTTCAAATACGAATGACAGCAACAAAGACAACATTACTTGGTGGGAGCAATTACACTTAAACAGGTGCTATTCATACCAGCACGATTTTAGTTCAATGGTTAGACACCACAAAAATGATAACTTCTGTATATCTACCTCACCCCAATATTTGAAAGTAATTTTACCTGAACTTATAAAACTACGGGAATCCGGACATATTACTGAAAAAAATACAATTATTATAACTAGCAAAGTTGAGTTACCACAGAGTCTACAATCATTAAGGTTAATCGCAACTGAAGATTTTTGTGAATTGCTACAAGGAAGCAGAGTCTCTTTAAATATTCGATTAGCTAGATATTTGTTGAAGGAGTTAAGCTCCAGTGATGATTTTATCAGTCAAATAAAGGAAAGATACGTTCGGTTACAAAGACGGTCTAAACCAGCGAAAAAGTTTGACAGAGTTAAAGTTGATGACGAAGAAGTAGCTAATTATATTATTAAAAAATTAGAATGTGGCTCTCCAAAAAGCTCTGCGACAGTATTGTTAAATGCTTTTAGAAATGACGGATTTGCTTGTGAACAAAAAAGGTTTGGGAAAATTTTCCAACTCACAAAGAGAACTTTAAGTGAAAAAAGTTAAATTTTACTTTCCTGACAGTCATGATTATGTTGACCCTACTTTTGACTTCGAAAAAGAAACGAATAACGAACATAGAGTTATCCAACGAGATGATAAATATGCTCACGAGATTTTTTCTCAACCTGTTTACGATGGAATCCTGGTATCTAAAGCTGTCGTTGATGGGATTAGTGGTGTAAAGGGCAAGTATTCGGTAGCACAAAGGCAGCGTTTTTTTAGAGAAGGGATCTATCGCTTCTTCAGACTGCCCAAATCGTACTCAACAATCGGAGATTGTGGCGCCTTCACTTATGCAAATAAAGAAGTTCCACCTTACTCCATTCATGATGTAGTCGAGTTTTATGTAAATGCAGGCTTTACCTACGGTATCTCACTAGATCACATTATATTTGAGTTTTCTAGATCTCAACTTGAGTCACATAAAAAATTCAGTAATGAACAACTTACTGAATGTAAGAGAAGAAAAGAAATAACACTAGATCTAGCAAATAAGTTCTACAAAGAAAGTCTGTCTGAATCATATGAGGCTTACGGAGTTGCCCATGGTTGGGATCCTGAATCTTATGCAGATTCAGTTCGCCAACTTCAATCTATGGGTTATAAAAGGATTTCCCTAGGTGGTATGATTAAATTGAAGACACCCGATATTCTTTCCGTTCTCAAAAAGATAATTGAAGTCAAAAAATCAGACACACAATTTCATCTTCTAGGCATCAATAGATTGAACCATATTCAAGAGTTTGCTTCTCTTGGTGTTAGCAGTTTCGATTCTACAGCTCCCCTAATGCAAGGGCTGAAAGATGATAAGTTCAACTACCATACCCATACTGACAACTACACTTCAATTTCAGTGCCACAGGTTGAAGCAAATAACGCCATGCGCAAACTAGTTTCCTCAGGTGCGATTGATCATGATGAAGCCAAAAGATTAGAAAAAGCTTCTTTACAGGCCTTAATAGCTTTTGATAAAGGTAATATAGAAAAAAACAAAGTCTTAGACATTCTTTGTGAGTATGAAAGACTCTACAGTTTTAAAACATCACGCAGAGAATCAATGGAAAAGACTCTAACTGATCAACCATGGAAAAATTGTAAATGCAATGTATGTCATGATCTAGGAATTCACGTACTCTTAAAAAGAGGGGCTGGTCGTAATAGGCGAAGAGGATTTCACAATCTATATATTGCATACCAAAAGCTTCAAAAAGAGCTAGCCTTAATAAAGTAGGAAGAATCGATGCTAGAAATTAGAGTGCCAGCCTTGAAAATCAAACAAGGCCCAGATCGCGAACTCTTTAGCTTTTCAGTCAAAGGAAAAGACATAGAGTCAATTGCAGCAATATCAAGAGTTAAAAGAAAAGAAAATGAATTAGTGGGGTACCAACGCCCAGAGGTATCTACGCATATTCGCGAAATAAAAAGGTACTTGGAATCAGATAACCCTATGATTCCAAACGCTCTAGTAATTGCATTTGATGATAGAGTTAAATTCGAACCTATTAGCAATGGCAATAATGAATTTGGATATTTGATTATACCTATCGCAGTAAATGATGAAGAGAAACCAGGCTGGGTAGTGGATGGCCAACAAAGAGCTGCTGCTTTAAGAGAAGCTGAAATTGGTGACTTTCAAATGCCTGTTAGTGCATTTATTACTAATGACGCGCAAGAACAACGTGAGCAATTTATTTTAGTTAACTCAACAAAACCTCTTCCTAAAGGTCTCATTTATGAGTTATTACCATACACAGAGACAAAACTAGCTGTTGCTTTGCAAAAGAAAAGATTCCCAGCTCAACTGTTAGATAGGCTCAATCATGGAGAGGAATCTCCTATGAAAGGTATGATTAAAACGGCGACAAATCCTAGCGGATTTATCAAAGATAATTCAATTCTAAAATTGATAGAAAGTAGTCTAAGTGAAGGAGCCCTTTATCGCTTTAGAGATCCTGAAACGGGTAAAGGCGATGTTGACAAGATGCTCGACATCATCTGCAATTTCTGGGAAGCCGTAGCTGATGTATTCCCAGATGCTTGGGGGGTTGACCCCAAAAACTCGCGCCTCATGCACGGTGCAGGTATCACTGCAATGGGCCACCTAATGGACGCCATTTCAGAAAGATATCATAGTGAAGAACGTGAAGATGTTACATCTTATAGCCATTTCAAAGCTGATTTAGAGCAACTTAGTAAATATTGTAAGTGGACAAATGGTTATTGGGACTTTGGTGTAGATAAGAAAGTTAAGTGGAATGAATTACAGAATATTGGCAAAGACATTCAAATTTTAACCAATTATCTACTTAGAAAATATCGCACTGAAGTTTGGGGCTAAATAAAATTTCCTTTTTAGAATCGGGGCGAGGCCTCGATTCTATTGATGTAATACTACTATTTTTAAGTTCAGAAATGGCAAGTAACCTTGGATATAGATATAGATGTAAGCGGTAAATGAAGCAGTGAAGCGTTAATCGATATTGCTTAGATCAACATTCCACGGCATTAAATCGGTCAAATCGTCGGTAGGTAGACGCTTGGGCAACTCGGTAAACAAGTGCCTGAAGTAA
>NZ_BMII01000053.1 GCF_014641855.1 Shewanella inventionis
CGAATTTAGGGCCGCTCTATCAAAATTTTTTAAAGAAACACTGCCGGAAATGGGTGGCGATTTGACGTCGCGGATCAATGACAATTTTCAGATGTTACAATCCGCATCTTCAAGTTGATTGGGTATAAACCATCATCAATTAGTGCTTGGGTTGGGCGGTTTATCCCAGCGTTGTCGGTAAAATCGACATCATAATATTCGACATTGATGTCCCAGGTGCTGGCATCGTCTGGTAATAGGCGAAATGCTGCAAAAATACTGTCGCTTTGAAAACCTGAGTAATCATAATAGCTGCCATTATCGATATGCTCGACACTTAACCGCACGCCACTTTGGTTTTCGACAATATCGGTTGCCACATCTAATTGAGCACGGTAATGATCCCAACTGCCGGCAGAGGCGGTAAGGTTGGTAAATTTGTCATTAGTGGGTGCTACTTTAGAGTGCACATTAACAAAGCCACCATTGCGTTGGCTGGTGCCCAGCAACACGGGAGGCGCACCTTTTACCACATCAATTTGCTCAATGGCGTTAAACGACATTGGGATCCCAAAGCCATTATTTCCTGCTTGGCGGCGCACACCATCTTGGTATAACTCACCTAACTGACCACGAATAGTTGGCAAGCTTGAGGCGCCAAAGCCGCTAGCCGAATAGCTATTAGGGCTGACTTTTTGAATGTCGGCCAAGTCGGTGATATTAAGCTGTTCAATCATTTCGCTGGTGATCGGGGTGACCGAGCGGGCAATATCTTTTAATGCAATACCATCACCAAATGGGCCATCAACGGTGCTGTTTTTAGGTGACAACCCTTTGTCGTTAATCGTTTTGCCTGACACATTGATTACTTCAATCGTTGAAGTGTCATCTGCGGCAAGGGTTAACGAAGAAAATAAGGCTAAGCCAACAGCCACGGCTGTTATGGAATAATTTGGGACACGGTAAATAGGCATAATATCTTCTGCATGTGATGAACTTGGCCTAAAAGACCCACTAACGATGGTATTTATTACAACAATCTTATGCCAAATAAAGTCAGTTTAGAATTAAATGGAATAAGTGGTTGTGCAACATAATTTTGTTTGGCTCGGTCAATTAGGCGCTGACTAACGCGTTAATCTGACAGGGTTAGTCTAGCTTATTAATCACTCAGCAGAATGAGTTTTATTTATATTTTTTAAGGAATTATGATGCAAACAACACTAAACAGCGACGTTCAAGGTAAATTGCAATGGTCGTTACTGTCTCTTCGTCTTGGCGTTTTTATCGTGATGCTTGTGTGGACTTTGGATAAATTTGTTAATCCTGGCCACAGCATTAAGATATTTGAGAAGTTTTACGGAATAGGCGGCGTGAGTGAAGTCGCTGCGTATATTATGGGTGGTTTGCAATTATTATTGGTGATTACCTTTGTGCTTGGGATTAAAAAACGCATCACTTACGGCGTGATTTTCTTAATGCATGGTGCTTCAACACTATCGGCATTTAATCAATATTTTGATGCATTTAATAACTTATTGTTTTTTGCAGCATGGCCAATGTGGGCGGCGTGTTTTGCCTTGTACTTGCTAAGAGAGCAAGACACTAAGTTTACGGTAAAGTAACCATCTAGCTATTTGTATTTCAGGCCAGCATTTGCTGGCCTGATGTGTTTTAGGGGCTTATTCCCAGCGATTTGACGCTATCCTATAAGCTTGTGCTACATACAATGCCAATTGCACATCGCTGAACAAAACAACTTTTGCTTAGAAAGAGTGATAAGCTATAAGAAGTACAATACGAAATCTGTTATCTTTATGTTAATGATGAAATTTTGGGTCAATAAATTGATGAAGCAGAGCATTATCACGCCCACTTACAGGGTGAAAATTTTATGATAAAAACACCAGTGAGCGAGTTGCTTGACGATTTGCGCTTAATTGATATTGGCATGGATTTGTTTGTTGAGATCCATTTTGCTAATGGTAAAAAAGTCCAATCTCGTTCGAGTTTGATTGGTTTTCAAATCAATCGTTTTATTTTGATTGAATTCCCTACCAAAGATTTTTCAGAAGCTTACCAGCATATGCTAGCTAATGCAGAAATTGTGGTAAGGGCCATGACAAACAGCGGTTTTAAAGACATTATTGCCTTTAAGTCGACTATTTTGTCTGTTGTTAATCTACCTGTGCGCATGCTGTGTTTGAGCGTGCCAAAATCGATTACTAAGAAAAAAGTTAGGGAGCAGTTGCGAGTCGATATTGAGCAAGATGTGTTTATTATGCACAACGACAATAAAATTATTGCAAAAATGCTCGATTTTTCTTTGACGGGTTGCTTTGTCACTTTAGCACCTAAATCGATGGCTCTTGAACAAGATGCTGAAATAGATGTGGCCATTTCTATCGATGAAAACTTGTCTGGTATTTTAACCGGAACCGCAGTTAAAGTGCAGCAGTTTGACACTGAGATGACGGTAGGCGTTAAGTTTTCAGATGAACACCCAGAATTAAAAAATAAACTGTTTAGCCACTTTTTAGTGAGCACAGCGAATAAATAATTACCGCGTTTAGGGCAAAAAAATGCGCATCATAAAGATGCGCTAAAATTCACAAGCAAACTCGGTACATTCTGTTCATTATTAGCCTGTAATCAATCACAGGCTATATTGGTTTATCTCATTAATCTAAGTAGTTTAAAATGCCCATAGCGGCATCACGACCTTCTGCAATAGCGGTTACGACTAGGTCAGAACCGCGCACCATATCACCGCCAGCAAACACTTTAGGGTTAGTGGTTTGGAATGGGTTATCGTCAACTTTAGTGGCTTTAACTAGGCCCCATTCGTTGGTTTCGATACCAAAGTCGCTAAACCAAGGTGCAGGGCTTGCTTGGAAGCCAAAGGCGATAATTAGCGCATCAGTTTCTAGCACTTGCTCACTGCCAGCAATCACTTCTGCACGTTGACGGCCACTTGCGTCTGCTTCGCCCATTTGGGTTTCCACACATTCAATACCTACCACTACACCGTTTTCAGCTTTAATGGCAACGGGTTGGCGGTTAAATAAGAAATTAACGCCTTCTTCACGTGCATTTTGCACTTCACGGCGCGAACCTGGCATGTTGGCTTCGTCACGACGGTATGCACAGGTTACGCTTTTAGCGCCCTGACGTACTGCTGTTCGCACGCAATCCATGGCAGTGTCACCACCGCCTAGTACCACTACGTTTTTGCCTTCAAGGCTTAAATAGGGCGTTGAATCGTCTTGTGTGCCCATTAAGTGGTGCGTGTTACCAATTAAGTATGGTAGTGCCTGAATAACACCTTGCGCATCTTCGTTGGGGAGTTTGGCTTTCATCGCGGTGTAAGTCCCCATGCCAAGGAACACAGCATCGTACTCATCTAACAAGCTTTGAAAGCTCACATCTTTACCAACGGTCACGCCCATTTTAAATTGAATGCCCATGCCTTCTAGCACAGAGCGGCGAGTCGCCATGACGTCTTTATCAAGTTTAAATGATGGAATGCCGTAGGTGAGTAAGCCACCAATTTGCGGGTATTTGTCGTACACCACGGCTTGTACGCCATTGCGAGCTAAAATATCCGCACAACCTAGCCCCGCAGGACCGGCTCCAACAATGGCCACACGCTCTTTACGCGGCGTGACTTTAGTCATATCTGGACGCCAGCCTTGAGATATAGCGGTATCGGTAATGTACTTTTCAACATTACCAATTGTCACGGCGCCAAAATCGTCATTTAGAGTACACGCACCTTCACATAATCGGTCTTGTGGGCATACTCGGCCGCATATTTCAGGCAGTGTGTTGGTTTCGTGAACCAAGTCTGCTGCTTCCATAATGCGACCTTGTTCAGCCAGTTTTAACCAGTTTGGAATGTAGTTATGCAGTGGGCATTTCCATTCACAATAAGGGTTACCACAGTCAAGACAACGATCGGCTTGCTGTTTTACTTCAGGTTGAGTAAATGGCTGATAAATTTCTATAAATTGTGTAGCACGTTTTTTTGCTTCATGTTTTACAGGGTCTATACGACCCACTTCAATAAATTGAAAGTCATTGCTCATGATTATCCTGCCTTTACAACTAATTCCGGACTCTTCTGCTCAATTTTCAGCAGGTCAGCAACGGCAATATTTTTTGGTTTAACGAGTACAAAACAATCTAACCAGTTTTCAAAGTCACTTAAAATCATATGGGCATGTTCGCTGCCTGTTTCTGCAAAGTGAGTTTCAATTAGGCTTTTTAAGTGTTGCTGGTGGATAGTTGACTCTACTTTTTGAGTATCAACCATTTCAGTGTTTACTCGGCGATTAAATCGGCCAAATTGGTCGAACACGTAAGCAAACCCACCAGTCATACCGGCACCGAAGTTCACCCCAGTTTTACCTAAAATGACCACGATACCGCCGGTCATGTATTCACAGCCGTTATCACCGACACCTTCAACAACTGCAATTGCGCCTGAGTTACGAACACCGAAACGTTCGCCTGCTTGACCTGCGGCAAATAATTTACCGCCGGTTGCACCATACAAACAGGTGTTACCCATAATCGCGCTGCGCTCGCTTTGGAATGGGCTGCCAATAGGTGGATGAATCACGATCTTACCGCCAGACATACCTTTGCCAACATAGTCGTTAGCGTCACCGCATAACTTAAGCTCGAGACCTGGGCTGTTCCACACACCAAAGCTCTGACCTGCACTGCCGTTAAAGCCAAGGCTTATTGTCTCTTTTGTGCCTTTTACACCCATTTTTGTAGCAATAAAACCAGACAATGCAGCGCCAACAGAGCGGTCGGTATTGTTGATTGGATATTGATACGAATAAGCTTCTCCAGCTTCAACAGCGGCAGCACAATCAGCAAGTAAGGTTTGGTTTAACTTGCCAGTATCTGACGGAGGATTGATTTCTTTCCAGGTCAATGCTGAGTTTGGTTTTACAGTTGGCTTATATAAAATAGGTGCTAAGTCTAAACCACGTTGCTTGTCAGTTTGGCCCTCAAGAGTGTGCAGCCATTCGCTGCGCCCTACAAGATCTTCAAACTTGGCGACACCTAGCGTTGCCATCCATTCGCGCACTTCCTGAGCCACAAACTCAAAGTAAGTCATTACGCGTTCTGGTAAGCCGTGATAGTGTTTTTCACGTAAGTTTTTATCTTGAGTTGCTACGCCTGTCGCACAGTTATTAAGGTGGCAAATACGAAGGTATTTACAGCCCAATGCGATCATTGGCACAGTACCAAAACCAAAGCTTTCAGCACCCAGTAGTGCCGCTTTAATCACATCAGTACCGGTTTTTAAACCGCCATCGACTTGTAAACGAATTTTATGACGAAGGCCATTTTCAACAAGTGACTGATGAACTTCGGCTAAACCAAGTTCCCACGGAGAACCGGCATATTTAACAGAGGTAATAGGGCTTGCACCAGTGCCGCCATCGTAACCTGAAATGGTGATCATATCTGCGTAGGCTTTTGCAACACCAGTAGCAATAGTGCCAACACCTGGCTCAGAAACCAGTTTTACCGACACAAGCGCTTTTGGATTAATCTGTTTTAAATCGAAAATAAGCTGGGCTAAATCTTCGATTGAGTAGATGTCGTGATGCGGTGGAGGCGAAATCAATGTTACCCCAGGGCGTGCATGACGCAGACCGGCAATCTCGACACTGACTTTATGACCTGGTAACTGACCACCTTCGCCAGGTTTAGCACCTTGAGCCACTTTAATTTGCAATACATCGGCATTAACAAGGTAATGGGCTGTTACGCCAAAGCGGCCAGATGCAATTTGTTTAATCGCTGAGTTACGCTCGCTGTTAAAGCGTTTTGCGTCTTCTCCACCTTCACCTGAGTTAGAGCGGCCGCCTAGGCGGTTCATTGCAACAGCTAAGGCTTCGTGAGCCTCTGGGCTTAATGCACCAATACTCATTGCCGCGCTGTCAAAACGTGGATACAGCGTTTGGGCTCCTTCAACCTGATTGATATCAATTACGTCAAGTTGTCCTTTGATCCCGATTAAATCACGTAGTGTCGCAACCGGACGGTCATCGACTAAACGAGCAAACTTTTTGTACTCGACATAGTCTTGATTTTTAAGTGATGCCTGTAATGTATTCACCACATCAGGGTTAAAGGCATGGTATTCACCACCTTCCACATATTTGAGCAATCCACCTTGCGGTAATGGTATGTGTGCTCGATAAGCTGCTGTGTGGAGAATTTTTTGATCGTTAGCGATGTGTTCAAAACTGACACCTTCAATACGACTGATCACGCCTTTAAAGCATAAATCAATCACATCACGAGCCAGACCAACGGCTTCAAATTGCTGACTACAACGGTAAGAACCTACGGTGCTGATGCCCATTTTAGACATGATTTTACGTAAGCCCTTTTCAATGCCATAACGGAAGTTAAGCATCAATGGGGTAACGTCTTCTATTTGGTGCAGTTTGGCCATTGATGAAATCGATTCATACGCTAGATATGGATAAATGGCAGTCGCACCAAAACCAAGTAACACAGCAAAATGATGTGGGTCACGTGCTGAGGCAGTTTCAACAATGATATTGGTGTCACAGCGTAAGCTTTTATCAACCAAGCGTGTTTGCACTGAACCTACAGCCATAGCAGCTGGGATCACCTGGGCATTTTGTGCCACAGCGCGATCAGACAGTACTAATAAGGTTGTGCCGCTGCGTGCTAGACGCTCAGCCTCATCGGTAATTCGATGTATGGCTTGCTCTAGGCTTTCGTTCACGTCGTAGTTTAAATCTACGGTATTCGCTCGATAGTTAGTGCTGTCTAATCCGAGTAATTGGTTAAAGTCACTGAACAGTAAGATCGGTGAGTTAAACATAACACGGTAGGCATTACCTGTGGTTTCGCTAAACAGGTTTTGCTCGCGACCTACGCAGGTTGCTAACGACATGACGTGTTTTTCACGTAATGGATCGATTGGTGGGTTAGTTACCTGGGCAAACTTTTGACGGAAATAGTCATACAACGAGCGTGACTTTTTAGACAATACAGCCATTGGTGTATCGTCACCCATTGAACCGACCGCTTCTTCGCCTTTGGTGGCTAGCACCCAAATCACTTGCTCTAGCTCTTCGCGAGTAAAGCCAAATTGCTTTTGGTATTGCAGTAAGGTTTTTGAATCAAATCCGCTTGCACCTAACTTAGCCGGTGGCATTTGTTCTGCTGGAATTAGCGTTTGGCTGTTTTTTGCCATCCATTCTTTGTAAGGATGACGGCGTTTTAAGTCATTGTCGATTTCGAATGACTGATATAAACGGCCGTTTACGGTATCTAAAACCAATAACTCACCAGGGCCTACGCGGCCCTTTTCAATCACTTCATCGGCGGCATAATCCCAAATGCCCACTTCTGAAGCTAAGGTTAAAATACGATCTTTAGTGATGACATAACGCGAAGGACGCAAGCCATTACGGTCAACGGCGCAGGCTGCATGACGGCCATTGGTCATTACGATACCCGCAGGGCCATCCCAGGGTTCCATGTGCATTGAGTTAAAGTCATAAAAGGCTTTAAGCTCGTCATCCATTTCTGGATTTGACTGCCATGCAGGTGGAATAAGCAAACGCATTGCACGGTATAAGTCCATACCACCTGATAATAACATTTCGAGCATGTTATCTAATGATGATGAGTCTGAGCCTGTTTCGTTCACAAATGGCGCGGCTTGTTGCAAATCGGGCAGCAGTGGAGAATTAAATTTGTATGCACGGGCACGCGCCCATTGACGGTTACCCGTAATGGTATTGATTTCACCGTTGTGAGCTAAGTAGCGAAACGGTTGTGCAAGTGGCCATTTTGGCGATGTATTTGTTGAAAAGCGCTGATGGAATAAACAAATTGCACTTTTTAAGCGAATGTCGGCAAGGTCAGTATAAAATGATGGCAAGTCTGCTGGCATCATTAGGCCTTTATAGACAATCACTTGGCCAGACAAACTGGCAACATAAAAATCTTTGTCGTCGGTAATTTGTTGCTCAAGACGGCGACGAGCCATATATAGGCGGCGCTCAAGATCTTTTTCACGCCATCCGACAGGCGCATTAATCAACACTTGATAAATTTGCGGTAAACTTGCTCGGCCAATCTCCCCCAGAACATCTGGATTAACCGGAACCTTACGCCAACCTGCAACACTCAGTGTTTCTCTTTGTAGTTCTTTTTCTAAGATAAATTTAGCTTCGTCAGCGCGTTGTTCGTCTTGGCTGAGAAATAGCATACCTACGGCAAACTTTCGGCTTAAATGCCAATCGTTTTCTGCGGCGATAGCTTCAAAGAACGCCGTTGGCATTTGCATTAATAAACCACAGCCATCACCTGTGCGTCCGTCAGCTGCAATACCACCACGATGCTTCATTCGATCGAGACCATGAATTGCGGTGCGCACAATGCGATGACTTGCGTCACCGTCCATTTGTGCTATTAACCCAAATCCGCAATTGTCACGCTCAAAACTGGGATGATACAAGCTCATACAAAAAACCCCCTAAACCTCTACTGGATACGACTCGGGGTAAATGTGAAACATTCCATAGATATGCACCCGAACCATTCAAATTAAACTGAGAATGCTTAAAGGTCAAACCAAAAAAATGCAACAAACTGAAATATAATTACCAAAAAAAGGTTATAAGCTACAAGATTGACGTTAACGTAAACTGTTGGTTTGTTGCTATAACATTATGAATAAAAAGAATTTTAGAAATTATTCAAACAAATGGTTACCTTTTTGCAACAATGCTTTAGAATTGTTTTTGAAATAAAAATAGTGAATTTTATTTCAAACACAGTAATTGGGTAAAAAATTATTCTAAATGAGTAAATATTCATTTTTGGTAATGTAGACAAGTGAGACATTGTTTAAAACGATTTTACCCAATGTTGGCCAGTTTGCAGCCTACTGGGCTTAATCGGTGTGTTTATTGATTTAGCACCAAGACAAGCGTTTAACTGCTACCTAAACTGACGCCTTTTGATTGAAGAGCGGAGGTTTTGTGGGTTTAGACGATTACGTTAATACTTTTGGCGCTTATTGCAAAGCACGATATGGTGAACGTGTTAAAAAACTGACTATAGATGCCCAATTTACTTGCCCAAATCGTGACGGCACTCTAGGTTTTGGCGGATGCACATTTTGTAATGTGGCCTCTTTTAATGCTCAGCTTGGGCAAACATCGTCGATAAGCGTGCAACTTTCCCAGGGTAAAGAGCGAGCTCATTCACGGGTTAAATGTGTTAATAAGTCGCTACCCGCTCCAGTGTCTTCAGATAAATACATTGCTTATTTTCAAGCCTACACCAGCACTTATGATGAATTTCATCACTTAAAACTAAAATACGACCTAGCAATAGAAGATAAGCAGATCGTGGGATTACATATTGGCACCCGCCCTGATTGTGTGCCAGATGCGGTACTCGATTTATTAGCTGAATATCAAAACAGTGGGTTAGATGTCTGGTTAGAACTTGGCTTACAAACCAGTAATAATCGCACGTTGAAAAAAATTAATCGTGGTCATCAATTGACAGAATATCGCCAAACGGTGATTGCGGCGAGATCGCGGGGAATTAAAGTCTGTACCCACCTCATTTTAGGTCTGCCCGGTGAAACATCCACTGATTATATGAATAGTTTGCAAACCGTGTTAGGCATAGGTGTGGATGGATTAAAGCTGCATCCTTTGCACATCGTTGAGGGGAGCACTATGGCCAAACAGTGGCGATATAAGGCCATGGATTTATTGACACTCGATGAATATGCTTCTGCCGCGGCAACCTTAATACGTAACACTCCAAGAGATATTATTTACCATAGGGTGACAGCTTATGCTCAAAAACCCATGTTACTTGCCCCCGATTGGTGTGCCTACCGTTGGGATGGATTGGTCGCCATTGTGGATGAGTTAAGAGAATATGGTGGTCAAGGCAGTGCGCTTAATTGGGTTAACAAAATCGCTTAATGTGAGCTTAGGATTGTTTTCTAAGTCTAACTTAGTACTCATTTTGATTGAAAAACTCTCAAAATGAGCTTTTTTTAAACATTGGTAATGTCTGTGGTGTTGTGCTGTTAATGAGTTGTTATCAGTTCAAATAAAAGTGACGTGATTGGTTGGCAAGTCTTGCATAGGGCATTTTACTCGGTATTATGTTTGTAATTTTATAGAGTTAGATTTTTAATAGAGGTGCCTTAATGGCCACAACGCAGTTAGACTCAATATTGGATCTCAATACGCTCGAGCAGTATATCAGCGCAATTGGTGCTGGAACTTTATTAAAAAGCGTCGTGTTATTTGAACAGTTAATGCCGGAGTATGTCAGCAGCCTTGTTAAAGCTGATGATGCGAGCGATAAAGAAACCTTATGTGCCGAAGCGCACAAGTTTAAAGGTGCTGCAGGCTCTGTTGGTTTAAAGCGTATTCAACAATTTGCTCAGCTACTTCAACATAGCGAAGAAGCCAATTGGGACGATGAACATAAAACCTGGCTTAATCAAATTGTTGAGCACGCAGCTAAAGATTTACAACAGTTAAAAGAGTACCTAGAAGCCAAAGCTTAATGCGCTATTGTGCTTTATATCAATGCCTCATTATTTGAGGCATTTTTTATGGGCGCAGATCGCGACCGTCGACTTGTTATTTTTGTTTATTTAATTCATTATTTGAATCAACATCGATAACAGTAATCGCTTATATGAAAAACCTTCCTAGCCTTAAAAATCTCTATTATTTGGTGCATTTGCATCAAGAGCAAAATTTTAACCGTGCTGCCAAAATGTGTTTTGTTAGCCAATCAACCTTGTCTAGTGGCATACAAAACCTTGAAGAGCAACTGGGTTATCAGTTGATTGAGCGTGATCATAAATCGTTTATGTTTACCGCAATAGGCGAGGAAGTGGTTGAGCGTGCACGCAATATCTTAACTAATGTTGATGACTTAGTTGAGTTGGTTAAAAATCAGGGTGAGCCAATGACTGGCGAAATCCGCTTAGGCTGCATCCCGACGATTGCGCCATTTTTGCTAAGTCGTGTGGTGAAATTGTGCCAGCAAGATTACCCAAAATTAAGTTTGCTGTTAAAAGAAGACACCACAGAAAGACTGCTTGATGCGTTAGCCAAAGGGGAACTCGATTTATTGATTTTGGCCTTACCTGTTGATACTAATGGGTTTCACAGCATGAAAGTGGGGATCGACCCATTTAAGATGGTGATGCATAAAGAGTTATCGCAAGATGTAATACAACCAATCGATTATCAAAAAATGCCTGATGAAAGTATTTTTTTACTGCAAGCAGAACATTGTATTACAGGCCATGCAATTACAGCCTGCCAATTAGGTGACAGTACTAAAGTTAATCCGTTTGCAGCAACCAGTTTGCATACGTTAGTGCAAATGGTTAATAGTAAGTTAGGAACGACCTTTTTACCGCAAATGGCAATAGATACCGGCATATTAAATGACACTGATTTGATTGCGATGGATCCACCAGGCGAAGCACCATACCGAGATATTGGTTTAGTATGGCGTCAAACCACTAGCCGAATTTCTACCTTTAGAACCTTAGGGTTAGCAATACAGAAAAAATTGCTTGCTCAAGAATTACCAAACAAAAATTAGTTACAAGTGCGGCGATTTGATAGGTGCAGCGCCAAAGACTTCAATCGGGTGCTGCTTACCCTTTAATACAATTGGGCCTAAATTGGTTAATTCATATTGACTGTTTTGCTGCTCAAGCCGATGGACCACATCCCCAGATAGCAGCATCCGTTGCCCCAATGGGTTGCATTGGTCTTGAAGCCTTGCCAACGTATTGAGTACATCACTAAAGAAGCTTATTTCTTGTTTGTGAACGCCCACAACGGCAGCAACCACCTGACCACAATGTGCGGCTGCTTTAAATTTAGGTACAAAGCCATATTGCTGTTCAAAATACTGAGTCTGCCATTTAAGTTGTTGGCAAAACTTAAAATAAATGTTCATGCAACGGTCGTGTTTTATGCCTTGTTCTAAAGGCCAATGAATTAATACAGCATCACCCATATAACGGTAGATCTCTGCTTCATTGTTTGAGACAGTGTCTGCCAACATGCTAAAGCTGTCTTGTATGAGACGGCTAAAGCGGTAATCACCCAATGTTTCTGCATGCGCTGTCGATGACACCATATCAATAAATAAAAATAATTGATGTTCGTATCTCGGTTTATGGTATTTGCCTAAGCCAATGTTAAGTAATACTTTTGGGCCAACTAAAAGTGCCATTTGTTCAATAAAGGCAAGGCTGACTCTCACGACGACTAAATACACCACAAGCGCTTGAAATGACGGACTGTATATGATGTGAATACTGAGCATTTGCCGTAATGTCACCATATGATTATCGACTGTCCACATATTTAAAAATTGTGTGAGATAAGCCAGAGTGGTCGCCCCAAGAAGTAGAAACAAACCTTTAAATACCACTGAAAACAAGTAAGGAAGGCGACTAATTGCGCTAAAGTCGGCAATGACGTTTGACATCCAATGTAGGCCACCAAATACAAACCCCATAAAAACGGCAAGCGTGGCTAAGTCGGCATTGCTTATTGCCCAATCAGGAAGTTGTGCCGATTGTGAATAACGAAAAAACACAAATGACGCCATCGCAACGCTCCAAGCAAACACTGCGAATAATAATTTTTGAGTTTGACGGCGTGCTTTCACTTGGAAGTAAGGTATCCGAATAGCTTAGTTGTAAGCGCTGTAGTTTATATAAGAACGGTTCATTTGCGATAGTTAATTTGTGATTTAGATCTATAGAAGTGCATAAAAGTGTGCTCTGGTACAAAGTTTTATCCTTTATTTAGGATAATAGCTGCCGGTCCTCATGTCGTTAGCCAAAGGCATTGTTTAGTATTTGTTGAGTGAACGGTATTTTTAAATAAAATCCTCGCGGATTTGAAAGTTGTATACTGCCATCTTCTGCAATGCTTTCGGTCAAGGTATAACTGTTAGCAGCTTTAGGTCTCAGTTGTAGCACTTCACCATGTCGCGCGGTAATTTTATCAACTTTGCCCAGGGCGATTAGCTCCATTATTTCTTCCCAATCTTGTTGAAGTTGCTGTGCTTGCAATGCATTGGGTTGCCAAAGTACCGGTGTGCCGATCCGTCTTTCACCAACTGCTATGCTGCGCTCTCCTTCAACGGGTACCCATAACACATGTTGCAGTTTATGAAAGACGACGCTTTCTTGCCATGTTAATCCTTGAATGTTAACCAAAGGCGCTACTGTCACGTAGGTTGTTTCAAGCGGTTTTCCTTTATGATCGATTGGTATCGTTTTCAGTTCTACTCCAAGATGAATAAAATCAGGTTGGGGTTTTGAGCCTGCTAATGCGCCTAACTCGGCTTCAATTAATTGCCCAACCCAACCTTTGTCGCGTCTTAGGTTATCAGGGACTGAAATAGAGTGCTCCATAGCGATATCGGCAAGACGGACCCCAGCCATATTATGTGCTCTTTGCATTAATTCATCGATGTCTTTGGGGGGGGATTTTGCCATGAGCCTGTGAAATACCTTCAAGTTAATTGCAGTGATGTGATTCGTTTTGTGTTAATTACTTACCTGCAATATGCTAGCAAGTATTGAGCAAAAAAAACAAACTTAGTCGCTGAACTGGTGTTGTTTAAAAAATAACCGCCAATTTGTTCGCTAATAAAATATCTTTTCAACACCAACTAAGTCACTGTTTTTAAATGAATAAGTCGTTAGGTGTTTTGTGTTGAATCACTTTGTCCCAAGTTACTCTCCTATTTCCCCTGTATTTCACACACAGTTATCCACAGTTTTAATGGATAACTGTAATTTTTGTTGCCTTTAACTGATTAAAAACGCCAAGTCAACGCAATAAAATCGCTTTTTTATCGGTTTATTTTAAAAAAAGCCTTGTTATTTGTGTATAACTCATAGGTTGATTTAACCGAGTGAGGTACTTATTTAGAGGTGTTTGATTTTTGTTCGATCGTGGCGATCGATAGTTTGATTTAATTCGGTGTTGTTGTATTTGTATGATTTTATTTGGTTTATTAGTTTATTTTGGGGTGTTTTAATAAATTGAAATTCGGTGTTTTTTACAACGTAATTGAGGTTTACCAAAGTTTCGAACAGAGATATCCACAGATTTTGTGGATAATCTGCAGGTGAGTGGTCTTTGGCTGTTGATAATTTGCGTTTGTACACAATGTTATTAAATTATCCACAATTACCACTTTTTCGCGTCAGCTAAACAGCAAAAATATTCATCAGTGTTTGACGGGTAAATATCCAAGGTTAACCGCCAGTATTAGTATATGAAATGCAGCCAGAAGCATTGTAAAGATTGAATAATGTGCAATTTCCTGATTTTAGTTCAATTATTACACTCACTAAGCCTAATTGTTACTAAATAGAGGTTTGCCGATAGGCATGCTTTGTGAAACAATCAGATCATATAAAATTTGTTAATTTTGGAGTCCATGTGATTGATAGCGACGGCTTTCGCGCAAATGTGGGCATCATTATCTGTAATAAATTTGGACAAGTCATGTGGGCTAGACGTTTTGGTCAACATTCATGGCAGTTTCCACAAGGTGGGTTAGACGATGGCGAGTCGGCCGAAGAAGCCATGTATCGTGAACTTTACGAAGAAGTGGGACTGCGACCTGAGCATGTTCAAATTTTGACATCCACTCGCTCTTGGTTACGTTATCGGTTACCTAAGCGTTTGGTTCGCCAAGAAAGCAAACCTGTTTGCATTGGTCAAAAGCAGAAATGGTTTTTACTACAGTTAAAAGGCCACGACAACACAATCAATTTAAACTCTTCAGGTCACCCTGAATTTGATGATTGGCGCTGGGTAAGCTATTGGTATCCTGTACGTCAAGTTGTGTCTTTTAAGCGCGATGTATATAGAAAAGTAATGAAAGAGTTCGCATCGACGACATTAGCGCTGCAAACGCGTGAGTTTAGTAAGAAACGAAGCAAACAACGGAGTTAACTGATTTCATAGAGGGTTGGAACAGTGTTAAATATGCTCAGGGATATCACCCAGGCTGTTGCAAGAGCAAACAGCCTGGAGAGTGCGTTAAATATTTTAGTGTCGCAAACTCGTATTGCTATGGCGACGCATTGCTGTTCTATATACATCCTCGAGCAACATAATCTTGTGTTATCGGCTACCGAAGGGCTTGAAAAGTCAGCTGTTGGCCGTGTAAGCATGCCATTAACAGAAGGGTTAGTTGGGTTAGTTGCTCAGCGTGAAGAAGCCATTAACCTTGCTGATGCGCGTATTCACCCCAGGTTTAAATTATTTCCTGAAGCAGTTGAAGAAGATTATCGTGCCTTTTTGGCAGTGCCGATTATTTTTCAAAAATTAGTGGTTGGTGTCATTGTTGTGCAGCAACCCGAAGCTCGACAATTTAGCGAAAACGAAGAGGCTTTTTTAATGACTTTGGCAGCACAGCTTGCCGTAGTGATTAAAAGCCTTAAGCACAAAGCGACAATCACTAATGTACAACAACAAGTTGTATTTAATGGTGTTACAGCATCAAGTGGTATTGCTATTGCCCATGGTTTGGTTTTGGGCGGTACCATTTCGTTAGAGCAACCAGAATTACATTGCGTTGATATTGACAGTGAGTTGTTGCGACTTAAGCAGGCCATGCAGCGCTGCAGTGATATGTTGTCGGCAATTTCGCAACGTTTTGAGCGCGAAAAGTCTGGTGATGTTGCCTCTATTTTTACCGCTTTCCAATTACTACTCGATGAGTCAAGTTTAGGTGGTGAGTACGCTCGTGAAGTGGCTCTGGGCTGGCAGCCTGAGTCTGCTGTAAGCCGTGTGTCTCTGCGCTATATAGAGCAGTTTTTGGCCATGGAGGACCCTTACTTAAAAGAGCGCGCGAGTGATATTCGCGAACTGGGCCAAAAAGTATTACGCCAATTGATAGAGCCTGGCCGTTTAGAGGTAGACCCAGACAAACCGGTTATTTTAGTTGCCAATGAAGTGGATGCGACCCTGTTGGCCGAGTTTCCCCGCCAAAAGTTGGCTGGTATTGTTACTGAGCGTGGCGGCGTTAATGCCCATGCTGCCATTTTAGCGCGTGCTTTAGGGGTGCCTGCAATTGTTGGTACCGACGATGTATTGTCGACAGACATTGATAAAAAGCTTTTAGTGCTTAATGCGACACGTGGTCAGTTATTAGTGTCGCCTTCACCTGCGGTGGTTGAAGAATATCAATTATTACTTGATGCCGATGTTGAAAAACAAAAGCAATTTTCAGCAGAATTAAGTTTGCCATCGGTGACCACTGATGGCCAACGGATCCAACTTTACCTTAATGCTGGTTTACTCAGTGGTATTGCCTCTGAAATAGCAGAAGGCGCCGATGGTATTGGCCTGTATCGGACTGAAATACCATTTATGTTGCATCAACGATTTCCTAGTGAAAGCGAGCAAATCGATGTTTACAAACGAGTATTAAGTGCGGCAGGTGAACGGCCTGTAGTGATGCGTACCCTGGACGTTGGTGGTGATAAACCTTTACCTTATTTCCCGATTAAAGAAGATAACCCGTTTTTAGGTTGGCGCGGTATTCGCTTGTCGTTAGACCATCCAGAATTATTTTTAGTGCAATTACGTGCCATGTTACAAGCTGGCGGTAGAGGCAATCAACTGCAAATACTACTGCCAATGGTAAGCAACCTTGACGAGATAGATCAGACATTAGCGTATCTCGAGCAAGCATTTACTGAGCTAAATCAAGAGCTCAACACTATTTTAGTTCGACCAAAAGTGGGTGTCATGCTGGAAGTTCCAGCATTGCTTTACCAATTACAGGACGTGGCTAAAAGAGTCGATTTTGTGTCTGTGGGCAGTAACGATTTAACTCAGTATTTGTTAGCCGTAGATCGTAATAACCCCAGTGTCAGTTCATTGTTTGACAGTTATCATCCGGGTATTTTACGGGCGCTGCAATTGGCTGTTGATGAATGCCACCAATATGATTTAGATGTGAGTGTTTGTGGTGAGTTAGCGGGTGAACCTTATGGTGCTTTGCTGCTTGTGGCAATGGGGTATCGAAAGTTAAGCATGAACCAAGCTAGCTTAGCCAGAATTAACTACATAGTAAGACGTGTATCTCAACAAGATCTGTCGGAGTTACTTAAGATAGTACTCAGGCAATCTAACGGGCAGCAAGTGCGCACGTTACTGGGACAATTTATGCAAACTCACGATTTAGCTGATTTGATCAATCCATAATAGCTTATTAAAAAGGATGTCATCATGGATAGTATGCTTCAGGTTTTTATTATTTGTCTGTTGCTTGGCTCAGTCGTTGGTTTTCTTGCTGGGTTACTCGGTATCGGTGGTGGCCTTATTATTGTGCCAGCGCTGTTATACATTCTACCGTCAGTTGGGATTAATGTCGCTCAACTGACTCATGTGGCCATTGCTACCTCGTTAGCATCAATTATCTTAACCTCTATGTCTTCTGCTACTGCTCATCACAAGAGGGGTAATGTGCCATGGTCATTGTTCAAGCCTATTATGCCGGGAATTGTGGTGGGTTCATTGGCCTCGGCGTTTGTTTCTGAACAAATATCATCTGAAGATTTACAGCAGGCTTTTGCTATTTTTGTGGTGTTAATGGCCATACAAATGGCATTCCCTTTTAAGGTGAAAACCGGTGATAACATGCCAAAATTTGGCGTGTTATTTTCGATTTCTGTTCTCATCGCTTTAATTGCTGGCTTGATGGGGATTGGCGGCGGAGTATTGTTGGTGCCTTTTTTAAGTTACTGTGGATTGCAAATGCGCCAGGCAGTTGGCTTCTCGTCGGTTACCGGGATGTTTATTGCCATATCTGGCACCATTGGTTATGTCATTGCAGGTATTGATGCGCCTAATTTACCTGCTGGAGCCGTAGGGTTTATTTATTTACCAGCCTTGTGTGGCATTATCATTAGTTCAATATTGTGTGCACCTTTGGGAGTCAAAGCGGCAAGTACGTGGCCAACCCCCGTGCTGAAGAAAATATTTGCCTGTTTATTGATTGTGGTTGGCTTAAAACTACTGTTAAGTTAACACAAATAAGTTAATGCAGATTTCAATTTTGTTGAGAAATCAGCTCATCTTAGCCCAACGATTGTGAGCTTACGGCAGCATGGCGTGACATAAGTAATAAAGCAAAAAATCTGGTTTCTTAAATTTCAGGCACGGCAATACTTAGGCCACTGGCCCAAGCATTGCTTGATTATGAGCGGTTTATTATTG
>NZ_BMII01000054.1 GCF_014641855.1 Shewanella inventionis
AATCATCTAAGGGAAGCATCCCGATGAAACAAAAACGAGCATGGATGAAACCTGAGTATTTAGAAGAAGTGTTAAGGGCAGGATTTACCAGTTTGCTTGAAATTTAATCACTCATGCGGTCGCCCTGGCTGGTATATCAATACGAGTTAAAGGTGATTGTAGACAAAGTCTGCGCATCATCTTGTGCTAATTATATTGCTACTGCCAGTAATGATGTTATGGTCAAACAAGGTGGCCTACTAGGTTGGCATGGCGGTGCATTGCAGCCACTCTACTTATCTTTACAGCAATCCAAAAATCAAGTTGATAAATCTAACATAAAAGATGAACAATTTATTGCGAAATGGCGTCAAGCTGAACTCGACTTTTTCAACAAGGTAAAGGTGAATCAGATTGTGACGGTGATAGGCATGATGCCGGGGTTACACGATAAAAGAGACGCGCAGTTATTTAGTTATGATCAGAAAACCTTAAAGCGATTAGGCTTACACATTGCCTATGAAGGTGAGCAAGCAACCCATTCAAGTTCTGGTGAGTATGTAGTGCAAATTTTTAGTTTATCGCCTGAGGTATTAGACTTGTTGTTAATTCAACATAGTAAGATTTTAGAACAAGAAAAACTTGGCTTGTTATCACAAGGGATTTGATAATTATGAAAAAAATACTGCTCATTGGCTTAATCTGCATCGCGTTATTTGGCTATTTAGACAAAAACGCTCAAACCACACAAATAGTACAAAACATTTTCGCGGCTGATACCGTTGTCAGTGTCAGTGTCAGTGTCAGTGTCAGTGCCAGTGCCAGTAATAGCGCCTTACAAAATGCCATTGATAATCGACAAAGTAATGTTCAAGTGGCGGGTTCTGGTAATGTGATAAAAGTACTGTCAGATGATCTTAAAGGCAGTCGTCATCAGCGGTTTATTTTGAAAATTGCCAATGGTGGCACTTTACTCGTTGCCCATAATATTAATAACCGAACGGGTTATTTTTAATGTTTATCAATTTACGCTAAAGCAGTTTTTCGTGATAATTTATTTTAACTCAACATCATAATGGAATATGAATGCGTAATTTACTTGTTGTTTTACTTTTCACCTTAGCTGGATGTGCAAGCCAGCCTGAACCTTTCAGTGTGGTGATTGATCCACTCTCAGCAAACACAATTGTTTATAGTGGTGAAATCACCGCTGATAATGTCGGCTCTTTTGAACAGCTTATAACTAACAGCCCAACAAAAATAGAATCACTGATCATCAATAGTGGTGGCGGTGAAGTATTCGCAGGCATTCGATTTGGTGAGCTGGTTTATCAATACAAGTTAAAGGTGATTGTAGACAAAGTCTGCGCATCATCTTGTGCTAATTATATTGCTACTGCCAGTAATGATGTTATGGTCAAACAAGGTGGCCTACTAGGTTGGCATGGCGGTGCATTGCAGCCACTCTACTTATCTTTACAGCAATCCAAAAATCAAGTTGATAAATCTAACATAAAAGATGAACAATTTATTGCGAAATGGCGTCAAGCTGAACTCGACTTTTTCAACAAGGTAAAGGTGAATCAGATTGTGACGGTGATAGGCATGATGCCGGGGTTACACGATAAAAGAGACGCGCAGTTATTTAGTTATGATCAGAAAACCTTAAAGCGATTAGGCTTACACATTGCCTATGAAGGTGAGCAAGCAACCCATTCAAGTTCTGGTGAGTATGTAGTGCAAATTTTTAGTTTATCGCCTGAGGTATTAGACTTGTTGTTAATTCAACATAGTAAGATTTTAGAACAAGAAAAACTTGGCTTGTTATCACAAGGGATTTGATAATAATGAAAAAAATACTGCTCATTGGCTTACTCGGCATCGCGTTATTTGGCTATTTAGACAAAAACGCTCAAACCACACAAATAGTACAAAACGTTTTCGCGGCTGATACCGTTGCTAGTGCTAGTGCTAGTACTAGTGCCAGTCATAGCGCCTTACAAAGTGCCATTGATAATCGACAAAGTAATGTTCAAGTAGCGGGTTCTGGTAATGTGATAAAAGTACTGTCAGATGATCTTAAAGGCAGTCGTCATCAGCGGTTTATTTTAAAAATAGCCAGTGGTGGCACTTTACTCGTTGCCCATAATATCGATTTAGCCCCTCGCATAAATGGCCTTAATGTTGGCGATACCGTCGAGTTTTATGGTGTGTATGAGTTTAATAATAAAGGCGGGGTTATTCATTGGACTCACCACGATCCACGCGGGCAGCATATCGGTGGATGGCTGAAGCACAATGGCAGCACCTATCAATAAGCTATTGGGGTATGGGAGTTCTGTCGGGTGGGAATGTTAAACAATGCCTGCAAAAAAGACGAGTAAGTGGAGTGGCTGATAAATCATCTTGATGATGCGTTAAATGCATCATCAAGATGATAGGTGAATCAAAGTCTATTCAGGATCACTCTTTACTCAAGATCACTTTCAACAAAGAGTCACTTTTACTCAGGATCACTCTTTATTCAGGGTCACTCTTTATTCAGGATCATAGTCAAGCACTGGCGCGAGCCACTTTTCGGCTTCTGCTACTGTCATGCCTTTACGCTTAGCGTAATCTTCAACCTGATCTTTGCCGATATTAGTCACGCCAAAGTAGCGTGACTTAGGGTGGGCAAAATACCAGCCAGAAACCGCTGCGGTTGGGAACATGGCGTAGCTTTCAGTGATGTTAAGATTGATAGTTTCATCGGGTTTGAGTAAATCCCATAACAAGCCTTTTTCGGTATGATCTGGGCATGCTGGGTAACCCGGTGCTGGGCGAATACCTTTATAACGTTCACGAATTAACGCTTCGTTGTCTAAGACTTCATCGGCAGCGTAACCCCAAAACTCTTTACGAACACGTTCGTGCATGCGCTCGGCAAAGGCTTCGGCTAAACGGTCTGCTAAACATTTGAGCATAATGGCATTGTAGTCGTCGTGATTAGCTTCAAAGCGCGCTACGTGCTCGTCAATACCATGGCCTGCAGTCACCGCAAAGCCGCCCATGTAGTCGGCAACGCCTGAGTCTTTTGGCGCAACAAAGTCTGCAAGACAAAAGTTGTCGTTACCCACACGTTCAAGCTGCATGCGCAAATGGTGAGTGGTCATTTCAACTTTGGTGCGGCTTTCGTCGGTATACAGTTCAATGTCGTCATGATTAACCGTATTGGCAGGAAATAGCCCAATTACGCCTTTGGCGGTTAACCATTTCTCTTTGATGATGGTCTCTAGCATGGCTTTGCCGTCGGCAAACAGTTTACGCGCTTCTTCGCCCACGACGTTGTCGTTTAAAATTTCAGGGTAATGGCCGTGTAGTTCCCAGCTTCTAAAGAAGGGTGTCCAGTCGATGCGCTCCACTAAGTCTTCTAACGGATAGTCATCAAACACCTGACGCCCAAGTACATTAGGCGTAAATGGGGTGTAGTTTTCCCAGTCGTGTTTGCAACGGTTTTCACGAGCCGCTTCAATCGATACGATGGTTTTACGTTTGGTTTGCGACAGGCGTTTTTCACGCATAATGTCGTATTCAGCGTAGGTTTCGTCAATGGTGGCTTGGCGGGTTTCATTATTAACCAGTTTTGACACCATAGGCACAGCGCGCGAAGCATCGGCAATGTAAATGGCACCGTGTGGGTAATGTGGGGCAATTTTCACTGCGGTATGAATTTTAGAGCAGGTTGCACCGCCAATAATGGCTGGAATGGTTAAGCCTTCGCGGTGGAAGGTTTTCACGTTGTGGACCATTTCATCTAGGCTTGGGGTAATCAATCCAGACATACCAATAATGTCGATATTGTGCTCTTTTACCGCCTCGAGAATTTTCTCAACCGACACCATCACACCTAAGTCGAATACTTCAAAACCATTACACGCCAGCACCACGCCAACAATGTTTTTGCCAATATCGTGTACATCGCCTTTTACGGTAACCATCAAGATTTTGCCGTTCGATTGGCCTTCGACTTTTTCAAGTTCGATGTACGGGTTTAAATAGGCGACGGCTTTTTTCATTACCCGGGCTGATTTGACCACTTGCGGTAAGAACATTTTGCCGGCGCCAAATAAGTCGCCAACTACGTTCATGCCATCCATTAATGGCCCTTCAATCACATCAAGTGGGCGGGTGGCTTCAAGACGCGCAGCTTCGGTGTCTTCGTCGATAAATTCGGTAATGCCTTTAACCAGAGCATGAGACAGGCGCTCTTTAACGGGCCAGCTACGCCAGGCTAAGTCTTCTTTTTTGGCCACTTGCGTGCCGTCGCCGCGGTATTGCTCGGCAATGTCGAGTAACTGCTCGGTGTTGCTTGAGTCGGCCACTGGGCAAGGCAGATTAAGGACCACGTTTTCGACTTTGTCTTTTAGCTCTTTATCGATGTCATCGTAAATGGCTAATTGGCCCGCGTTAACAATCCCCATGTCCATACCTGCTTGAATTGCATGGTATAAAAACACTGCGTGAATGGCTTCACGTACTGGGTTGTTACCTCTAAACGAGAACGAAACGTTAGACACACCACCTGAAATCATTGCATGTGGCAGAGTTGCTTTGATGTCTTTGATGGACTCAATAAAGTCGACGGCATAGTTGTCGTGCTCATCAATACCGGTGGCGATAGCAAAAATGTTTGGGTCGAAAATAATGTCTTCTGGCGCAAAACCGACTACATCGACTAATAAGCGATAGGCGCGGGTACAAATGTCGGTTTTACGGGCGCGAGTGTCTGCCTGGCCTTGCTCGTCAAACGCCATCACAATCGCCGCAGCGCCATAGCGTTTCACTAATGTAGCTTGTTTAATAAAGGCTTCTTCGCCTTCTTTCATCGAAATTGAGTTAACAATCGACTTGCCTTGCACGCATTTAAGGCCAGCTTCAATGACGTCCCATTTAGATGAGTCGATCATAATCGGTACGCGAGAAATATCTGGCTCAGAGGCGATTAAGTTTAAAAACTTGGTCATCGACGCGGCGCCGTCGAGCATGCCTTCGTCCATATTGACGTCAATGATTTGCGCGCCATTTTCAACTTGCTCTCGCACTACATCGAGTGCTTCTTCAAACTTTTCTTCTTTAATTAAGCGTAAAAATTTAGCAGAGCCGGTGACGTTGGCGCGCTCGCCGACGTTCACAAATAATGAGTTTTGATCAATGGTTAATGGCTCTAATCCCGATAAACGACAAGCAACGGGGATCTCAGGTAGCGTACGCGGTGCATGGCGTAATACCGCTTCACGAATGGCACTAATGTGCGTTGGCGTGCTGCCACAACAGCCGCCGACAATATTAAGCATGCCTGCTTCTGCCCATTGAATAATGACCTCGGCCATTTCTTCTGGGGTTTCATCATAACCACCAAACTCATTAGGTAAGCCCGCATTAGGGTGGGCAGACACATAACATTCGGCAATACGTGATAACTCTTCTACATAAGGGCGCAGCTCTTTTGGACCAAGGGCGCAGTTAAGGCCAATCGATAACGGCTTAATATGACGCAGTGAGTTGTAAAAGGCTTCGGTTGTTTGGCCGGTTAATGTACGGCCTGATGCGTCGGTAATGGTACCCGAGATCATCACTGGTAAACGTTCGCCAATTTGATCAAATACGGTTTCAATGGCAAATAAAGCGGCTTTGGCGTTTAAAGTATCAAATATGGTTTCGACCATAATGATGTCTGCGCCACCTTCTATTAATGCGCTGGTTGATTCAACGTAGGCTTCCACTAATTGATCAAAGCTAATATTACGAAAGCCTGGGTCGTTTACATCTGGGCTGATTGAACAGGTGCGGTTAGTGGGGCCAAGTACCCCTGCAACATAGCGTGGGTTACCGGTTTGTGCGGCCACTTCGTCAGCTGCTTGGCGAGCGATGCGGGCACCTTCACGGTTAATTTCGGCAGACAAGGCTTGCATGTCGTAATCTGCCATGGCGATGGTGGTGGCATTAAAGGTGTTGGTTTCAATAATGTCGGCACCGCCGAGCAGGTATTTAACATGAATAGCTTTAATAAGCTCGGGCTGGCTGAGTACCAATAAATCGTTGTTACCTTTAACATCGCAATGCCAATCTTTAAAGCGCTCGCCGCGATAATCTTCTTCTTGCAACTTATGATTTTGGATCATGGTGCCCATTGCACCGTCTAAAATCACAATACGCTCTGCTAACAATGCGTTAAGTTGTTTAAGTGTTTGACTGTGAGAAGTCGATTTCGCCATAACAGTTACCTTTTTATCACTTTGTAGCAAATACCTTGTTTGAGATAAGCATACCCCCATTTTGATAAGAGTAGGGCGATAAAATCATTGTTAAGTGAAATGATTTTCTGCTAAATGATTATCTTTTGAATTGGTATTTTAGACATATAAACGTATAGACGTCCATAATACGCGAATGTAGACTCCTAGAGCAAGGCTGAATTAAATGAAGCGAGCTAAATAGCAACAGGCTGAGCTTGAACCCCATGCCATTCATGGTCACTAGATGTGTTATTTGATGGCGATGCATTGAATGCGGTGCTCAGAGATGCATTATTCGCTAACCTGGCGTTCACCTATGCTGCTATGATGTTACTTGATATTGCTTGATGTTTATTGAACAAGTCATGTTGATACAGATACTGCGCAACATGATGAAAATAATGCTCAATTCAAGGTTAGCTTTACATTGTATTGGCCTCAAACCGGGCTAATGACAGCTCCTTAATCGTTATGCAATTCAAGGTATTGGGAATTGGGATAAGCCCAAACTGTGCCCGCAACTGTAAATGAGCAATGGCTTTGCTCATAAGTCAGATACCAGCCTTGAAATGCCCTTAAAAACCATACCTAAGCGGGTGACTTAGGGGAGTGAGTATGTTGCGTTGTATTTCTATTAATCAGGCATGGCGAGGTGTGAAGCATGTCTGAATCTGTTTTAGATGTTAATCATCTTTTTTGGCAAGTTGAAGGTAAAACTATTTTAGCCGACATTCATTTTAATTTACCTCAAGGGCAAATGTTGGGGTTGATTGGGCCTAATGGGGCTGGTAAGTCGAGCTTATTACGTTGTTTATACCGTTATATATTACCCAGCGGCGGTAATATTGATTTGTTTGGTAAAGACTTAACCGCTTATTCGCCAAAGGCGTTAGCTCGCACTATTGCTGTAGTGCAACAAGACACTCCGCATTATTTTGACCTCACCACAGAGCAGTTGGTTACTATGGGACTAACGCCACATAAAGGTTTATTTGATGCAACCACCTCAGATGACAAAGCGCTCATTGAGCAGGCATTGAGTAAAGTCGGGCTAATTAAGCATGCCCATCAACCCTATGAGCAATTGTCTGGCGGTGAAAAACAACGTGCGCTTATTGCCCGCGCTATTGTTCAGCAACCTCAGATATTAATTTTAGATGAACCCACCAATCATTTAGACATTCGTTATCAAATTCAAATTTTAGAATTGGTTGCGTCACTCGGTATCAGTGTGATTGCGTCTATTCACGATTTGAACCTGGCCAGTGCCATGTGTGATAAGTTATTGCTGCTAGACAAAGGGAAATTGATTGCCAAAGGACACCCCACACAGGTGCTTACAGAACGCCAAATCAGTGATGTGTTTGGTGTTTGTTGCGAGGTTAATTCACATCCTCAACACCATAAGCCATTAATTAGTTATTTTTATGGATATCAAACCTCTAATAAAGAGGAGATAAATCATGATTAATGCTTTTCAACATCGCTATTACTATTGTGTCGGTTTTTTAATTTTCGCCACCATATTAACTCCAATCTTTGCGGCGAGTTTTGGGGCGGCTAATATTCACTTTGCAGATGTGATAAGCGTGTTTAAGTCTTTGTTTACCGCAAACGGCTTGGCCCCAAATGAGGTTAGTCCGTTAAATCAACGTATTGTATTAGAGCTGCGTTTACCGCGTATTGTGTTGGCGTTTGTCGCTGGGGCGGGATTATCGATTGCTGGCAGTGTATTGCAAACCGTAACTCGAAATCCTCTGGCCGACCCCTATTTATTTGGTATTAGCTCTGGCGCGTCATTTGGTGCGGTTTTAGTGATCTCGTTGTTTAGTCAATCAGGTTTATTGTCTCAATGGTTTGACGGAGTATTACAGGTGTCAATGTTAGGCGACAATGCATGGTGGTCATGGTCGATGCTAAGCCTTCCGTTGGGAGCATTTATCGGTGCCAGTTTATCGGTGCTTATTGTGGTTGTGTTGTCAGGCTTTGGCCGTTCTAGTCAGGTTGAGCGTATGTTGTTGTCGGGGGTGGCTACCTCATTTTTGTTTGGTGCATTAACCAGTTTGCTGCTTTACTTTTCAAGCCCACAAGCCGCTGCATCGGTACTGTTTTGGAGTTTAGGCAGCTTTGCTAAAGCCAGTTGGGCGCAATTATGGCTACCGAGTTTAACCGTGACGATAAGTTTATTGGTGATGCTGGCATTTAAGCGGCAAATTATGGCGTTGCAAGCCGGTGATGAGAGTGCACATACCCTGGGGGTAAACGTTGCTAAGCTTAGGCTAAGCATGCTGCTATTATGTTCATTAATTACAGCCGTGCTGGTGGCCAGTTGTGGTGGTATTGGTTTTGTTGGATTAATGATCCCCCATACTGTCAGGCTATTGTTTTCTGGCCGTCAGCCGATGGTATTAACCGCGGTAGTGGGCGGCTTGTTTATGGTGTGGATTGATGTTGTTGCTCGTTGTTTGTTAACAAATCAAGAATTACCCGTGGGCATTATTACGGCAGCACTTGGCAGTGTGTTCTTTTTATTTATTTTGCGTCATCGCCGCTGATTTTAGTGCCAAGGAAAATGACGAGCATGTACGACCTTTTATTCCATCTCGCGTTAATGTCTTTGTCGTCAGTTTTGTGTTTGTTTTGCAGTATTTGATTACAGAATTTACTGTCGTTAAGAGGGATTGCCACAGTGATAAATCAATGCATCTGTATTCCCGTTAAGCATTGACGATGTAATGTGAATAAAAAAGTGACAATTAATTAATCAAGCTACTAAATTGCATCGTACTAAAATTACCTTGGCAGAAGCGGTTAAAGCAAATTTGGGCAGTTTTGCAAGTGTACAAGGTTGGCGGCTGAACAAAAAATAATACTGTTGATAGCGGGTTTTATCGCTACTGCTGCGGCGTTAGTTGCGGTAAAATTAGCCCCACAATCAAGCGATTATTCAGCCTTTGCTTATGATTCTAAGATCAAGGGCGCAAAAGAATGTTACAACAACGGCAAGCAACACCTTTGCTGACGTTGGGTTTACGGCTTGGAGAGGGTAGATGGGTTGCATTAGCCTTACCCCTTATTCAGGCAACAATGAATTTTTATCATCAAATGGCCAGTGTTGCTGATGCTGGCGTTAATAATGTGGTTTAAGGGATCAAAATGTCTGGCGATATAAAATGGTTACGGCAGTTAAATTTATTTTTTGTGGCGATGAGTTTTTTTACTCGGATCCCCACACCATCTTGGGTAGTCATAGATAATGATAAATTGAATAAGGCCAGCCGATATTTTGGGTTAGTCGGTTTATTTATTGGGCTAATTTGTGCGTTAGTGTTTTGGTTAGCGCAACTCATTTTACCTGCTAGCATCGCAATTTTATTGGCCATGGTAGCTGGAGTGCTAGTGACCGGTGCATTCCATGAGGACGGCTTAGCTGACACGGCTGATGGGTTTGGCGGCGGTCATACGGTGGAAGACAAGCTGCGCATCATGAAAGATTCGCAATTGGGCAGTTATGGTGCCTTGTCATTAGGTTTGGTGTTATTGCTTAAATGGCAGTTATTGGTTGAGCTAGCGTTATACAGCCCAATGGCTGCGGTAAGTGCTCTTATTGCGGGTCATACATTAAGCCGGGTTGTAGCGTCTAGCCTGATTTTTAGTGAGCAATATGTTCGCGACGAAAATACAAGTAATCCTAAACCGATAGCACAAGGCCAACACTTAAATGATTTATTTATTTTAATCGCCAGTGGCATTTTTGTATTGCTATGGCTTAATGGTGTGGCGGCATTTGTACTGTTTATTACCTTGTGGTTGGTGCGCATTTTGTTGGGCGGTTTTTTCCGTAAACAAATTGGCGGATATACCGGTGATACATTAGGGGCTGCACAGCAAATCAGTGAAGTGTGTTGTTATTTAGTGATTTTAGCGGTGGGTTTAAACTAATGAACCATTTGGTGCTGGGCGGTGCGCGTAGTGGTAAAAAACGGTACGCTGAGCAATGTGTCGCCCAGTAAGCTGTTGTTGGGTATTGATGTGGCAACTGCAACTGCACTAGCCCCTGAAATGCCTGCACGTATTAAGCATCAGCAGGGTGTAATGCCTCGTTTGCGCAACGGGGCATTACACCAACAAGCCATCTTGATTGACTGCTTCAACTTACCTCTCTCTAACTATTTATTAGATGTCGAACTAAACAGTTGGCAGTGAAAAATCGTTATTGTTCAATGTATTGCGGGGTGAGTCTGTTGTCGTCAGTAAAATGTGGGCTCAGGCTTAGCCCCATGGGCGAATTTAGCTGCAAATGTGTTGCAAAGTCAGGCTGTTTTTCAAGCCGTTGCGCAAGAGGCTGCCAGAGTGACTTTGGTGGTTGCGGGCTTGCTTTTACATTAAAGCAATAACATTTCATTGCACTTGCACTCGATGTACACCCAATTGCACAACAATCCGATCTACGAATAGCCTTTCATGCGTATTGTTGCCTAAATAAAAGCGCACTTGGATATGAGCACACTGACAGGAACACAGATATGACAACCGATAATCAAAAAACTGAGCAAACTAAGGCAATTGATGCCACTAAAGCACAACGCCATAAAGCGCGTCAGCAAAAAGTAAAACAAGAAGTTGATGCAAAAATTGCCGCAGCACAAGATGAAAAGGGTATTTTGTTAGTGCTTACCGGTAATGGTAAGGGCAAATCGACATCGGGTTTTGGCTCCGTTGCGCGCGCGGTTGGTCATGGGCATAAAGCGGCCGTGGTGCAGTTTATCAAAGGCACCTGGGCGTGTGGCGAGCGTAATTTATTAGAAGGTGCAGGGGTTGAGTTTCATGTCATGGGCACGGGCTTTACCTGGGAAACCCAAGATAAAGAAAAAGACACCGCCGCTGCAATGGAAGCCTGGGTTGAAGCCGAAAAATTACTGAAAGATGAGACGGTTAACTTGGTACTGCTTGATGAGTTAACCTACATGGTGAGTTATCACTATATCGAGCTTGAGCGAGTATTAACGGCGTTAAAAAATCGCCCACCCATGCAGCATGTCATTATCACTGGCCGCGCTTGTCACCGCGACATTATTGAATTAGCTGATACAGTCAGCGAAATTACTCCGATAAAGCACGCGTTTAATGATGGCATTAAAGCGCAACTTGGGTTTGATTATTGATTTATTAATTGTCGCTGAACCCATACATTGACATAATACACCCATAGTTTGACAAATTTAACCCATAGTTTGACATAAAAATGGATTTTGTAATTATACTACAAAATATATATTCTTTAATATCAGTGGTTTGAGTTATTAATAACCCATAGATTGACAAATTATAAATCTTTAGTATGCTGAATGTACTTTATTTGTGGGAATTTTACTCATGTATATAAGAAGCTTACGCAAACCATCACCGAACAAAAACGTATTTAAATTTGCTAGCGCAAAAGTTAGCGAAACGATAATGTGTGAGAGTTCATTGGAGTTTGATGCGTGCTTTCATCATGAATATAATGATTGTATAAAGGTGTTTGGTAGTCAGCCTGAAGGGTTTTATTACGATTTTGAGGGCAAAAAATTGCCCTATACACCTGATTCGATAATTCACTTTATCGATGGAACGGTAAAGTTCCATGAATACAAACCTTATAGCAAAACATTCGATCCAATCTTTAGGGCTAAATTTGTAGCCAAGAAAGCAGCAGCTCAGTCCTTGGGAGCAGATCTTATTTTGGTAACAGAACGTCAAATTCGCGTAAATCCTATTCTAAACAACCTTAAAATATTGCACCGATATTCGGGTATATATGGCTTAAATACTATTCAACTTGAATTACTTGACCTTATAAGAATAACAGGCAAAATCAGTGTAAATGATGTTGCAATAAAACAATCATTACCGTTAGGTCAGGCTAGGTCATATCTTTATTCACTGATACATAAAGGATTGATTAAGGCTAATTTAAGCCAAGATGATCTCGATTGTAACCCAGCGGTATGGTGCATTGAATGATGGACTTCGAGGATGAGTTCAGTGAGTCTGAATTAGTCAAGAAGCCCGATACCCCTATTCAATATGTGAAATTAGAAGATGCTGCATTAGTCAAAAGAGACTTAGATACTTTTCCTGACTTTCTAAAAAACAAAGCGCTCGATAAATACCAGCTCATTGCCTTCATCGAAAAAACAATCACTGGTGGATGGACTCAACAAAATCTAGACCCAATCCTTGATACACTTTTTGCTACTGCTATGGAAAAACGCCCTAACTGGCGAACGTTAGTCCGTTGGCGTAAAAGCTACATTGACAGTAACGGCGATCTTGCGTCATTAGTCGCTAAGCGACATAAAATGGGCAACAGAACGAGTCGAGTTCAGGGAGATGAAGCATTTTTTGATCAAGCCCTAACGCGTTTTTTAGATGCAAAAAGACCCAGAGTGTCTACAGCATATCAATACTATAAAGACGCCATCACCATTGAGAATGAAAACATTGTTGATGGGCAAATTCCTATCATTTCTTACAAAAGCTTTAACCAAAGAATAAAGTCACTACCTCCTTATCCTGTTGCAGTGGCGCGGCATGGTAAATTCAAAGCTGATCAATGGTTTGCTTATTGCTCATCTCATATTCCACCAACGCGAATATTAGAGCGTGTAGAAATCGATCATACCCCACTTGATCTAATCCTGCTTGATGATGAGTTATCTATTCCACTAGGCAGGCCAAATTTAACCCTAGTCTTCGATGTTTGTAGTGATTGTGTTTTGGGTTTTCACTTAAGTTATCGGTCGCCTTCATATGTATCAGCAGCTAAAGCGATTGTGCATGCGATAAAGCCTAAAGATCTAGTTAATGTCGGAATAGAGCTTCAAAATGATTGGCCTTGTTATGGAAAATTTGAAAACCTCGTTGTTGATAATGGAGCTGAATTTTGGTCGAAAAGTTTAGAGCATGCCTGTAAAGAAGCTGGTATAAACATTCAATATAACCCTGTTCGTAAACCTTGGTTGAAGCCATTTGTTGAGCGCTTCTTTGGTATGATTAATCAATACTTTTTAACCGAACTCCCAGGGAAAACCTTCTCGAATATACTAGAGAAAGCAGACTACAAACCTGAAAAAGACGCCATTATGCGCTTCTCTACCTTTGTCGAAGAATTCCACCGTTGGATTGTTGATATCTATCATCAAGACTCAGACTCTCGTGATACGCGTATACCAATAAAACAGTGGCAGTATGGTTTTGATATTTATCCACCATTGCAAATGACTGCGGAAGATGAAGAACGTTTCAATGTTCTTATGCGGATCACTGATGAAAGAACATTAACCCGAAATGGTTTTAAATATGAAGAGTTGATGTATGACTCTACTGCTTTAGCAGACTATCGTAAGCATTACCCACAAACAAAAGATACCTTAAAAAAACTGATTAAAATAGATCCTGATGACTTGTCTAGTATCCATGTTTATTTAGAGGAATTAGGTGGCTATCTAAAAGTACCTTGTACCGATACCACCGGGTATACTCAGGGGTTGAGCCTGCATGAGCATAAAGTCATTAAAAAAATTAATCGTGAAATGATACGAGAAAGTAAAGATAACTTAGGTTTAGCGACAGCCCGTATGGCAATTCACACTCGAGTACAGCAAGAACAAGAAAACTTAACTGGTTCCAATAAGAAAGCTAAAATTCCTGGAATTAAGAAGAAAGCTCAATTAGCAGATATTAGTTCAACAGGTAAATCTACAATTATCCTCCCTAAAATTGAGTCTCAGAAGTCTATAAAATACAATCAACTAGAGATGGAAGATGATTGGGATATGGATTTGGAAGGTTATTGATGACTAAATTGACGCATCAACGGCACACAGCACTTAGCGAATTTGGTGATTGTTTTCTTGAGCTAGAAATTGTCACTGAAGTGTTTAAAGACTTTGACGATCTTAGATTCAATAGAGGTTACCAATCAGATCCTCAATGTATGATGCTTACTGGTGAAACTGGGTCTGGTAAAACTTCTTTGATTAAAGAATATAGGCAAAGGAACAACGGTAATAGTGGCTTTAGGCATTCAGATGTACCAGTGCTAATCACAAAGGTTCCAAGTAATAAGGGATTAGAAAATACTTTAGTACAAATATTGTCAGATTTGGGGAAGTTTGCACCTAAAAAAAAAGGATCACATAAGAAAGTCTTTCTAATCAATGAAGTAGTTGACAATTTAGTAAGGGCTAAAGTAGAGCTGCTTATAATTAATGAATTTCATGACTTGCTTAAGTTTAAAAGTTATCAACAGTGCCAGATAATCATGAGTGCACTAAAATTTATTAGTGAGGAAGCCAATATACCGATTGTATTAGTAGGGATGCCTTGGATGAAAGATTTAATTAATGATCCTGAATGGTTATCAAGACTTCGGCGCAGGAAAAACTTAGATTATTTTAGTTATTTACTTAAAAAAGATCGTGATCACTTTCGAAACATTTTAGTTGGCTTTTCGAAAAGAATGTCATTTGAAACTTGCCCAGTTTTGCATAGTAAGCAATTAAGTCGTGCACTCTTTGCTGTTTGTCGAGGGGAGTTCAGGCAACTGCGTACTTTTTTATTTGAAGCTTTTAAACTTGCCCTAGAGAATAATCATCATACCCTAGATCCCAAAATATTAGCTCAAACTTTTGATAAACTAGGCTGTGAACACTTGAGTTCGAACCCATTTACTCTAAAGTTTAAGGAAATTCCTATTCCAGTGCTATCAATTCCTTCAAGGTATAACCCAAAAGCTCTAGAAGAGAAAGATGAGATTATTCCTATAGTATTTGAATACACCTTTTAATTTAATTGGCATCAAACATCCTCACTATTTGTTCTTTGTATCCACCAAGTAAAGCCAAATTGTAAATGTTTTCTTCTTCAATATCTGAAGGTGGTTTCGCTATGCTGGTTTTTTCCGAAGCCGATAAATTAAGAAGACATAAATCAGTGTTTAGGTCTTGATTATCCTCTATTTTTCCTTCGTATTGAGAAGCTTTTAAGTCTAATGTTTGTTGTTCAGTTTTTTCAAATATCACTGAATTTTCGGGTAAATCTTGATCGATGCGATAAGCAAATTCAGTAAGGCTAGCTTCTGCTAAAGTGAATAACCAAGCCTGTTGAGCTTTATCTGAAGTAACACGTAAGATTCGACCCAATACTTGTCGGTAATGCATTTCAGTTTTTATTCGGCTTAAATGGCAGCAAACCTGTAACCTAGGCACATCAGTGCCCTCTGATATCATCCCTACACTTACAATCCATTCTGTTTGGTTGTGCCTAAACGTATTTATTATGCTAGTTGGCTGTTTTAAATGTGAAGTGACAATACTGGCTGTTTGGTGAAAATCCATCACTAAAGTTTTGTAAATCTGTTTTGCATGTTTGATTGACGATGCTACGACTAATCCTCCAGCAGAAGGATTCGATAAACGTAATTCAGCTAATTTTTCAACACTTTGCTTCAATATATAATGCATGACTTGTTGATTAGTAATTAGTGATTGAAAGCTGAATTTTGAATCTAGTAATAATTCAGATAATGATGAATAAACCTTAGTTTCATCATCATTAAATAACGAAATCTTTTCATTATCTATTAACACAATATTTGGCTCTCTGCATACTCCGTCAGCAATTGCCTCTTTCAGGCCGTAGATAAAATCACAGTGGATTGTATTATCTGGTTCTGTAAATTTTGACAATACGATAGGAGCCTTATCTGAACGCCATGGCGTACCAGAAAGAGCTAGTGTGTAGCTGAAAACCATAAAAAGCAAAACACCTGTGTCCCGGCTCAAGAGCATTGCCGGGACGACGTTAGAGTTAGGACGATATTAAAGTTAGGACCATGAGACAGTTGTTAACATGCCTTTGTCCAGAAATGCGTTAGTTCTTCCAATTACAAACAAGGTTAAATCGAAGATAGCCATACGGCGGATGTAATCGCGGCTATGACCTTCGAAAACATGGATGTTTTCGCAGAGCGCCCAGGGATGGGTTTACCGCGTGTCATAGAAGTGATTTCATTGAGTATCGTTGCCTAACATCTTATTTTTGTTTGAGTTAATAGGATGTCACTCTTTGCTTCCAGTGACAATTGCTGTTGTTTGATGTGATGTAGAACGTCGAATATACAATTGAGCCTCTTCTCATTTTATGGGCAGAGGCTTTTTTGTCGCAGAACAAAGCAACGAAATTATCAATGATTTCATTAGGGTATGTTGATTAGACATGAAATTCATTTATGCCCCGAAGTTTGTTTAGGTTATGGCTTGCGGCCACTAACGTCGTGGCGCTTCGCCCGCACAACACCAATAGGAAACCAACAGCTGCTTCCTCTTAAAAGAATAGGCCTAGCCGCTACATCAAAATTATCCAGTTGATTTGAGCAGTTTGAAAGTTGTAAATCAGAAGATAAAACAATTGGTTTGCAGTAAATTGTCAGCCAAACAGGAGGCTGTAAATAATTTTTTGTATCAGCTAATCAAAAGTTAACGACTCAGTCGGATGTTTAGTTTGCCATTTTAGAAGAAAAAAACAGAACAGGAAAAAATATGTTAACTTATTGTAAAATTTATTTTTTCATTCTTTATAATGGGCCCATTTTTTACTCATTTGCTTTTATTAGCAAAAGTTGCTAAACCGCGAGGCTGCTGGGTTTTATTAAAAAGAATTAATGAAAAACAGTACTTGCTATTTTTGTTACTAGGCTGTTTAATTGCGCCGTTCCTACCCCCGTATTATGGAGGCGTTGAGGCTGTAGAATTTCTCCAAAATAGACGTTTTTAACGTCTATTTACTAAAAAACAAGTTGGTTGTTTTTTGAGCTTGCGGTGTATCGATGCCTGTGATCTAATAGATATTATTCACCTAC
>NZ_BMII01000055.1 GCF_014641855.1 Shewanella inventionis
GGAAACAACCAGGAATAACGAGAAGGCTAGTATTAATTGGATGTTTGATGTAGATAACGCCCGGTCGAAACTCAACCGAGCTTATAAGTTTTTAAACAGTCAGAATTAAATGGAATTAGTACTAGGTGCTAGGTTCTAGGTGCTAGGGTCTAGGGTCTAGGGTCTAGAATCCATCCCGGTAACTCTTATAAAGCCGGGATAAAAGCACTCGAGGACGGAACATAGAGCCTAGATTCTGCTTCTTCGACCGTCATCTTTTACGCCGTCATCCCTGAGAACTGTTATCAGGGATCCAGGTGTTTCTTTTAGTTTTTGACCTTGCTTAAAAGCGTAAAAGCCAACACCTGGGTCCCGGCTCAAAAGCGTTACCGGGACGACGTAGTAGTTGGCGGTGTTTGTTACGAATGAGTAATGACGACGTGGTAGTTGGCATCATCTTTATGCCTTTATCTTTTTGCTGTCATCCCTGAGATCTGTTATCAGGGATCCAGGTGTTTCTTTTAGTTTTTGAATTTGCTTAAAGCGTAAAAGCCAACACCTGGGTCCCGGCTCAAAAGCGTTACCGGGACGACGTAGTAGTTGGCGGTGTTGGTTACGAATGAGTAATGACGACGTGGTAGCGGGCATCATCTTTATGCCTTTATTTTTTGCATTTATTTTTTGCCTTTATCTTTTCGCCTTTATCTTTTCGCCTTTATCTTTTCGCCTTTATCTTTATGCCTTGATCTTTTTGCCTTTATCTTTATGCCTTTATCTTTTTGCCTTTATCATTTTGCCGTCATCCCTGAGATCTGTTATCAGGGATCCAGGTGTTTCTGGTGTCGGTGGACAATAAAGATTAGAGCTCGACACTAAAGTTTGAAACTGTGACATTAAATTTCGAAACTTTTTGGGGTCTTATTTAGCTGCTTCTTTTGGGTTCTAGCTGATTTTTTGGACAGAAATAACTTAGAGTTAATGCCCTACGTCAACAGGTTTGGATTAGCTGGATTTTGGGTAACAGGCAAAAAAAAGCATCGCTATTGCGATGCTTAATATTTGAATTCTTCTATGCTTTTGCTGGCCCAGCAAGGCGTCCATAAGCAGAACTAGGAGCCTTTACCTTTAAAGCTTTAGCAAATGATGACTTACTTTTAGAAGCGTGAGCCTGCATACGCTCGATAGCTTTGTCTACGTTCACATCATTTGTTTTGTTTGTTGCTACGTTTAACATAATAGCCCCCTTAGTTACTATAACTATAACCGATTATAATCCAGCTGGAAAGCGGTTTAGTCTTCATCTGTCACAACGCGCTTGAACAATGCATTGTTCCTTGGATCAAATGGATCACGCTCATCAAAGCCTAATGCACGATAGTAGTTTAGCAAATCTTCGTCATCTATTGGATCTTGAATCCCAATCCAATCGGCTTCAACAGCAACAGCAAACAATTCTGCACAATGTGAAGCTATGGGAACAATGAACCCTTTTAAGGGGTTTTCAGCTTGACCGCCTTGAATATAGTTGATTTTAACAACCAACTTCCCATCACTCGCTTTGCCGATCATAAGGCCACAAAGTTCTTCATCATACCATACAGCAAGCTCTACTCTAGCCATATGGTCTCTTCGATATTGATTTCGTACTTGTCGCCAATCCCATCCTATTTGGCGATTCACTGGTATTTCCCACTCATCTTGAGAACGGAGAGCATATTCATTGATTTCAGTTAAATCAATATGGTCAATAAAGTCTGGCTCGAATTGTTCAAAATCACTTTGAGTCTGCGCTAATGCAGCAAGTCTAATTTTTTGATACTTATTAGAAATAACTTGGTTGTTCATTCTTATATGTCTACTTACTTTGAATGATGGAAGATGTTGTCACGCTTTTGGTGTTCAGGCATATGACGATAGTAAGACGACCAATTACCTTTTAATCATCACACAATGCCACCTTTCATTTATCACTTCAATTTATAATCAGGTTAGTGGCAATATTGAGAGATTAGACTGAGCAGGGAATTATAATTTCTCAAACAGCTGCATGCAGATAACTTTTTGTAGGGCAAAGGTACATTAACAGAATGTGTATGAGCTTTTGCTTTAGATGATTTCGGGGCAAAAAGTGAGTTTCAAACTTTGTTGTCATACTTTTCTTAGATAGCCATGATAAAAGCACTCGAGGACGGAGCCTAGAGCCTAGTACCTCGGCCCCAACACCTGGGTCCCGGCTCAAAAGCGTTACCGTGACGACGTAGTAGTAGGCGGTGTTGGTTACGAATAAGCAAATGACGAAGTAAGCATTCATCTTTATGCCTTTATCTTTATGCCTTTATCTTTATGCCGTCATCCCTGAGATCTTTTATCAGGGATCCAGGTGTTTCTGTTGATTTTGACCTTGCTTAAAAGCGTAAAAGCCAACACCTGGGTCCCGGCTCAAAAGCGTTACCGGGACGACGTAGTAGTAGGCGGTGTTGGTTACGAATGAGCAAATGACGAAGTAAGCATTCATCTTTATGCCTTTATCTTTATGCCTTTATCTTTTTGCTGTCATCCCTGAGTGCTTGTATCAGGGATCCAGGTGCCGCTGTTGATTTTGACCTTTCGCCCGTCATCCTCAAATGCTTTAATTGGGGATCCAGGTGTTTCTTTTGACCTTGCTTAAAAGCTAAAAGCCAACACCTGGGTCCCGGCTCAAAAGCGTTACCGGGACGACGTAGTAGTTGGCGGTGTTGGATACGAATGAGTAATGACGACGTAGTAGTGAGCGGTGTTGCTTAGATTCTAGCAGGACGAAGTCCGCTCTCTGGCGAGCTTGCGAGTTCCTAGTTCCTAGTACCTAGAACCTAGAACCTAGGGACCAAAGCCAACACCTGGATTCTAGACTCTAGACTCTAGGTTCTCGATTCTAGCTTCTAGCCGTGTTTTTCCGCGATGATGTTTTTATTTTTTCATCATTGCTTTTAGGTCTGCGAATGGGTTGTAGGTGGCGGCTTCTTGTTTTGCTTCTTTGGTGCTGCCGTAGCGTATTAGCTCTTCAAAGCGTGAGTGTTCGTTGTCGTGGCAGTATAGGCATAACAATTCCCAGTTTGAACCGTCTGATGGGTTGTTGTCGTGGTTATGATCGCGATGGTGCACGGTTAATTCTGATAAGTTTTTATGGGTAAATTCGCGGGTGCAGCGGCCGCACACCCATGGGTATAGTTTGAGTGCTTGTTCACGATAGCCTTTTTCGCGGGTGGCTTTGTATTCTCTGGCTTCGGCTAAGACTTTATCTAATTTACTTGCATTTTGATTGTTTGACATGATGCATCACTTTGACAAAAAAATTACCCCAAGGATAATCACTGTTATCGCTTGGGGCAATTGTTTGTCTTAGCTTATTTATCTTATATTCTGCGTCTGGCGTAGAATTCGATAAATAACTTGCTTTAGGCCTAACGCGCAATGGTATTAATACCTGCGGTGAGGTTAAAGCGCATTGCATCTTCAAATGACCAGTCGACAAATATTAAATCGTCGCGTTTGACTAAACTGGTGACGCCTGCCATTTGATAACTGAGCTGAAATAACACAGGCACCCAGTCGCCTTCTGGTAATGCATCGACTAATGGCTGTGGTGCTGAGTCGCTCATAATAAAACCAACAACATACCCACCATTAGCTTGTTTAACTAATACGGTTTTTTGAGTTTTAGGCTGACCATCACGGTTCATTAAACTGGCAATGTCTCGAATACTGCCATACACAGATTTAAACAGTGGAAATTTCATGAATTGGCGCTCTATCCAACCATACACCCATGCAACTGGACTGACTGAAAAGAGTAACCCGGCAACAAATACCAGACTGGCAACCAGGCCAAAACCGGCGCCGATAAATATAGGGGTAACGCCAACAAGTTCGAGTAATAATTTACCGAGCTCATCGAGTGAAATAAATAACGACCAAAAAAGCCAGATGGATAACACCATTGGCAATAAATTCATTAAACCTCGTGCTAACGTCTTTTTCATTGTTCGCTCTATTAGATTGTATCGAACTTGGACAAATTTGATGAGTGTATACCAATCAGTAATCTCTGATCAGTTAACTTATACCTGAAAACTTAACCTGATAACTTAACCTGACGGTAGTTAAACAAAAACGCCCTAAGTTTAACTGTTTTATGAAAAACAGTACAACATAGGGCGTTTGACGAAATTAACGATCTTAACCGTTTGCGGTTAAAGATCTTTTTCCATGTCTTCGTAGGTTGTATGACGAACGTCTTTACCTTTTACATAGTAAATAACGTATTCACAGATGTTTTTACAACGGTCACCGACTCGCTCAACGGCGCGCGCTGCCCATAATACATCGAGCACCCCTGGAATTGAGCGAGGGTCTTCCATCATGTAGGTCATTAGCTGACGAATAATGCTTTCGTATTCTTTGTCTAGCTTGGCATCTTCTTTATGCAACTCAATAGCTTGCTCTGCATCCATACGTGCTAAGGCATCAAGCGTTGAATGCAACATACGTGTTGCATGACGGCCCATGCTTTCAATGCTAACTAATAGCGGTTGCTGAGTGTTAACTCGCTTTTCTAACGCGGCTTTGGCAATACGCACACAGGCGTCACCAATACGCTCTAAATCGGCAATGGTTTTAGAGATGGCGATAATCATACGTAAGTCGCTAGCTGCTGGCTGACGCTTTGCAATGATACGTGTACATTCTTCGTCGATTGACACTTCCATGCCATTAACTCTGTGGTCACCGTCTATGACTTGTTGTGCAAGCTCTGCGTCTAGCGATGTTAGTGCGTCGAGTGATTGCTCAAGTTGACGCTCAACTAAACCGCCCATGGCTAATACGCGGTTACGAATATCTTCAAGCTCAGCATTAAACTGGCCTGAGATATGTTTGTTTAAATTCATTTTTTCCATAATACCCACCTAAATTCTTGTCTGGTTTATTAAAAGCGATGTGATGAATAATTAACCGTAACGACCGGTAATATAATCTTCAGTTTTACGCTTTTTCGGGGTAGTAAAAATCGTGTTTGTGTCTGCGTATTCTACCAATTCACCCATGTACATAAACGCGGTTTGATCTGATACACGTGCAGCCTGCTGCATGTTATGCGTCACTATCACGACTGTGTATTGTTCTTTAAGATCGGTGATCAGCTCTTCAATCGTTAAGGTTGAAATTGGATCCAACGCCGATGTTGGTTCGTCAAGTAACAATACTTCTGGCTCAATAGCAATGGCTCGAGCAATCACAAGACGCTGTTGCTGACCGCCCGATAAACCAAATGCGTTGTCGTGCAAACGGTCTTTAACTTCGTCCCAAATTGCAGCGCCACGCAGTGAGCGCTCTGCGGCTTCGTCTAACTCACGGCGGTTATTCACCCCTTGTAAACGTAAACCGTATACGACGTTTTCGTATATTGATTTTGGAAATGGGTTAGGACGCTGAAACACCATGCCTACGTTACGACGCAATGATGCTACATCAACATTTTTGTCATAAATGTTTTGCCCGTGGAGCAAAATTTCACCGTTGATTTTACAGGTATCAACTAAATCGTTCATGCGGTTAATGCAACGCAATAATGTTGATTTACCACAACCACTTGGGCCAATAAATGCCGTGACTTTCTTTTTAGGGATTTTCATCGACACATCAAATAACGCTTGTTTTTCACCGTAACGTAAATCGAGGTTACGGATCTCAAGTGCGGTATCCTGCTCTGGTAAGTTAACTAAATCAACTGCTTCTGTTTGCATTGCTGAACTATCAATAGAAATCATTTTTTTCTTTCCTTCAGGATATCGCTAATTAGTGTTCTAGCGAACGGAATTTTTCACGTAAATGGTTGCGCACGCTAATTGCGGTTAAGTTAAGTGCAACAATTACAGATACTAATAAGAACGATGTTGCGTACACCAATGGGCGTGCAGCCTCAACGTTAGGGCTTTGGAAGCCGACATCGTAAATATGGAAACCTAGGTGCATAAACTTACGTTCTAAATGCACAAACGGGAAGTTCATGTCTATGGGTAACGTTGGCGCTAATTTTACCACACCCACTAACATTAACGGTGCTACCTCACCGGCGGCACGAGCTACCGCTAAAATCAAACCTGTCATAATGGCTGGACTTGCCATTGGAATAACAATGCGCCATAAGGTTTCTGCTTTGGTTGCACCTAATGCAAGACTACCTTGACGAACCGCACTCGGTATACGGCTTAAGCCCTCTTCTGTTGATACAATTACAACAGGTAAGGTTAAAATAGCCAATGTAAGTGCTGACCAAATCACCCCTGGCGAACCAAATGTGGGTGCAGGTAGTGCCTCTGGGAAAAACAATTGGTCAATTGAGCCGCCCATCATGTAAACAAAGAAGCCTAAACCAAACACACCGTACACAATTGATGGCACACCGGCTAAGTTAATCACCGCAATGCGGATCATTTTGGTAATTGGGCCTTTTTTAGCGTATTCGTGCAAGTAAATTGCTGCGATTACACCAAATGGGGTCACAATGACAGCCATTAACATTACCATAAACACTGTACCGAAAATGGCTGGGAATACCCCACCTTCAGTGTTGGCTTCACGTGGGTCGTCGTTAATAAAGCGGCCTATGCCCACAAACCAATGACCTACTTTTTGTAGTACGTTCATGTGGTTGACGTAGCTGACATCTAAAATAGAGTCTAACTTGAGTATCACCTCTTGGCCACGCATGTCACGTACAACGACTGAGTCACGAGCGGCCTGATCACGCAGTGCAAATAGATCTTTTTCTAGCACCAAGTAGTCTTGGTTTAGTTGCTCAATTTGCGCCTTAATGTCGGCTTTACGTTCGTCGGTAAGCTCACCGTCTAATTCATAACCACGCTCTTTTAAACGTAAACGCTCAATTTGGTAGTTAATTGCGCCAATTTCTGACTTTTGTAAGCTTAATGCCTGCTCAGAAATCTCTACTGCTCGGTCAATGTGGCTAAACAATGAGGCTTCTATGTCGGCTTCGGTTTTAAGCTCTAAACGTTTTCCATCTTCAATAACAGCAACAGGATACCCGTAGAAGTTACCATTTTTGGTACGTTCAAGCTTAGCGACGTCTGCTGGCGTTGTACGGCTAATGATGTCTGTGGCCAGGATCCAGCGAAAATCTAAGCCTACAAACTCACGGTTACCTGTTTTAACTAGGTAACGAGTCACAAACTCACCTGGGTGTTCTGTGAACTTGTGGCCAGCCGAGATTAAGCGTTCTGTTGGCACTTCTTCACGGTCGTAAATTTCACCGATTAAGGTGGTTTTTACGCCTTCACTGTTTTCTAATTGCCATTCGTAAATATCGGCTGGCCAAAAATAACTTAGGCCACGCCACGCGATTAACAGTAATAAGCCTAACACGGCAATTAAACTGATACTTACAGCACCACCTGTCATCCAAATCCACGGTGAGCCTGATTTAAACCACTTACCCATTGCACAAACCTCTCAAGGCGATTGGCGAAATAATCAATATATGAGTCATCATCTTTCCTTACAGTGAGCTATAACGGTCGCGTAAACGCTGGCGTACGACTTCTGCAATGGTGTTGAAGAAGAAGGTAAATATAAACAGTACAAAGGCCGCAAGGAACAACACACGATAGTGCGAACTACCAATGGCAGACTCTGGCATTTCAACGGCAATGTTAGCTGCTAAAGTACGCATACCTTCAAACACACTCCACTCTAAAATAGCGGTGTTACCGGTTGCCATCAGTACAATCATGGTTTCGCCAACTGCGCGGCCAAGGCCCATCATAATGGCTGAGAAAATACCTGGGCTTGCTGTTAACAATACAACTCGTGTTAGTGTTTGCCAGTTAGTTGCACCAAGTGCCAGGCTGCCGTTTGATAAGTGGCGTGGCACAGAGAATATGGCGTCTTCTGCAATTGAGAATATGGTTGGAATAACCGCAAAGCCCATCGCAATACCTACAACAAATGCGTTACGTTGGTCAAAGGTGATGCCAAGTTCGTTGGTGATAAATTGACGGGTGTTACCATCAAACAATGCCACTTCAATCACTGGGCTTATTGCAAACGAGAACCAACCTACAAGAACAATTACAGGTAAAAGCATTAGCTCTTGATAGGTTTCGGGTAAGCGCTGCTTCCATGTTTGCGGCATTAAATTCCATGCAAATGCTGTGACCAAAATGGAAATCGGCAGCAAGGTCAACAACACGACAATACCTGGCAAGTGATCTTCAATTAATGGGGCTAACCACAAACCAGCAAGGAAACCTAAAATAACCGTTGGTAATGCTTCCATAATTTCAATGGTAGGCTTAACCACGTTACGCACTTTTGGTGTCATAAAGTAAGCGGTATAAATAGCGCCTGCAACCGCAAGTGGTACGGCAAAAAGCATGGCATAAAATGCTGCTTTCATGGTACCAAACGCTAATGGCATTAAGCTTAGCTTGGCTTCAAAGTCGTTTGAACCAGACGTTGATTGCCATACATATTGCGGCTCTGGGTAACCTTCGTACCACACCTTTTGCCATAATGCGCTCCATGACACTTCTGGGTGTTCATTTTCAACCGAGTACAAATTTAGCTTGTTATCGGCTTCAATAATCAGTGCATTTGAACGTGGGCTAAAAGCCATTAAACCAGGATTGCTAAGGTCAAACTTTTCGTCAAACAAGTTGCGTTGGCTTGTGGTGTAAAGCAACGTGAGTTCGCCACTTTTACTTAATACTGCAAAGCTTTTACGGTAAAACTCTGTGGCCATAGTGCTAACAGGCGCCACATCGTCAAATTCACGTATTAGCTCATATAAACGGCCTTTGTCGCCATTTACCTGGAAATATTGGCTAATTACACCACTGTCGTAGCTGATCATAATAGAGCTGGCACCGGCAAGTAAGTTAACTTGCTTAATGGTTGCCTGACCTTTTTTAACGTCGATGACTTGCAGTAACTCAACTTCATCGGCATCGCTAATATCGTACACAAACAATTTGTTGGTGGTGCTGAGAATAAGTTGGCGATGATCGGGGGTCATTAATTGTGACACCACTTGGTTAGGTGCATCTTCAATGAACACTTCAACAGAAGACCATTCAACTTCTTCGGTCATCATGTTTTCTTCGCCTTCTTGGCGATTCAGTTTCCAGGCGCCATTGTCATCTTGATAGGCAAAGCTCATGCGACTACCACTGTAGTCGAATACCAAATTATGAACGGCACCGTCTTGGTTAATGATTAGCGGCTCATCACCAATTGGATAATTTATTTTAGGCGTAATTTGGCGCTTGTTATCTGGGTAAGAAACCGAAAAGTCGACTCCCATTACGATAACTTGTCCGTTACTCAAACCTAATGCAAAGCGTTGCTCGCTTGGGCTAGATTTAGCACTGCTAGTAATGATGGCGCCTTCAGGTAACTTTGCTGAAAATGAAGAAATAAGCTGGCCAGTGACAGCAGAGTAAAAGTCGACATTGCCTTGCTGTGTTACGCGATATAACACTTCATTTTGTTCGTCGCTGCCAATCATTAATGTATTAGCATCAGCATGTTGGTAACTCACGCTGGTAACGGGTTCTATGTGTGCCCCATCAAAAATGGGCTTGATGACATACAGCAAGTAGAAAAAGATCAATAACAGCGCGACAAACACCATGGTGCCGCCGACGGTTATCCCGAACTGTGCTGCTTTATCCTTAAATGCTCTACGTGATGCTTGCTTACCCGCGAGTAAACTTTTTTCAGTAGAACCAGGTTGATTTACCTGACTTTCCATTAAGAACCTCTAATAATTAATCGATGCCATAATTAGCGCTTTGATTGTGCAGTGTACTGTGCTAACAATAAATATTTATGACTAAATAGCTAAATTAACAACTAATCTTGAGGTTTTATACTGCTCGATTATTAACTCGTTAACCGCCGTTAGATGCATATATAAATTGTCGTAAAACAACAGTAAAGCCATAACGCAATCTTAAGTGGCTGCGATTATATGACGTAAAGATGACAGTTGTGTTACAGCCAATGTTTATAGGAGAAATATCGTATGATGCGTTACCTTATCACTTTGCAAGCTCCTGATAGAAAAGGATTAGTAGAACAAATCGCCAATGTAGTTAGCCGCCATAATGGTAACTGGTTAGACTCTGAAATGCGTCATATTGATGGTGTTTTTGCCGCAATATTACAATTAGAAGTACCCGCGCTGAAATGGGATGAGCTTGTTGACGCCCTTGAATGCATTGATGGCTTAACCTTAACCTTCTCAAAAACCAGTTTGAGCGCCAAACCCATTAAGCAGCTAAGTTACCAACTTGTGGCCTATGATCGCCCAGGCATTGTGTTACATATTTCTAATAAAATGAATGCATTAGGCATTAACATTGAAAAGTTTAGCAGCCAATACGAAACCGCTAGCCATACCGGTATTGATTTGTTTAGAGCCAAAATGGAATTAGGGTTGACCGATTTGTCACAAGAAGAACAAATTAAAACATCACTGTATGAAATGGGCGATGATGTGGTACTAGACAAACTCAGTTAATTCGCTTAAACCGTCAACAGATAAACAGTATTGGCTAAATTAAGCCTAAAATACGTGTGAATCATCTGCTAAACTGCCAGCCAATAATACAGATAAAACGGATTGGCTATGTTTGGAACGCTATCAAAACTAAAAACCCACCTCAATGAACATCATGAGGTGGAGTATTATTTACCTGTGGGTGAGGAGCGCCTGGCGTTAAACCCATTAATTGGTAAAACACTTACCATGACACACACAGGTAATATTTTTTGCAGTAGCTGTGGTAAAAAAACCAAAAAAAGTTACTCGCAAGGCCATTGTTATGTGTGTATGAGCAAACTGGCCAGTTGTGATATGTGCATTATGAAACCTGAAACCTGCCATTTTGACCAGGGCACCTGTCGTGAACCAGAATGGGCCATGACACATTGTTTTGTGCCTCATTACGTTTATTTGTCTAATACCTCTGGTATAAAAGTGGGCATTACTCGCCACACGCAAATTCCTACACGTTGGATAGATCAAGGCGCTACGCAAGGCTTACCTATTTTTAAAGTTTCCACACGCAAAATGTCGGGGTTAATTGAAATTGAATTAGCCAAGTTCATCAATGACAAAACTCACTGGCAAGCCATGCTAAAAGGTCATAACGATGATATTGATCTGGTTGAGCAAGCGGCTCAGTTAATTCCGTTAATTGAAGATAAATTGCAAGCGCTTGCCACTGAGCATGACGATATTGTGATTGAGCGTTTAGATGCCAATATTCAGACCATTCGTTATCCTATTACTGAGTTTCCTAGCAAAGTGAAGTCGCATAACTTTGATAAAGTGGCTGAAGTGTCTGGAATTTTACAAGGCATTAAAGGCCAATATCTTATTTTTGATACCGGCGTGATTAATATTCGTAAGTTTTCATCTTATGAAGTTGAAGTAAAGAGTTAAGCATTAGCCTGTGGTTGGATTGACTGTTTAATCTGGCTGCAGGCCTGTTGTTTTTATTTTAGAACGGTTAATTTAAACAACTGTTAAAAAAATCATTGTGGCTAACAATTAAATTCCCCTAAAATCCTGCTACTAAAACATAAGCCTAAGAGACCTATTCATGGAGTTAGTGTTCGCCATTGCCTTGTTTGCTTTTTCTGCCGGAATAACCCCTGGTCCCAACAATATTATGTTGATGACATCTGGAGTTAACTTTGGCATTAAACGAAGCATTCCGCATTTGTTGGGGATCAGTTTAGGTTTTCCTACCATGATTTTAGCCGTTGGATTAGGATTAAGCGCCATATTCCAGGCTTACCCTGTTATTCATACGGTAATCAAAGTCGTCGGCATTACCTATTTACTTTATTTGTCGTGGTTAATTGCTAATAGCAGCAGTAAAATGGAGGGCAAACACGTTAGTAAGCCTTTTAGCTTTATTCAGGCTGCGGCATTTCAATGGGTGAATCCCAAAGGCTGGATTATGGCGGTTGGTGCCATAGCAACGTTTACCTCAGTGCAGCAAGAGCTCAATACCCAGGTAATTACCATTGCTAGCGTATTTCTCTGTGTCGCATTTCCTTGTGCGATTGTGTGGCTCGGATTTGGCGTAGCATTAAAACGACTTTTAAAAAATGAACGCCAACAACGTATTTTTAACGTTTCGATGGCGTTATTGCTTGTGGCATCGATTATTCCTATGGTGCTTCCAGCCTCTTCACATTAATTGCTCAAAGGTTACTTACGCTATGCAACCACATGAATGCCTCGCCCATACTGAGAAATGGGTTGTGGATGTTATCATGAAGTACAATATCTGCCCGTTTGCTCGTCGTGAGGTTGAGCGGGCCAGTATTCGTTATGTGGCGATTGAAGAAACTAAAGTCAAAGCCGTATTAAAAGCGCTTATAGAAGAATGCCAATATCTTGATGAGCACCCAGAGACTGAAACCACCTTGTTTATTTTACCGCGAGGTTTTGAAGGGTTTTATGCCTATTTAGATCTGGTAGACGACGCTACTTACTTATTAGTTGATAATGATTATGAAGGCGTGTACCAACTTGCGACCTTTCACCCTGACTACTGTTTTGATGGCGAAGCCCAAGACTGCCCTGCAAATTATACCAACCGAGCCCCCTACCCAACCTTACACATTATTCGCGAAGCCAGCATGGAAATCGCCTTAGCCAATTACAAAGACCCAGAGTCAATACCCGAGCGAAATATTGCATTTGCACAACGCAAAGGCAGTGAGTTTTTTGTCAAGTTATTGCAGCACTGTACTAAAGGGATCTAGGTTCTAGGGTCTAGGTTATAGGGTCTAGGGTCTAGGGTCTAGGAACTCGCAAGCTCGCCTGAGAGCGGACTTCGTCCTGCTAGAGGCTAGATAAAAGCGATAACGGTGTACGGAACGCTTCGCTTACGGAATACAGGTGCTAGGGCCTAGGAACTCGCAAGCTCGCCTGAGAGCGGACTTCGTCCTGCTAGAATCTAGATAACGGTATACGGTTAACGGTGTACGGAACGCTTCGCTTACGGAATACAGGAGCTAGGTTCTAGGAGCTAGGTTCTAGGCCCTAGGAACTCGCAAGCTCGCAAGCTCGCCTGCAAGAGATGATATGAATATCTGGCTTATTCAAATCATAACTAGATTCGATTATGGGCTTTATTCGAATCATGATATGATGTGAATATACTGTTATTTACATCAAAGGGCGACAATATGTGGATCTGGCAACGAGCTGATTGGCCAAACTTTATCTGGGATGAAAAAGTCATTGAACCTAAGTTACGAGGCATTCGCTTTCACCAAGGAATGTTGTTGGGCAAGATGTTGAACCAAGCTAAAGACCAAAAGCAAAGTATGTTAGACACGCTATTGGCGAACATTATTCATTCGAGTGCCATTGAAGGTGAGAAGCTCAATGCTTTTTCTGTTCGTTCGTCATTGGCTAATAAACTTGGTCTTTCTGAAGAAAAACCATTTCCAACCACTGAACGCACAGATGGCCTAGCAGAAATAATGTTAGATGCGGTGGAGAATTTAGACTCGCCGCTCTCACTTGAGAGAATATTACAATGGCATGAACGGCTGTTTCCTGAGGGTTACACCTTGTTCAACCCTGTTATAGGGGGGCAGTTACGCGGGGATGAGCCTATGCAGGTTGTATCGGGTAGGATTGATAAACCCACGGTGCATTTTGAAGCGCCGAGCCGAGCTGTGCTTGAATCTGAACTAGACGTGTTTATCCGCTGGTTTAATGAATCTCGTGAGGACTCTGCTTTAGACCCTTTGCTTAGAGCCGCGATAACACACCTATGGTTTGTGACGATCCATCCTTTAGATGACGGCAATGGTAGGATCACCCGCTTACTTACTGATTTGGCACTGGCACAGGCTGAGCGTCAATCAGTTCGTTTCTATGCGATGTCAGTGGCGATTTTAGCCAATCGTAAAAGCTACTATGAAATATTAGAGCAATCCCAGAAAGGTGAGCTTGATATTACCGAGTGGCTAATTTGGTTTTTAAATACCTTGGGTGACACATTCACCCATGTGCTTGAAGAAATCGACCAAACAGTTTTTAAAACACACTTCTGGCGAAATGTCGATCAAACGCGACTGACCTCGGAACAAGTAAAAGTGCTCAATCAAATGCTTGATGGGGATTTTGACCAAGGCATTAATACGTCGCAATATCATAAAGTAGCAAAAGTCAGCAAGCCAACCGCTTCTCGTCATTTAGCGGCTTTGGTAGAGCTTGGTTGCTTGGTAAAAAGTGATGCCGGAGGAAGGAGCACTCGGTATAAGCTCGCGAGATCATAAGGTCTAGGGGCTAGGTTATAGGGTCTAGGTCCTAGGAACTCGCAGGCTCGCCTGAGAGCGGACTTCGTCCTGCTAGAAGCTAAGCAACACCAGGATCCCTGATAAAAGATCTCAGGGATGACGGCGTAAAAGATAAAAGCATAAAGATTACGGCAAAGCGAACGGCCACCTACCCCAAACACCTCACACTACTACGTCGTCCCGGTAACGCTTTTGAGCCGGGACCCAGGTGTTGGGTTTTAGATCCTAGATCCTAGGTCCTAGGTCCTAGGTCCTAGGTCCTAGGTCCTAGGTCCTAGGTCCTAGGAACTCGCAGGCTCGCCTGAGAGCGGACTTCGTCCTGCTAGAAGCTAAGCAACACCTGGATCCCTGATAAAAGATCTCAGGGATGACGGCGAAAAGATGACGGGCGAGGAAGCAGATTCTAGGCTCTATCCTCTGTCCTCGAGTGCTTTTATCGAGGATTCTAGGCTCTATATGCTCTGTCCTCGAGTGCTTTTATCGAGGATTCTAGACTCTAGACCCTAGGAACTCGCAGGCTCGCCTGAGAGCGGACTTCGTCCTGTTAGAATCTAAGCAACACCTGGATCCCTGATAAAAGATCTCAGGGATGACGGCGAAAAGATGACGGGCGAGGAAGCAGAATCTAGGCTCTATGCTCCGTCCTCGAGTGCTTTTATCGAGGATTCTAGGCTCTATGCTCTGTCCTCGAGTGCTTTTATCCCGGCTTTATAAGAGTTACCGGGATGGATTCTAGATTCTAGATTCTAGGTTCTAGATTCTAGACTCTAGGCCCTAGGTTCTAGACCCTAGGAACTCTCAGGCGAGCCTGCTAGTGGCTAGTGGCTAGTGGCTAGTGGCTAGTGGCTAGTGGCTAGATAAGGTAAATTTACTGACTTGGCGTGACATGTTGCTGGCATCGTTAAGTAAATTATCATTGAGCATTGCAAGTTGTTGGGAGATCTCTTGTGTGTGATGGTAGATTTCAGTGATTTTCATTGCGTTGCGATTCACTTCTTCTGCTACGGCTGACTGTTCATGAGTCGATGCTGCTATTTGTTCGTTCATGCTGTCTATAACACTGACATGTTCAGCGATGAGTTTTAACTCACTGCCAGCATGTTTTGACTCTTCAACACTTAGCTGTGCCTGTGCTTGACCTCGTTTCATGGCGCTGACTGCGGTAGCGGCTCCGGCTTTTAAACGCTCTGTCATATTTTTTATATCTTCGGTTGAGCTTTGTGAGCGTTGTGCAAGGGTTCTTACTTCATCTGCTACAACGGCAAAACCTCGGCCTTGTTCACCTGCTCTTGCGGCCTCGATGGCGGCATTAAGTGCCAGTAAATTTGTTTGCTCTGCTATTGAACTAATAACATCAAGAATGGTGACTATGCTTTGAACATCCACATCTAACCGTGAAATCGCCTCGGCAGCATCGGCTATTTCGTTCGCTAATAACTCTATGGCATCGCCGGTTTTGTTAACATCGCTTTCGCCACTTTTGGCCTCTAAATTTGCTTTTGCAGACGCATCGGATGCTTGTACTGCGTTGGCGGCAATTTCGTGAACTGTGGCGTTCATTTGTGTCATTGCAGAGGCAACTTGCTCCGCTTCTGACGAGCCTTGTAGCACATCGCTTTGCATTGAACGTGTATATCCGTTCATTTGTTCAACGGCATTAACGAGGTTAATGGCATTGACACGAACCTGACTAATAATTTCTTCAAACTCGCTCATCATTTGATCAAAGGCTTGCGAGATTTGGCCAAATTCATCGTCTGACTGATGTTGTATCCGTGTGGTTAAGTCAAATTGAGTGCCTGCGTGGAGCATTTGTTTATGTAATCCCCCTAAACTGCGGTGTAAATAACCTGACACACTGACACTTATCACAATGACAAACACCAGTGCTAACAAGAGTAGCAATACGGTGTAGTACATATGTTGTGTGGCGTTGGCAAGCTTATCTTGGCTCAGTTGCAGGAGTTCGTCGGCAAATTGTTTTTCTAAACTCGTTAACACCGATATCCATTCGGTTGATTTTTTAAACCACTCCTCTGGGTTTTGAGCCAACAATGCCGTAGCATTTTGAGCAAAGGCGACTTCACGTAACGCTTGCACCTCTGACATGGCAGAAGATTGCTGAGCTTGTTTAAATACATTGATATTGTGGGTGGAGGCTGCGGCTATAAAACGTTCTGCATAGGTTTGTTGTTCTGCATATAAGGTGACAAAACGACGAAACATTCCCGGAGCAAACTCGCTGTGACCAAAGGTTGTACTCAATACAGCCCGCTCTATGCCTGCACGCTCTTTAAGCTGCAAAAATGCCGAAAACGCCTTTAATCTCATTGACAATTCACTGTCTAAACTTTGACTTGCGGCCTCATCGACCATCGACAACAACAAGATATTTATTTGAGTGTAAAAGCTGACTTGCTCAGGCACTGCTACGGTTAAATTGCTCACTTTACCGCGCATAGCATCTAGTACCATTTCAATTTAGTTATGATCGATTGAGCTACCATTCCAATGGTAGCTCATCGGTCTTTATTAATACTTTCAAAGAACGACTTTCTCTCGGCGTTCGGCTGATCAATTTGTCTGTTTCT
>NZ_BMII01000056.1 GCF_014641855.1 Shewanella inventionis
CATGCGGGAGAGAGTTAAACGCTACATACTGCCCCAAAAAAGAAAACGGCCCAAAGCAAGGACCGTTCGTATCAATAAAACTCGCTACCCTGTTCGCTCTAAACACCTTAAGTGATAGGTGTTACCCAATTAGGGCGCTTTTTAATATTGAGGGTTTGTTTTTTAAGCTAACTGCTACGATTATTCAATGTTGTTCAGTTTTTGCTTTTCATTAGGTTGTAGTTGAGTAAACTAGCGCACAAATTGTGCAGATTTTATGTGGTTAAGTCGAGTTGACTTGACACTTTTGGGGGAGCGATGATCACAGCATATGCCTATCAAAATAAACAACTGGTGACCACTGAATTAAAAGTGGGTGACAATGTGCCAGAATCGACTTTGTGGTTAGACTTATTTAAACCTGATGATAAAGAGCGAGATTGGCTAAGTTCGTTTTCTGCTGAAGAAGTGCCAGACGAAGAAGACATTAAAGAGATTGAAGCGTCGGCGCGGTTTTATCAAAACCAAGATGGTTTGCACATTAACTCGTTATTTCCCCAACGAGTGAGCTCTGATGTGCGTGCGGTCAACGTGTCATTTAACTTACGTAAAGATTTTTTGCTGACCATTCGCGAGGAAGATGTTGGCTTAATACGTTTAATGCGCAACTATTTACGTTTAGGGCGATTAGACATCACCACGCCTCAAGGTCTGTTGCTAGAGTTGTTTAATCTAAAAGTAGATTACTTATCTGACTTAATTGAAGACGTGTATAGCGTGTTAGAAAATGTGGGTGAACAAGTTTTTAACGACGAAGAACTCGATGACGTATTTAAACTTATTACACTGCAAGAAGACTCTAACGGAAAAATTCGTTTAAGTTTACTCGATACCCAACGCTCATTACGATATATGCAACGTTATTATCGTGAAAGTTTGTCGGATGAAAATTTAAAAGACATTCGTGAGATGTTGTCAGACATTGAGTCTTTAATGCCTCATAGCCAATTTATTTTCGATAAGTTACAGTTTTTACTCGATGCGGCGATGGGCTTTAGTGGTTTACAACAAAACAAAATTATTAAGATATTTTCAGTATCGGCGGTGGTATTTTTACCGCCGACCTTAATCGCCAGTAGCTATGGTATGAATTTTAATATCATGCCAGAGCTTGATTGGCGATTTGGTTATCCTCTGGCTGTTGCTCTCATGCTGGCCAGTGCCGCCGGGACATATTTTTTCTTTAAACGTAAAGGTTGGTTGTAGTTAATTGGAAATACGTTTTCAGTATAAATTTATGTAAAAAACTGGGTGATATAAAAAGCCATCTGCTAAACACAGGTGGCTTTACTTTTAGTCTCATTTAACCCCATCAGCACAAGAATGTGATTAACATCGCTTATAACGTTTTAGCCGAACCCTTTGGGCAGCGTTTGTTGGCCATTTTTACTGCGTTATCGACTTTTTATGTAGAATAACTACACCTCAAAGTCTCTGCCGCGCAGTTATATATGTGAGTAAAGACCAACAATTCGCTGCAAAAACAATCTTGAAAGATCAACAGACCCTAATCACTTATATATCCTGATTGGGATTAATTTGCACCAATACCAAAACTGATTTTATCTCGAGGGTTGAGGTATGCATGAACGGTTTTAGGCAAAGCTGCTGCCGGTAAACTACGCACGATAGTCATGTTGTGATTTTGTAAGTTAATGATCGGGGCTTGGTTTTTAGGGACCAGTTGATCATAAACCACAATATTTGGGAACAATAATTGTTGCAAATTAACCGACATAACGATTGCAAATTGGCCACTCGATAACTCAACAATACTCCCTGGAGGGTAAATGCCGAGCATTTTGATAAGCTTGCTTACGTATTCAGCATTAAGTTTGTTGTTGTAGTTTTTGTATAGCAATCCTAAGGCTACGCTTGGTGGTTTTCCTTTGATTTGGTTGGTGCCATTGCATAAGTTGTCGTATTCGTTCACAACGGCTATAAGTTGCGAGAGTTTATCAAGACTGTCTGCTTTGAGTCCTTGAGGGTAGCCGCTACCATCTAAAAATTCGTGGTGATTTGCAATTAATGGTTTAGCTTCTTCGGGGAAACTGTCTGCCAATTTTAGAAAGTTAATGCTCATCAACGGATGCTGTTTGATGAAGTTTTCTTCCGGCGCAGACAGCGGCACGCGTTTATTTAAAATGGTGCTGGGTACTTTGAGCTTTCCTATGTCATGAAATAATGCACCCAGTCCAATGGTTTGGACTTCTTCGCGTGTCCACTCGAGTTCTTTAGCCATTAACATGCACAGCATCGCTACGTTTAGCGAGTGATGGTATATATGTTCATCGTTTTTGGCATCGCCCATTAAATGCAATGCTAGGTTATCGCTATTGAGCAACATATTGGTTATGTTGTTGATGAGATTTTTGCTTCGTTAACGGCATTTAGTGGTCGGCTGCTGACTTTTGCCACCATTGAACGCATCATGGCAACAGATCGTTCAAACTGTTGTTCGGTTTTTTTTAAGTCGCGTTTTAGCTTTTTTTGCTCTTCGATTTTGGCCGCTTTATCACTCAGCATTTGCTCTTTTAGTGTATTGATTTCTTCTTCTGTTGGCGGCATCTGTTCTGCAGTAGCTGAGGTAACGGGTTCTACATCACTTTTTTCAGGATCGAAAAATACATCTTTGAGCCCTAACGCTTTAATCAACTCAATTTGAGCGGTATTTTTGATTTTAAAACTGCTGAATAAGAATGGGTGGTCTTTCCATGACATGGGCAGACGAATAAACGTTCCTACTTCAAGTTGATCTACAGCGACTTTTTGATTCTTTTTCATAATAGGAGTGTTAGTGACCTTGAAGAGCAATGATCTATGTTGGCGTTATGCTTTACAGAGGCTTTGTTTACGTGGCAGCATAATACTATAAATAGACAAAAAATAGTTATCTCCTATGGATTTTATTGAAGTATATCCCAATGCAATAAGTGATGACCTGTGCGATCGTTTAATTGCAGCCTTTACCGCACACCCAAATGTGGTGCCCGGGCAAACCGGATTTGGTGTTGATCATGAAAAAAAGCGCAGCCATGATTTAATGTTAGATGCTTTTTCTGATTTAGCAGAATTAAAAAATGAGCTTTTAGCGGCAACGTTTAGTCATATAAGCAATTATTTTACCCAATATTCTTTGGCATTAATGGGCGCGGTTTCTATTCAAGTTACCGACGAAAGCGGTAAAGCGCAAACCTTAACACCGGATAATTTCGACTCATTGGGCAAACCAAGAGCCAGTACCTTAACCAAGTATTTATACCGTAGTGGTGCGATTAATATCCAACACTATCAGCAAGGCGTGGGCGGATATCCTCATTGGCATTCTGAGCAGTTTCCGCAAAAGGGTCACAATGAAGCATTACACCGGGTTGTGTTATATATGTTTTATTTGAACGATGTTGAAGAGGGTGGTGAAACGGAGTTTTATTACCAGCAACGAAAAATTCGCCCTAAAAAAGGCACTATGGTCATAGCGCCTGCTGGGTTTACTCATAGCCATCGTGGCAATGTACCCATTAGTAATGACAAATATATTGCTACATCGTGGGCGATGTTTAACCGTGCAGAGCAATTGTATGCGCCACTGAGCTAAGCATTGTTAGAGAGAGGGATCTCAATTATGAATGCGGCGCCGCCCAGATTGCTGGCGTTAACCCTTAGATTTCCGCCATAACTGGTGACTATCTCTTGGCAAACAGCTAAGCCAATTCCTTGACCTGATGACTGCGTGTCTGCGCGCATGCCTCGTTGAAGGATTTTTTGTTTTATGGTGTCATCAACTCCTGGGCCGTCATCTTCTACGCAGACACGTATTTGGTTGTTATCTGTGTATTGTATGATTACTTTTACCTGGCAGGCACACAATCTAAAAGCGTTTTCCATTAAGTTGCCCATCAGTTCCATCACATCTCCTTTGCTTAACGGAATCGTTATGTGAGGGCTTATGTTATGAGTAAAAGTGACGGATTTTAACTGGTATAGTTTTGTGAGCATTTGGCCGAGTGATTCAACAATTGGCATCATGTGGGTATGTTGAAAATGAAGCCCTTGCTGGCCTAGCATAGCGCGCTTGAGTTGGTATTGAACTAGATGATCCATGTCATTAATTTGTTTTAAAATTTGTCTATTTTGTTGTTCATTATCTAAGTCTCTATCGTCAATAATTGCCATGCTCGCTGCCAGGCGTGTTTTTAGGCTGTGGGCAAGATCGTTCATTGCATTTTGATAGCGAGTTTGGCGCGCATCAGCTTGACTGATTAATTGATTGAGCGCTGTAGTTATGCCAGTTAATTCTTCTGGGTAATCGTCAGATAAACTGCGTTGTTGCCCACCTTGTAACTGCTGTAATTCGTGTTTCAATTGCCTTAGTGGTCTCATGCTCCAATATGCCGCACTCATTAGCATTATTAAGGCAATAAATAACACGATAGCGAGCCTAAAATAAGTTAAACGATTAAACTGGCTGAGTTCTTTTTTCAGCTCGCTGGCGTCTTGTAAAATCAACAAATGATACATTTGTGCGTCGACATCTATGCTGAGCAAGTAGGCAAAATAACTTTGTGTTTGGTTAAAGTTAAGATAAAACGGCGCTAAGTTGTCTTTGATGGCAAGGTATTGCTCGCATATTTGAGTTAAGTTTTCATTTATGGCGTATTCCGAACGCCACAAGGTGGTATAAGCGGAGTCGCAGGTTGCCATAATATACTGCGTGTCGATGTCATCTTCTTCGCGAGCTTGGGTAATAGGTATCAGATTATTTTCGCGAAATTCAGCCGCAATAATGGGCAGCTTTGCAATCAGTGAGCGGGTAGTTTGGTTGTAACTGTGCTGAGCATGCAGCAAATTAATTAACCATGCTAAACCAAATCCTACCAGTGCGATAATGCACAAGGAAGTTGCAAACATCCTGGTGAGTAAGCGCTTTTTAGGATGCAGAGTTAGTCGCATGGGTGATTAAACTTATAGCCATGACCGCGGATGGTCACGATGGGCTCAGGCATTCCACCTTGAGTGAGTTTTTTGCGCAGCCGACTTATTATGACTTCAATCGTATTGGGGTCACCTTCTTTGTCTGCATAGATCACGTCGAGTAAACGTTGTTTGGCGACAACTTCATGGCAGTGGCGCATCAGGTACTCTAGCAGTTGATATTCAAATGCTGTGATATCTACGGGCACTTGCTTTAAGCTCACCTGTTTGGCCGCTAAATCAAGTTGCAAGTGACCACTTGTAATGACCGACCGAACAAACCCACCACTGCGTCGTACAATAGCATCAAGCCTTGCTATAAGTTCTTCCTTTTGAAAAGGTTTTACTAAGTAGTCGTCTGCACCTGCATTGAGGGCCTCCACTTTATCTTGCCAGCTTAATCGAGCGGTTAAAATGATGATGGGAATTTTTACGTCGGCTTGGCGCAGTGATTTGATAAGGTTGATGCCGTCTTGATCTGGAAGGCCCAGATCAACAATGGCGATATCAATAGGGTAATTTGTTGCCTGGTAAAACCCTTCTTTTGCAGTTAACGCCACCTGGACCTGATTACCCGCATCGTTAAGCTGCACACTTAAGTGATGCGATAATATAGGATCGTCCTCGATAACCAAGATACGCATTGTTAACCTTAACAAGGAGATATAAAACAGCCATATTACCTTATCTCTAGGTTTGATTGAATATTAACCGTAATAAATACCCTCGCTTTTTGGTTTTGTCTGGCGCTATCAAATTTGGGTGTTCAAACACATGCAATTAATCAACTTTTTACAGCGGTTATTCAATCGAATGTGGCAGGGGCGCTTTTGTGTTGCTGACGCATATATAGGGATCAAAAAAAACAGTGAGACAAAGCGATTAAGTTATTGAACTGATGGTTATGGTGGCTTCATAGGCTGATACTGCCTGAGGTGAGCCGCCTACTTAGGTTAGCCAATCACTTATGATATTAGCGGCAATCGTTATCGCGACGGTGATAAAAATAACTCCAACTAATAAATCAATAATCGTGTTAGCGGCTAATAATTTTTGTTGGATACGGGGTTTTGACAATACCAGCGCCAATAATCCAAACCAAATAAAAGAGAGACTAAATAATAATATTGCGGCCGCGATTTTAGTGGCAGAACTTACTTGTGGAGTAATCAGAACAGTAAAAAGAGTGATAAAAAATATTAATGCTTTTGGGTTGAGTAAGTTAGTGTACAGACCTGTTTTAAACCCCTTAAACGATGAAATGTTTGCGACATTATCTATTGATGCTGTGACCAGTGTTGCGGGCTGGCGTTTTAATTTAAGCGCCTTCAATGCTGATGTTAGTGCCCCCAAACCCATCCAGGCTAAATACCCACTACCAATTAGCTGAACTGCCATATAGGCTAACGGTGATTGCTGGATCATTACGCTTATTCCCAATAGTGACAATAACGTATGAACCAAAATAGCGGCTGCAATCCCTAACGCACAATACACTGCGGTTAAACGTGTTTGTTGTGTGGCCATTTTAACCACAATGGCAAAGTCTGGCCCTGGGCTCATTAGTGCGACGATATGAATAACCGCTAAACTGGCTAATAATGTGATGTCCATTGTTTATTGTGCTCTAGTGACAGTGGTTTAGTTTGACTAAGCCAATGATAATGACACAGTTACACAAAAAAAAGGTAATAAAAAAGCGCTATATTAGCGCTTTTTTATATTTGAACTTATTAAGCCTGTTATTTGCTGTTAAGTACTTGCTCTTCAAAACTTTTAGCAGCTTTACCTGCTTGTGAATTGGTAAAGGTTTCTTGGTTAAACTCACCTTCAGATTTAGCAATAATCACCGTGGCGACCGCGTCACCGGTGACATTGACAGCGGTGCGGATCATATCGAGCATTCTGTCCACGCCAATAATCAGAGCAATGCCTTCAACCGGTAATCCGACTTGATTAAGTACCATAGCAAGCATGATCAAGCCGACACCTGGCACACCTGCAGTACCAATTGATGCCAAAGTCGCGGTCACGACTACGGTTGCATAATCCATGATGCTCAGTTCAATACCAAATACTTGAGCAATAAAGACGGTGGCAACGCCTTGCATAATGGCGGTGCCATCCATGTTGAGTGTAGCGCCTAATGGTAAAGTAAATGATGCAATTTTATTGTCTACGCCCATACGGTGTTCACAGGTTTCAATGGTGACAGGTAAGGTTGCATTAGAGCTAGCTGTACTGAAGGCAAATAGCTGTACGTCGCGGATTTTACGCAAAAACATCAGTGGACTCAGGCCAGAAAATAATTTCAATAATGTGGGATAAACCACCAAACCTTGTATAAAGAGCACTGCTACCACTAAGAAGAAATATTTAACAACACTGCCAAAGGTTTCTAAACCCAGCGTTAAGCTTAATGTGGCCATGAGGGCAAAAACACCGTATGGCGCTAATTGCATAATTAACGTGACCACACGCATGATGACTTCGTTGAGGTCATTAAAGAATGAAGCGACGCGAGCGCCTCGCTCACCAATGTGTGAGATAGCAAAGCCAAAAATAACTGCAAATAGAATGATCTGCAGCATGTTGCCTTCACTCATCGCTTGCATAGGATTTGTGGGTACGATATTAATAAGTACTTCAGATAAGCTTGGTGCATCTTTAACCGTGTACTCTAAAGCATTACCCGCAAGGCTTGCATTACCAGGGTGGATCACAACAGCAGCTAAAATAGCAATGGTAAGTGCAATGGCAGTGGTAAATAGATAAAAAGAGATGGTTTTACCGCCAAGACGGCCCAACTTTGATGGATCGCTTAGAGAGCAAGTACCACAAACCAGTGAAATAAACACCAGAGGCACAACGAGCATTTTTAAGCTTGAAATAAAAATGGTGCCAATGACATGTAAGAATCCATCTGTGATGTATTCTTGAATAAATGTACTACCAGGGAAGAAATTTCGTAATGCAAGGCCGAATAATATGCCTATTGCCATACCGATTAAAATTTTGCTCGTGAGTCCGAGCTTGCTTAGTTTACTCACAGAGTGTTCCTTTTCATTATATTATTTTAAGCTTTTTATTGAATGTGCTAAAGACTAGCAGGAATCAACATTTTAGGAAATGACCAGAAAGTGAAAGTTTTAGCTGATAAATGACACAGAAAACAATAGAGTTATGGTAAAGTTGCAAGATATTTGCGTATTGTTAATCTATAAGTAACTATAATAATTATTTAGTTTAATCTTAATGTAACAGGGAGCCTGACAATGAGGTCAGCATACAAAGTTTGTTTAGCACTTTTATGTTCATTCTTTCTTTTCGCATGCGGCGGTGGAGGAAGTATTACAGATGACGGTTCGGGAGATGAAGATACAACGACAACAATAACCTTAACTATCGACAACACTCAAATCTCGGTTGCTGAGCCTGCAATTATTACCGCTACAGTTAAAGATTCCAACGGTGATGCGGTTAATACGCTTATCACTTTTGAGCTGAATAATGATAGCTACGGTACATTTTCTCCTAGTACTGGTGAAGTTGTTACCAATTCAAACGGTGTGGCAACTATTCAGTTAGATACTGCAGAAATTAACACTGGAGCAACCGTTACAGCAACGACTGCTGAAGGCGAAACAGCGTCATTATATGTCACTATGGTGGGTGATGGTGGTGCGGCTGACGGTGGCGCGCAAGTGTCGTTAGTGTTAACCGACTCTGCAGGTAACAGTATTGATTCTATCAGTACGTTATCGCCGGGTAAGTTGACGGCAACAGTAACAGGGATTAGCAAAACATCAATCGTGACATTTGCAAGTTCAATTGGTGATTTACCAGTGACAACAGCTGTGACTAACTCATCTGGTAAAGCTACAGTGGATATTTATGCTGGTAGCACACTCGGTGCGGGTGAAGCTACGGCGACCTTATCGACAAATGAAACCGGTTCGACAATAGTAGTAGTGGGAGCGACTGATGTTGTTATGGGTAGTGGCACTCCATTTGTTGAAGGCGTTGCTTCTATTAGTGCTACCGATTTATCAGCTGGCGGAACTGCGACAATTTCAGTTTCGATACAAGACGATGAAGGCAATCCTTATACTGAACCTGTTGATGTTTATTTCTCTTCAACATGTGCAACCAAAAGCCCTGCTCAAGCCGTAATTAGCTCGCCCGTCTCATCTAGTAATGGTGTCGCTACATCGACTTATCGAGCGGAAGGCTGTGTTGGCGTTGATCAAATCAATGTGACGGCAAGCGCAGGTGGTATTAGCTTATCTGCTGTTGGCACTATCAATGTACTTCAAGCTGATGTTGGCAGTATTGTGTTTATGTCTGCTACCCCTGAAAACATCAGTATTTTAGGAACTGGCGGTACCGAGTCATCAGTTGTTCAATTCAAAGTGTTAGACAAAAACAGCAATGTGGTTGCTAATCAAAATGTGAAGTTTTCTCTTAATACTACGGTTGGTGGTGTAGGCATAGATCCTATTGAAGCAACCACAGATAGCGATGGTCTAGTGCAAACTGTAGTTACCACGGGTACTGTTGCGACGTCTTTACGCGTGACTGCAACTGTTGATAATGGGGCTATTCCGGCTATTTCGAGTCAATCAAGCCAATTAATCGTGTCAACGGGTATTCCTGATCAAGACAGCTTTTCGCTAGCAGCAACGTTGTTAAATGCTGAGGGCTGGGATGTTGATGGCACAACCGTCACTATTACTGCTCGTATGGCTGATGCTTTTAACAACCCTGTACCCGATGGAACAACGGTCTCGTTTACCACTGAAGGTGGTTCTATTGAAGATGCCTGCCAAACACTTGATGGTGCTTGTTCTGTTACATGGACAAGTCAGTTGCCAAGACCAGAAGGTGAAACCCTTCTCAATCCTGCAGGAGAAATGATCCGTAATCCTAACGCAACACTTGGATACGATTCTGCACGTGATCTGTATGGCAATATTTATGGTCAAAAATATGGTGGTCGTGCAACTATTACCGCGACCGCTATTGGTGAAGAGTCGTTTCCTGACTTAAATGGTAATGGCCGTTTTGATGCTGCAGAAGCGTCTCAGTTTATTTCTGGTACAGACGTTACTGGAGAAAGTTTTGATTTAAATGATGCATTTAACGACTATAACGAAGATGGATATTTTAACCCTGAGCAAACAAACGGTCAGCTAGGTGGCACATTAGAAGAATTAATTGATTTTAACTCTAACGGTGTATTTGACCTCAAAGACGGTAAATATAATGGTGTTTTGTGTTCAGACCCTGTTCACAATGCTTGTGCAGACGGTGTTACAGAATCTAAATCATTATTCGTTCGTCGTAGTTTAACACTAGTGATGTCTGGTAGTACTGCATATGCAACAGCGCCAGCTGAGATTATCGTTGTAGACAGTACGGGAACTCATTCTGGTGAAAGCAGCATGACGATTGTGGGTAAAGGTTCTGCAACAGCAACATTTACCATCTCTGATTTACATAACCAACAAATGCCAGCAGGCTCTATCGTTAGATTTACCACTTCTGCAGGTTCTGTTGTGAGCACCAGTGAATACACATGGCCTAGTTCTAACTACAATGGTGGACGCCAATTTACGACCACCATTAAAGGTGAGGATGAACCCAACACTGGTGTTTTCCTTGTGGAAGTAGAATCACCTAATGGTTTAGTCACTCAGGTAGTATCGATTGGGGTTACTATTCTTTAATCGTTAATTAATGTGTGAAGTTGTTTATAGAAGGGCGCATTTAGCGCCCTTTTTGTTTCATAGATAATACCATTTCCATTAATTATGTGACCAATCAGAGTCGCTCAGACTGTTCAGTTTGAGGCGCATTGTTGAAATAATGGTTATTCCCTTCTAAGGCAATGCAACAAAGAAATGGACAGTCTGAGCGCCTCCTGCAAGGCGGGTTTCTGTGCCTTCTATGCTGCTTAATAGTATTTTGACGTAGAGCAACTATGCCTACAATCCTATTACTTGCCTAGAAGGCACAGAATTCCCGCTGAATGACCAGATAATTAGTGGAATTGGTATAAGTCCCCAATGTGTCAACTTATCTCAGGCCGGGACACGCATAAAAAAACCAGCGACGAAAGTGGCTGGCTTTTTCTTTCGATATTATTTTTAACGTTGGAATTGATACACACTGCCCAGCTTTAAAATTTGCGTTAATTCATCTAATGCAGTGCGTGACTCGATAATCAATTGTGGGTCTGCCAGATCGCTTACCGTGAGTTGGTCACGGTAATGTTTATCAACCCAGGCATTTAAACGAGTAAATAAGGCGTCATTCATTAAGGTGTTTTGGTTTACCGCAGCGACTTCTTGCTCGTTCATTGCAACGCGTAGACGCAAACAAGCTGGGCCTCCACCATTTTGCATACTTTGTTTTACGTCGTAATAGCGCACTTGCTTAATCGGTGTGCCAAGTGTGACCAGTTCATTTAAGTAAGCAAATACCGCCGGGTTTTCTTGGCAATTAGTTGGGGCGATAATCGCCATTTCGCCAGAAGGCAAAGTAATAATCTGTGTATTAAACAAGTAACTACGAACCGCATCATCGATTGATACTTGGCTGGTTGCCACTTTAACAAAATGCATTTCAGTGTTCATTTTACGACGAATTTCATCAAATTTTGCGTCGGTATTTAAGAATGCTTGCTCATGATAAAACAACACGTTTTGGTTACCGACGGAAATCACGTCATTGTGGAATACACCTTGATCGATAACATCAGGATTTTGCTGCATAAATACACAGCTTTCATCGTCAAGCTGATGTAAACGTGCTACTGCCTGTGATGCTTCTAACGTTTGGCGTGCCGGATACTTTATTGGTTTAACAGCACTTGGGTTGGTGGCTTCTTGACCATAAACAAATAGCTCAACGCCAGCGTGACCATATTCGCTGCATAAACGCGTATGGTTTGCTGCGCCTTCATCACCAAAGCTTGTGTGCTCTGGAAGGTGTTGATGATGTCTAAAGTGTCGATCGTTATTAAAAGTTGCTTTGAGAATATTGCCTGTGGTGATGGGTTCGATACTGCGATGTAATTTATCCACTAAATTTGCTGGGGTAAAGTGCACTTTACCGTCACGGGTGTCGGCACTGGGTGATACAGTAGCTGCGTTTGCGGTCCACATACTTGATGCGCTGCAACAGGCATTAAGCAATGCAGGAGCCTGTTGGGCCGCTTTTTGTAAAACTTCAGCATCTGACCCCGAAAAGCCAATTCGGCGTAGTGTGTATAGATCTGGGCGCTCCTGAGGGGCTAATACACCTTGAACCATACCTAAATCTGCTAATGCCTTGGCTTTTTGTAACCCTTGTTTGGCAGCCGCTTTTGGATTTGAGGTTAGCGCTGCATTACTTAATGAGGCGACATTACCAAACGATAATCCGGCATAGTTATGGGTTGGTCCAACCAAGCCATCAAAGTTTGCTTCAAAATGCTTCATTCGTGATCCTTGAGAATTTTTGTGAATAATTATTATTGTAGTTACACTTTTTTGTGTTACTTATAAAAAAGGAGACGTGATTGTTCAGGTCAGTTAACACTAAATTAAAGTCAGTATACTGAAGCTAATGGGGTTAACAAGGCGTGCTAATTTTGCACAAACACGCATAAATGACTAAAAATGCACTGAAGATGCTCGCAAGTATCATTAAGTGAAAAATTACGTTTAAAAAACGCATATTATTTTTTCTATTTTTTATGATTGTTTAAAAAATGACTTAATAACCTATATAAAAGAGGGATTAACTTGAAACTATTGTCTCAACCCTCTATATATGGAATCAATTTTCTATATTTTGAGACTTTTTGGCGCAAATAAAACTATGGGTAAATCGCTAGTTATTGTCGAATCGCCGGCCAAAGCCAAGACAATTAATAAATATCTTGGTAAAGATTTCATCGTGAAGTCGAGTGTAGGTCACATCCGTGATCTTCCTACTTCATCAACGTCTGACGGCACAACCGCGACTAAAACCGCTGCTGAAGTCAGAAAAATGTCGCCTGAAGAAAAAGCTAAATACAAGCTAATCAGGGATAAACAAGCTCTTGTGGCGCGCATGGGCGTCAATCCTGATCAAGGTTGGGCTGCAAAGTACCAAATTTTGCCAGGTAAAGAAAAAGTGGTGAAAGAGCTCAAAGAATTGGCTAAATCAGCTGATCAAATCTATCTCGCAACGGATTTGGACCGTGAAGGGGAAGCCATTGCCTGGCATTTGCAGGAAATTATTGGTGGCGACGCTTCGCGGTATCAACGAGTCGTATTTAACGAAATTACTAAAACAGCCATTCAAGACGCGTTTAGTAAACCATCGGTACTTGATACCAACATGGTTAATGCTCAACAAGCTCGCCGCTTTTTAGACCGCGTTGTTGGTTTTATGGTGTCACCATTACTGTGGAAAAAGGTCGCCCGTGGGTTATCTGCCGGTCGTGTGCAATCGGTTGCTGTTCGCTTAGTGGTTGAGCGTGAAAGTGAAATTAAAGCCTTTGTTCCTGAAGAGTTTTGGGATATTCACGCAGATTTAAACACCAGCAAAGCTGAAAGTTTAAAAATGCAGGTGATGAAATATCAATCTGCTGCGTTTGAACCCATTAATGAAGCTCAAGCTCAGGTTGCGGTTGACGCGTTACGTAACGAAACCTTTGTGGTTTCAGCACGTGAAGACAAAGCAACGTCGAGCAAACCTTCAGCCCCTTTTATTACCTCTACACTGCAACAGGCTGCGAGTACTCGTTTAGGTTTTGGTGTGAAAAAAACCATGATGATGGCGCAGCGTTTGTATGAGGCTGGGCATATTACCTATATGCGTACTGACTCTACAAACTTAAGCCAAGAAGCGGTTGAAAATGTCCGTGACATGATTGGCTCAGAGTTTGGGGCGAAATATTTACCTGCCGAGCCTATTCGTTACGGCAGTAAAGAAGGCGCGCAAGAGGCTCACGAAGCGATTAGACCTTCAAACGTTGCTGTGCAGTCTGCATCATTGACCGACATGGAACGTGACGCTCAGCGCTTGTATGAGCTGATTTGGCGCCAGTTTGTGGCTTGTCAAATGACGCCAGCGCAATATGATGCGACTCGACTAACGGTAACAGCAGGCGATTACGAGTTAAAAGCCAGTGGCCGTACATTACGTTTTGATGGTTGGACTCGCGTTCAACCGCCAATGGGTAAGAAAAACGATGAAGACAATACGTTGCCAGTGGTTGAAAAGGGTGACAAGCTCGCTCTAGATAAACTATTGCCAAAGCAGCACTTTACTAAGCCGCCAGCGCGTTATAGTGAAGCATCGTTAGTTAAAGAGCTTGAAAAGCGTGGCATTGGTCGTCCATCAACTTATGCAACGATTATCTCTACCATTCAAGATCGTGGCTATGTGAAAGTAGATAACCGCCGCTTTTTTGCCGAAAAAATGGGCGAGATTGTTAGCGAGCGTTTAGTTGACAGCTTTAAAGATCTCATGAGTTATGACTTTACCGCTAGCATGGAGCAAACGTTAGATGATGTTGCTCAAGGCAAGCTGGACTGGAAAAAAGTCCTTGATGGGTTTTACGGGGATTTTACCAAGCAACTCTTGTTGGCAGAATTAGATCCGGCAGAAGGTGGTATGCGCCCGAATGAGATGGTACTCACAGAGAGCATCAAATGTCCTACTTGTGGCCGTCCAATGGGGATCCGTACTGGTTCTACTGGAGTATTTCTTGGGTGTTCTGGTTATGCACTACCGCCAAAAGAGCGTTGTAAAACAACGATCAACCTCACTCCTGGTGAAGAAGCGGTTAGCGATAACGAAGATGCTGAAACAGATGCACTACGCGCTAAACATCGCTGTGGCAAGTGCGGTACAGCAATGGACAGTTATCTTATTGATGAAGCACGTAAATTACATGTGTGTGGTAATAACCCATCATGTGACGGTTACGAAGTCGAGGCGGGCCAGTTTAAGATTAAAGGCTATGAAGGCCCTATCATTGAATGCGATCGTTGTGGCAATGATATGGAGCTTAAAAATGGCCGTTTTGGTAAGTATTTTGGTTGCACAAACAGCGAGTGTAAAAATACTCGTAAACTGCTTAAAAACGGTGAAGCTGCGCCACCAAAAGAAGATCCTATCTACCTGCCAGAATTAAAATGTACTAAATCAGATGCCCATTTTGTATTAAGAGATGGTGCAGCAGGTATATTTTTAGCCGCAAGTACCTTTCCTAAATCGCGTGAAACTCGCGCGCCTTTAGTTGAGGAGCTTGTTACCTATCGCAAATTGTTGTGGCCTAAGTATGCCTATCTTGCTGATGCCCCAACCGAAGATGAAGACGGCAACAAAGCGCTGGTTAAATTTAGTCGTAAAACCAAAGAGCAATACGTTGCGACAGAAATTGACGGCAAAGCGACAGGTTGGTCTGCTAAATTTGTTAATGGCAAATGGGTGAGTGAATCAACCAAGAAAAAAGCTAAGAAGTAATTTTACTTTAATCGAAAAAGCGTTACTTCCGGGTAGCGCTTTTTTATGTCTGTAATTTACTCACAATGAATAATCGGAATATGACGCCAATCAGTGGTGTATTGTGGTGTTAAAAAGTTTCTGTGCATAGCCCATTTTTGTTGTGCACCTTGTGCGCCTAAAAATAGGGTATCGTTACCATAGCGGTGATTAATGTTATCGAGTACCTGCATCAATTGTGGTTTGGCTTTGCTGACATTAAATAGGTCGAGTTGTTGATGTTGGCTGTTGACTAAATCAAGTAGGCCTACACCCACTTTATAATAATGAACACCCGGACGGTACAGCCGCTTGATAACCTGCGATGCTGCCTGTGTCATTTCAACGCTACAGTGGGTTGCACAAGCAAAGTTAACGTTGACTTTAAAACTTTGCGGGTGACTGTCGTGAGGAGAGTTATGTGCAAATAACATCATTACCTTGCATAAAGAGTGTTGTTTTCTGGCTTTAGCCGCTGCAATAGAGATATGCATACACAAGGCTTGGTGTAAGCTGTCGATATCGGTAATGCGCTCGCCGACGCTGCGGGTTGAAAATATTTGCTGTTTGTCGGCCTTTGCTTCATCCCATTGTTTGCATACAACACCATTGAGCTCACGAATAGTGCGCTCAATTTCAATACTAAATTGCTTTCGCATCATGGTGGGAGACGCATTGGCTAGGTCTAAGGCGGTATTGATATTCATTATGGTTAATTTTGCCGCTGTTTTACGACCAATTCCCCACACATCACCAACAGCAAGTGTGCTTAACGTTGCTTGGCGGATCACCTCATTATCTATAACACAAACCCCTTGGGATGATGGTAATAACTTAGCGGCTTTATTGGCTACCTTAGCAAGTGTGAGTGTTGGGCCGATACCGACGCACACAGGCAAACGAGTGTATTGCCACACAGTTTGTCGAATACGCTTTGCATGGGTCGCTAAGCAAGGGATTGCCTGCTGACAATGTTTAAACGATAAAAAGGACTCATCAATAGAATAAATATGTTGTTCAGGTGCAAATTGGCCAATCACCTGCATCATTTTAGTGGATAAGTCAGCGTACAATTCATAATTACTCGACAATACCACAACGTTATGCTGGCGACACTTTGCTGCAACTTGAAAGTAAGGCTGAAATTTGGGGATCCCCAAGTTTATTGCGAGGCGATTGGCGGCAACAATGCAACCATCATTGTTCACCGTTACACGTTTTACACCCTAAAATGTTATGAAAAACCTTTCTGAACAAAGCCTGTAGCCTGATTTGTGTAATTCTCATCGATATGAAGCAATAAGTTGAGAATTTTTTAATATGGGGC
>NZ_BMII01000057.1 GCF_014641855.1 Shewanella inventionis
CGCCACTGTTCAAAGTTAGCGAGGGTGTTAAGGAGTTTATCTGGCATCATTGTGACCGGGTTGATTTAGTTACAATGATTAAATCAGGTTAATTGAAATAAGTTGAGCTACGCTGCCGTAAGCTCACGATCTAGTAGCGGCTGCAAACCTTTACAGCGGTCGTTGTAGACTTTGCGAATCTGCTCAGGCGTACTTGTTTTAAGCTTTACTAGCTCCGCATGATTAACCTGAATAGAGTCTTCTTGCTCCTTGCTTAAACAAAGCGCGTCAACATCCTCAACTTTGGTTTTGTCTGATAGAGTTGAGACAAAAGTAAAAACTTTACTAGCTGAACTGAACGTTGGTAAGGGAGTAGCCGTATTATACAACCTAATCTGGATGTCACTATCAGTTCGCACAAACTCACAGGCGCGCATTAACTGTGATAGCAGCTTCATTCCTGCAGGTTTGTATTCAATGGTGTCTTCACCAGAGATGTAGTGAGTCGCAGAGGTATTATCGAAGATGCGGATAGACTTTAGGTCTTCCCTTGCTACAGTCGATAGGCTCCAAGCAACATCATGTTGCTCTTGACCAATAACAATCGAAATTTCAGCGGCAGGGTCGCCAGTTTCTTCTTCATAAATATTAGGTAGAATTTTCGGAGTATTTCCGCGGGTAAGGCAGGCATTTTTTAGAATCTTTGCATAGCTAGACTTTCCAGAGCCATTGTCGCCATAAACTGCGGTCAGTCCGTTAGTTTCAAACTCGAGCAATGCATCAGATACAAGAGCTGAGACATGGCTTACTTTGCCAATACTTTTAAGGTTTACTGCATTCTGTTCTTTACCAAAGCCAGTTAGGTCTAAAGGTGTAATGTAGCCAGCATAGGATTCATCTTGATCTTTAAGACCTTGCTCCATCTTGGCAACCGCCAAAAGAAGCACAAAATCATCATCTCCTAGTTCGCCTTTCTCAGCTGCTAATTTAATGGCATAACGCCACCATAGATTTTTTTTTAACTTGTTGGCCCATCCAACTACGCTTCCAATCGACATATTAATCTCCATTTGCACAGTGCATCAGGAAGCTAAGCCTTTACTCCCAAAGAAGTCAACAAGTAGTGGGTAAAACATTGAACAAGATGATGTTTTATTGAGTTAAGGCCTACATGGACTAAATTAAAGACTTTGCCTAATATGTTTTGGGTTATTCCTTAAGTTGCCAAGTGGAAGTTTTACTTATTTCTATGTTAAGCATCGTAGTGCTTTATTCAAAGCTGCCAAAGAGATGCGACTGTTAATTACGTATAAGGATTAGATAGCCGAAATTAATTGATATGTGGGGTCAATATCCAGTGTAAGAATTTTGTTTACCGTACATTTCCTAATGCTGCTATTTACCTTTAGACCCTTTGCACTAACTGATTTATGTCCATTTCCGAGTTAAATAAACACATATCAGCTCCATCATAACCCAGGGCGAGTTCGTGAACGTTTTTCAATCAACTTAACACACGATTTGACGTTATCATTTAGCTATGATCTTATACTCCTTTTTTTCGGGAGCTCAGCATGCATATTGACCACTTCAAAGAGACTTTTCAAACCATAACTGACCAACGCCAAGGGGCTAAAGTGACCTATTGCCTTTTTGAGGTTTTGTTTGGTTCTCTATGTGCCGTTATCGCAGGAGCTAAAGGTTGGTTTGATATTCGAGAATACATACTTGGACATCATGATTGGTTTAAAAACAATAACCTATTCGTGAGTGGCATTCCTGCTGATGACACTATAGCTCGTATCATATCAACGATAGAACCAGAACAATTTCACCGGTGTTTTATCAACTGGATGTCATCGATACACACTCTTACCGAAGGCCAAGTGATTGCTATCGATGGAAAAACGCTTCGGGGGTCATACAATCGTCAAGACAGAGCCAGTACCATACACATGATTAGTGCTTATGCTTCATCAAACAAATTAGTACTTGGCCAACTTAAAACAGAACAAAAAAGCAATGAGATAACTGCCATTCCTGAGTTGATAAAGATGTTAGATATCAAAGGGGCTTTAGTGACTATCGATGCTATGGCTTGTCAAACAAAAATAGCCAAAACCATTGTGGAACAGGGCGGTGACTATCTGCTAGCGGTTAAAAGTAACCAGGGGAAATTACGCGAAGCGATAGTAAAAGCCTTCTCTTTCCAGCGCTCCAGCAATACGGACAAATCCACAATTGAACAGGGTCATGGGCGTACAGAGTGTCGCCAGTGCTATGTTATTGACAGTACAAACTTAGTCGGTGACTTTTCAAAATGGAAAGGGTTAAAAAATATCGTTATGGTTGAAAATTGTCGCCTTGAGAAAGGAAAACCAATCGAGCTTGAGTACCGTTATTACATCAGCTCTAAGGGGCTAAGTGCCGAACAAGCAGCGATAGCCGTTCGAGAGCATTGGGGTATCGAATCAATGCATTGGGTGCTTGATGTCAGTATGAGTGAGGATGCATGTCAAATCTACAACGCTCACGGGGCCGAAAATCTGTCATGCCTGCGTCATATGAGTTTGAATATGTTACGAGCCGAGTCGACCAAGATAAGCATTGTTGGAAAACAAAAGCGATGCATGATGAATCCATCGATGCTTGAAGCAGTCTTAAAGGCTGGATTTAGTAGCTCGGTCAAAATTAAGCACTCATGCGGTAGCCCTGCATCATAACCTTAGTTAATAATCTTATAAGTTTACTACTAATTATCACTGCTGCTATAGGTATAAATTAATGAGGCTCACTTTAAGCATTAGCACTAATCTAGTTGTACTTTATATTTGAGTCTGGCTGGTAGAATTTCATCAAACTCACAGTCAAGTGCATTAACTATTTTGTATAGAGTTTCCAGTTTGATGTTGACGCAACCTCTTTCCATTTTCCCGTAATTACCTCTTTCAATACCGACATATGCTGCAAATGCCTCTTGAGAATAGCCAGCATTAACTCTTAGGTATCTTAATTTATCGCCAAATTCAATTACTAAATCACTCACCTATCAACACTCCAGGTAAAATGATTAGATTTTCATATTGAGGTACAAGCCACCACGCCCTATAATACCCATTCAAGATAAATTATTAGGATCTGTTTTTGATGTTAGACCCATTCGTAGCTCAAATCATTAAAGCAGAAAACTTTGATAAGTTCACAACAAGTGATGTCCGCTCTGCATATTTTGCATTAAAAAAAGATCCCTCTTTGGATAGCGCAGAGATCAGAAGAATGATTTATGCAGAATTAATGAAGTTAGTAAAAAAAGGCTGGTTAGAGAGGAATATACAAAAGCAAAAGGGACAGACTAGATTCAAAAAAACAGTTCATTTTGATGCCACAAACCTTCCTGTTAAGCCTATGGCTTTATTACCTATTTCTGATATTGAAGGCATTGATAAACATAAGAAATTGAGCGCAAAACTAAACTACTATAAATCAGAACTATTATTGAGCTTAGGTGAATCAGAGGCATATAAAGAGATATACTTAGAGCTGCCTGATTTAGCTGAAGAGTTACAACCCAAGTACAATTTAGCGAGGGAAAATAGCACTAAATTGTTGGGGAAAATCAAGGCCATTGAAGCGATCATCGAACAGAGAAATATATGAGACTTAGACGTTGGCAAAATGCATGTATAGATTCGTCATTAAAACAATACCTTAATGGACAGTCTCATTTCTTGGTTTTAGCGACGCCTGGCTCAGGAAAGACTCTGATGGCCTCTGTTTTATCAAACCATCTATTGAAGAATGACCTTGCTGATTTAATCTTTTGTTTTTCCCCATCTTCGATAGTTTCCATGGATTTTGCTGAGTGCTTACAATTAAGATCGAATGAACGTTTTGACGGGCTAATTGGTTCAAAGGGCAGAGCTTATACTTATCAACATTTGCAGTACTTAGATGGTGCTTTTTGGGAGCTATTTGAAAAATATCGAGTATTCGTTATTTTCGATGAAATCCATCATTGTGCAGGATCTACTGTTGATAATGCGAATTCATGGGGAGAGCATATAATTCTGAACATTCAGAACAAAGCTCGATTCACCATGGCATTAACTGGCACGCCTTGGCGCTCAGATACGGCCCCTATCGTTTTTGCTAGCTATGCCTCACCAGATGGTGAAATCTCATGTGATTACGTCTATGGCCTTTATGAGGCAATTTTAGACGGTGTTTGTCGCGTACCTCAGATAATCGCTGTTGATAACAATCATATTTCAGTAATAGAAAATAATGAAACCGCCGTTTTCGAAAGCTTTGATGACCTACTGTCTAACTCCCAAATTGCATACCAGGACGTAATCGAAAATGATGATGTAATAAAACATATCATCACTTCGGCTAGTAAAAAGCTAGATTTTATAAGACTTGAAAACTCTAATGCAGCTGGCTTAATCGTAGCTTCATCGATAGAACAGGCCAATAGAATTTCAACATTAGTAAAAAAATGGCTTCAAGAAGAAGCTGTTGTCGCTACCTATAAGGAAAGTGACCCGACAGCCATTATTCAACGATTCAGACACTCAGAATCCAAGTGGATTATTTCTGTTGGAATGATTAGTGAGGGAACCAATATCCCTCGCCTACAAGTGTGTTGTTATCTCTCAAACATAAAAACTGAAATGTATTTTAGGCAAACACTAGGACGAATTCTTAGAGTTACAGACACTATTAATCAAGAAGCAATTCTTTATATGCCAGCGGAGCCCAAGTTGCTGGAGTATGCTTATAGAGTTAGACATGACGTGCCTGTTGAGGCTGATGTTGTAAAATTTGAAACAATGCAATCACTGCTTGTCGGCGATGAGACTAATAGTCAAAACAAAACTATTTCTCTGAAAGAACCTAGCATTGATTTGGCAGGCAAAGAAATTAAACTAAATGGTTTCATTGAAAACACTGATAGCTTGTTCGATGAAGATTTTTTATCAACTTCATATGACCAAGTGATGAATATATTCGGTCGTTTCAAACAAGAAACCATAGGTATAGGTATAGGGTTAGGATTAGATTAGGTGAGTTGAAGTAACTTTACTTAACCTGAACTCGAGATAAGAAGTGAACTAAACGCCCTCTTTATGATCAGATCTTTCGACCAAGAAGGATTTAATCATGCTGAGGGCGTATGAATAATTTAGTGGATATATTTTGTGATGCCGATGATTTTTGTGCTGTATTCATTCCGCAATGGAAAACACAATGCCTGACTGACAGCAAACGAAAACGTCAGCGCTCAAATAGAATGGACACGAGCGAAATAATGAACATTATCATACCATTCCACACATCCCACCACCGTGACTTCAAGAACTTTTATTCTGGTTATCTTGCTCGATTCTTTAAATCTGATTTTTCACATTTGCTCAGTTACAGTCGCTTTTTGGAAATAATGCCCACGACTGTCGTGCCATTGTGCAGCTATTTTTGTACCATAAGAAGCCAGCCAACAAGGATTGAGTTTATTGATTCAACGAGTATCAAGGTCTGTCACAACTTACGAATTCCAAGGCATAAAAAAGCTTATCGGGCTTCGCTAGCCGAGGAAAAGGCACGATGGGATGGTTCTACTAGTTTAAACTTCACCTAATTGTTAATCGCAAAGGCGGCATTGTAGCCGCCAAAATAACGCCCGCGAATGTGCATGACACTCAGCCTGTTTCGGGGATGGTGGTTAACTCAATGGATAAACATTATGCCGACAAAGGCTATATTAGCAAAGCACTGGCGAACGACTTACTCGAACAAGGTGTTACGATCGTCAATAATGTCCGTAAAAACATGAAAGCTAAAGCATTATCCCTATGGGATAGAGCGATGCTTTCACGTCGATTTATCATTGAAACCATCAATGACCAGCTAAAAAACATTTCACAAATAGAGCATACAAGACATCGAAGCGTGCATGGTTTTATGTTGAATATGATAGGCGGATTGATTGCCTATCAACTGAAAGAAACTAAGCCACAACTCAATATTACGAATGCTGAATTTGGCGCTATTGTTGTTATGGCTTAAACCGATCTCAGGTTACTTACTTCAACCTAGATTATTTATCATTATTCAACTTGATATTGTAACTTAATCAAAATTTTGAAGCAGGGTCTATAATAAATGTGACTTTCTGTGGCTTATCTTGAAGAGAACGAATGAAAACAGGTTGGGATTTTACGCTTGAGTAGTTTTTATCAACCATTTCGCAGTCATCTAAATGCTTGATTAAACTTTTTATAGCATCTTTGTATTTGTCTGGAACCCTCATCACGACGGTTTTTTCGTATTTAGTTTTTCGACCTGCACCAGTTCGAAATCCGCCATGTGTTACCTTGTATTCAGCTTTTTCTTCAGACATGTAAACTCCAAGTTTGATTTTGTTACATTATCAGGCTATCTTGAATAAGTTACAAAATCAAGAGCCTCGATACTTTTAATGATGACGGATAGCTTTACATGCTGTGAGGTTAGGAAGATTGAGACAAGTTTTTATGCATGGCTGTAATCCTTGGATTAGAATTGCACCTTCAACAGCGCTAATAAGTAATCGTCCCGATATGAATATTTTTCAATCTTATTATTGGGCTGAAATGTGATAGATAAATGAACTTTTAATACAAATCTTGAGCTTATTTTTGATTAACCTTGAAATACGCTTTCAAATGTACAGCACTATTAACAGGCTCTCTGACATGCAAAATATTAGGACTAACATCCAAGCTTTAAATAAACAAAATCCTGCACCTTTCTCAAATGACATCATCTATAACTACAGCACCTATTTGAGGAACAATGATATTTACCTTAAAGACGATAGAGAACACTACGTTGCCCCTATTCCGTTCGATCAAATAGTAGGCATCGAACAGATGTATGGTGATGACTCAACCTGGGGGCAATGCATAGAAGGACGATGGCTTAAGCGCCTGAAACAAAGACTTATAGAACTAGAAGACAACCCGCAGTATTATTTATCGGAAGTCGAACTGCCAAACCTATCCTTCATTAAGGTTGGAAGTAAGTACTTCATCAGCACAGGTAAACATCGCACGATTATCGCTAGATTTTTGTCCTATTTTAACCCTGAAGTGTTTAGCAACCGTTCTCCGTTTGAGTTTGCCAAGGTGACAGAGTGTTTTATTGACACCGAGTATGCCTCGTTTAAAAGGCGATTCGACGCTGTTACTGATAACTACCCTTCGTTAATATTTAAACTGCAACACACTACGGCAGAAGACGATCTGCATTTTCTACTTATCAGAGAAAATAGGGCCAATGGAAAATCCGAAGTATTCACTCGAGCCCAAGCCTACCAGGTACTTGACGCACTAGAGAGTCCATCAGTCAAAGAAAAATGGAATTCAGGTAGTGTGTATTACAACAGCAATATTTACTCGTTTATTCCATATCAAACCTGCTTTAAGGCTTTTTTCGGGCACCCTTAGAGCAAAAAAGTCAATCGAAAACCGTTGCTAATCATCGTTGTTGAAATCACTTTTGCCCCAAAACTCGTTTGAAGCGAAAAGTGATTTAATATGAGCGGGGATATTTGCGTCCGGCGAACTACGCCTTGCCTAGATCAACGCGCTCAGCGGCACCACTTTTTGCTTAGTGGGTGACGAATGCGGGTTAAGTTTTTAGCCCACGCATAAAATGTAGATAGGGTTAAGTCACTGGTTTTACAACATTCAGCTTTGGTTAATTCACTTTCAGTTTGCTGCTGAAAAATACGCTGCCAGTATTGTATTTTATCGTTTTTTGACATGATTGTTCGCCTAGATTTAGTTAGGAAATAATCATGCTAAATTTGAAAATTATTGGTATGTGGGATTAATTGATCGCTTACTTTTCATCTTTGAAAGTATTTCTAATCGCTTTTTGAATCTCTACATATTTCGTCTACGAACTCAAATTCCAGTGTTGTATGTTCAAGATAAAAAGGGCTAAGTCGTGTTGATATTTCATGCTTTATTGCCATATATTCTTGTTGATCAAAATAATGATTCACTACTAAATGAGCTGTAAGAACATGCCTTTCGCCGTCAAGGGACCACAAATGGAAATGATGAATATCTTCAATAAACTTCAATGTTGATAATTCAATTTTTATTTTTTCTTGAATGGCTTTCTCAGGTGTTGCTTGTAAAAACAGACGTATTGCAGTACGGAGGTTTTTTAAGACATTAAAAAGAACAAATAATGTAAATCCTATTGAAAGTATGGGATCAAGTATTGGGAGTTCGATATATATTAGGACGATAGCAACAATTAATACGGCTACCCAACCTAAGACATCTTCCAATAAATGCCAATTAAGTACACGTTCGTTTAATGTTTTCCCTTCACTTAATTTGAAAGCAGCATAACCGTTAACAATCACCCCCAATATCGCTAACCACAACATGCCTTGAGCATCAGGCATTTCTGGCGATATCAATCGAGGAAATGATATGGTTAATACCCAAATCGATCCCGCGATTAAGACAACACCGTTAATTAGCGCACCAAGTAAAGAAAAACGGTGGTAGCCGTAACTAAACGTTTCATCGCGACTTTTCTTGCTGAGTTTGTTTAATCCCCATGCGAGACCAATGGATAAACTATCTCCTAAATCGTGAACCGCATCTGCCATTATCGCGGTACTGTTGGTTAACCAGCCGCCAATAAATTCGATAATAGTAAAACAAACATTTAATATAAATGCCCAGCCAATACGACTTGAAGACATATCTTTAGGAATATGACTGTGTCCATGGCTAGCTGGGTGTTGATGTGAATTGTCGGACATTACTTTCTCCTATAAATTGATATCCCGCAGCGAATACCTACGGGATATCTAGTTAAAGCAAACAGTTATATTTATTTAACCAAGCAGCACTACCTTCTCATTTCTTCAATCCGACCTTTAGAAAACCAAGCATAAAGTACGGGAAGAACAAATAAAGTAAGGAACGTCGCAGTGACCAATCCACCCACAATGACTGTAGCTAATGGCCGTTGTATTTCAGAGCCAACACCAGTTGACATGATAATAGGTATCAAACCAAGGGCAGAAGTAATCGCTGTCATCAATACGGGACGAAGTCTTGATATAGCACCTTCGTAAACAGCTTGAGCAATACTTTCCGTACCTGTTTCAATGCGTAGATTAATCGCTTCAACCATAACCACACCATTGAGAACCGCAACACCAAATAAGGTAATAAAACCAATTGAACTTGGTACAGATAGGTATTGACCAGAAATATACAAGGCAACTATGCCACCAATCATAGCTAAAGGTAAATTAACGAGGATGAGCATGGCTTGACCCACACTGGCAAAAGCAAAATATAATAACAACGCAATAATGCCAATAGAAAGTGGCACAACAATAGCTAGTCGTTGCTGTGCTCTTTGTTGATTTTCAAATTGCCCACCGATATCAACAGAATAACCCGTAGGCAAATCAACCTTAGTTGCAATTGCTGCTCGAATATCTTTTACGACACTACCCATGTCTCGCCCTTGTACATTGGCTTGAATAACGACGCGTCGCTGAACATCATCTCGGCGAACCTGAGGAGGGCCTGATTCAATGGCAATATCTGCAACATCACCTAGTCGTACCCATGCACCTGTTGGGGCTTGTAGTCGTAAATCAGCAATAGTTTGTTGTTGATTTCTAAACGCTTTGTCTATCCTCAGATAAATATCATAACGTTCATTACCATTAATGACTTGCCCTACTTCGTGACCACCGATACCATTTCGCACTAACCTCATGACATCACCAATCGATAAACCATATCGAGATAATTGACGACGGTTTGGTCTAACGACTAACTGAGATTCTCCTGCTATTGGCTCCATCGCTACATCTCTTGCACCATCAACACCTTGAATAGCATTAACAATAGCTTGACCTTGCTGAGCCAGGACATCGAGATCAGCACCAAATAGTTTTATGGCTAACTGCGCTTTAACACCAGAAAGTAATTCATCTACTCTTGTTGCGATAGGTTGAGAAAAATTCAGTAGTAAACCGGGGAATTTCTCAAGTTTTACTTCCATTAAACCTTGTAGTTCATGGCGTGTTTTAGCGCTGGTCCACTCTACAACTGGTTTGAGACCAATATAGATTTCAATGTTACTCACTGGCTCAGGATCACCACCAATTTCTGCTCGGCCAATACGACTGGTAGCATAAGTAACTTCAGGAAATTCAAGTAATATTTTTTCCAGTTTAGGGGCAACTGAAAGCGCTGTCGCTAAACTGGTTGATGGAGCCATTGTTACACGTAAATTAATCGTGCCTTCTTCAAGCTCTGGTACAAATTCAGTACCTAAATTTGGCACTAAAAATAATGTACCAACAAGTAAGGCTCCAGCCCCTATAAGAACCACTTTCTTTGCATTCATTGCCTTTGTTAAACTACGACGGTAAAATTTTTCTAGCACACTAACGAAAGGGCTGGTTCGTGCTTTAAAACCTCGTTGAAACAAGTAACTAGCTAACGCGGGTACAACAATGAGAGACACGGCTAACGACGCAACCATAGCAATCATAATACTAATAGCCATCGGCTGAAATAGTTTGCCTTCAACCCCTTCTAAGCTAAATAATGGCGCAAAAACCACCATAATAATTGTTACTGCAAAAAATACTGGCTTAGCTACTTCTCTAGCGGCAATTTGTATACGTAAACTAACATCGACATCTTTTTCGACATCAAAAGGGTTCTCACTGTCATGCATTCCTTTATGACTATGTTCGTGACGACGGTCTGGCTGACTGAGATGTTTGAAAATATTTTCCATCATCACCACCGCACCATCGACCATCATACCAATAGCAACCGCTAAACCACCCAGAGACATTAAATTCGCAGACAAGCCATTGTAAGCCATGATCATTAATGCCATCCCAACAGAAAGTGGAATAGAAATAAGTACCAATAAAACAGCTCGAACATTCAGTAAGAAAAGTACTAACACGATAACAATAAAGATAAAAGCCATTATCAATGCTTCAGCGACCGTACTAACTGCTTTTTCAATCAAATCTGCTTGATCATAAATAGGTTCAAACGTGACACCTTTTGGCAGGGCTTGTTGAATAAGTGGTATTCTGTCTTTTATGCCATCAATGGCAACTTTGGTATTTGCGCCCATACGCTTTAAAACAATGCCGGATACAACTTCACCTAGAAATTTACTACCGTTAGTACCAACACGTTTACTCATGGTAACCGCGCCTTGTCTAATTTCGCTTCCAAACTCAACAGTTGCCACATCAGCAAGATAAACAACAGTACCTTCAATTGTTTTAACAGGGATTTGTTTTAGTTCTTCAATACCTTTTTCATCACTACTTAACCAACCAACACCTCGAATAATAAGTTGCTCTTGGCCTCTATCCATATACCAGCCTCCCGCATTGTCATTATTATCTTCTAATGCATTAGCGATATCTTGTTGAGTTAATTGGTAAGCAAGCAAACGAGAAGGATTAATATTTACTTGGTATTGTTTAACATTTCCGCCGAATGCTAAAACATCTGTAACGCCATCTACTGGCATTAAGAGTAATTTAACCACCCAATCGTTAAGGCTTCGAAGTGACATGCTGTCATACCCCGAGTCTTCATCAGCGAGCAATAAATATTGATATACTTGCCCCAAACCAGAAGTGTTTGGGCCAATTTCAGGTGTACCAACCCCTTCAGGGATCAATTCTTTTGCTGATTGCAATCGTTCAAAAACCAATTGACGAGCAAAATAAATATCGGTGCCTTCTTTGAAAACAACCGTAATACCAGACAAGCCTGTTTTAGAAATAGAGCGTACTTCTTCAACATCAGGTAATGCATACATTACGGCTTCTATTGGAAAGGTTATGAGTTGTTCTACTTCTTCCGAAGCCAAACCAGGCGCCTCAGTATTAATTGCCACTTGTACGTTGGTAACATCTGGAAATGCATCCAAATTCAAACGAGGAATAATAAAAAAGGCCGAAACCGTGAACGCAATCAAGGCAAGAATCACCAATAATCGGTTAGCGACAGACCAGTCAATCAAACGATTTAACATGTGTTAGTTCTCCAATTATCAGTTAATTAATGGTTATGAGCATCAAAACTGCCTTTGGCAATTTCCGCGGCAACATAAAAAGCGCCAGTTGTAACGACTTTAGTACCTGATGGCAAACCAAAAATTTCACGTGATTTTCCCAGTTGTCGTCCCAATTCAACTTCGACACCTTTAAATTCGCCATTTTCTTCAACAAACACCATCCAATCACCATCACTACCACGCATTAATGCTTCTTCAGGCACAGTCAGAACTTTTTTGTCCGTTTCAAAGGCAAAATAGACATCCGCAAATAAGCCTGGATGAAGCTTATGACCGACATTTTGAACCTGTAAGCGTATAATACGTGTGCGAGTTACTGGGTCTATGGTATGAGCTTTTTGAGTGATCGTAGCTATGTATGTATTGTTACCTACATTTACTTGCGCCTTTGAATTTTCAGGTAAGTCCAATTCCATTGATGGAGCTAAACGTGCTTCAACCCATAACGTATCTTCATCAGCCAACTCAAATAAAGTACCGCCCGATTCTATGCGTTGGCCTTGACGAAAATTATCAGATAATACCGCGCCAGAAGTCTCAGCGTTTAGAGTGTATTGCCCCAGTTTTTTAGTGTTGGTAGTCAAAGAGATAATAGCGTCAGTAGATAAGCCAAACGCATATAATCGTCCTAAGTCAGCCTCAAAATCGGTCTGAGCTTCTATAAAGCGTTTCTCACCTACCGCTTTTCGACCAAGTTTTTGAACCCTTTTCCATTCTGAATCAGCGAGCCTATAGCTGGCTTGAGCTTCAGCCATTGACTCACTAAATAGGGTGACTAACGGTTGATTGATTTCAACATGATCACCTAAAGCAACATGGCGTTTTAGTATCACTGAATCTACTCTTGGCGAGACTAAATAACTGGTATAATCATTAGCCTTTATCTCCCCTTGAGCATAAATACTGTAAGCCATCGTCTGAGGCTCTAGTACGGTTATGTTAATTTCAGCTAAAGTTAATTGCCCCTTTGAAAGTTTAACTCCCGCACCTTCTTCCTCCTCATTTTTAGCTTCATGTCCATGTCCATCATCTTTTTCTTCAACATGCTTTTCGTTTTTTTCAGATGATTGAACATTTGCAAATGTCGCAGTAGTTATGGTTGTTATTCCACAAAAAAGTACGGCCAGCGTTATTAATTTAATTTGCTTATTCATATGTTTTTTCCAAAATTGGTTCATTGACTATTAATTATTCAAATTACATTTAATGATCAAGGCTGAGATAATTGTTGGAGCACAGTCTTAATTTGCCCCACTTGTAATAGCCAATCTATTTGGCTTAATTGAAATTGACTTTGTAAGTCTATGCCCGCTTTAAGACCTTCAGCACGCTGTTGTAAAGCGAGTAAATACTCGGTAGTGCTCACATCACCGCTTTGCCATTGCTTTTGCAGCAAGTCGCCACTACGTTTACCTCTTCCATCCATCAATTGTTGCCAACGTTGATAGTTTTTTTGATAAGTGAGCAAGGTGTCGATACTTGATTGAATAGAAAACCGTTGTTTGCGCATAATGGAGAGAAAATTTGCTTCGGCAGCTAATGCTTGTTGATTCGCAGCTCTTGCTTGTGCTGAAAAATTGTTGCGAATGTTCAGAGGCATTGAAAGCGTTACTCCAAGCACATTGTCTCCTGCATTTTTACCTGCATTTATACCGATAGTAGGGTCCGCTTTAGCCTCCAACATTGACAGTTGAGCATTACTTTTAGCTATTTGCCACTGCGCTTTTGCCTCTAGAACTAAAGGATGTTGTTGAAGCCATTGAGGTGATAATTGATAATTGCTGATAGTCAAACCTTGCGCAGGTAAAACCTCTTTATCCGGCGTCCAATCCTGCAGTAGCTCCTTGACTTGAGCTTCAGCTTGTTTTAATTGAACTTGTGCTTTTGCGGTAACATTCAACATTTGAGATAAACTTAAAAAAGTAAGTTCAGCATCTACTTGTCCAAGATCACCTGCTTTTTGACGATCCTTAACTAAATCAAGTATGGTTTCCAACTGCTTTTCTTGTTCTTGAGCTATAAAAGCTTGCTTTTTAGCTGCTTGCCAAGTAATTAACGCTTGTAAAGCTTGCGCTGTCTTTTCTTGAACAAGAAAATCAAAGTGTTTGCTTGCTTGAGTTAAGCTAAAGTTAGCTTGTTGCTCTTTTGTTTCTCGTTTATCCCACCAATCAATCGTTTGATTAATGCCAATGGAATAATTATTAGCGTCACCTTCTCGCTCATAACCAGTCTCTAGTTCAGGATTATAAAGCGGTTGCTTGTTCCCTTCCGCATTTGAAAAAACAGCATTCATTTCTTCTTTGGCAGCAATAATATTTGGATGTTTGTTTATTTGCATTGACAGCCAAGACGTCGATGTTGGTTGTGCATTTGCTCTTTGTATATTGATTAACATAGCTAAAAACATACCGACGCATAGCATGGCGCAAATACTTTTTTTAAAAAATATTTTCATAAATTAAACTCATATTTATTTTGGTAGTGTTAACTGACGACAGTAAAATCGTAAGTAGACAAGAATATAAAGATGCTCAGCTAAAATGAGCTATTCAAATAGAGTTAACTTATAGGAGGGATTATTGGGTTATCAGAGTATGCATTAGCATATTGATATGAATATAGGTATTGATGAGTTACTAGTATATTGTGATCAATACTAGGTTTAGTTTGAGTCAAACATTGAGAATGAAACCCATGACAATGTCCACAGTGATGACAGTCCTCAACACTATGTTCACCTTCTATTGGTAATTCGTTATCAACTATTTGGCTATCATATTCGTGAGAATGTTCGGTTTGGATATGTTGTACATCTAATGTATGCGTTTCTTGTGAATTTGCAATAGCTACAAACGATTGTATTACAATCGCAATCGCTAATATTAAATTTAGAAACTTATTTTTCAAAGAAATAACCATCAGATGCACAAAGTTAAAGTAGAACATTTCTTATTGATTTCGTCAATTAAACTAAACTGTATTTTTAAAGACTGTTGTCGCTTAAGTCGTTAAACAGCTTCTTTGTATTGATCTGGATTTCTGCCAGTTTCGCTCGAAATCACAGTAGGTTTCACTAATTTATTCATGCTCGTTTCTTTTTCTAATAACTCTTGGTCGAATGATCGGATCAAGGAACGAGCATTTAGTTCCTTTGGGGAGCTAATTTCTTATCCGAAGCTCAGGTAATTTACTAAAGTTTGTCAAAGCTACTCCCTTGTACGGTTTCTCATTTCAGTTGATTATTTCCATAATCAACCAAGCAGGAATACCCCGATAGCAAGTCGGTTTGGGTACCACTAAAAAAAACATCTGCTCATCACAGACTTAAAATGTACTTCACCCCTTCGCAACGTTTAACTGCTTTTGACCGTTAACGTTCCATAAAACGCATTGTTGATGGTCAGCTTGTTTTTGTCCTCCACACCATTACAGGCTTTCACAGGCCAAGCTTAACTCACTACTACTACGGGGTCATCTGCCACCACACACTAAAATTGATCTTGGCTTTCGCCTTGACTCAATGTCTCCGGTCTATATCCGGATTCAGTGCCAGGCTTCCCCAGTTACTGCACTGACTCCCTGTTAACAATGCCACCCTCAAACACAGCTTAGGTCTGGCTGAGTATAGGACTTTGCGTTATTTTGCACGCTTACCCACCTCAACTGCCGAAGCAGGTTCACTTGCGTTGTGTACTGTTAACTTCCTATGGCTTCCTTCAGACCCTGTCGTTGACCAACAACGCCTTTGCGATTATCTTCCCCTCAGTAGGGTTGATCTGGGCATCTTTCAGCCTAGCGGGTTTGCCAGCTTCGCTGGGCAAAAAAAGCGACCACTCAATGAGTCGGTCGCTTTTTATTAGTTTCTAACTTTTCAGTTAGTAGCGATCTTTATGACTAGTTTCGAACATTATTTAACTTCCATAATAAATGAACACTGGGACACCATTACCCAAGCGATTCACATGATTATGCGACCATTTCAAGTTAACTAACTCAAGCTCTCATAATGTGTAGTAGTAAACAATTAGGATGATGGTGTTATCAATTGCCATTATGACCAACAGGCTTCTATACCGGTGATCATTGAAGGTGCTTGATTTTATTTCAAATCAGGATCATGCTACACCTCATGAAAATATACCTCACCGATGACCAGAAGAAACAGCTCGAAACCCAGCATGCTCAAGCGCGCGATG
>NZ_BMII01000058.1 GCF_014641855.1 Shewanella inventionis
CGAATTTAGGGCCGCTCTATCAAAATTTTTTAAAGAAACACTGCCGGAAATGGGTGGCGATTTGACGTCGCGGATCAATGACAATTTTCAGATGTTACAATCCGCATCTTCAAGTTGATTGGGTATAGCTCACCAATATTCACTTGAGTCTTGGTGCCAGTGCTAATGTCAAATAGTGACATTGTGGTACACCAAATGCCTGCATCATTTTTCTGCGGGGCTGTAGTTTCAGCGGTGTAACTCACGCGCATCGCTTGCAAGGTTTCTAAGCCACTCTTATTTAAGTGGAACTCTCTCGCATCAAACTCACTGCTGTTACTGTTGCTAATGACTTGAGCATAACTAGAACTGCTAGACGTGTTATGACAATCAGCACAACCGTTACCAGCAAGGCTGGTGTTCATTACAGGCTCGGCATGACAGGTATAACAGTTAGCAGGCTCAAAATCTTTTTCAAAATTTTGGTGATTAATGTGTCCAAGCATTTGCATGGTGTTTTTAGCATAACCACCAGTGCTTAATGAGGTACCGTCTGCATCAACATCACGCGGTACGTTGTTATGACACACCATACAACCACCAACAAAATCCACTTCGCCGTCAGTATTTAACGCAACATAGCCAGCATGTTTAAGATCTGATTCTGCATAATCAACGTGGCAGGCATAGCAAGTTTCAGTTGTTGAGGTATGCATCATTTCAGGTTTCGCAATTAGCACATACGGTGATTTAGCAATATCACCACCGCCAACTTGCAAACGAATTAATGCTTCTGTATCGGCTTGCACCCCTGCCATTGGCGCAACTAACTGGTAATTACCATTATCGAGCAAGGTTAGCGAGGCACCTTCTGTTGGCGATGTACCACCCACAGTAGCATTACCGCCCACACTTCCGTCACGGCTACGTTGCATTCCATTTTCGGTTTTGGCTGCAAGGTAAACTGATGCATCTGTTAAGCCTGTAATGGCATAACCAGATTCATCGGTAACATTAAACTCAACAGTGACCACACCGTCTGCAACAATATGATTAATAAATTCAATATTGGTTGCCGTTGAAACACTCACAGTAGGAGCTGTTGCGTCTGCACCAGGTAAACCTGCCGCGCCATCTTGCCCATCTACGCCATCAGCGCCGTCTTTACCATCACTGCCACAGGCTATTACGCCCATGGAAAGTGCTATTAACAGTGCTATTTTGCACATTTTTATTGTTTTCATCATTACTCCAGAGTCGCTTAAACGACTTATCACTTTATAGGTATATTGCAATTGAGATAGTAGATGAAACCCAATAAAAACAAGGAGAGAGATATCACAATAATTGTGCAAAAAAAGTGCAGAGATATGCGGTAATTGTTAAAAAACTGAAGGGCGTCACAAGATGTAAATATTACATAAAAAATTAAGATATTTTTAAGGTTTGCGTATTTCATTAATTTCAAATAAATAACAGATTTTGTATGCGTAATGCACTGCTTATCATATTCTGACGTGCTAGCTTGCTCAGTTAACAATAATTAAAAACAAAAAATTGAGCACAAAAAAACCAGTGTTTTTGTGAACACTGGTTTTCAAAACTCATACCCCATAGCAAACAAGCTATGGGAGGCTGCAACCATCATTAAGAGCAACAACTCTTCTCTTTATTGCCTTTTGGGATCATATCCCACAACACTTTCGCCATTAAGATAGCCAACACAATACCTGACACAGCTACCACACCTTGTGGTAATAAGGCGTGCTCTTCACCAATTTGTGGCATCACTTTAAAGCCAAAAGTGTCGACCAAATAATTCACCAACACGCCAAAAGCTAACGCCACACCGATAACACCGCCTAAATATCCATAAAGCGCACGCTTGCCTAACTCTTTAGTCACAACACCCAGTGTGGCGATATTCGTTGCTGGGCCTGCCATCATAAATACTAATACCGCACCAGGAGACACACCCGCTAACAGTAAACCTGCCGCAATCGGCGTTGAAGCCGTAGCACAGATATACATAGGGATAGACACGAGCACCATCACTAGCATGGCTAAAATGCCGTCACCCCACTTCACTAAAAAGTCGCTTGGTACGTAAGTTTGCACTAGGGCAGCAAAAAATAGTCCGACTAACAACCACAAGGTGGTGTCTTTAACTAAATCCGTTGCAGCATAATGTAAACCAGAGAACACTCTGCTCATTACACTGTTTTGCTTAAGCTCTGTGGCCATATCTTGAGTTGACGTGCAGCAGCTAGTCTCTGCAGTGTTGGCCGCTTCACCTTGGTTTGCTGGCGCTGACTTGGACGCACAACAACTGCTTAGCGCCGCAACTTTTGGCTCAGCTGGGCTACTGCAACAACTGGATTTAACTGCGTCTGGTTTTTTAGGCTCTGCTGCATTAGTGCTACAACATGACTCAGATGATGCAGACTGAGATGGAGCATCCGTTTTACTTGCGCAGCAACTGCTTTGCTTTGGCGCTTGTTCAGCACTCAACACCTTAGCTGAAGCCATAGGGCTTAATACAGATTCGGCTTTAACTGCGGTCATTTTCACCCCAGCGTGCTGCACAGTATCGGCCTTTTTACTTGCACAACAGGACGTCTCAACGTTAGTAGTCGTAGTGTTTTCTGATTGAGGCTTCGCAGCTACAGGTACTCCATCATCGTCATCGCGGCCCACCAATAGCCCAGCCACAATAGCGCTAGTAATAGCTGCAATAGGACGAACTATGGCCATAAACGGGCCCAGTAACACATAAGATACGGTTATCGAATCGACACCGGTTTCAGGCGTTGACACTAAAAATGACGTGGTTGCCGCTTTTGAAGCCCCTGCACGGCGTAAACCAACCGCAGCGGGGATTACCCCACACGAACATAATGGCAAAGGCGCACCTAACAACGCTGCTTTAAATACGGTTTTCACTCCGTGACCGCCGAGCTGTTTATGCATCCAGGCCATAGGCACAAACACTTTTAACAACCCTGCGAGCACCAAGCCTAATAACAACCAAGGCGCAGACTCTAAAAATAAGTGAATAAAATTGGTCAATAACATAGTTAGTCCTTATGACCTAAATGAGAAAAATGATGATGTTCTTGTTTAGCAATAATATGTTTGTCGGATGATTCTAACGCCTCAAGTATTGAGCAATGTTCAGCGCTATCAGGGCCACCACAACAGGTGTTAGATAAACTTTTTAACGACGTTGCAAAGTGTTGTAACTCCGCCAATTTGGCTTCAACCTGCTCTAGCTTAGTGTCAACTAACGCCTTAACATCAGCACAGGCACGGTTAGACTTATCCACTTCAATCGATAATAAATCAGCAATATCATTCAGTGAAAAGCCCACCGCTTTAGCGCGTAAAATAAACTTGAGCCGTTCTGAGTCATCTTGATTGTACAAACGATAGCCCGAGTCTGAACGACTTGACGGTGATAACAAACCATGTTTTTCGTAAAATCGTAATGTGTCGGCTTTAATGTCGTATAAAGCAGAGAGTTCGCCTATTCGATACATGCGTTTACTCATTATCATTGCTTGAATGTTACCTAAGTATAAACCTTGGAGTTTAATCTAAGGTCAAGGGTTGTTTGGCGATTATTTTGACTATCTTTGTTCTTATTTCAATATTGTGAAATCACGCAGAAAAAACACCCAATACATGCGCTTTACGATAAAATACGCCCGCCTGATCATTAAGACAGTCATCTAGTGGTGTTATCGCAACATCATGAGGGACTTTGGTAAAGCAGACTTGAGGCAATTCTGTTTTACGAAAGATCCTTAAAATCAAACTAGTGGACCCTGTACCTACATGAATAATGTCAGACCAATTCGTCGCGCGCTATTAAGCGTATCAGATAAAACTGGAATCCTTGAGTTTGCACAAGCGCTGCATGCACAAGGTGTTGAACTCTTATCAACGGGCGGTACTGCAAAGCTACTTGCAGACAATAATATCCCGGTAATTGAAGTTTCTGACTACACAGGTCACCCAGAAATTATGGATGGTCGTGTTAAAACCCTGCATCCTAAAATTCATGGCGGCATTTTAGCCCGTCGCGGCATTGACGAAGTGGTAATGGAGCAAAACGCCATTAACCCTATCGATTTAGTGGCTGTTAACTTATACCCATTTGCTGAAACTGTGGCAAAACCAGGTTGCACCTTGGCCGATGCGGTTGAGAATATCGACATTGGCGGCCCAACCATGGTGCGCTCAACCGCCAAAAACCACAAAGACACCACCATTGTGGTTAACGCAAAAGACTACGGTCGCGTGATTGCTGAGATGCAAGCCAACAATGGCAGCACTACGCTAGCAACTCGCTTTGACCTTGCCATTGCAGCCTTTGAGCATACCGCGGCTTACGACGGAATGATCGCTAATTATTTCGGTACTATGGTGCCAGCACACAGCAACGATGAGTGCCACGACGATTCAACGTTCCCACGTACGTTTAATTCGCAATTCATTAAAAAGCAAGATTTACGCTACGGTGAAAACAGTCATCAAAAAGCCGCGTTTTATGTTGATACCCAAATTGATGAAGCCTCAGTTGCCAGCGCGATTCAGTTACAAGGCAAAGCTCTGTCTTACAACAATATCGCTGACACTGATGCGGCTCTTGAGTGCGTAAAAGAGTTTGAAGGCCCAGCCTGCGTTATCGTTAAACACGCTAACCCTTGCGGTGTAGCATTAGGCGCTAACTTATTAGAAGCCTATGACCGCGCCTTTAAAACCGACCCAACATCAGCTTTTGGCGGTATTATTGCCTTTAATCAGGAGTTAGATGCACAAACGGCCCAAGCCATTGTTGACCGTCAATTTGTTGAAGTCATCATCGCACCAACGGTTAGCCAAAAAGCACGCGATATTGTGGCTGCTAAAGCCAACGTGCGTTTACTTGAGTGTGGTGAGTGGGCGAGCAAAACCACAACGCTTGATTACAAACGCGTTAATGGTGGTTTGTTAGTACAAGACCGCGACCAGGGCATGGTAAACCTAGACGACGTTAAAGTCGTGTCTAAGCGCCAGCCAACGGCAGATGAATTAAAAGACCTAATGTTCTGCTGGAAAGTAGCTAAGTTTGTTAAATCTAACGCTATTGTGTACGCCAAAGATGGCATGACAATCGGTGTCGGTGCAGGCCAAATGAGTCGCGTTTACTCCGCTAAAATTGCAGGCATTAAAGCGGCTGATGAAGGCCTAGTGGTTGAAAACTCAGTGATGGCGTCTGACGCTTTCTTCCCATTTCGCGACGGTATCGACGCTGCCGCGGCTGCGGGTATTAGCTGTATCATCCAGCCAGGTGGCTCTATTCGCGATGAAGAAATCATTGCCGCCGCAGACGAGCACGGTATGGCCATGGTATTTACTGGCATGCGTCACTTCCGCCACTAAATTCCACTTGAGACAAGCAGCCTTCTTTGGCTGCTTTTTTCGTTTAAAGAATCATATTATTTAATTTATGAAAAGGGTGATTAAAAATGCAGGTACTTATCATTGGTGGCGGCGGTCGTGAACATGCATTAGCTTGGAAAGCAGCTCAGTCGGCAGAAGTCACAAAAGTGTTTGTTGCACCAGGTAATGCAGGAACCTCTTTAGAGCCAAAATTACAAAACGTGGCCATTCAAGTTGAAGCTATCGCTGATTTAGTTAAGTTTGCTCAAGACAACAAGATTGAGATAACAATCGTCGGCCCTGAAGTGCCATTATCATTAGGCGTTGTTGATGCTTTTAATGCTGCTGGTTTACCTATTTTTGGCCCAACAAAAGGCGCAGCACAGCTTGAATCGTCAAAAGCTTTCACTAAAGACTTTTTAGCACGCCACAATATTCCAACGGCTGACTACTCAAACTTCACTGAGATTGCACCGGCTAAAGCTTATATTGCTGAGTTAACAGCTAAAACAGGTTTCCCTGTCGTGATTAAAGCCGATGGATTAGCTGCCGGTAAAGGCGTGATTATCGCTGCCGATCAAGCCCAGGCCGATGCCGCTATTGATGACATGCTTGCCGGTAATAAATTTGGCGATGCGGGTTCTCGCGTGGTTATTGAAGAGTTTTTAAAAGGCGAAGAAGCCAGCTTTATCGTAATGGTTGACGGCAAAAACATTCTTGCCATGGCCACCAGTCAAGACCATAAAGCCCGCGACAATGGCGATTACGGCCCTAACACTGGCGGTATGGGTGCATACTCTCCTGCGCCGGTTGTAACGCAAACGGTACACGACTGGACGATAGCCAATGTTATCCGCCCAACCGTTGATGGTATGGCTGCTGAAGGCAACGTTTACACCGGCTTTTTGTACGCAGGTTTAATGATTGCACCAGATGGCAGCGCTAAAGTACTTGAATACAACTGTCGCTTTGGCGACCCAGAAACGCAGCCCATTATGATGCGTTTACAGTCTGACATTGTTAAGCTTTGTCTTGCTGCAACTCGTGGTGAATTAGATAAAGTCAACGCAGAATTTGACTCTCGTGCAGCGGTAGGTGTGGTGATGGCCGCAGGCGGTTATCCAGATGCCTACAACAAAGGTGATGTGATTGACGGCTTAACCCTTGGTGATGTTAACGGTAAAGTGTTTCATGCTGGCACCGAGATGAAAGACGGCCACGTTGTGACAAATGGCGGCCGCGTTCTGTGTGCTACCGCATTAGGCAACACGGTAACTGAAGCCCAACAAGCTGCTTATGCATTAGTAGATGCCATTCATTGGGATGACGTGTACTTCCGTACCGATATTGCTTATCGCGCCATTGCTCGTGAACAAGCTAAAGCGTAAGCCATAGGTTAGTTGTCAAGTTTAACAACAATCCCTGCAACGGTAACGTCGCAGGGATTGTTTATTTCTATGGCCTTGGCAGTGTTAAAGAGATATGTTTAATAAAAATATTACACTCAGGTAACACTATGAAAAAACACTGTTGGGGTTATATTTTCATGTCTTCTGCGGGTATTCAAACAGCCTATGCCGATGGTCTTTCTTCGCTTCAATCTGAGGCGCTTTCATCATTAGACGCAGGCAGAGTTGATGCGATATTTTCTACCAATACACAATTGGATCTTTCGACATTACCACCCATACTTTATCCACAATCAGACATTAAGCGTCAACTCATTAACGTTATTAGCCCAAACACATTCTCCTGTAACGTGTTTGGCCGTGGAATTCGACCGATAAAAATTGCTTATACAATGACATTTCAACATGCCCAACAAACATGGATACCACTGACAGGAAAAGTGCATTACCAATCCTTCTGGCAAGTGAAAGGTAGCGATGTTGAGTATATTTGGGTGAGTGAGACAATAAATAAAACTGATAAATAGGGCTAGTCGCTTCCCATGATAAGAGGTTATATCATAAGTAAAGGCCGTTTCTGTGAGGGAAAACGATAGGCTGCGAGCAAAAGCCTACAACGCACATGCTAAAGCTGCAAAAGTTAATCGCCTGCCCCATGCCATAAAACTATATAGCCAGTCAATACAAAGACGCTAACCCTGTTGAAAAACGCTGCAATTAACCATCAAATCACACTGGTCCCACCACGGTTATTTATGCGCATTTAAAACCAATAACCGCATAACTAACCAGACTCGGTAACTAACCAAGCAGAGCACCTAGCAACAACACTTAGCAAGGTATATTCAAATCACTTTCATGCGATAACAATATTCGACTTATCAGGTATTTTTATGTCAGGATGAGGCCTGTTACAAATTCGTTACCAAGTTATTAAAATAGCAATAGCCAACTCACACGAATGAGATATTGGTCAAAATAATAATTATAAAGGAAATCGTATGTCTCAAGTCGCGTCTTCAAAACCGTCGCCTTCCAACCATAAGCAACCCACACTACTCGATGCACTGATCCCCGTTTTTGCACTCATTATTATGCTTGGTGCTGCGGTATATCTGTTTTCATCAGACAGCTCATCGGGCGCCAACCAAATTGCATTAGTATTAGCGGCGTGTATTGCGATGGTCATTGGCTTTAAAAATGGCTACAGCTGGAACCAAATGGAACGCGGAATTGTTAAAAGCATTGGTGTTGCCACTGGCGCATTATTAATTTTGTTTAGCGTGGGCTCGCTCATTGGTACCTGGATTTTAGCCGGCACTGTGCCAACAATGATTTACTATGGCATGCAAATTCTTAATCCCGATTACTTTTACACCGCATGTTGTTTATTGTGCGCGGTAGTGGCGTTAAGTATTGGCAGCTCGTGGACTGTTGCCGGTACGCTCGGTATCGCATTAGTGGGTATTTCGTCAGCAATGGGGTTAGATGTGAACATTACTGCTGGTGCTATCATCAGTGGCGCCTATTTTGGCGACAAAATGTCGCCCATGTCTGACACCACAAATCTTGCCCCTGCAGTTGCTGGCACCGATATTTTTAGTCATATTCGCCACATGACCTGGACCACAGTGCCAAGCATTATTATTGCCCTGATTGGCTTTACCTTTTTAGGCTTAACTGCAGACGCCACACCAATTGAAAACCAACTGACTGACACGCTAGCGCTATTAGACAAAACCTACAGCCCCGGGCTGCATTTACTCATCCCATTATTAGTGGTGCTGTATTTGGCTAACCGCAGAATGCCTGCATTTCCTACGGTCATATTAGGCACGTTGGCCGGGGCGGCATGCGCGGCACTATTTCAGTTTGATAACGTTATCGCTTTTGTCCACGACGATACCTTAGTGCCGATCGTGGCGTTAGTTAAAGGCTTATGGATTGCCATGTTTGACGGTTATGTCGCTAACACGGGCGATGCAGTATTAGACAGTTTATTAAGCCGTGGCGGCATGAGCAGCATGGTGACCACAGTGTGGTTAATTTTATGCGCCATGGCATTTGGCGGCGTAATGGAAGTGACTGGCCTGCTAAGTCGTATTTTAGAAAGTATTCTCACCGTAGTCACTGGCACCACCAGCTTAATCATTACCACTATCGGCGTGTGTATTGGCGCGAATATTATTACCGCCGACCAATACATTGCTATTGTTCTGCCAGGGCGAATGCTAAAAGTAGAATACACTCGCCGTAAATTGGCTGCGGTGAATTTAAGCCGTTCGCTTGAAGACTCGGCAACCGTCACCAGCCCGCTAGTGCCATGGAACACCTGTGGTGCGTTTATGGCCAGCACCTTAGGCGTGGCAACCATTACCTACTTGCCATACGCCTTCTTTAACTTGGTATGTCCATTTGTGAGTGCCACTTATGCTTATTTTAATGTCAAAATCGAGCCATTGGACGAAACCAAAATAAGCACTGGCGAAGTCGTCGGTTAATCGACTAAGCAACATACAAGGTAAAAATGGACAGTTAGCCAAAGCGGTCTTTTAACCAACCATAATGATAATAACCCCATTGCCCAAGGCGTCTTGCTTGGGTAAAGGGGAATTTAGGTAGCGCTTGCTGATATAAAGGCAGATTGGGCAAGGTTTCACCTGCAATGCTTTGTGCTAACCGATACGCAGCTTGGCTGCAAAACGACACACCCGCACCGCAATACCCAAGGCTGTATCCTACTCCTTCCTTGCTATACACATGAGGCATATCGTCCATTGCAGCAGCAATCCAACCAGTCCAGTTATAGGCAATCGCTTTGCTCGATAAACTTGGGAAGCACTTATTAAGTGCCATTTTTAATCGCTCACCATATACAGGATTAGCCGCATCTTTCCCCCATACAGCACCTCGGCCACCAAACAATAAACGGTTGTCGGGCAGTAAACGGTAATAGTATTTTAAAATACGCGTGTCCATGGTGACTTGGTAGGTATGCAATCCTGCTTGTGCCAGTTCTTGCGGAGTGAGCGGCTCGGTAACAATCACATTGCTTAATATCGGCAAAAATTTATCGTCAACACGCTGATTAAATCGTTTAGGCGTATAGGCATTGCCCGCCATAATCACCTTATTGGCAATCAACTCACCATTGGCGGTGATTAAACGATGTTTAGCGCCCTCTTCAACCCACTCTAATACACATGATTGCTCAGAAATCGTCACCCCTTGCGCCTGTACCATGTCCTTATAACCGAGCAATAATTTAAGCGGGTTAAGGCCAAAACCATCTTTTAAGCGCAAAGCTCCATAGGCTTGGTGATGATCTAAATATTGCGTTCTAAAATCTCCGCTATTAATAAACTCAGCGCCGCTGTCTTGGCCATCAGCAAGGTGTTGTTGAATATACTGAGCCGCATTTTGCAGTGTAACGAGCGCTTTGGGATTATGGGCCACTTTTAAGTAACCCGCTTCTTGTGGCTCACAGGCAATATTGTGCTGTTTAATTAATCCGTCAACCCTAGCAACAGCTTGGGTAAACTCATCGTAAATACCTTTGGTTGTAGCTAAGTCCCAACGCTTGGTCATGGCGGCATACCCTAAACGGCCCGAGCCTTTTAACACAAAACCAGCATTACGGGCGCTGGCACCAAATCCGACTTGATTGGCCTCCAACACATGACAATCAATATTAAACTCACTTGCCAAATAATACGCAGTTAACAGCCCAGTATAGCCGCCGCCAATAATTGCGACATCGGTATGCTGCCGACCCGACAATGGCGCTGTTGCAGCACCCAATGCCTGTGTCGTCGCCCAATAGCTTGGCGCAAAAGGTTGATTGTTAGGATGAGCGTTAACAAGTGGATCATACATAAAGTTATTCTTCTTATTGTAATGATTAAGCGATACTAGAACGTTAACAGCATTTCACAGGCGACACAGTGGCAGTCGTGATCGCAAATGACGCAAATATACTCTTCACCCATGTAACGCTGATGCCAGCGTTGTGGGTGCTCGGCAATTAACACGCCCCCGGCTTTGGTAAAATAACGTACCGCTGCATTATTAGGGCTTTGTTGCCATAAATGGCTCACTCCCGCTTTAGCGCCTTGGGCAATAACCGCCGCTTTGGATGCTGCTAATAATTGCCCACCAAGGCCTTTACCTCGGGCAGCTTCGGCAATGGTGTTTGACTTGAAATAACACACATCCTCAAATGCAACACCCCACTTGTCTACCGTGCACCATTGGTCTTGCGGCCACTGCCCTGCGGCATAGGTCAACCTAAAACCAATTAGCTGATTGTTTTCAATTGCGACAAAATTGGCATTTATGCCATTTTTAATGCCTTTGTGATAAATCGCCGTTAATTCAGCAAGGTCCATATAACCACTGCCGTGAACCTCTTCGCCTAAAGCAATCACTGCGTCAAAGTCAGCGTGGGTCAATTCTCTAATCATCATATCTACTATTTTTAGTTGTTTAAGCACACTTTATCACACGCCAATATAGCCAGCTACGATGTTAAACTTTTGTGATAATTTGGCAATAACCTGGTGAAACTCCTAGCGCATACTGACTGCAATTAAACAAAAGGAGCTCGGTTATGAAACGTACATTAGTGACTGCAAGCCTTATGGCTGCTGGATTATTTAGCCTTCCAACTTTAGCTGCAGATATTGAAGTTAGCGTGACCAATTTAACCCACGGAAACCACTTTACCCCTCTTTTGATCGCTGCTCACGACGCTGACAGCCATCTGTTTCAAGTAGGTACTGAAGCCTCGGCAGCTTTACAAAAAATGGCTGAGGGTGGCGATATTGCCGATTTAGATGCTGCTGTAACAGGTAATGCTGGCGTCACATCAGCCAACCCCACAATGGGCTTACTAGCCGCAGGCATGAGTGTCAGCGAAGTGATGCTTGATACTGGCGATAACACTCACTTATCGATTGTGGCCATGGTATTGCCAACCAACGATGCCTTTGTAGGGCTAGATGGCTGGGAAATTCCAACAGAAGCGGGCACTTATACTATGTACGTTAATGCGTATGATGCTGGTACCGAAGCCAATGATGAAATCATTAATGGTGGTGGCATGTCTGGAGTACCGGGTATTCCTGCTGCACCTGGCGGCGATGGTGGAGCTAACGGTACAGGCGTAATGGACAGTTCTGATAACAGCAACGTACATACTCACCCTGGCGTACTAGGAGACATGGACCCAGCAGGTGGCATGAGTGACCTAGACAGCCGCGTACACCGCTGGTTGAACCCTGTTGCCAAAGTTGTGGTAACAGTAAAATAAGGAGGTAGCCCATGAAACCCACTGATTTTACATTAAAGCCTAGTTTACTGGCCATGTTGGCAGCGGCCACCTTATTAACTGCGTGTGGCGATGATGACAATGACACCGTTGACGAGACACCACCAGCACCAGTGATGCAAACTTTCACGGTTACCGTCACTAACCTCACCGCAAACCAGCCCATGTCGCCGGTGATTTTAGCCGCTCATGCTAGTGATGCCATGTTGTGGAACGCAGGTGAAATGGCAAGCGAAGCCATAGAGAAAATGGCTGAAGGTGGTGATACCGCTGATATCGCCGCATTAGATGTGCTGACTAGCAGCGTTAACGGTGCAGGCTTATTAATGCCTGGCGCAAGTGAAACCCTCACACTCACATTAGATGAAACAGACGTTGCAAGTATTAGCCTAGCGACCATGCTAGTTAACACTAACGACGCTTTTACCGGCATAAACAGCTACAGCATTGCAGGTATGCAAGTAGACGCCTCAAGCTCAATGAAGTTTATGGCCTATGATGCGGGCACCGAGGCAAACAGTGAAGCCAAAGGCACTCTGCCAGGTCCTGCTGATGGCGGCGAAGGCTTTAACGCCACACGTGATGATGTTGACTTTGTCCATATTCATCCAGGGGTGATGTCAATGTATGACGGCTTAGCAGACTCAGTTCTTGATGCATCGCACCGTTTTGATAATCCAGTAATGGCCGTCACCATCACCAGAACTGAATAAATTTCCACCACACTGAAATTTATTCGCCTCAAGGCTGGTCTAGTTGTTAATGCAACGACTGGATTTGCTTTGAGGAACTCAACATGAATGGAACCATTAAACATAACGGCCATGTATGCCCGCAACATATTTTGCTGGTAGAAGATGAACAAGACCTAGCTAAATTACTTATCCTCAACCTCAAAGCGCTCAACTACCAAGTTGATCACGCCACCACATTAAAGCAAGCCATGCAGATTATTGAACATAAAAAGCTCGATTTAATTTTATTGGATCGCATGCTCCCCGATGGTGACGGCATTATGTTGTGTGAGCAATTACGCCAAGCCGGTAAGGAAGTCCCGCTAATGCTATTAACCGCTAAAGACTCAGAAGCAGATGTGGTATTAGGTCTTGAGGCCGGAGCCGACGATTACCTAGTAAAACCCTTTAGCGTGTTAGAACTGCGCGCACGCGTGAAAGCATTATTAAGACGTGGTAAAGCCCAGCAAGAACAAACCCAACAAATTGAATTTAATAGTGTCACCATTAACTCTAGTACCCGCGAAGTCAAAGCATTCAACAAAGCACTAACCCTCACCGCCCGCGAATTTGACTTACTGCTGTTTTTAGCCAAACACCCACAACAAGTTTTTAGCCGGATGCAATTACTCGAGGCTGTATGGGGTTACAACTACGACGGTTACGAGCACACAGTAAACAGCCATATCAATCGATTACGCAATAAACTATCGCAGTGTTCACCCGAACACGACTTAGTTAAAACAGTGTGGGGCGTAGGTTATAAATTTTCACCACCAGAGGTGCAAACCCACTAATGAATCGCTTATTTAACCGATTATTTCTAGCCGCAACACTGGTTGTATTACTGTTATTTGTTGCCTTATGGCAATGGCTGCAACTTAATCATGAGTTTAGCCGCAACCAAATACAGCAATCACTGCATCGTGAATTGGCCGATCACATGGCTCATATCAATCCGCTGCTGTCTCAAGGTATTACCTCAGACGCCGCACTGAAAGAAGCCTTTCACGATTTTATGCTGCTAGGCCCAAGCTTTGAAATATACACTCTAGACCCTAATGGCAAAGTGATTGCTTATGATGCCAAAGACGAAAAAATTAAAACCCACCGCGTTGATACTCATATAATTAAGCAATTTTTAGCTGGCGAAAACCTGCCAGTGCTTGGCAGCGATCCTCGCAGTGAAGACACCCAAAAGATTTTTTCTGTTAGTAAACTTGTAACACCAGAAGGTCTGCACAGCGGTTATTTGTATGTGATTATTGGAGGAGAAGATTACGACAGCTGGCAAGCACTGATCAACGCCGAAAACCAACCTAAAATTTGGGGCGCAACCATAGGTTTCTGGATCATTTTTGCCTTAGTGCTGTTTGTAATTTTATTGCGCTACTTTACTCGGCCGATCCAAAAATTAGCCCAAGACTTAACAGAGTTAAAAGATAAGCCTATGTCAGACAATCTAATGCTGCCGCAGCGCTATCGAGGCAGTTTAGAGATAAGCCAACTGAGTCATCATATTAATCACCTACTGCAAGAAATTCAGCTGCAACAACAGCAAGTTAAGCGCCAACAACAAGCTAAGCATGACTTTTTATTGCATCTGTCTCATGACCTAAAAACGCCACTTACCGCGCTATTAGGCTATATCGATACCTGGCTTATTTTACCCGAAGATGAGCGCGACGAAGCCTTAATTCAATATGCTGCCAACTCAGGCCAAACCTTACAGCAATTGCTCGCCCAGTTATTAGAACTCGCCGCATTAGAAAACGGCCAAATCGATGCACAATTACAGCAGGTAAACTTAACTGAATTACTCAGCGACATTGAACAAACCTTTACTCCGCGGGCTAAAAAGCTGGGAGTACAGCTTGATTTTGACATCAATCATGCTGAACAAATCTATACCGACCCCACATTAATGCGCCGCATACTCAACAACTTAGTCGACAACGCCCTGCGCTACACACCCGCTGGCGGCAAAATTCAAATTATCAACACACAACACAATGGCCAACAATGGTTAACCGTGCGCGACACTGGCGCTGGCATGCACAAACATGAAGTTGATGCCCTCAAACAATTGTCGATGACCACATTGTCATTTGAACCCAACCAAAGCTTGCCACAACTTGGCGTCGGACTCGCCATTGTCAGGCAATTATTAGGCTTATTAAAATGCAGAATTGAAATCGACAGCCAACCAGGGGTGGGCAGTGAATTTAAGATAGAGCTGGTGACGCAGAGTTAATCTCATTTTTGAATCGCAAATAATCAGCGATTTCATCGTATCTTCAATTGGTACTGACTCAGTTTTGTTTATCATTAAGCTTCAAAGTAAACAAAATCAATTATATCTAAACAGAAGAATTAGAACTAACTCCTAACAAAAATTTGAGTTACTGTGAGTTAACAATATGGCCTACGGCCACTAACGTCGTGACGCTTCGCCCACACCCGATTTATCAAACTTCGTTTGAATTTAGATCGCAAGGTTCCACCCTGCACGGGCCAAAAGGGGATCAACAGCAATCCCCTCTTGGATCACCCTGCCGTTCCGGCAACATTTTCGCTATTTAACCAAACAACAGCAGCGAAAAAATTGCGACGGAAATAGATCCAGCATTTAACTTCGCTTTGGTATTCTTCGGTCTTATTCGAAAATGCTAACGCTTCCGATGGTACATCCTGTACCGCGAAAGCTAGCCTGACGTCCTGTCAGGCTCACGCTATTTTCTTCAACGGCCTCAAGTTCAGAGTTGAATTTATCCATTTTAACGTCAATCTACCAACACGTTTAAGCCCCAAAATGAGTTTACATCAGCAATTCGTCCAACGCAGCACTAACCTCATTGCAATACTTTTTCTCAGCTGTCGGAAAGGTATGGGTTCCGTCAGCGAGAACCTTTTAGTTAGCCAATGCTTGTACTTTT
>NZ_BMII01000059.1 GCF_014641855.1 Shewanella inventionis
GCCGATCACTCAATACTATTTTGACCGAAAAGTGATCGGCATCGATGGTATTGAGTGATCGCGATGAATGGTATTAGGTGATCGGCTTAGATGGTATTAGGTGATCGCGATGCATGAGAATATGCAACGGCAGCAACACTCATTTTACGCTTATCAGAGACAACATTAGGCCGAGCTTTTTCTATGCGAATAATGGCAAGTCTTACCGCTTTATGTGTCGACTTTTCTTTCTGGTTAGACATTCTCTACCTCGATTAGATCTCTTTGGCTAAACTTCTGCTTCATGGCTTCAACATCGATACCTAAAGCACTCAATACCTTTTCACAGCGTTCCATACCTTTCCTAGCTGCATCTCTACCTGCTTCCCCTATATCATCCAACTGCATAAGTTTTATTTGCTGATCAAGCATCCCCTCCCAGTAGGGAAGATGCCGTTTATCTACAATTCCGCTCTCGCAGCTATCGGGCTTACCGCACTTACATTCATCATCATTGGTACACCATCCAATACCTGTTGAACGGATAGGAATAGAGCTAGAGTAGGCTTTAGCCATATCACTGAGAGAGCCGAAAGTTTTAATTAGCTCTCCATCTGCACGGACTTTCTTGATGTTTTTAGCCATATCGCCACCCGTAATCGGTGTGTCTAGTTCAAACCAGTCTTGCTTGATTTCTTCTTCGATCAAATACTTTTCTCGGAGCAGTTCTTCGAATAATTCTGCGTCTAAATCTTCGTTAAAGGCATACAGAGCCGTCATGGTGATTGACCAGTGTTTAAAATGGTCTTTTAGTGCCCTTAAATCACCCAATTCAGAATGCACTGCATAGTTGGCAAAGGTGCGGCGAAACTGGTGCGCTGACAAATTCCAGTTGCAATCTATCTGTTGACATAAATTAGGCAACCTATGAACAGTAATTGTACATCCAGACAACAGGCTAATAGCGTTACTTTTTTTAGATACCGACAAACAAATATGGTCTGAGATTTCTTCTAGCCTATGAACTTCCACATGGTCTTGACTATCCCTTGCTTTTGATAAGTCATTTTCAAGCTGCTTTTGCAATGGCGCACTATAACGACCAAGAATGTCGATAGCTTGAGTTGCAATCTCTGGCGCAATCCATTCAGCTAATCCCGTATGGGTCTTCTCTGACGCGGTTTCAATGTAGTAATACGTCACCTCATCTCTTGTCTCACTGCGATACGCTCCGCGTTTAATACCTAAAACCTCATGGATACGCATACCTGTTGTGAGTAGCAACCAGAAGATGCAACTGTCTCGCAGCAGTAATGATTCACGCTTACCTTTTGATGCCAAAATTTCATCAGCCCTGTCTAAACATGACTTTGTAAACTTACAGAGTGGAATTAGCACTTCGTTAGGGATGATAGGGGTTTTGGGTTTGGTTTTCGCTTTTTGAGCGGCCTCTCCAATCAGTCCTGCCTGCATATTGGCACCAGAACCAGGCCAAGGATGCTCTTTAACAAAATAAAATGCTTTGCAACACTGATAAAGGTTTTCCACTGCGAGGAACTTAAGCGTTTTTGTTGTTAACGAAAGAGGCTTTATTTCGCCATTCCGCTTTGCGCTTAGTCTATTCACATACTTAACATAAGCACTAGAGGTAAAAGCAGTCAAGCCATGCGTTGCAGTTGTGTCTGAACTCAAGGCCCATTTAAAGTAGCCTTTAAGAGAACTTAAAGAATGTAGTAAAGAGTTGACCGCTAATCCTTCTTTTAATTTATTCCATATGACCCATTTTGCCATTTGTTTCATTTCAGGGTTATTTATTGTGCCAAAATTAAGTGTAAGGTTACTTTTGGTGGTGCCTTTAGTCCCTTTAGCAGCAGGAAATTTCCATAGTTCTTCTTCATATCGAGAGTAAACTTGATAGTGACCGTTGGCTAACTTTACATAGGTTACAATGCCCGTCAGGGTGCCATCAATCGCTCGCTCTAGTGTGCTTTGATTAGGCTTTGAACATTGCTGCTCCGCAAACTCAACGTCCGTTAGTATCAACTCAATCAAACTCATTGTGTCACCTTTAACATATCGAGATTTTGCCAGTATGGATGTGGATTGGTTCTTGCTCGTTCCTTTTCAGCATTGACATGCTGCAATTGACCAAGCTTGGCAAACTCAGGCACAACCTCTTCATCCACAATTCTGAGCACGTTCTTTAGGTGCCGCTTCCAGTCTTTACGACCAAATTCATCACGGTTACGAATTATTGCCCAATAGAAGCTAAAGAGCTTATACAAATCATTGCCTGTAATAACGAAGCTCTTACAACGGAAACACCCTAAGAAGTCATTACAGAACGTTCCATCTTTCGGTGCTTTATCCCCATTTTTCGGGTCTTTACAATGGCCGACAGGAACGCTTGGAGCATCGCAAGTTAGCTCTTTGACTCGTATTTCACCCATCAAACCTAGGTTACGTTTTGATTGCTCAGGGGCTTGCAAATAGTAGTCAAGTGAACTTGTTCCACTATGTTTAGCTTGCTGTGCTGCAATCAACAAACTTTCACCACTCAGTTCGTACATGCCATTGATGAAAGTTTTGCGAATACGACTGATATTAAGCTTAATTGTGCGTCCATCTTCATCCTTTAGGTCGTTTTCTTTGATGAATTTTTTTATGTTGAAGTGCAGCGATAAGTCTGACAGAGAGGTAATAGCGCTTTTACTGTTGCTAGCGACATATAAGAATACTAAATTGCTACCACTCACTTGCCTCAATGACGAGCTTAACTGAATAATGGTATCGATCAGGTAAGCCACATCTAGTTTTACCCCTTGTACTACCTCAACGTTTTCTGATTTGCGCAAGTTATGTAATTGTTTTGCATTACCCCGCTTTTTAAACACAGTTAAAAGCTTTCGATTATCTTTAAGTGGATGATCAGTTAAAGCATCCGTTGTCATGTTAAGCAGTGGTGAAGTATTGATACCCGTTTGAATTGCCACAGCAAGTAGGCACAACGTTAATTCGTAACCCGACAATGACTCTCTCTTTTGATAAATAGGTTTAACCGCTTGCTTTAACGCAACAACAACCTGTCTTTTCTCATAGGGAGAGAGTGATCTTTCACTTTTTGCATGTTTACCGGAGTTTGGAAAAGGATTCTTGGGGAAAAAATCACTATTAAGGTTGATGTCATCGACAAGTGGCCAGTAGCCTTTTTCTTTCATACGGACTAACAATGACTTGAGGTGCGTGTAGAGAGCTTTTTGAAAGCTAGGTTTAAACTCACTACCTTTGAGGTGCAGCAAATATTGTTCAATCAGTCTAGGCGTAATGTCATCTTGCGTTAAATCTCCCCTGACTGAGTGCCTGAATAACTCAAGATATTGTGCAAAATAGCGAAAGCCATTCTTTAAATACGTGTGCTGAGTTTCTTCAGTAAAAGCATTAGTGTTTCTCAGTAACGCCTTTGCAGTGTAGTAAACTCGATTCGTGATGTCGTCGTAGCCTTTGCCGTAATAAGAGGTAAAGTCGAAGTTTACGCCATTGCCACCTTTAGAACCCAGATTTGGGTAGGTAACAACTGGGTGTATTGCTCGCACTAAGCCTTGGCTTTGGAGGGCGTCAACGGTTAGCTCTACTGCCGAAGTTTTCCTGATCTTATCTTTGTTGATGGTGAGGTATTTTCGTTGTCTTGCCATGCTACTGCCTACACAATTGCATCAATTTGTTGTTGATACTCAATCGACAGGTCGTCCACCAAATCATTAACCAGATGTAAATATTTCATTGTGGTGGTAATACTGGAATGTCCAAGACGGCTTTGTAGATACATCAATGGCTCAAACTTACTGCTTTTGCGCTCTAAGAGCCCTTTGAGCATGTGAGTTGCATAGGAGTGTCTTAACATGTGCGGAGCCACATGAAAGGGCAGATTCAGAGATTTGAGCGCCTTTCCAAAGGCAGAGCCTTGCGAAGCCCATTCTTGACCATCAGAGGTTAAGAAAAGGCAATCTGAGTTCACTCCTGATTCTTGTTGCTTCTGAAAACGAGCTTCATTTACATAACGCCACAAATCTTCCATTAGCCTTGATGGAATGTGTATTTTGCGCTCTTTCTCACCCTTAGTCCGTGAGATATTTACTTCGTAGTAAGTTTGGTTTCCAGAAGGTTTTCGTATTACGTGTAGGGGGAAAAGCAGTAGCTCCTTACGCCTAATTCCTGTCTGTAGACATAAACGAACCATCAGTTTGAGCGTTGGGTTTTCAATCGAAGATAACAATTCTTGAACTTCATAGGCAGATAAAAACTCTGCTTTCTTTTCAAAAGTTTTCATCATCAAGTCCGAGCTGTATTTTTTGCCACCATTTCTCTCGGTATGAGCCAAAAACTGCTGACCCTTTCGCACCGAAACCGACTCTAGTGAGTAAGGCAATGAGTCAAACCACTTGCCAACACCATAACTGTAAAACCGCACGATCGTTCTTAGGTGTTGGTTGGTTGAATTGACCGACATGCCAAACTCACCAACGCAAAGGTCACGATAGGCGCTGACTAACATTTCATCTTCACTACTTTCAGAAATATTTCGCCAATCTAAACCGTTATATTCACAGAATGTCAGGAATTGATTTAAGTGGCGGGCATAAGTCCACCAAGTATTTTCACTGTCTACTCGCCCACGTTTCAAGCACTCATAAATAAGGAATTGCATTGCTTCAACACAAAGCATTCCAGATTCAATCCCTAGCTTTGTATTATCAACTTCCCACGTTAAGAGGGGAAAGTTAGGGTACTTTACACTTTCAATTTCAAAGTCAGATGTAGATTTGATGCAAAGCATAATTACCCCAAAGAACTGTATGTAAACACAGCATAAGCATTTAGACTATGCTTTGCTATAACATAGAGTAATTTTTATGCGCACATGGGCATGTAACACATTTCTGTCGGATAGGCGACACCTGTTACCAAGTGCCGCCCTCCTAAGAACCGTACGTGCAACTTTCACTGCATACGGCTCAAGCCTCCACTAAGGCGTGTTCTGTTACCCAGCACCCTACATCGCAGCCAAGACAGGCTCAAACCATGAGTTTCTACCTTCCTTTGCCCGTTTTCGCTTACCTAAGTAAGCTTCATGTTCGGGGTTGTAAGGTGTCGCTGCACTCCTGATTTTTACATGTCTTTTTATGAGCGTTTGAGCTATTTGGACAAGGTTAAATCGACAATCCATGTTCGCTATTTTCTGCCAACCATGAAATTGCCATTCTCCCTTACTGCCCAGATAATACTTACGCCTCACCCAGTCCTTACTTTTAGATGGATGACGCCTAACTGCCCAACGCCATAACAACCAGAAAAGTTGATGCCCTACATAACCGAAAACTTGCTTAGCAACACTGTGGCGATAATAGTTCGCCCATCCTTTCAGTTTCGGATTTAATATTTTGATTAAATCGTTAACGGGGATTGTTGGATGTTTTCTGATAAATTCACGTAGATTACTCAAAAATGATAGAACGTTGCTCTTGCTCGGTTTAATGAGCAGTTTGCCTTTGTACTTTCGGATATTGAATCCCAGAAAGTCAAAACCATCATCGATATGAGTTATGTGCGTTTTCTCATCAGAGAGTGTTAAGCCTCTTTCCTGTAGAAAACCAATTAGCTGCGGCTTGATGTCATTAACGAGCACTTCCTTCGAAGAACCTGTGATAACAAAATCATCTGCATATCCGATAAAGTTGACTCTATTCCCTGTTTTACAGGCAATAGTCTTAACCAACTGCTCTAACCCTGCCAGCGTGAGCAACATCAGCGTTGGGGAAATTATCCCGCCTTGCGGTGTTCCTTCTGCTGTTTTGTAGAACAATCCTTTATCAACATAACCACATCCAAGCCATTGTTTCAGCATTCGTTTATCTAATTGAATGTTGTCGATGAGCCATTGATGACCTATCTTATCGAAACAGGCTTTAATGTCACCCTCAAGAACCCATTGGCTAGAGCTTTTCTGACACAAGCATTTGAAGCACTGTGCAATGGCATCTGCTGTGCTTCGGTTAGGTCGAAAGCCATAGCTATTGAGGTCGGCTACCGTTTCTGAAATAGGCTCCAAGGCGAGAAGATGCAGCGCTTGCTGCGCTCTGTCTATCATGCAGGGAATGCCTAAAGGTCTGAGTTTGCCGTTTTTCTTGGGGATGTAGATACGTCTGAGCGGTTGGGCATGATAGCCTTTTCGGCTCAGTTGATTGACCGCAGTCATACAACGAGCATCACTGTTCCAAATGATGCCGTCAATTCCTGGTGTTTTGCTGCCTTTATTTTGAGAAACTCTTTTAACAGCAAGCAATTTTGCTGATTTAGAGTGGGTTAATATCCACTGCAATGCTTTCGCCTTGCCGTGTCTACCTTCTCGGGTTGCTTTTGCAATGCGCATTTGAAGCTTTAATACATGTTGCTTAATCACTTTCCAGTTAATGGATTGCCATTGAGCGCTGTCAGGAGATGCACTCACTTCGATTGAAGTCATCATTTGCGTTTCTCCTTGAATAAAGTTCTTCAAATCATCTTGCAACGGGAGACCAGCTAGAAGTCAGCTCGCTTTCGCGCCAGATAACAACCTGTATCCGCATCATTACAATGCGGCATTCGCTTTTTCTAGCCTCCTTTACCTGCATGACTATCGGCAGTCTTCGCAGACCGCTTTCCCAAAGGGAGCAATACAGGCTTACCCTGTTCCGTATGTCGCGCAACGTCAGGTTAGATGCCCACTATAGTGCGGAGAGTTATTTGATCACGAAAGAGCACTGTCCAATCTCTTTCCAACTCTCATGCCTTTTGGCCACAGCGTATTAACCACTTCCGCTGCTTCTCGTATAACGCACCTTACATGGATTCACTTACGTTCATCATACTGACACCCTAGCACTTACCCGATTGTGGTTATCAGGAAGAACGTCCTCTCACGATTCAGTTCCCATTCGGCATAAGCCAAATATCGTTACATTGTCAGACTCGCTGCTTTATTCAGAGTCTTAGGGTCATCCGGTGATACAGATGGTTCACTCTTATCGCGGTGAACAGCGCTTCATACGACCTCAGGTCGCACGGACAGAAACGAGTTAGTAACGAGCACTGTAAAAGGCGGGAAATAGCAAGGAACGAGCACAAGTTAACTACTTTGCTTAATAGCCTTTATTAAATTTTTTGGATCGTTTGTACCCAGACAAACCGTTGTGCCATCTTTAAGTTTTAATTCAACAGCCGTTAGACCAGAAACATTATATAACCATCCGGTTGAGATTAACCGAATTCCAAGCCCGTAGTACCATTTTGTTCTTATCTCTTGCGCAGACTCAATTTCAGATATCTTTATTGATTTATTCCAAAATTTTGGGCCAAAAAACCATTTTATCTCTCCATCTTCAACTTTGATTGTTAATGCTGAAAAAAGAATTGAAACCAAACCTACAATTAAATAAGCAAATCCAATCGGTTCGGTAGGTTGAGTTACCGAAGCAAAGATAAGCACTAATGTTACAACTCCCATAACAGAAAGCATCGCGATTCCAAGCTGAGTGTTTTTATACTGCATGACAAGCTCCTTTTACAGTTAACGTTTTAGTATTTATGCGTTGCGCTGTTTGCGACGCATAAATCGCTTGTTGGATCTGGGCGATGCCATACCTAACTTTAATCTGTATGTTTTATTCTATAGAAATTTGCTTTTTTACGGTAGTCATTTTTTATACCATACCTTGGCTAATCTTTTGTTATAATTGCATATTTAAGAAATGTTTTCGATATTATAGCTTTTATATTGCCCGGTTATGAGTTTACCCAGATATACCTTGCTGACACGTTTTGGGGCAATAAACGTGTCAGATATACTGACTTAAAAAGGGACAAATTCAACTCTGAACTTGAGGCCGTTGAAGAAAATAGCGTGAGCCTGACAGGACGTCAGGCTAGCTTTCGGTGGCCATGGATGGCCTATCGGAAGCGGTAGCATTTTCGAATAAGGCTGAGGCAGTTACCCAATAAAGTCAAAAGCTGGATCTACCCCATTGCGACCTTTTCGCTGTTTGAAAATGTTGCGGGGCGGCGGGGTGATCCAAGAGGGAACAGCCGTTGGTTTCCTTTTGGTCTGGTGTGGGTGAAGCGCCACGACGTTAGTGGCCGCAGGCCATAACCTAAACAAGCTTTGGGGCAAAGATTTGCCAGTAATAAAACCGTTGCCTTTAGCTGATAAAGTAGCCCTAGGTTGTAGGGCCATTTAATATTAGCAATCTGTACTTTCTGAAAGTAAGAGAGCATCTTCTAATTCAACACCAAGATATCTTATCGTATTGTCTACCTTTGTATGACCTAGTAAAAGTTGAACTGCTCGAATATTCTTTGTTTTTGCATAGACAATAGTCACCTTGGTTCGCCTCATAGAGTGGGTTCCATATAGGTTCGGATCTAATCCCAGATCGGATGCCCATTTCCTAACAATGTATCTATAGTATGAGTAGCTAATCGACTGTTGCTTTAATCTAGGACTGGGGAAAACAAAATCGCTTGCGCTTAACGATGCAAGCAAGATCCATTTAATCAGACTTTGTTGGGTTCTTGACGTGATTTCAAACTGAACTTCAATGTCAGTCTTATGTTGGATATGCTTAACTCGATTAAATATCCGGTCTTGAGAAGAAATATCGCATACTTTCAAAGGTAATAAGTCGCTCGCCCTAAGTTTGCTATCAATTGCCAAATTGAGCAGTGCTAACTGCATCAAGTTGCTCTCAATCTCAAGTCTGGTACGAATTCGCCAAATTTCTTCAAGACGAAAAGGCTTTTTGACACCACTTCGTTGCCCACGGTTTAATATGACCATGATGACCTCCTTTTTGGTTGCTTGGTCATCACGATTATAGTTAGTGGAATTTGCACAGAAATAATTTAGATCATGGAGTCTAATTAATCTGACATTGATTAAAAAAAGTATGGTAATCAGATATGCTGAGCTTTTATCTCTAAGGAACAAGGTTAAACAGCTTCGGGTAGAGAAAGAAATACTAAAAAAGGCCAGTGCCTTCTTCGCGAAAGAAATGAATTAAAGTTTCGGTATATTCGAAACAACCGCTCTCAATTCAAAATAAAAACAGTTTGTAGGGAACTGAAAGTCAGTCGCAGTGTCTATTATGACTGGCTAACGAGACCCGCTAAGATTATTAGCGAAAATTAGCTAAACCTATACCAAACGGCAAAGTGTCTTTTCAGGCGTAGTCGTAACAGCTTAGGCTCACGTCAGCGCTCTATTATGCGTAAGCTTGGCTTAGTCGTGACTCAGCGGCAAGCTTATAAAGTAACGACGAAGCGAAAACACAGCGACAGTGTTGCAGGTAATGCTCTAAACCAAAACTTTAAACCACCGCAGCCTTGCCTAATCAGGTTTGGGCGGGTGATGTGACCTATTTAATAACTAATCAAGGATGGTTATATCTGGCGATTGTGATGGACTTAAACTCTAGGCGCATAATCGGGTGGGCGATATCAAAGCGGATGACCGTCAGTTTAGTTGAGCGTGCGTTACAAATGGCCTCAACGCTTCGTCAACGAGGTCAGGGGATACTGTTTCACAGCAATAGAGGCGCTCAATATACGAGTAAAAAATTTCAAGGAAAAGGCATTATAGCTTCGATGAGTGGTGTGGGAGCCTGCTTGGATAACGCCGTTATTGAGCGCTTCTTTGGTAGTTTGAAGAATGAACGGCTGTTGAATGTTGTGCATTTGACACGAGAAATAATGAAGCAAGATGTTGAACAATACATTAGGTATTACAACCATGAACGGTTGCATACAAAGCTCAGTGACTTAACACCAATCAGCTATGAGAAATTACAAAGTCAGGTGTCCGGTTGTGCTTGACCAGAATAGTCTTTCATATTCACTGTATATAGACTGCTTTTGGTCTGTTTTCTAAAAATACATTTCTATAGTTTTTTGTATTATGAGGATACATTATTGATTTTTAAAATCATGTATCCTCATACTTTCCTTATCCTTAACGCTCTAACTCTATGGACTTAGCGGTAATAATTCCTTGAGCACTCACGTGACCTTTCACTTTTACTTGGTCGCCTGTAACAACTATTTTCCAGAATTCGTCAGCAGGAAGTTTGTCATCATTAAATTCAAATTCAGTGTTTGAGGTTATCAAAACATCATGGCCTGAAACGACTAGCGTCTGGTCTGAAATATCCTCAACAATTCCTCTTAATTCAGTACGGTGCATACCTTCATCGGAGTGATCATTGTCAGATTCGTTTTCTTTTATTTCAACTTTAAATGCGACAAGAATACCATCAAGGACTTGACCTTTAACTTCTACCAGCATGCCATTTTGCAGTTGTTCAAAAAATGTTGCTTGGGTGACATCGTCTCCATCAGTACCCTCAAACAATGTATTTTCATTGGTACTAACGTTCACGCCGACAATATCAAAACTAAAGTCTATAATATTACTTACAGTGCCTTTTAACTCTGTATCATTATCATCGCCTTCATTTTTACGCTCCATTTTTGTTGCTATATTATTGCCTTCATTATCAATAAAGCCTTTTATTTCAACAAAATCGCCAACGGTTAAATCAGCTAAATCAAAAAAACGTTCGCCTCTATCAGATTCATCTTTCATCTTTGTTTGGTTGCTAATTTCAAACACAACGTCAAGTACGGTCACTGTACTTAAATCTAAATCAACTCCTTGTATAGCACCTTCTAAATTTAAGTTAGTTCGTTGATGAATGCGGATTTCTTTTGCCAGTAAATCACCAGTGGCATTATATTCCCCTTTAATTTTTACCCGCACGTTTAACATTAAAGAATCAACTGAACCATGTTCAAACTCGGTATTTTCATCAGTAATTACGTGAATGTCATTAACAATGAAACTACTATTTGATTCAAAACTCGTGATAAATCCTTCGGTATGTTTATCATCACCGTCTTCATGCACTTCTTTGCTTTCTTTGAGTTTTATTTCACTCACCACAAATATATCATTGGCTAATGCTGAAGATAGGCCCTTAACACGTACTTCTTGATCCTCAGCCAAGTCTGCTTCAACAAAATCGTCGAATACTGCCGAACTATAATCAATTGTTAGACTACTTAAAGTGAACGTTTTATTAACAGTGTCTAGCATTTCAACCATGCCTTGCACTTTTAACTTGGTAGACTCAGTTTCTTTTTCAATTCTTGTCGCGTACAAGTTACCATCTGCATCAAAAAAGCCACTGATTTCGAGAAAGTCTCCGGGTATAAGTTCGATGAGTATGACATTGTCCAAACTGGTTAAATCGTCAAACAAAATGGTTTGTCCAAGCACAGACAAAGAATTGCCAATTAGATCGATACTATCAAGCGGTCCTTTTATTTGTTCATCATAATGAATAGAACTAGCGTTACCCGTAGTCCCGTCTTCATTTATTTCACCATTGAGCGTAATAATCATACCAATCTGTAAATCGGTTTCACTTGCTCCTGCATTATCATCGGTTGAAACCTCTGCGGAGTCGGTTTCGTATTCAACACCATTAACAAAGACACTACCAAAACCAGTAATAACTCCCGTAATTTCTGTTGTAGTAGCGCTAGATGTAGGTGGGGTTGGTACAGTAGGATCGGGTGGGGTTGTTGGATTTGTTGACGAACCACCACAACCAGCAAGTATTGATGTGATGATGAGTGGAAGAATATATTGTTTTAACATTTTTTTATCCTCAGTAATTAATCATATGTAAAAAATATGTGAAAATTTTTTATTGTGATTGATAACTTTGGAAGACGGCTATTTGATGACTAAATAAGAAATTTAAAATCACTTTGATAGACTTTCTTCGTAAAGAAAATAGCAAACTATCATTTACTCTAGGTAATCAACAATTCACTACGATTGTTTTGTACTCATTCGATTAAGTATAGAACAATTTATCAACATGATCAGATTATAAGTCAACCAACTTAACCAATCAATGTAGTGGTCAACTTAATTTGGCCACGGCTTTAGAATCTAACCAAAACCTTCGCTCTGATCCATTTGGGCTCAATCCAGCCCGAACTCAGTCATTTTTAGTTTCAAGAATTCAGCTTGAAAACCGTCTTTTCTGTATGCACAGGTAAACCAAATCCGTTGCTCACTATCAACATCAAAGCCTACTGATGTGGCTGAAATGAGAATTCTCATGATGCTCGTGCTTTAGCACAGACCAATATTCAAAATCCACTCTTTCAGTAGCATGTACATTTAAGGCCAAAGCACTAACTAATATCAGAAGCAATGCTTTCATTTTCTCCCCCCTTACATTTCCTAATAAGAAACCCCTAATAAGGTTCAATCATTAGTAATATTAAGTCAAAAAGTTTCTTATGAAATTGTTAGTTTTTACAGATCTAAGTAGGAATGGGGCAGAAATGAGTTTGCCAATATCGCCCCTATCCGATCCTAATCAGCAATGAAAACACAGTTCCTATAAGAACCATGCTTTCTTTCAGTTCACCCACATAATCTTAGATATTAACCATTATAATGGGTGTTACACCTTTAGGGATTCATAACAAACTTTATTATCAAAAAATGACATTCGTTCTCAAATAAATTATCAAAGTTTTGGGTTGTTACCGTTGATGATGATATAAATTTTTATCAAACTTTAATATGGTCGTTCATAAGTGTCGAATGGCAGGCATCAAGGTCTACAGATTGTCACCTATAAAGTAACTTTGTGTAGACCTCGTGATTCTAGGCAACGCGCTTTTACTATCTCTGTGGTAAATACTGGGTGAAATACAAGGGCATCACAATATTGGTTTGTTCTAACGCTGATGAGCCTTGTGTGCCAGTTAACTTAAAGGTTTTACTTGGAGCACATTTTTCAACGTAGGATGCCAGCGATTTTGCTCTTGTACGTTTACCACTTTTTACTTCAACAGGGATGATATCGCCTTCATCGGTTGCCAAAATAAATTCGATTTCGGCGCGGGCGTCATTCCATGAATAACTTGGGACAACGCCAATGGCAGTGAGCTCTTGTTGTACAAAGTTTTCAGCCACATAGCCTTTGTATTCGTAGTTTTGTTGCTTAATCTCTTTATAACTGCTGCCCAGCATATGATTGAGCAGACCCACATCAAACATAAACAGTTTAACCATATTTACTTTTTTATAGGCCGCCAGAGGTGATTTCGGCAATCCTTCAATAGGGTAGTTTGGCAAGGCTAAGCGGCAAAAGTTAAGCCAATGAATTGCGGTTTCAAAATCGCTATAACGAGATTTACGTTCATGCACATGTTTAAATTTAAAGCGTTTAACGGACTCATCGCTCCCAATTGATAACTGAGCTGGAATGCTATTAAACACAGATTCAATCAGTGTGGCATCGACCTTGCCCGCATACTTACCGAAATCTCGGCGATAACCTTCAACTAAATCGGCATGAATTTTAGTGACTTTTTCAACACGCTCTAAAATGCTTGAATCTTTTAACTGATACCAAGCCGAAACGGCTTCCGGCATACCACCGGTAAAAAAGTAGTCTGTTAGTTTATCCATCAATTTCGTGTGCACTGCCGGTGTGCTTGCTTGACTATCAAACGCTTTGATCAGTGCTTGCTCGCTTGATGCGTAAATAAACTCTTGGAAGGTTAGTGGTCGTAAATTGTATTGTTCAACCTTGCCCACAGGGAAGGTGTTGAGCAAGCCAATGTTCGAGCCGCTAGCCGCGACAAAATAGGATGGTGCTTTTTCAGCAAAATACTTTAGTGAGGTAACGGCACGTTCACATTCGCCAATTTCATCTAATATCAGCAGATCGGTTTCTGGGTTGAATGCCTGATTGGTCAAAAGCTCAATGTTCATTAATAGCTCATCAGGTGACAGTGAGCCATCGAACGCTTCTTTGTAGGCGGGATTTTCAAGAAAGTCGATACGCAGGATGTTGGCAAAGGTGTTACCAAACAACTCCTGCAGCAGATAGGTTTTACCCGTTTGTCTTGCGCCATCAATCAATAGTGGCTTGCGCACAGGTTGTTTTTTCCATGCTATTAGGGCGTTTAGTAAGTTGCGCTGCATTGTTATTTCTCGCCAATTAATGTCGTTAACGACCTATACTATAGCTCGATTTACACTTTTATGCGCATAAAAGTGTGATTTTTTACATTTTTATGCGCATAAAAGTGCTTGTTGGATTTATTTCATGCATGTTACTCTTTATTTAATTTTGAACATCAAGCTTGCACAATCTCGCCCATTAATGGGCGAGTCAAGCAATAAATGGATTCCATAGTAAGCGGCAAATGAAGCAGTGAAACATTAATCCAAATTGCTCAAATCAACATTCCACGGTAAGCATCCGGGCAAGTACATCTTCTGAAACCCGTATTGGTTTCCTATATTAACGACTGACTATTACATCAGGAGTTAATATGTCTAAACGTTCAGATGAGGATTGGGCTGCTTTGATACAGTAACAATCCGCCAGCGGCTTAACGATTTCACATTTTTGCCGTCAACATAAGCTTAGTCTAAGCAGGTTTTACGCCCGCAAAGCGGATATGGCTAAAACAAGTAGTCCAAAGTTTATGCCGTTTGTTCAGGCCACAATAGCCTCGCCGACGGCGATGACAACTCAACCTAGTGCTTCATCCCAGGTTATCCATTTTCAGCATCAAACTGGGTTATTGTCTTCCCCCAGCGCATTACCCCGACACTATCTGCTTGAGATTATAAAAGACCTGTAAGTTTGTTGATGTTTTGTGAGCTTCCCAGTGTTTATCTGCATCTCGCACCGGTGGTTGAAGGTTTATAACCCTATGTAAAGGTTAATAATTTCCTACTCTATATTCTGGAGCTGAATGTGGTGCAAGTTTTATTTTATCTTTAATTCAATAGGTTATTGTTATTTTGTTTTGTGGTCATTACATTTAGTCACCACTTTAGTACCACTTTAATTGGTCTGTAAGCTGATATTCTTATGGGCAAATCCCCCCCTTGGTATTTCTTTTTATTCATTCATATTCTTAGTCAGTCTCTTTTATGGCAACACACGTTAGCATGTAATTAGATATTTAACGTCTATAGCGTGTAAAGGTCGTTTTAACGGTTATGGCGTGTAAAACTTGATTTACCTGTTGTAGCGTGTAAAGTGATATTGGGACTGTTTATATAGGTAAAGTGATTATGAAGGTGACGAACTCAAAGCAGCTTAGTGCGTATCTTAAAGATGCGCGGCTAAATATGAAGCTATCGCAAAGTAAAGCGGCTAGTAAGGTCGGCATTCGTCAGGATACGGTTTCTAGCTTTGAGCAGAACCCTGACTCTACTAAATTAGAAACACTGTTTAAAATATTATCAGCATTAAACCTTGAGTTAGACATTAAGGTTAGAAACCCAGAGTTAGTGGGTGAACTTGTAGATGATAAAGCCATACCGACTGAGCAAGAATGGAAGGAGGAGTGGTAATGGCTATCCTTGATGTTTATATGAATGGTTACCTAGTCGGAGAGTTAACTAAATCGACCACAGGCTCCCATCTGTTTATACCCAATCAACTTGAAGATGCGGATTGTAACATCTGAAAATTGTCATTGATCCGCGACGTCAAATCGCCACCCATTTCCGGCAGTGTTTCTTTAAAAAATTTTGATAGAGCGGCCCTAAAT
>NZ_BMII01000060.1 GCF_014641855.1 Shewanella inventionis
CCTTTTAGAGCAGCATCCACTAAAAGCCAGTAAACCAACCAAAATAAGAAAGGCAGCATGGAATGGCGATTTTAGGAGCGAGATTTTCTTTGGTTAAAAGATTTAACAAAGCTTAATCCCGCCCTGCTTCTTTTACTTCAGAAACTCGCGATGAAGTGGTTATTGATAGCATTCCCATCATAAAAGATAACTTATTAACTGGTACTGGTGGCGGCAGTTTTTATACGGTTTTTCCGCAATTTCAGCCGCAGTTTTATTCAGGTTTTTACGACCATGCCCATAATGAATATGTGCAGTTTGTAGTTGAATATGGCGTGGTGATGACCGCTATTTTAGGCTTGTGGGTGCTGTATGCCTTCTGGCTAGCCTGCCGTACCATGTATTTACGTAATAACAAGCTCTATAAAGGTATCGCCTTTGGTTGTGCAATGGCCATTGTGCACATGTTAATCCACTGCACAGTTGATTTTAACTTACAATCACCCGCCAACACCCTGCTGTTTTTAACTATCTTAACCTTGTGTTGGCTAGTACGATATTTACCATCTGATAACCAAAAAAGAGTGAAATAGCCGCAGATCTTGCGAGGTCCTAGGCCCTAGAATCGAGAGTCTAGAAGCTAGAGTCTAGAATCCATCCCGGTAACTCTTATAAAGCCGGGATAAAAGCACTCGAGGACAGAGCATAGAGCCTAAAACCTAGTACCTAGAGTCTGTCATTTTTATGCCGTCATCCCTGAGATCTTTTATCAGGGATCCAGGTGTTGCACTTGATTTTGACTTTTAAGCCGTCATCCTCAAATGCTTTAATTGGGGATCCAGGTGTTTCTTTTAAGAATCGAGGTCGCTGCGCTGCAAGTCACAAGGTCGGACTTCGTCCTGCAAGAAAAATCCGAGCAAAACCAACACCTGGGTCCCGGCTCAAAAGCGTTACCGGGACGACGTAGTAGTGGGCGGCGTTGATGTGACGTGGCTATTCGCTTTGCCGTAATCTTTATGCTGTTATCTTTTATGCCCTTGTCTTTATATGCCGTCATCCCTGAGATCTTTTATCAGGGATCCAGGTGTTGCACTTGATTTTGACTTTTATGCCGTCATCCTCGAATGCTCGTATCGGGGATCCAGGTGTTTCTTTTAAGAATCAAGGGCGCTGCGCTGCAAGTGACAAGGCCGGACTTCGTCCTGCAAGAAAAATCCGAGCAAAACCAACACCTGGGTCCCGGCTGAAAAGCGTTACCGGGACGACGTAGTAGTGGGCGGCGTTGATGTGACCTTGTATTTGACTTGCTTGTCACTTGTCACTTGCCACCTTTACCTTTTTAATTTTTACCATTAGCACTCGCTAAATAAGGATATTTATGAAAGTTGTAATCCCCGTTGCCGGTTTAGGCACTCGTATGTTGCCTGCTACTAAAGCGATCCCAAAAGAAATGCTGCCTTTGGTTGATAAACCACTGATTCAATATATTGTCGACGAATGTGTCAGTGCCGGGATTAAAGAAATTGTGTTGGTAACTCATGCCAGTAAAAACGCGATTGAAAACCACTTTGATAAATCGTATGAGCTCGAGTCAACGTTAGAGAAGCGTGTTAAGCGTCAGTTATTGCACGAAGTGCAGTCTATCTGCCCTAAAAACGTGACCATAATGCATGTGCGTCAAGGTGAGGCTAAAGGGTTAGGCCACGCGATATTATGTGCTAAGCCCTGTATTGGTGATAACCCGTTTGCTGTGGTGTTGCCCGATGTGATTTTAGATTCTTACTCTGCTGATCAACGCACTGAGAACTTAGCATCAATGCTAATCCGTTTTCGTGAGTCGCAAGCCAGCCAAATTATGGTTGCGCCAGTGCCAGATGATCAAGTGCACAAGTATGGTATTGCTGATTGTGGTGGCGAAACTATTAACCCTGGCGATTCAACCAAAATATTTACCATGGTTGAAAAACCAGAAGTGGGTAAAGCGCCATCTAATTTAGCCGTTGTCGGCCGTTATGTATTGTCTGCAAAGATTTGGGATTTATTAGCACGCACGCCTCCTGGTGCTGGTGATGAAATTCAGCTCACAGACGCTATTGATATGTTGATTGAATCTGACACCGTAGAAGCCTTTAATATGACAGGTAAATCACACGATTGTGGCGACAAACTTGGTTACATGAAAGCCTTTGTTGAATATGGCTTACGCGATCCAAAATTAGGCGGCGACTTTAAGAAAGAACTCGCAGGATTATTAGAAGAATATAGATAGTTTTGTTCTTTTAGTCTGTCATCCCTGAGATCTGTTATCGGGGATCCAGGTGTTGCACTTGATTTTGACTTTTATGCCGTCATCCTCGAATGCTCGTATCGGGGATCCAGGTGTTTCTTTTAAGAATCAAGGGCGCAGCGCTGCAAGTGACAAGGTCGGACTTCGTCCTGCAAGTAAATGCAAACGAGCAAGAGCCAACACCTGGGTCCCGGCTCAAAAGCATTACCGGGACGACGTAGTAGTTGGCGGTGTTTGGGGTCGGTGGCCGTTCGCTTTGCCGTAATCTTTACGCTGTTATCTTTTATGCCCTTGTCTTTGTATGCCGTAATTTTTAATGCCGTCATCCCTGAGATCTGTTATCAGGGATCCAGGTGTTGCACTTGATTTTGACTTTTATGCCGTCATCCTCAAGTGCTTTTATCAGGGATCCAGGTGTTTCTTAGCTTCTAGCAGGACGAAGTCCGCTCTCTGGCGAGCTTGCGAGTTCCTAGAACCTGTATTCCGTAAGCGAAGCGTTCTGTATGCCGTTATCTAGATTCTAGAAGGACGAAGTCCGTTCTCTGGCGAGCTTGCGAGTTTCTAGAGCTTTGCCTTTTAATAACTTGCGTAGCCACATTCTGTTGGGGCTGAGTAGGGCTTGTAGCTCCAGATTGAGTGGTGACAGTTGGCCACATAAGTTTGCGGCTAAACATTCTGCCACCAGTGGGCCTGAGCTTAGGCCGCGTGAGCCGAGGCCGCCGAGTACGTATAACCCTTCATATATAGGTGCTGGTGTGGTTTGCCAGTAACGTTGCCATTGGCTTGGTTTGTCTTTTGATTGTTGCTGAATGGCATATCGCTTAAATAACTCATCTACATCGGTTGCGCAGCCCATGACTGGAAAGTGGTCGCGGCTGACCATTCTTACGCCAACTCTGGCATCGTTGTTTGAAACATCAATATCGTTTGGCCAGTTTGAATGAGGGAAGCTTTGCTTCATCTTTAGGCTGTTTTCGTGTTGCTCTTGTGGGCAAAAATTAAGGTGCTGTGGATCTTTAACATAACTTGCACCTACACAATGTTGCTTGTTGTGTTGTGGTGTTAAGTAGCCGTTTGCACATATTACTGTGGCAAGTTGTGCCAGTTCACCTTGCGCGGGTATATGGCTGACTTGACCTCTAAAACCGCTGATTTGCAACTGTTTTGTTTGTAGTAAGTCGGTAATGTGAGCGCCCGATGCCACAACCAGTTGTTGATGGGTTGCAATGGCGGGCTCATTTTTATTGGAATGGAGTGCCCAGCCTTGTGGCCCTGATTTTATCTCGTTGATATGGCTATTATAAACAACAGTAACGTTAGCTAAGGTTTGTGCTTTGGCGATAGTGGTTTGTGCAAATTCAAACGGGCACACCCACCCGCCTAGCGGATAATAAAAGCCTGATTTATCAATATCGAGATTGGCGATTTGGCTTGCCTGTTTGGCATTAACGGCTGTCGCGATTTCGGCTGGCCAGTGCTGGCCATTGATGATTTTGGTTAATCTTGCTTCGCTGCGCTTGTCGAACCCTGTGTGCAGTACCCCGCACCATTGATGGCCGATGCTATAGCCGTCATCAACTAACGACTCAATTTGACGGCGGCTGAATAAAAACGCTTGCTGAAAAAACTGGCTTAATGGGCCATTTTCTGGGGTGAGTAACGGGTAGATTGCTCCTTGTTTATTGCCTGATGCGCCCTGGCCTAGTTGTGCTTCTTTGCAGTAAATAATACTGTTTTTGCCTCGTTGTGCTAACGATAAGGCAAGGCTTGCTGCGGCAATGCCGCCGCCGATAATGGCGATGGGCTGGTTGTTGTTAATACTGTTTGCAATGGGGTTATAAGCAAACTGTTGCTTGAGTTGTTGAGTTAATGCGTTGCGCTCTGCTATGGCGATGTCATCGGCTGCTGTTGAGCTTTCAACACTGGTTATAAAACCACAATGGTGCAATTGTTGACTGATGTTGCTGTTGTTTGGTTGCTCATCAAAAGATGAAACAGTAAAGCTTGCATTATTTGCGCTTAATCGGCCACATTGCCATAGGGTTTTGGTGTTAAAAAAGTGATCTGAATACTCAGCCTGGCTCGTATGGGGTAGGGCAAACCAATGCTGTATGCACTGTGATGCGGGCGTTGCGATTAATGCTAATTGTTGCAGTGGCTTACCAAAATAAACATCCACAGTTAGGGGGATGTGATTAAATGTAAGACGCTGGCACCCATTAATAGCTGCAAGTTCTGTGTTTAATAATGCATTGGTGTGAGCAAATAAGTTATGGTTGGGTGCTAACAAACCTTGTTGTAACCAGATTTGCTGTAATTGCTGCCGATTGATAGGATTTAGTGCCAATACAATAAGATGCACACGCTGTTGTTGGTGTTTTGCTAAGTGCTGATTTGCCAGATGAACGGCCTGCATTAACAGGAGAATTTCATGGGCATCAGCCAGGCCAAATTGGCCAAGGGTGAGCAATTTTTTTGGTGTATTTGAACCTTGCTGACCGTCATTGGTTTGCAATACTGCATCGATATAGTGTTGAACAGATTGATAGTATCGTTTTTGGGCGTTAGTGTTATTGACTAACAATAAGCTGTTGTATGTTGGTTGATCCGTGTTAGATACCGATATCGATGTGGTTTTATTCAAAATATTTTACTCATGCCCCATAACTTGGCATTATTTTACCTGCGTTTATGGAAAGCTGACCACTTAATTGCTTCAAAGAAGCTATGATTGCCGCAATTAAGTACCGACATGTACCAAATGGATAGAAATAAAATGAAAAGAGTCGTGATCACCGGAATGGGTGTTGTTTCAAGTATCGGCAATAACAAGCAAGAAGTGACTGAGTCACTAAAAGCCGGTCGTAGCGGTATTACCCACTCTGCCCAGTTTGAAGAAATGCAATTACGTAGCACAGTTTGGGGCGATATTAAATTAGACCCAACTGAACACATTGACCGTAAAGCCTTACGTTTTATGGGTGATGCTGCAGCTTATGCTTACATTGCTATGCAAGAAGCTATTGCTGACGCTAATTTGACTGAAGAACAATATTCTAATTTTCGTGTTGGTTTAGTTGCTGGTACTGGTGGCGCTTCGTCTAAAAACCAGGTTCAAGCTGCTGACACATTGCGTGAAAAAGGCGTTAAGCGTGTAGGGCCATACATTGTGCCTCGTATTATGGCCAGTACTGCAAGTGCATGTTTAGCGACTCCTTTTAAAATTAAAGGCGTAAACTACTCAATTAGTTCTGCTTGTGCTACGTCTGCACACTGTATTGGCCACGCGGTTGAACTTATCCAAATGGGTAAGCAAGACATGGTGTTTGCTGGTGGAGCAGAAGAAGTGGATTGGACCTTAACCATGGGCTTTGATGCGATGGGCGCGTTGTCGACCAAGTACAATGCAACGCCTGAAAAAGCGTCACGTACTTATGATGCAGACCGTGATGGTTTTGTTATCTCTGGTGGCGGCGGGATCGTGGTTGTTGAAGAGTTAGAGCATGCGTTAGCCCGTGGTGCAAAAATTTATGCTGAAATCATTGGTTATGGTGCTTCATCTGACGGTTACGACATGGTTGCTCCGTCTGGTGAGGGTGCTGTTCGTTGTATGCAAATGGCGTTAGCTGATGTTGATACTCCAGTTGATTACATTAACACTCATGGTACATCAACTCCTGTTGGTGACATGCGTGAACTTGAAGCATTACGTGAAGTGTTTGGCGACAAGCTGCCTGCGATTGCATCTACCAAGTCATTAACTGGCCATGCTTTAGGCGCAGCGGGTGTACACGAAGCCATTTACAGCTTGATTATGATGGAAAACAGCTTTATTGCCCCAAGCATTAACATTGATAACCTTGATGAAAAAGCCGCAGGCATGCCAGTTGTGCAAGAAATGCGCAGTGCAGATTTGAACACAATCATGAGCAACAGCTTTGGTTTTGGTGGTACAAACGCCACACTAGTGATGCGCAAGTACAAAGCGTAATATGCGCTAGCAGCATAAACTGCTAAACCTCATAAAAGCCAGCATTGGAAACAACGCTGGCTTTTTAACGTCTGGAGGTAGGGGCGAGGTGCTAGGTACTAGGAACTCGCAAGCTCGCCAGAGAGCGGACTTCGTCCTGCTAGGGGCTAGATAACGGCTTACAGAACGCTTCGCTTACGGAATACAGGGGCGAGGTGCTAGGAACTCGCAAGCTCGCCAGAGAGCTGACTTCGTCCTGCTAGGGGCTAGATAACGGCATACAGAACGCTTCGCTTACGGTTTTTCGTACGTCGTCCCGGTAATGCTTTTGAGCCGGGACCCAGGTGTTAAATCTGTCATTCCTGCAATGCTGTTGAGCAGGAATCCAGGTGTTGGCTCTAGGTTTTAAAGGCTTTCAAACAAAGTCAAAAGAAACACCTGGATCCCTGATAAAAGATCTCAGGGATGACGGCATAAAAGATAAAAGCGAAGAGTAAAAGATAACGGCATGCTTCACCTCTGTCATTCCTGCAATGCTGTTGAGCAGGAATCCAGGTGTTGGTTTTTAGGTTTTAAAGGCTTTCAAGCAAGGTCAAAAGAAACACCTGGATCCCTGATAAAAGATCTCAGGGATGACGGCATAAAAGATAAAAGCGAAGAGTAAAAGATAACGGCATGCTTCACCTCTGTCATTCCTGCAATGCTGTTGAGCAGGAATCCAGGTGTTGGTTTTTAGGTTTTAAAGGCTTTCAAGCAAGGTCAAAAGAAACACCTGGATCCCTGATAAAAGATCTCAGGGATGACGGCATAAAAAATTACGGCATATAAAGACAAGGGCATAAAAGATAACAACGTAAAGATTACGACAAAGCGAATAGCCACGTCACATCAACGATGCCCACTACCACGTCGTCCCGGTAACGATTTTGAGCCGGGAGCCAGGTGTTGACTTTGGGTTCTAGGTTTTAGGCTCTGTCCTCGAGTGCTTTTATCCCGGCTTTATAAGAGTTACCGGGATGGATTCTAGATTCTAGATCCTAGGTTCTAGGATCTAAAACTCAACACCTGGATCCCTGATAAAAGATCTCAGGGATGACGGCATAAAAGATAAAAGCGAAGAGCGGTATTTACAACAATTTGCCATTGTAAAATTGTGCTGGTTTTTCTCGTTCAGTTGTTGGCTTTGGTATAAGATACGCTGCATAAAAATGCGATGTTATGTCGTTTATTCGCTAACAATAAGATACCCGAATGAAAATAATTGCTGATGAAAATATGCCTTATGTTGAAGCCTTGTTTGGCGACTTAGGTGAGATTGAGTTTGTTAATGGGCGTAATCTAACCGCGGTGCAGGTTAGCGATGCAGATGTGTTGTTGGTTCGTTCAGTGACTCAGGTTAATGCTGCATTACTTGATAAAGCACAAAAGCTTAAGTTTGTGGGTAGTGCCACGATTGGGACTGATCATGTTGATGTTGAGTATCTTAACCAGCGTGGTATTGCGTTTACAAATGCTCCTGGGTGTAATGCTACGGCTGTTGGTGAGTTTGCTTTTATTGCCATGCTTGAATTGGCGCAGCGTTTTGCAAAGCCGTTAAGCGGTAAAGTGGTGGGGATTGTGGGTGCCGGTAACACGGGGACGGCTGCGGCTAAGTGTTTAGAGGCCTATGGCCTTAAAGTATTGTTGTGCGATCCGGTGAAGGCTGAGCAGGGCGATACCCGTGATTTTGTGTCGTTAGACACTTTGATAGCCCAGGCTGATATTATTAGTTTGCATGTGCCAATTACCAAAGAGGGTGAACATAAAACCTGGTATTTGTTTGACGAGGCTCGCTTAAATCAATTAAAACCGAATACTTGGCTGTTAAATTGTTGCCGCGGTGAGGTGATTGATAATCGTGCATTGATTAAGTTTAAACAGCAGCGTGATGATGTAAAACTGGTGCTGGATGTTTGGGAGGGTGAGCCTAATCCCATGGCAGAATTGGTCTCTTTGGCTGAATTTGCTACGCCACATATTGCAGGGTACAGCTTAGAGGGCAAAGCGCGTGGTACTTTTATGTTATACCAAAAGCTGTGTGATGAACTTGGAGTACAAGCAAAGCAGTCGTTAATGAGCTTGTTACCACCATTTCAGTTTAGTCAGATTGACCTGCAAGATACGCTAACTGAAAGCCAACTGCTGTCGTTATCGCGTTTAGTGTACGATTTGCGTGATGATGACGTAAAGTTTAGGCAGTGCTTTGCCACTGCGGCAGGGTTTGACCAAATGCGTAAAAACCATACCTATCGCCGAGAGTTTAGTGCTATTACGCTCAATAGTGCGTTGCCACAAATACCGGATATTACCAAGCCTTTACACAGTTTGGGTTTTCGCTAACTAATATCATTTAGCTTGTCTTTGTTTTACGTTATTGGCCTTATCGCGCCAAGATAAATACACTTTTTTAGCCAGTTGAGAAAAAATCACTTCAAAGCTGGCTTTTTTAGTACATTAACGCTGGCAAAGCACAACTAAACTAGGGTAGATTGATTGTTCAAACTGGATAATAGGAGTCGAGCGTTAATTATGTCTCAGGAATTTAATGTAGTCGTTTTAGGTGCATCGGGCGCAGTGGGTCAAACTATGATTGAGATCCTCGAGCAGCGTAATTTTCCGGTTGCTAAGTTGTTTCCATTAGCGAGCAGTCGCAGTGCTGGCGAAACGGTCAGTTTTCACGGTAAACAAGTAGAAATTCTTGACGTAGAAACGTTTGATTGGAGCCAGGCTCAAATTGGTTTCTTTTCTGCTGGTGGTGACGTATCTGCTAAGTGGGCGCCAATTGCCGGTGAAGCGGGCTGTGTAGTTATTGATAATACCTCACATTTTCGTTATGACATCGATATTCCATTAGTGGTGCCAGAAGTTAACCCTGAAGCCATTGCGGATTTTCGTAATCGTAACATCATTGCTAACCCAAACTGTTCAACCATTCAGATGTTGGTTGCACTAAAACCAATTTATGATGCGTTTGGTATTTCGCGTATTAACGTTGCCACTTATCAGTCTGTGTCTGGTACGGGTAAAAAAGCGATTGAAGAGTTAGCAAGTCAATGTGCTAAGTTACTGCAAGGCTTGCCTGCAGAGCCGTCTGTTTATCCTAAGCAAATTGCATTTAACGTGTTGCCGCAAATTGATAAGTTTATGGAAAATGGCTACACCAAAGAAGAAATGAAAATGGTGTGGGAAACCCAAAAGATTTTTGGTGACGACGAAATCGTGGTTAACCCAACGGCTGTGCGTGTGCCTGTGTTTTATGGTCACTCTGAAGCGATACACATTGAAACGCGTCAACCTGTTGATGCTGAAGATGTTAAAGCAGTTTTACGTAATGCTCCTGGTGTTGAATTATTTGAGAGCGACGACGAATACCCTACAGCGGTAACCGAAGCTGCGGGTAACGATCCTGTGTATGTAGGGCGTATCCGTAAAGATATTTCTCATTCTCATGGTATAAATTTATGGGTTACTGCCGATAACATTCGTAAGGGTGCGGCATTAAACAGCGTACAAATCGCCGAAATTTTGATTAGAGATTACTATTAATTGAGCTTGGTTCATTGCTAATCTATTAATCGATAAGTGATTTAGTTTAAAAAGCCTGCAATTTGCAGGCTTTTTTTGTTTTACCTGCGCCAGTAGTAGCAGGGGTGGCGGATCTAGTTTATAGTCGTAAATGTATCATTTTTAACATCTATACTGATTTTTTCAGAGCAAAAGATAGCTCCAAACCGATGTGATTTGATATAGTAAACACTATAACTAACGATAAAAATTGCCTACAGCCTGTTGCCATGACGGTAACTCAATAGCGCTTAAAGGGAAGGATTGGATGACTTTGCGTATTTCATATATTTTGGGTTTAATTGCCTGCTCGGCTGTTGGCTTAACCAGTTTTCCGTATATTGATGCTGCTCATGCAGAAACATTAAAAATTACGGGGCCCAATGGTGAGGTTAAGCAGCAAGCTAAGCGCCAATATGGTCCCACTACTTCTAGAGACACCTTTTGGAGTATTGCCCAAAAAGTCAGACCTAATGACAGGGTTAGTGTTTATCAGGTAATGGCCGCAGTTTTTGACGCAAATCCACATGCGTTTAGTGGCAATAATTACAATACTTTAGAGCGTGGGATGATTTTATTAATCCCGTCTGCCGATGTAATGGCCGCGATACCCGATAGTGTTGCAAGACGACGTGCAGAGCAAGATGACCGCCAAATTGCTCGTCAAACCCCTCAACCTCGCATTATTCCAAAACCTGTTGTCAACAAACCTGCCCCCATCATTGAGGTGGTGAAAAAGCCAAATGCTGATCAACCACTGCAAATAGCACAACAGGCCCCAGCGGTTAAGCCACAACCTCAAGCTGCAAAGCAAGCTGATAGCGCTGAGATAAAAGACTTAAATTCTGCCATTGATAAAGCCAATACTAAAACATTAATGCTTACTGATGAGCTTGCTAGAGTTCAAGATGAGCTAATGGTGAGTAATAATGATAACCAGGCGCTTAAAAACAAAATTGGCCAGATGAATTTAAACATTTCGTCGCTCGAAGAAGATTTACAACTGTTAAATGAAAAGCACGACAAGTTAACCATAGAGTACGAAAAACTATTACAACAAGTTGGCGATAATACTGTGGCGCCTGTTGTTGAAGAACCTACAGATTTTTGGCGCAGTTTAATGGACAACACCATGCTGCTGATTGCGGCTGCGTCGTTGCCATTGTTATTGATATTTGGTTTTATTTTTTGGTTACTCACGCGCCGCAATAAAACACAGGCCGCAGTAGAAGAGCAGGAGGCTAAGCAACCTGAAGCCGCTGCTAAGCAAGCTGAAAGCCCTGCTCAAGATGTTGAAGTGGATGATGAAAACGATTTAGTTATCCACTTAGACGACGATGATGATGAGTCTATCGATGATTTATTAAATTTAGACAGTGCCGAACTGCGACCTGAAGCCTCTCTTGCCAACGATACCGAAATGGACTTGGCTGATGACGTATTTGCCACCGAAGATGAAAACAACGACGGTTCGTCATTGGATGATTTATGGGCCGAGGCAATGGAAGAGCAAGATTCTGATCTTGAACCCCTTAACGATGACGATGATCTGGACAGTTTATTAGCAGGTTTAGATGACGAGCCTGCTGCGAAATTGTCGAGCACTGCACCTGAAGATGATTTAGACAGTTTGTTGGCGGGTCTTGATGGCGACGACGCCTCAGACAATGATGCTCTCGATGCCTCTGCTGAAAATGACATTGACTCGTTGCTGGCCGAATTTGATATGCCTGCCGAAACTGAGTCTGATAAGACACAAGCTGCCGAATCTGAACCAGAGCCAGAGTTAGAAGACGAAGAGCCAGAAGCCGAGCCAGAAGCTGAAACTGTATCAAATGACGATGATATCGACTCATTGCTTGCCGAATTTGATATGCCTGCAGAAACTGAGTCAGATGAGACGCAAGCTGCAGAAACTGAATCAGAGCCAGAGCCTGAAACTGTATCAAATGACGATGATATCGACTCTTTGCTTGCCGAATTTGATATGCCTGCAGAAACTGAGTCAGATGAGACGCAAGCTGCCGAATCTGAATCAGAGCCGGAGTTAGAAGACGAAGAGCCAGAAGCATCACAATTAGACGAAGAGCCAGAGCCTGAAACTGTATCAAATGACGATGATATCGACTCTTTGCTTGCCGAATTTGATATGCCTGCCGAAACTGAGTCTGATGAAACGCAAGCTGCCGAATCTGAATCAGAGCCGGAGTTAGAAGACGAAGAGCCAGAAGCATCACAATTAGACGAAGAGCCAGAGCCTGAAACTGTATCAAATGACGATGACATTGACTCTTTGCTGGCCGAATTTGATATGCCTGCTGAAACTGAGTCTGATGAGACACAAGCTGCCGAAGCTGAATCAGAGCCAGAGTTAGAAGACGAAGAGCCAGAAGCCGAGCCAGAAGCTGAGCAAACATCAGAATTAGACCAAGAGCCTGAGACTGAGTTAGATACAGCAGAGGCTGACGATGACATAACTGATCAGCCTACATCAACAGATGATGACACCGAACAGTTATCAACTGAACTCGATGACGAAAACGAACAACCGTCTGATGACGATATTGATAGCTTATTAGCCGGATTAGCTGCAATACCTGAAGATAAAGACCAGCAATTGGCACTTGATGATGGCGAAGAAGACGATTTAGCTTCTCTCATCGCTGCCGAGCTTGAAGATGATAGCGACGAACAGAATGATGGATCTGTAGAGTCTGATGATGATATTGATGCGCTGTTAGCGAGTTTAAATGAACCCGTAACCGAACCAGAAACGACTGATGTTAGCGATGTCGATGAGACAGAAGCTGACGATGAAGATTTAGCTGCGCAAATTGCAGCCGAATTAGAAGATGAGTCAGATACCGATTCTGAAGCTGACAGTGTTCTTGACGATACGGAGCCAAGTGATGATGACATTGACGCACTGCTGGCTGGTTTAGACGAACCGCTTGATGAGCCAAGTGATGAGCCTAATGATGAGCTTAGTAATGAGCCAAGTGATGTACCTAGTCATGAGCCAGTTACAGAAGCGACAAGTGCCGAGCAAAGCGACGATACACAAGCTGACGATGAAGATTTAGCAGCGCAAATTGCAGCCGAATTAGAAGATGAGGATCTCAATAATATTGCTGCAAATATTAGCGATAGCAGTGACGATGATATTGATGCATTGCTTGCTAGTTTTAATGAACCACAAATGGACTCGCCATTCTTTCAAGAAGATGCGCAGGGCGTGGCTCCGAAGGCTGAACCAGCAGAGCTAGATGACGATGTAGAAGCATTGCTGGCAAGTTTTGAACAAGAGGTTGAAGATGACGATGCACAGTCTAGCCTTGAGCCACAACAGGACGTAGAGAGCGAACTTGATAGCCTTGAAGATCAAGATTTGTTCAATGAACTCGACGAATATTTAAATGATTTAGATTTAAATAACACTGAAGACAATGACGACGATGCATCGCCTGAACTAGACGGTGACGATAAATCATTTCTTGATGCTGAACTTGACGCATTATTAGCACAAAGCGACAGTGACGATACGATTGATGACGCCCTTGAAGAGTCACTTGAAGACACACTTGAAGAGTCACTCGAAGAGAGTGGTGAAGTCGTTGGCAGTGATGACACAGACAAGCAAGCTTTAGCGTTTGAGCTTGAAGATGCCGCCATAGAAACACCAGAAGCAGATGACACCTCTGAAGACGAGCTCAATGCATTACTTGCATCAATGGGCGATGATGATGTCACCCTTGATGATTTGGATTTTGACAACACAGATGCACCTAGCGCAGACGAAACACCGCAGCACTCAGCTAAAGCTAATAAAGATTCTGGTTTCTTTAACGATCTAAAAGCCAATAAGCCAAAACCGGCAATGCTCGATTGGGAAAGCGATTTGTTTAAAGCGGCTGAAACCGCAGCTAAAACGAAATCTGATGAGCTTAATGTAAGCGACGATGACTTACTCGCTGCGTTTTCACAATCGTTAAAAGAGGATGACACTGATGATTATACCTCTGAAGATGACTTTATTCTTAGCGACGATAACTTAACCGTTGATGAAGCATTAGCCGCGCTAGACGAAAAAGAGCGTAGTAAATTCTCAGAGTATAGCGTTAGCGATGACGACCTAATGAGCTTTGAACGTGAAAATGGTTATATCGACATTGATAAGCTATTAAACGATGCTGATGAAGATGACGACAGAACAGATCAATATAAAGACGTTGATGTTGATATGGGTGAGGTGAACTCGCTCATTGGCAATGCCGATATGATAGATGTTGACGATGAGGAAAACTCGGTCAATGCCAAACTAGATTTAGCACGCGCTTATATTGAGATTGAAGATCAAGACAGTGCCAAAGCATTATTAAAAGAAGTGCAGATGGACGGTAATGATCGCCAAAAAGCTGAAGCTGATAGCTTGCTCAAAGGCTTTCGTTAATCATTAAGTTGTTAGGTTTTATCAATAAACGGCGCAGAAATCTGCGCCGTTTTTATAACCGAAAAATACAAATACTAGAGCCTAGAATCGAGAGTCTAGAAACTAGAAGCTAGAAGCTGTGAGCTTACGGCAGCGTAGCTCAACTTATTTCAATTAACCTGATTTAATCATTGTAACTAAATCAACCCGGTCACAATGATGCCAGATAAACTCCTTAACACCCTCGCTAACTTTGAACAGTGGCG
>NZ_BMII01000061.1 GCF_014641855.1 Shewanella inventionis
AGGTTTTGCGCCAATACATAGAACAACAAAACAGACCTCACTGAACTCGCTTTCCCCGCCACAGGTGACGGGGCTACTCGCTCGTTATCAAGTTAAGCGCTAGATTTGAGCGGGTTTATTTGGTGTGTTTTACTCTGTCATTTAAATCAATACGATTGCAATTATTACTTTAGCTCATTTTGATTACGCTTAAGAGTATGTGAAGGATTTTCACCAAATAATGGGCTTATTTGCAATTGGTGCAGCCTATTACTTTGGATACAGTGCTAAAAGACTGGTAAGTAAAAGTGCAGATGAGGAGTTTGCAATGCTAGCAGCGGCAGAATCTGATCTTTCAATTGCAAACTAATGGGATAAGGTCTACAACAGCGCTTAATGATGAAAAATAAGTGTAAAAAGCCCTGAAGATTCAGGGCTTTTTAATATAATTGGTATTATTTACCCCAAGGATTACTTGGGTCTGCTGATGGTACTTTGTTAGATGATTTACCGTCGGTGACGCGTTTTTCATAACCACTACTGTTACGACTAACCTGTGGTTTACCCTTATTTTTTGGGCCTCTCGCGTTACGGTTTGCTTCAAAATTTTCGGCCGTTTGAGCATGCATTCTTGCAATAGACTCAAAGGTCAATTCCATGGGTTTACGAGGTACTATACCAGCAGCAAAACCACGCTCACGAGGTTTAAGCTCAAACTGCTCGCCTACCGCTTTTGGCATACGCTTATAACGATACAGATAAAAATTTTCGACTTTTTCACGTGCCCATTCAGTCTTTTTTAAAAACTTAAGGCAGCCTTCAATCGACGGATTGAGGTTAAAGCACTCAAGTTTCAATGCAGCGTATAAAATTTTCCAATCATAACATTCAACCAGCTCTGTTATTAATGTCTCAAGCTTAAGTCCATGTAATGGATTGTTTTGTTGCTCTTCTACCATGGTATTTCCGATATTGTCTTTGTGGCCAGTTTGGCACTAGGCATCATAGTATCAACAAAAGACCAGTCACAGCGACTAAAAAAGGTATTCTGTTTGATACATCCCCTTTGAATGGCCGAAAATTAACTGACGTTAATCAATTAATTCCCGGTGATTACGAATCTAATTAAAGAGAAACAGTGATTGGGTTAGTTAATTTAATGCAAATTCGGTGTCGTAAATAAAGCGTTTATACACTTCGCTTGCAGTTATTGGCCGAGAAAAGTAATAACCTTGAGCGATATCGCAGTCATGCTCAATTAAAAAATCCACTTGTTCTTGCAACTCAACCCCTTCAGCTGTGACCAACTTACCAAGTGAATGAGCCATGCTGATCACCGCTTTAACAACGGCTTGATCTTCTGCTGAATCAACTAAGTTACTGATAAAAGAACGATCAATTTTAAGATTTGTGGCCGGTAACGATTTAAGATATGCAAGCGATGAATAGCCAGTGCCAAAATCATCAATTGCCACATGCACATCGGCAAGTCTTAATTTTTGTAAAATGTCGATAGATTGACTCGGTATGGCCATCAGTGCCGTTTCGGTGATTTCAAACTTAAACCAACTTGGTTGTGCACCATGCTCAGCTATTATTGCCAACAACTCTTCAGCTAACATAATATTCATTAAATCTAAGCCAGATAAATTCACCGATACACGCGAAAAATCAAACCCTTGCTTGTGCCATATTACTAATTGTTGGCATACATTACTCAATACCCAACGGCTGAGCTCAAATATTAACCCTGTATCTTCTGCGATCGGAATAAACTCATCTGGTGGGATAACACCTAAATCGGGGTGTTGCCAACGCACTAGCGCTTCAAACCCCGCTAACTGGCAATCTGGTAGTTCAATTAAAGGTTGGTAAACCATAAATAATTGAGGATTTTGCAGCGTCGACGCCGCCAAGGCCAAGCGTAAACTTTGTTCAATCTCAAGGCGTTTTTTATTAAATATTGCTTGTTCTTTATTACAAAAAGCGACGCAAAATGGTGTTTTTTTAGCTTCAAATAACGCAGAATCTGCCTGGCTCAAAATAGCTTCGGCATCTAGGCCGTCTTCTGGGTAAACACTGATCCCAACACGACAACCCAACACTATGGTTTGCTCTAAAAATTCAAAGTGATGCTTAAAATTATTTACCAACTCGACCGCGATTAAATTGGCTTTTTCTGCAGTCGTGTTAATCAAAGAGATACAAAATTTGTCGCCACCAAAGCGCGACACTGTGTACTGCCCTTTTAAACTACTTGTGATCCGTGTTGCAGCTTGTTTAAGAATATAATCACCCGCACTGTGGCCAAAATTGTCGTTAATGACTTTAAATCGGGTTAAGTCCAAAAATAAAAGCGCCAATGGTTGTTGATTTTGCTTACAGCGGGCAATTTCTTGATCCAACAGCAATTTAAAATAATAACGATTCGCCAAACCGGTTAACTCGTCAAAATGCGATAATTGATAAAGCTTATCTTGTTGTTGTTTTTGCGATGTTACATCATGGGCAATACCCTCACAGCCAATGCATTTTCCATCGGCGTCGTACATTGGGCGCTCCAGCACATCAAAAATATGAACCTTGCCATGAATATCGAACATTTCCATCTCAAATGGTGGTAAATGCTCACCGGCCAAAATACGTTGTATGTATCCAGAAATTTGTGCATTTTTAGGATTATCAGTTAAAAACTTATAATAATAATCACCAAAACCGCTAATGGTATGCCCAAGGATATGAGTCACCGAAGGGCTAACATAGTACACAAAGCCTTCTGTATCGTGTTGATAAAATATATATTCATCTTCTAGCGATTCAACCAAACCGCGATATCGATTTTCGCTGTTTGTGAGTTGCAAAGTTCTTTCTAAAACAATATCTTGTAAATTATCCTGTATACGTTTTAGTTCATGATTTGCATTAGCAGTTTGCTTATTAGCCACTAATAAAGCGCGATTATGACGCCTTGTTTGCACAATCCATATCACAAGCAATAAAATCAAAATACCAGCGATAGAGGCAAACTCAATTAACTCCTGATAATCTTTTGGCAGTTCAATATTGGCGCCCCACGCCTCATTAATGGCTTTGCGTTCTTCAAGGGTTATCGAATCGATACCTTTTTGCATAATACTCAATAATATTGGCAAATCTTGCCTCACGGCAATAGACTCATTTGCGCTGTTTTTTTCATAAAATGCAGCCACTTTTAAGTCTGCCAATGAATATTTAAACTGTAAATAATTTGCCGCCGCCAAAAAACTGATAGCGGCATCGGCTTGCCCTGCTTGCACTGCCTCTAACGATTCTCGCATGGTATCGACATAATACGGTGTTACACTTGGAAATTCGGTAACAATCTTTTCTGAATAATGATAGTCCCGCACTAACGCAACGGTTTTATCTGCTAGATCACCACGGTTATGCACAGAAAACAGACTTTTTTGGGTAATAACCACCAGTGATTTATAAATAATTGGCGTAGTAAAATGATATTGTTCTGCACGTTGTGGGGTATTAACCATGGTTAATATGGCATCTATATTGGCATCATTTAAATTGTTAACGATATTGGGCCAGCGGTGTTCTTCATCAATAACAAAGGAGACCCCCAATTTTTTACCCATCAAATTAAGTGTATCAACGGCCAAGCCCACCATTTGTCCACGGTCATCAACAAAACTATAGGGCGGAAAAAAACCATCAACCCCAACTCTAATGGGTTGATTGTCTGCTAACCATTGTAATTCTTGCGGCGTTAATACAGGGGAAGGACTTTCTGTAACACGTTCAATTATTGAGGAGCCACCAACAGCCAAAGAGCCCTCTGCAGCAATAACAGAAGTTATAAAGCACAACAGACTCAGTAAAAAAAGACTGACATTGACAAAACGTATAGATTTTTTCGTTAGCATCCACTCATTCCAACATCGACCGCTAATCACGCTCGTTAACTATTTGACACAACCACTTAACATGCAAAGTAGCAAAATAACACCCAATATAAAAACAATTACACAACAAATCACCAACAAATATTTATTTAGCTTTGATTATAGTAACTTAGGTTAAAAATTTCGTCATTAAATAAGAAAATACTAAACAAATGCAAATTCTTGTGAGCAAAAGCACAAAATACATTTAACATGTTGAAAAATATTCATATTTTAAAAGCTTAATGTTAAACAATTCTTGTGTGTCAACACTAAGTTGTACCTTGATAACATCACCGCACGATGGGCATCAGTAACGGCTATATTTTTATGTTTGGGCCAGTAAGAAACCATAACATAAAAAAGCTAACTGCATATTACATGAAATAGATTGACGTAATATCAACAAGTTAAAGATAAAAGCATCATCACCGCGGTGCTATACAATTCGTTTTATCAATCAACTTAACTATAGAATAAAATAAACACCTTCTGATGTAGTCCAAATAGATAATAAATCGACAATTGACTACTTATCTGTATAATTCGCGCACTTTTAACTAACGTCCTGTCAGTCTTATTTTCACAACGCTACACCCTAGCCGCTTGTTGATAACAATGCAGTACCACTCTATGGAAACTTATTTTGATTTCTACCGCTAATATTACTATGCAGTTTGGCCCTGAGCCTTTGTTTGAAAACATTTCGGCACAATTTGGCCATGGCAATCGTTACGGCTTAATTGGTGCCAATGGGTGTGGTAAGTCCACATTTATGAAAATCCTCAGCGGTGCATTAGCACCAACCTCAGGCAACGTTTCTATTACGCCAGGGTTAAAAGTGGGTACATTAAGCCAGGACCAATTCGCCTTTGAAAAGTACACAGTAGTTGATGCCGTGATCATGGGTGATGTTGAGCTTTGGAAAGTCAAACAAGAGCGTGATTACATCTACAGCAAAGCCGAAATGACAGACGAAGATGGCATGCGTGTAGGCGATCTTGAAAGCCAGTTTGCTGAAATGGACGGTTACACAGCAGAAAGCCGTGCTGGTGAAATTTTACTTGAAGCAGGTATCGAAGAGTCGTTCCATTTTGGCTTAATGCAGCAAGTCGCCCCCGGTTGGAAATTACGTGTACTGTTGGCTCAGGCCTTGTTTGCAAATCCTGACATCTTGTTACTCGACGAACCAACCAACAACTTAGACATTCATACTATTAGTTGGTTAGCGACCGAGCTAAACAAACGCAAGTGCACCATGATCATCATTTCGCACGACAGACATTTTTTAAATTCAGTATGTACCCACATGGCTGACATCGACTACGGCGAATTGCGTATTTACCCTGGTAACTACGAGTATTTCTTGGCGCAATCAAGCCTATTACGTGAACAATTATTAGCAGGCAACGCCAAAAAAAGCGCTGAAATTGAAGAACTTCAAGACTTTGTTAACCGTTTTGGTGCTAACGCATCTAAAGCTAAACAAGCCAGTTCACGTGCTAAAAAGATGGATAAAATTAAACTGGATGACGTTAAATCGTCTAGTCGTATCACGCCATCGATTCGTTTTACCGAATCAAAAAAATTACATCGCCAAGCGCTTGTTTTAGAAGACCTAGGCCATGGATTTGATGAAGTATTGTTTGAACACGGCGATCTTATTTTAGAAGCAGGTTCAAAACTGGCTATCATAGGTGAAAACGGCGTGGGTAAAACCACATTACTACGCTGTTTAGTTAATGAAATAGAGCATAATCACGGCCGCATTAAATGGTCAGAAAACGCATCTATTGGCTATTGCCCGCAAGACAGCACAGCAGATTTTGACAATGACATGACCTTATTTGACTGGATGTCGTTATGGCGCACACCAAAGCACAATGACTTAATGGTACGAGGCATGCTTGGGCGTTTATTATTTACCGAAGACGACGCCAACAAAAAAGTACGTAACTGCTCAGGTGGAGAAAAAAACCGTCTCTTATTTGGTAAGTTAATGATGATGGATATTAACGTACTGGTAATGGACGAGCCAACAAACCACATGGACATGGAAGCCATTGAAGCGTTAAACCAAGCCTTGAAATTATTTGAAGGCACGCTGATATTTGTTAGCCACGACCGCGAATTTGTATCATCACTAGCAACACGGATCATTGATGTAACTAATAAAAAGCTGGTTAATTTCCAGGGGACTTTCGATGAATATCTTGCAAGCAAGGCAGAAAGCGAAGCTTAACCCTACCTGTTGCAAGTGCGTTACCGCAAAGCATTAATGTAACCGAATAATGATTAAGGCCTTTCTTGTGGCGTATACATACCACATTAAAGGCCTTTTTATTAATTAAACAGCACACAACAATACCTCAAGCACACATATACCAAATCAACACCTGGATCCCCAATACAAGCATTTGAGGATGACGGCATAAGGCGAAGAAAATGCATAAGTGATGACGGTATAATGCAAAAGCGCCTCACCCGCGCTGTCATTCCTGCAATGCTTTTGAGCAGGAATCCAGGTGTTCGCTCTTGGCTGTTAAACAAAAGCCCACAAACCAAAGCAACTTCTGGATCCCCAATACAAGCACTTGGGGATGACGGCATAGGGCGAAGAAAATGCATAAGTGATGACGGCATAATGCAACACCTGGATCCCCAATACAAGCACTTGAGGATGACGGCATAAGTCGAAGAAAATGCATAAGTGATGACGGCATGAGCCAACCCGCGCTGTCATTCCTGCAATGCCCTTAATTCCGTCATTCCTGCAATGCTTTTGACCAGGAATCCAGGTGTTCGCTCTTGGCTGTTAAACAAAAGCACACATATACCCAATCAACAGCTGGATCCCCAATACAAGCATTTGAGGATGACGGCATAAGGCAACACCTGGATCCCCAATACAAGCACTTGGGGATGACGGCATAATTCGAAGAAAATGCATAAGTGATGACGGCATAAATCAAAAGCAACGCCACCTGCTCCGTCATTCCTGCAATGCTTTTGAGCAGGAATCCAGGTGTTCGCTCTTGGGGATTAAGGCATTGGGCAAAGACAAGGCATAAGTGATGATGGCTTAAAGCAACACCTGGTTCACCATCAACAGAACTCACCAATGGCAGACAAAAATCAAAACAAACACCTCAAAATACCTTAAGTGAATAAGTGCTAAAATCGTTGACAATGCGAACCATCAACAAACTGGTATTACCAAGCTTTAAATCACACCTTACCAAGAATGTTGAATTGTTATAACTTTGTGATGCACATCGAAACCGTAAAAATCAGTGACTCGTATATAAGATTCTGTTTTTTCTATACTAGGAATTAGTTAATTTACATCATACAAACCAAGCCTTATTGCCTATTAACACTGAAGAAACAATCAAAATATAGGCGGCTCAGACCTTGGTATGACAATATTATTATCTTGGTAAAGCAGATTGCAATTATTGGTAACGTGTTATATAAATGTTTATGTTGATTATTACAACAACAATTGGTATACCAGATGGTAATACCAGCTAACAGGTTCTTTGGGGGGAATTATGAAGCTCAATAAAATAAGCGCTATGTTTAGTAGCTCAAAAAATAAAGCCAATAACATAACAATATTTGGCGCAACACTAACAGCATTGTTAAGCATGCCAACAGCGTTAGCCGCTGATGCAGAACAGGTTGCAGCAGAAGAAGTAGACACAAGCGAAATTGAAGTGATTGCTGTACGCGGTATTTTTGGTAGTTTAAAAGCCGCTAACTTGTTAAAACGTACTGATGCTCGTATCGTCGATGCCATCGTTGCAGAAGACATCGGTAAATTACCTGACAACAACATTGCAGAAGCACTTCAACGTATCACGGGTGTTTCTATCGAGTCAGATTTTGGTGTAGGTGAATCAGTTACCATTCGCGGCGTATCAGAAAACCTTATCTTACTTAATGGCCGCTCAACTGCAGGCCCAGGCCGCGGCGGTATCAGCTTAGATGATTTTCCATCAAGCTTCTTAAAAACCGTTGAAGTCGTTAAGTCGCCAACACCTGAAATGATTGAAGGTGCTCTTGGCGGTACTGTTAATATGCAAACGGTTCGTCCTTTAGAACTATCAGACCCTCTTTTTGCATTCACTCTTGATGGTGAATACGCAGACAAAACAGAAAACGTCGCGCCAAACTTTACTGCAGCAATGGGTAAAAATTGGGACCTAGGTGACTCTGGCACCTTTGGTGCTGCTGTTAATATGTCTTATCAAGACCGCGAACTTCGTCGCGACGAATACTTCAATAAAGTCGATTTACAAGACGATATAGATATAGACGGAGACGGCACCGTAGATGTATCAGGCGGACCTAACGGCAAATACCTTCGCCGCACAGAAAGCACAGTTGAGCAAAAAACAGAAGAACGTGAACGTACTGCTTACGGTTTATCTTTACAATGGGCTCCTACCAGCGAAGATTTAAATATCTACGTAGACATGAACGCAACTGAGCTCGATGGTGGACAAGCTGCCTACTCAATCCTTGACGTTGGTGGAACCGTGGTTCCAAGAAGCGATTCGTACTACGACAGTAACGGTCAACTTCATAATTACGATTTAACCGGTGTGTTAACCATTCCAAAAACATGGAGTGACTTTACCACTAACGAAACATCATCACACGCCATTGGTGCAGAATGGAATGTCACCGGCAATATTGAATTATCGGGTGAGTATTCAATTTCAAAATCAGAAGAGCGTCAAGTTGCATCAGAATTTAACTTACGCCCTATCGAGCGCACAGAACCAACATTAAGCCTTGTTACACACACCAGTACAGGCAGTTCAACTAGCGGAAGTGGTATTCCATCTTACGTATTTGCTGATACTGGCATGCTAACTAACCCAGACAATTTAGTATTCCGTGAGTTTTTCCACAAAACGTTAGACACAGACAACGAAGAACAAGCATTACGCTTTGACTTTAAAATCAATGATATTGGCGTAGACTTTGTCACAGCAGTTAAAGCGGGTGTTCGCTTTACAGACCGAGACTATACCGCCAACCGTTTTGACCTAAAACCAAACGGCAACACATTAAAAGATGCATACAAAAATGCTAAAAATTCAGATGGTTTATACAGCCCAACCTGGATTGATAACGCCATTATTGCCGACAGTTTTAAAACCATCAACATGGATAACTCTTTTGACCAAACAGGCATTGCTGGCCAAAACGATTTGCTCACATACAACGTATATGATGCTGAAAAACTACAAGATGCTGAAGCCACATACGCATTAGTACAACAAATGTTAGCCGGAACCACCTATGCAATGGATGGCTCTCTAGCAGACAACATGGTTGAAGATACTGGCGCATACAAAGCCATTAACGAAAAAACTAACGCCATTTACGCTCAATTCCATTTAGACTTTGAAGATATCACAGCCGTGGTCGGTGGTCGTTATATTCAAACCGAATTAGAATCAAGCATCGTTGATTCAATTGACACAAATGGCAATAGAATTCTCACTACAGGTAAAAATGACTACTCAGACTTTTTACCAAGCTTAAACGTAACTTACACTTTATCAGAAGAAACATTATTACGATTTGCAGCAGCAAAAGTTATGCGTCGTGCCGACTTTGATGAGTTAAGCCCTGCACTCTCAATTGATAACTCGTTAGTTACCGGTACTCAAGGTTCTTACCAACTTGACCCATACCGCGTCACTCAATATGACTTCTCAGTTGAACACTACTTTGATGGCGGCGGAATTGTCTCTGCAGCCATATTCTACAAAGACGTGCAATCGTTTACCCAAAGCGACAGCAGCTGTTTAGCAGACTCAAGCACCATTACTGGCCAAAACACCACGCAATGGAACAACATCTGTTTACTTGACACAGCAGGCCAAAGCCAAGGCGATATTGTTAACGCGACAGAAGATCAAGGCTTAGCCTATGTTGATGCAGAAAAAGCAGCAGGCCGTACTGGTATTGTTATCGATACCGACGTCAACGGTGGCAGTGGTGAAGTAAGAGGTTTAGAGCTTGGATATCAGCAGCAGTTTGACTTTTTACCAGGCATTTGGTCAGGCCTTGGTGTTAATGCTAACTATACCTACGCCGACAGTGAGCAACCAGACGGTAACCCATTGTTAAACATTTCTAAGCATACCGCTAACACGCAATTTTACTGGGAAGGCGAAGACCTACAATTACGTCTCGCTTACAACTGGCGTGATCGTTACTTAGATGAACAAACCACTAAACGTGTTCAAACTGTAGGTGCGTTAGGTTACAACGTATTTAACCAAAACGACCCAGCAGCTGATAACTACGACCCAACAGTGGGTAATAGCTATCGTGAAGCCAGAGGTCAGTTTGATTTCTCTGTAAGCTATGACATCAACGATAGCATCACAGTGGTAGCCAATGCGGTAAACCTAACAGGTGAACCAATTGAATACACTACTGAGCTAGGTTCTGTTTGGGCATACAGTGAAGCAGACCGTCGATACACACTAGGCGTGCGCGCTAAGTTCTAATCGACTCACAGTAAAAAGCCTATCAAACGATAGGCTTTTTACTTAACCAACTCTACCTGCAAAGTCACAATGAGTTTTATTAAAATAATACTTACAAAATCAGTGTTTTAACTTAAATAAAATAGCAAAAAAATTACCAATGAAGCGCTAGTTAATTGCAACCCGGTTTCATACCACACGCTAGGCAATATTGAGTGCAAATCGCCTCAACGAGGTGAACCCAATATGCCTCAGTTATTTTAATGGTAATAGCGGTAAACATTAGCTGGCCCAAGGCAAATTTAGCGTTGGTGAGTGACTCAGCATTAATTGATTTAAAGAAAATCTTACCAATATTAATTTTGGTATGTCCAATTACTATAATTGGTTGACAATCTGGTTATAATTTACTAACATTTTGTAATACAAGTTGATTGCCAATTAACTAGGCATTTTACGTTAAACAAATTCAGCATTAAAGCATCGCATACCTTCTCGCTTGGGTGCGCAGAGTTAGTCTACAGACACGCATTTACTAAAATATTTAGGAGTTAAATATGACAAAACCAGTCATCGGTTTCATCGGCCTAGGCCTAATGGGCGGCAACATGGTTGAGAACCTTCAAAAAAGAGGTTACCAATTAAATGTTATGGATCTTAATAAAGAAGCTGTAGCAACCTGCGTAGCTCGTGGTGCAAATGCAGTGAGTTCTGCAAAAGAACTCGCCGCAGCCAGTGACATTGTTATGTTATGTTTAACCACATCAGCAGTAGTAGAAAAGCTAGTATATGGCGACGACGGGATCCTAGCAGGCATTAAAGCTGGCTCAGTATTGATTGACTTTGGTACATCAATCCCATCATCTACTCGCAAAATTGGTGCAGATTTAGCCGCTAAAGGCGCAGGCATGATTGACGCCCCACTCGGCCGTACGCCAGCACACGCAAAAGATGGTTTATTAAACATTATGGCCGCAGGCGACATTGAAACATTTAATAAAGTTAAACCTGTGCTAGACGACCAAGGCGAAAACGTATTCCACCTTGGTGAACTAGGTGCAGGCCACACTACAAAGTTAATTAATAACTTTATGGGTATGACAACTGTATGTGCCATGTCGCAAGCATTTGCTGTTGCTAAACTGGCAGGTGTAGACCGTCAACAACTTTTCGACATCATGTCTGCCGGCCCATCTAACTCACCATTTATGAAGTTTTGTAAAAACTACGCGGTAGATGGCGTAAGCGACCTAGGCTTCTCAATTGCTAACGCGAATAAAGATTTAGGTTACTTCTTAAAAATGGTAGAAGATCTAGGCACAGAATCTAAAATTGCCGAAGGTTCATCTGCTAACCTACAAGCCGCATTTGATGCAGGTTTAGGTAACGGTAACGTGCCAGAAATCTTTGACTACTTTGTAAAATTAGCTAAATAAGCCTATTGCCCTACAAATAAAAAACCTTTTTATCGGCTTAAGATAAAAAGGTTTTTTATTGTCCAAAATCCCCACGAACGTGATTTTATACCAACCAGGATAAATAAGTGATCGCACTCATATACTGGTTAGTATTAGTCCTCTTTTCTTATCATGTTACGTCGCTGTGCAGAATATTCATCGTTTGTCACTTCAAACGTTGCTATTAACTCATGTAGCCTTTCGCCTAACTTGGTAATATCAACACTCACATGATCGCAAAGCTCAATCGACTGACGAGTGTTTTCAAAGCCTATAAACCTCAAACGAGTAAGAGTTAACAACTGAGGTTAAGTAAACTGCAGGTTGAACTACATTTATCATCAAAAACCGCCACCTTAAACTCTTGTATATGGTGATAATCAAGAGGTAAAATTAACCAAATTCGCCATGGACGCCCAATCATGATTAATGATATTGAAATAGTCGATTTACTTCGTGCGCGGATCCCATCATTTAACTGCAAACCGGGTTGTCATGATTGCTGCGGACCGATCACAACCTCGTCTGCAGAAATGGCTCGTTTACCTGTAAAAACTGCAGCACAACATGAAGCCGCCTTAAAACACTGGAACTGTGTATATTTAGGGCCAAATGGCTGTGAAGTGTACGAAGAACGCCCATTAATTTGTCGCCTGTTTGGCGCTACACCAAGAATGCCCTGCCCAGAAAAATGCCGCCCAGAAGAAATGATCGATCATAAAACCGAGGCACAAATTCACCATTACATCGCCAATACTCGTCAAGTGCTGGTGTAACTCAAAGTACAGCTAACCCGCTTTGTTGTGAGGCTATTATTACCTTCATTTTCTACAAAGATTATTTTCGATTAGCGCTATAAATCAAATTAGTGTTATTTGTTACTCTGTGGTCAATTCTTTATGAGGGCTCACAAATGACAACATCTCTTTTCCAACCCATTCAACTGGGCGATATCACCCTAAAAAACCGAATTGTCATGGCACCAATGACACGTTCACGCAGCTCACAGCCAGGTGATGTACCCAACCAAATCATGGCTGATTATTATCAACAACGCGCCAGTGCGGGGCTAATTATTAGTGAAGGCACACCTATTTCTGCAGTGGGCCGTGGCTACTCGATGACCCCAGGCATTTACACCACAGCACACATTGAGGGCTGGAAACAGGTCACACAAGCCGTACACGCCAAAGACGGGAAGATATTTGCTCAATTGTGGCATGTTGGTCGTCGCAGTCATTCAAGCATTTCAGGCCAACAACCTGTGGCAGCTTCGGCGATAAAAATCCCCGACCAAGTGTTTGGTCCATTGCCAGAAGGTGGTTTTGGGATGATCGAAACCGAGCAACCTAAAGCCATGACACAAGAAGATATCAACAATACCATTAACGATTTTGTGCAAGCCGCTAAAAATGCCATAGAAGCCGGATTTGATGGTGTCGAGATTCATGCTGCACACGGCTACTTGTTTGACACTTTTTTACACATAGAAAGTAATCAGCGCCAAGACCAATATGGTGGCAGTCAACAAAATAGAATGCGCTTTTTATTAGAAACCTTAACCGCAGTAGCTGATGCCATTGGTGGCAATAAAGTGGCCGTGCGACTATCACCGCATGTTATTGAAGGCTTTACAGAAGAAGATCCTGAAATTGTTGAGTTAACACTAGCAGCATTGGCAAACATGGTGAAATTAGACTTAGCCTACGTGCACTTTTCTGAAAACATCTCACGTTACCTTGAGGTGCCAGAATCGTTTCGCCAGCAAGTACGTGAGGTATACCCTAACCCAATCATGATCACAGGCAAGTTAACCAAAGAAACAGCACAAGTCTTGCTTGCCAAGCAGTATGCCGATTTAGTCGCGTTTGCCACGCCTTATGTCACTAACCCAGATTTGGTTGAACGTTTCTACCACAACTGGCCATTAGCCGAATTTGACGCCGACGTACGCCTCACCTTATATGGTGGTGATGCCAAAGGCTACAGCGACTATCCGCAATATAAGGCGTAATAAGTCTTAACCTATACCACTAACGTAATGCTAAAAGCCCAAAACCATAAAGTTTCGGGCTTTTTAATTTCGGCGTTTTTCAAGGTAGTTGTCGCCTAAGCTGTTAAGCTGCTTCTTTTTTGTTCTCTGGGTTTAACTCCACCTCACCGATTTCATCCCAGTTTCTGGTGCCATTTGACCAGCGGTTAGGGTTAAT
>NZ_BMII01000062.1 GCF_014641855.1 Shewanella inventionis
ATTAACCCTAACCGCTGGTCAAATGGCACCAGAAACTGGGATGAAATCGGTGAGGTGGAGTTAAACCCAGAGAACAAAAAAGAAGCAGCTTAACAGCTTAGGCGACAACTACCTTGAAAAACGCCGATACTTTAGAGGCGATAAGGCTCCTGGCAAGCCTAGATAATGTCATTGTTGTATTTACAGTTGATGGAGAACAATTATTGAATGCCGTCGCTCTAAAGAGCTTGAATAGCTTTGTAGACCAGAAGCAGTCTCAGCAGATAGCCCGTGATTTTTTAGGAAAACTATTTCAGTTAGTTATAGAACTGGATGAGCCAAATCCTTCTCAACTGTCTCAGTTTATTCAGAAACGACTTTATGATTCGATTGAAGTTGGTATTGAAGTGACAGACTCATTCAAGCGAAGTGAATATCTAAAACAACAGGTAAAAGAAAAGGCTGATAAAGAATTTAAAGTAGATTGGGAGGAAGCTGAAAACGAGGAGGAACAAGCAAGTGAAGTTTCAGACTCATACCTGAAAAGTACCTTAGCGGAAGTTGAATACTTTACTCTTCTCACTGGTCTTTTCAATATCGGTAACCCTAGAACTTTGATTAGACTTCATAACTCGATAACACTATTAAAAGGTCTTTTTCCTATATTGATAATTGATAGTGAAAAGCTAAAACAGCATATCTTCTACCTTTTTTTCAATGAGGTTTACACAGAAGGTATACCAATTTACGCTTTTGATATACCTGAGTTTATAAAAAGGCTAGAAAGTAGCCGCTCTCTCAGAGATAGAGCTGTTCAAAATCATTACCTTGAAGATATTTATCCCAATGAGTCTGGTAAGTTACAGGTAATTTTAAATAGGGTCCGCAAGGTTTCCATGCCTTGCGTAAAACGTCAGTAAAGATAAATGAAAAAAGCAAAGTTTTACTGTGAAGGCGGACGTAAAATGGTAGGTAATGGCTATGAGCAGTGATGGTTGAAGTATTTCCCTTAATGACAAAGACCTATTTATCAAACGCTAGATAGCGAAAACCCCGATGAAACTCACCGAGGTTTTGACGCCGACCGGGTACTCCCAATCCACTTGCGACAAGCATAGTACGTACAATAACGTAATATCAAGTTTATAATGGCGTTATACGCCTAGATACCATCAGCACCATTTAGCAGTAGGTTATACCTTGTCATCAAAACAGTCAGCGCAAACAATTAAGCACAGTTGGTTTGGCCATTTTTATAGGGGCAAGCCAAATGCTGTGGATCTCACCGAGAAAGGCATTACATTTTATCGTGCTCAGGGGCAGTTTTTAGCTAAGTTCGGTTCAGTTAAAGAGCCACCAGCTGAAGTGTGTTTTTTATGGCAACAATTAGATTGCCCACCGAAGTTTAGTTTTAGTCCTTTAGGTTATCTGCTTGGATTTACTGTTTCAGGTAAGGCTTATCAAGTCCTTTTTCTCAGCTATTTTGCTCGAAAACATTTTGAAAATGACATAGCGCAACGTTGGGCTACCCATAATGCCCAGCAGTTGAGTAATCTTGTGGCTAGGGTTGAACTAACACTTGCTAAGGAATATTTGCGTCAATCGCGCTTGGAGATGATGCAGGCAAGAATCGAGCGTGAATATCGGCGTTGGTTCCCTTGGTGTGAAAATATGCCATTGGCGAATGATATAAACGCAGCGTTAGCCAAATTACAGAAGATGTATAGCTGGAACAAAGCAGACATCGAACAACTGCGTGAAAACTATGTAAAAGCTCAGCTATTCAAGTTTGCAGATTTTTTTGAACATGTTGAATCTAAGCCTCTGACTGAGATGCAGCAACGAGCTTGTGTGATTGATGATAACAATAACTTGCTATTAGCAGGGGCTGGTACGGGGAAAACTAGCGTAATGGTGGGGCGTGCAGGCTATTTAATTAACAGTGGTCAGGCACAAGCCGATGAAATACTACTGCTTGCTTACGGCAGAAAAGCGGCTGACGAGATGGATGAGCGGATTAAAGAGAAGCTTGGTACTGATGATATAAAAGCAAGCACCTTCCACAGCTTAGGTTTAAGGGTTATTGCTCAAGTCGAAGGCAAGTCACCGAGCCTATCGCCTTGGGCTGAGGATGAAAAAGCGAAAGACAATTGGGTGCAAAGCACGCTTGAAACATTGATTGAAGATGGCGCCTATCGTAAGCAACTGTTTGAGTATTTTAGTCAATACTATTACGTTGAAAAAAGCCCTTTTGATTTCGACACTTTGGGTGAGTATTTTCAATACCTTAATGACAATGATATTCGCACCCTGAAAAGGGAGCGGGTAAAAAGCTTTGGCGAGCTATACATAGCTAATTGGCTGTTCAGTAATGGTATTGAATACAAATATGAAGCTAAGTATGAGCACGATGTAAGTTGTGTGGATTTTCGCCAATATCAACCTGATTTTTATCTACCTGACTATGGTGTTTATATCGAGTATTACGGTATCGATGAAGATCATAGTACAGCCCCTTATATCGACAATCAGCAATATTTGGAGTCGATGGAGTGGAAGCGACAGTTGCATAAAGAGCACGGCACAGTTTGCCTTGAACTATTTTACTATCAGCATAAAAAAGGTCTGCTCACTCATAAGCTTGAGCACGCTATTCATGCGTTAGATATCAAAGTGTCTCCGCTACCCGATGAAGCAATACTAGCGACACTTAATGAACTTGGTCGTGTTACTGAGTTAGCCAAATTGTTCAGTAAGCTGATTGGCTTGTATAAAGCTGCTTGCCTAGATGAAAACGGATTAAATAAGGTATTTAAACATGCCGCAGATGCAAAGCAGATTCGTAAAGCATTCGAACTACTAGAGCCGATATTAAGTCGTTACCAACAGCAATTGTCAGCCTCTGGCGATATTGATTTTGAAGACATGATAGGCAAAGCATTACGCTATATTCAACAAGGGCAATTTCTTAGTCCATGGCGCTATATCATGGTCGATGAGTTTCAAGATATCTCAGAGCCTAGGGCTCGGTTAGTCAAAGCGTTAAGGGACTCCAGCTTACCTGGGGGCAAACCAAAAGCATCGCTGTTTTGCGTGGGTGATGATTGGCAGGCAATTTATCGATTTAGTGGAGCAGACGTCAGTTTAACCACTCAGTTTACTGAATATTTCGGCCCTACAGCGAAAACGTATTTAGATAAAACGTTCAGATTCAACAGTAGTATTGGTGATGTTGCGACACAGTTTGTGACTAAGAATCCCGTGCAACTTAACAAAGATATCCGTTCAGTCTCTCAGGTTGATTACCCTACAGTGTCATTGATACGACGAGGTGAGCAAGAACCTGCAACGCAAGATGAGCCAAGCCACAATGCACTTGAACAGGCTTTAAATGCGATTAGTAAGCGTGTTGAAAAGGTTGAAAAGGTTGAAGATGAACTTAAGGGCCAGCCTGTAGTGTATCTGCTGGCGCGATTCTGGTTTCAACTACCCGATAACGTTAGGCTAAAGCAGTTAAACAGACAATACCCAAAGCTGACTATCGAATGTCAGTCTTTTCATGCTTCAAAAGGTAAAGAGGCTGATTACGTGGTGATCATGGGGATGCAAACGGGCAAGCATGGCTTTCCGTCTATGAAAGTCACGCCCCCAATACTTGATGCTTTTTTAGCTAAGACTGAGGCATTTGAATTTGCAGAAGAGCGTCGATTGTTTTATGTCGCCCTAACTCGCGCAAAACACCGCGCATACGTGCTAGCAGATATGACTGACGCAAGTCCATTTGTGGTCGAACTGCTCAAGGATAACTATGCCATCGAGCAAGATGAGTTCAGCACCTCTTTGGTACAGAAAATATTTGAAGACATAAGTTGTGTTCGCTGTACTACTGGCACTTTAAAGCCAAGAGTGGGCAACTTTAAGTCGTTTTTCTCATGTTCCCACTTTCCCTTATGTGACCATAAAGAGGAGGGCTGTGAGCTTTGTGGTAGCCCGATGACGCGTAAACGTTTTACTGGCTTTAAAGTCTGTCTTAATGACGTCTGCAGCAATACAGTACCAATTTGCAGTGTTTGTGGTGGCGATATGAAATTAAGAAAGGGTCCTTATGGTGAGTTCTGGGGCTGCCGAAATTACCGTAATAAAAGCAAGCAAAGCTGCGGTCATATTATAGATAAAGCTAAGCTAGAATTACCGAGTAAAGAGGTTACTTAATCTGTACTAGCTCAGATTTGATCTGACCAAATGCCAGTTTATATTTTAATGAGGTGATTTATCCTAACTATTTAAGGCATAGCTCATACGAAACCACCCAACTCTAACCCTTTAACATACTCAACGAAGCTTTCAGCTTTACCTGATTCACATAATTGTTGGGCCGTTAAATTTCCGTAAGCCGCCAATGGTTCGCTTTTAAACCAGCTTAAAGCTGCTTCAGCGCCACCAGACCAACCTAATAATAAGGGAACTAGGTAGTCTTTTTCGTTCTGAGACAAAAACGGGTCTATCGCGATTTCTAGCTTGTTACGTTTATGATGGCTAGTTGCCATAATTGCTCCTTAGAGCATTGTCTAACTGAGTTTGGTTCTAATCTTGTATCTCTAACAACTCACCTATCTCTACATTTAAGTACTTGCAAAGCGTTTCAATGACATCAAGCTCAACTCGAGTAGCGGTGTCATTGTAAAGGCGAGTTATTGTGCCTCTATTGATATCTGTATCTCTGGCGACATCTGAAACTTTTAACCGTTTTTCTCCGAGAATCCTTGAAAGATTACACTTCAAAATATACTCCCATAAAACAAAATGTTCTCCTGCAGATAAAAAATGCTTGCAAAAGATAATAAATGAGCATAAATTTGTTCTATAGGAGGTTAAAGGGGCTTCCTATGGAATCAAATGACCTATCGGAGAGTATATTATGTCTAATACTTATTTAACAGCAGAAGAGCTTTCTGCACGCATTAAATATGATGCAAGAACCATTCGCGATCAGTTAAAAGATGCCATCTTGCTCGAAGGAGTGCACTACATTCGCCCGTTCGGTGGCCGCAAAATTTTATTTATTTGGGAAAGTGTTGAGCAGTTAATGTTGTTCGGTTACTCCGACATCTTACCAACTAAGTAGAGGAGGGCGATTAGATGGGGACTATAAATACACGAAGCAATAAGTTGCAGATTGATTTTAGGTATAGAGGTATACGCTGTCGGGAGATGACCACCCTTGAAGACAATGCCGCAAACCGTAAAAGGGCTACCGCAGTGTTAAAGCGAATTGAGGCTGAAATACATTTGAATCAATTTGAATATGCCCGGCATTTTCCTAATAGTAAACAGGTCAAAAAGTTTCAAGAATACGACCGTATGACAGCAATAAAACAAGCTGACTCAACACCTTCCGTTAGCGAATTTATAGCGCAATGGCTATTGGAGAAACGACCTGAGTGGCGTCCATCGCAGTTAAGAACAATCGAAGATATTTTGAATCTTTATATTTTGCCCCGATTTGGTGAGCACAACATACAGGCAATCACCAAGGCTGAAATATTAAAATTTAGGGCGGATTTAGTCGATGGCCAAGCATTTGCCAAAGCGTTATCTGCTTCTCGCATCAACCAAATTTTGTCACCTTTGCGAGTAGTGCTGAATGATGCATCTGAACGATATGATTTTGTGAGTCCATGGAAGTCTATTAAACCATTGCCGGTAAATCGTAAGCCTGTTCACCCTTTCACACTTGATGAAGTGTTTAAATTTTTAGACGTTGTTAGGCCTGATTTTCGTTGTTACTTTTTAGTGCGCTTTTTTACTGGTATGCGTACCGGTGAGATAGACGGTTTGCAGTGGGAAAATGTTGACTTGGTTCGACGACAAATTTTAATTCGTGGGTCCTGGGTGAGAAATAAGCTCGGTCCAGTAAAGACTAAAACATCGCTAAGAGAGATCGATATGAATGATTTAGTTTTTGAAGCATTAACCCAGCATGCAAAAAAGTCGGCAGGTAAAGGCTTTGTATTTCAAACCTCTGGTGGCATGCCCATGAATAATAAAAACATGTCTTATCGTGTTTGGTACCCGACGTTGAATATAGCCAAGATCCCTCAGCGAAATCCTTATCAGACTCGCCATACAGCCGCTACTTTGTGGTTGGCCTCTGGCGAGTCTCCTGAGTGGATTGCCCGGCAAATGGGTCATGCTAATACCAACATGTTATTTACGGTTTACTCGCGGTATGTGCCCAATTTAACGCGCCAAGACGGTAGTGCATTTGAGGCATTTTTAAATCAAAAAATTGAAGGGAAAAACTTATGAATCGTAATACATGTGCCAACCTTGCTTATTACTTATGCCAACGTTTTTACTGTCAACCAGCGGGTCGCGAATTAATATGTGTACTAGGAGTGGCTAGTCAGAAAACGAATCACTCAGCGCTAGTATGCTGGATTGAGTCTATCGACCCTAAGACGGAAATCCCCGATATTCTGTGGTGGGAGCAAAAGCTTAAACGGCAATTAGAATCTAATGGTTATTTGTATTGAACCGTAATAATGGCCATTAACATTTAACTTTAATAAGCAAAGTGCACCGTCAATATAGATCGGTGTATTTTGCTTATTGAAGCCAAATTTTTTTAAATATTGTGCCGTATAGTGTCAGAGAATGTTCACCGTAAAATCTTTTCCTAAACTGAATGGGAATACCTAACTACCTTGAAAAACGCCGACTATCAAGTCATTCAACTTGTGTTTTCATCATCATGATCCCTGCCATATGCAGTAAGTAAACAAGCGAATTCGATGAGTATTTTCGTTGGTTTCGACGTTCCATCATCTCCTTTTCATTGGAGTGTCTAAGCTCTAATCTAACTGCGCCACGACCTTCTTTACCAATAGAGGACGATTTTTTGTGGACAATACTTTGGATCCCCTTATAAGCATTTTGCCATAGTGTTTTATGTGAGGCGTGTTCCATTGAAAATGTGACGACTCGCCATTTATTTTTGGGGATAGCAAAAGCAAATGTATCGATAAAAAATGTCAACTCCTCTGGGGATGAAAAATAGACTCCAGATTTACTTTGAGACGTATTTTGAAGGGCAAATTTGATTACTTTTATGAGGTTTCTATTATCATCTTTAAAGTGAAGCCTAATCTTATCAATCAGTGTTGTTAACCATCTACGTTCTAGCAAAGACGATGGCTTTGGTGGTAGAAAACCGTTCCCATATGCTCTCAACCTTGGGTTACCTGATCGGGTTGTTATTTTTCTGAGTTCCACTGCATTTCGATACCATTTTTGGATGATTTCATGGTCGATATGAAATTTATGACTAAGCTCTCTTGGATCTAGTCCTGAATTTATCTGCTGCAAAATGACATAGCATGTATTTAAAGAAGGCGCTTGGGAGGGCATGCGTTTCTGCGTGCTTGATATGTCATTATTGCTAATAGCACTGCCATCATTGATTGTACGTATTTTGTTTATGTGTAGTTTTTTAACCAAATATCGTGCAAATTGTTGTGCAACTAAAGGGGAGCCGTCGGGTTTATTATCGCTTAATGCTTTAATGTACCTTCTCGACGCTAAACCAAGATTGAACATATGTTTCTGTGTCACATCCAAATGCATCTTAGACAGTTTATAACCCAATATGAAATCTGAAAAATGGAAGTAATTTGAAAAACAAACTTCAGGATCAGAGTGGCCGTCAAACGATGCAATCGAATAATACCGGTTTCTTGCCGAGTTTCCTGATATTAAGTGAATGATTTTTTCACAGATGCTGTTGCTGTATGGAACTGCCTCTGGAATTACTGCGTGAGCGTCTTCTAGTTCACACATGAGTTGCAACCGAGAAATTGCACTGTGCCTTAAATGATGAAAAACATAATGGTCAAGGCCTGATAATTCTCTTAACATTGTCTTGGTAAAATGTGACATAAAATACTTATCTATAGGCTCACTCTTATTGATACCAAACCCCAATGCGAGCTTTGATTTGGTGTTTTTTACATCCGACAATCTTGAGATATTAAGGACTTGTTTTACAATTTTTTTTTCGTTTTCCAAAAGAAGAGGGTATAAAGGTACTCTCCGTAGCGAAGCATGACTTTTATTATTTCCATATTGATTTTCTCGAATTTCGAGCCATGCTGTTGGCGAGCTTTCGATATCAGACAACCTCAACTTGATGACTTCACTAATCCTCAACCCACAACGAAAGCTTATAATCAGTACCGCTTGTAATGTTGCTTTCTCCTCGTTATCTAAGTCATCAATGATCAAAACCGATCCTAATAAGGCTTTGAATAATGTTTCGTCAATGAAGCCTGCATTTGTATGGGCTTTATTTTTGTCACCACTGTAAATAACTTCACTGAGTAATGGGAAATCGAACTCTCTGGCGGCATGGGCATGAAAATCATTTAATCTTGCCGCTAGATTACACTTTTGTTTTTGTGTGGGAGTGTTATCAATAAGTTGATGATAGAGATCTAACATACTCTGTTCATCGATGATGCTTAACTGATAATACTCAGAAAAAAGTAACCACTTTCTTGAGAGCGTTGAGTGATAACTTCGAATAGTTGATGGCTTGCATGTTTGCGACTTGAGTAATAGCCAGCTTAATAGTGTGCGTTGTGCAAGCGATAACTGATGCTGTGCTGCTAATGATTCGAGTGATGTTGAAAGTGCTTTGCGTGATAGTTTTTTAATGCCATTTTCACGTAGGGCATGAGTTAAACATTTAAAAAACTCTTTTGTAGGCAAAATACTTCTATGCTCAATAGGATCCTTTTTAAAGGGAATGTCGATTCTTTTAAAGCTAATCGGGGTTGATATAGCTGATGTTGGTTTGGTTTGTAATCTGGCTAAATTATCCAGCGGTAGGGAGTAGGATTTATTCTTGCCTGTTGCATACTCTAGTATGGCTTGGTTGATATTTATGTTCGGTAAACTCTCGATAACTCCAATGGCAGAAATACAGAGCTTTTTTAGGCTTTGAGCCAAATTGGGCAACTTCACTTGATACCCTTTCGTTAACAATGCATGTAGGGTTTTACTCTCAATAGGCTTTATCCATGATTGATACCTTTCTTCATGTTGAACTGAATTGAGTTGCTTGATAAAAGCCAACGTTAGCGGAGATAGGTAACAATGGTAAATCGTTTCTGTTTTCTCAGTGTTTTTTATATTGGTATTATAGCCAGCGGAATCGATTGTCAGTGATATAAATGAGGCGTTGTTGATTATCTTGAGATCTAATTTCCCTGATAGTTTTGTAGCGAATGCTCGGACGAGATCATGGTTACAGCATCCTGAGTGGCAAATAAATGAGAGTAATATCGAACGAAATATATCGGCTCCGTCTTGCTTTGTTCCTGTGTCCTTAACGTGTTCGAACCAGCTTGTATATAGCGCTTGAAAAGCACAGCTTTGCTGCATCCATTCTTGGTTTCTTATCGATTGCTCTGCTTTTTGAAATACTAAATATGAGAGCGGTTCAAGTGTTGATTTAGCTTCATAGATGTAGGCATTTATAATTTTTACACACTGATTAAAGCCGGTTCTCAAATCATTAAAAGAGCTGAATGATTTTTGAATATCCTCTAAAAGGCTCTGCCAGTTATCATTAAATTCGGTTGATAGCGGTAATTGTTTTCCCTTCGGAAAATGTTTAGCGGTAATCTGTTCTGCTTTAGTAATAATTTGCTTTCTATGGCAAGCTCTGGCATCAGATCTATGCTTAACTCCAATGTTCTTAGACATAGTCGATTGCCTTGAAGTTAGTATCAATGAGCTTCTGATTAATACACTGAGCGATTGTTTTCAAATCAGCGATAGAATACGAACAAAATCGTGTAAAAGACGGAGAATTAACTTCTGCATGTCCCATCCAAGCAGCTATGAGGTCAGGGTCGATACTCTTTGATACCAATAGTGACCGAGCATAATGTCGATACCAGTTAAGTGGTAGTGGGATTATGCTATCGAAATGTGATGACATACTTTTAGGGCTAACTTCTTCGATGCTTAATCCTTGACGATAAAAAAATAAATGTTCTTTCCCATTGAGGGCATCTTCATAGCGTTGACTTAATTTTATGTCTATTCGCCTCGTTTTAACTTTAAAAAAGTGTAAATAAGCGATGTATTTTTCAATAATAGAGAGGGTTATATCGGGGAGAACAACCACTCTACCATTGGTTGTTTGTTGTATTTCTTTATCTGAAATCCAAAATGTTTTGTTGAAAAGGTTTAAGTCTGTTATTTTCCCGAGCCATCCAGTGACAGGTCGGTATCCTGACGATATTGCCAATGCTATCTGTACATAATATGTAATGAAGTTATGATATTTATCGCTTTCGATGCCGCGTTCTGCTGCAATTTTTGTTTGTATACTTTGGATAGTGATTGAAATGACGTTATCTTTAATAAATAAAGGACTGCCTATTAGTTCATCCGATGTTTGGTGGGCATGAATATACCGAAATTTTTGCTCTGCTAGTTTCTCAAGATAGTTAATATACCTTTGATGAGTTTGGCTTAGTTGATTGCCTGTCAATTGAGTGTACGAGAGTTCTGGATGAGTATTGGCCGACTCTCCCATTATGAGTGCGATAATGGTCGGGTCTATAGCTTCTTGTTTAAGTTTTTGTCCGAGAAATTTAGCTATTTTTCGTTTAGTTAAATGAGTGCCATGTTTTTTGTTTAGTGCTGATAACACATCGGCAATATCATTTTCGACCTGTTGACCATACTTTGTCAGTACAGCACTGTTAATTATTGCAGGTAATGTGATGCTATAACTCTTTTGTATATGCTGTACTAAAGGTTTTATCGTTTGTCTGTACTTTTGAGTTGGCAATAGATGTTGTCTGATTAAGGTATTTTCTTTGGTGTTGAAGTGCCAAAGAGAAAGCTGCTCAAAAGAATTACCGAGCATTAATGAAGCTAAGATGAATGAGCGTGCTAAATCATTAGTTTGATCGTTATTTAAGCAAAATTTCAATAGTGTCTCTATTTCGAAATTGCTGGCATTATTGATGTCGCATGGTAATGACATTTGGTTCTTTAATACTTGATTGACCTTCGCTCTTGCTTGTAGCTTTTGAATGGCGTAGCCATTCATTGATGGCTTTTTCATTGAAACTAGATAGGCATTCTTCGTCTTTTGAGTTCCCGATTCTTCACGTTGCCATTGCTCTTTTGTTTTTGTGACCTCACTTAGCTCAATGATGGTTGATTCATCTGTGTCATCTTCAATTTTTTTGCCAATAATTACTGTTTTTCGACGACCAAATTGAGGCTTTACGTTCCGAGTTATACCTTCTTTGTTGTTGTGACTATCACGGATCGGAACATACATTCTTGATAATTGATGTCCCACTTGCTCAGTAGCGCTGACCTCAAGGTTTTTTTTACGAGCATCATCAAGCTCGAGTAATAGCAGATCTATTTCATTGTTTATAACGTCTGGAAGGTTATTGGACAATGAATCACGCTTACCTAGCGCCCACTGTCTGAGTTCATTGCATGCACCTTTGATTGCCGATTCGTGTGAGCCCATCATGTATAATCTGGCAGATACGAGCAGGATTATCGCTTTATATTGGTCATATTGATTTTTATCTTGGGAGGGCGATGACATAACACACGATATAAACGCAACAAAGTAATATTTTTCGAGCTGCTTGCTGCTTGTTAGATGGCTGTATAATTCTTGTAAAGTGGTGTGCTCCACATTGACCATGCTTTCATCTGCAAAAGATTCGGCATGTTCTTTGATTGTAGTTAGCTCTTTAAACTCTCGTTTATACTGGCTTTTAAGTAAGTCCGTAAGCCGTAGCACCTCCCTAGCAATAATATGATGATAGTTTGATAACGCTTTGGGAAATGCATTGTTGAGTGCATTTAATATCACCTCTTTTGTAAATCGACTGCCACTTTGGTTCTCATTCATGTAGACTTTCCAAGACCATTGTTAATACAGATTTTGTATCTTTTGCTTCGATTGTTGATTGCTCAAGTCGCCTTTTTTTGGATCTTTGTTTGGCAATACAGCCTCGAGATTTTGTGGTCATACTTGCGAATTTTTCTTCTGATAACCTCTTTGCATTAAACAGCTCTTGCATAATATGTTCTGGCATTAGCTCATTAATGCTATCGAATGTGGCACCTAGGCTATCTTCAGTGATCGAGCCGAATAATGATTTTGAGATTACAGCTTTCCAGGCATGGGACCCTATATAAGCCTGAGAGGAAGCCGAGGGATGAACAATGACGATTGAGTCGTCCAACTGAATGTTGCCGAGGTCGAAAAAAGCGGACTCAAAGCCGCTGATGAGTTGGAGCGTATCGGACTTATGTATAGCGTGTAGTGTTTGTTGAGGGCCAAACCTTATTTGCTCTATTGCCGTTAATCCTGAACTGAATAGATATTGCGTCTTGTTCGTAAATCGCCAGGCTGCTTCGGCATAAGGATGAATCGATACTTTGCGTATTCTTCGAGCGTATTTTTTGTGTAATAGTGAAACCATCCTAGTTTCCTCCAATCCTTTGTAGAACCTGTATACATTTTCTTGTGACCAAAAGTCAACTTGCGAAGCAAAAAACTGTGATAAAAGGCGTTAAATGATACTTTTCGATTTGGCGATATTTTGCAGTTAAAATATTGAATACTCCGCTTTTTACGTTAAATGCTGGTTGATGTCATTCTAGCCCGTTTGGGCTTTAGTCGGTCTCCAAAACCGATGGTTGCGGGTTCGAGTCCTGCCACCCCTGCCAAATTTAGAAGGCCTAGCAGAAATGCTAGGCCTTTGTCTTTTCTAGCGTTATTTAGTTTTTTGGTTTCATCTATAGCGCTAACTCTTCATCTCATAAAACTTCAATTTCGTAAATGGTGACTAAATGGTGACCATGATGAAATCGTATTGGCTGTTTAATCTGGTGTATAGCTTTACATACACTGGACCTTAAGCATTAAGTCTGACATAAATCCCATCTAAGGTTATGTCTTCTTTAGATTTTCTTTGCTGTGACTTTGGAGCGTTTCTTGTTATATAGCAAATCGCCCAGTCTATCTTTTCTGTTATTTCTGACCAGGCTCGATGACAGATACATTCAAAGATAGGCAGTAACCAAACGTCCACATTTTTTGCAGCTTTGAACAGTGAAACTGAGGGCATTATCTGAAGTGCGGTACTGCGC
>NZ_BMII01000063.1 GCF_014641855.1 Shewanella inventionis
AAGGTGATAATTGTCATCGGCTTTATTTATTGGTCATGTTGATTTGTTTGGCGACAATTATCAGATCATAAATAAGGCCTTTTTTCTATCTAAAATATAGGTTTATTGCTAAAGATCCTGTCTATGAGGCAACGATAAATTCTCATTTCAATTTCCTTTCTTATAACTAAACTTAATGAGTTGACTGCATGGGCCAAACACAGCAACTATTTCCTTTATCGACTTAGCACTTTTCTTTTGCGGCTAGCACAAAGTGCCAGTATGAATGATTGGTGTAATCCAATATCGACACGGATTATGTTTACAAACCGCAGACAAGGCATCTAATAAGGCATCTTGATGAGCAACAGGATGCATAATTTCAAATTTACAAAACTCTCTGTACCCTTCAACTTGCTCTTTGATATTAAAATGGCTGTGTTCACGGCTAAAACCGCAAATATTACCTAGGCTAAAACCAGATAAAAACTCAAGTTCAATCAAGGTATCAACGATGTCGTCCTTAATATCATTTTGAGCGATCAGCACTAACAATTGCTCCGTGATCATTGACGTTTCTCCAGCCAGTAATAAAGGATTGGTAACAAATAAAGGGTTGTAATGGTTGATGTTAGTAAACCGCCAATAACAACAATAGCTAATGGCTTTTGGATTTCAGCACCTGGGCCCGATGCAAACACCAATGGCATTAAGCCAAACATGGCTGTCGTGGCGGTCATCAATATCGGTCGTAAACGTCTTGCTGCACCTTGCTCGACTCTCGCCAATAAACTGCTAAAAACATGCTTGGTCTGCTCGTAATAACTCACCATCACCACACCGTTAAGTACCGCAACGCCGAGTAATGCAATAAAACCAACCGAAGCAGGCACGGATAAATACTCACCCGAAACATACAAACTCACGATCCCGCCCATCATGGCAAAGGGGACGTTAGCCAAAATCAAGCCCGCTTTAGCAAGCGAACCAAAAGTGGTAAACAAAATGAGAGTAATAAGCGCAATGGCGACGGGAATAACCAGTAGTAAGTTATTAGTGGCACGTTGTTGATTTTCAAACTCGCCACCAAAACTGACACTGTAACCGCTAGGTAACTTAACCTCAGCGTCAATTTTCGCATTGAGTTCTTCAACAAAACTCACTATATCTCGGCCTTGCACGTTGGTCGTAATCACCGAGAAACGATCACCTTGTTCGCGTTCAATTAAAATAGGGCCTTCTTTATAGGTTAATTTAGCGATATCGGTAAGACGTTTTAATGAATTATCAGGCATCACCAACAACTCATTCTGCAACTCATTAATACTACTCAACCCGCCTTGATTATTGGCAATTAGTACTGGGGTACGCTTTTTACCTTGCAGCACTTCGGTCACAATAACACCTTCCAGTTGGCTTTTTAAATACCGCGAAAACTCCATGGTGCTCATGCCAAAGCCTCGAGCCAGCTCATTATCTAGGGTTAAGTTAATAAATGGACTGCCTTCAATCATGGCCATTTTCACATCGATACTGCCACTAGTGTCACTGACAAGTTGCTCAATTTGTGCCGTTAATTGCCCAAGTGTATCAATATCAGTGCCAAAGACTTTAATGGCCACATCACCAATACTGCCAGTAAGCATTTCAGAGACGCGCATCTGAATAGGTTGAGTAAAATTAAAATTTACTCCTGGAAAATTAAGCAGTTCAGTGCGAATAGCATCAATCAGTTGCGTCTTGTCAGCAAAGCGCCACTCGTCTCGCGGGGCTAGTACCAAAAATACATCGGTTTCATTTAGCCCCATAGGATCTAAACCAATCTCATCAGAACCGGTTCGAGCAACCATTTGTTTAATTTCTGGCACCTTATCAAGCAAGGTAATTTGAATTTGCTTGTCAATAGCAATCGATGCTTCAAGCGAAATAGAAGGTGATTTTTCTAGCTGTAAAATAATATCGCCTTCATCCAATGTCGGCATAAAGGTTTTACCTACAAGACTAAATAGCCCTAAACTAACCACTAACAGAGTAAACGACACGATGATAAACGGCTTTTTATGGGTAAACGTCTTTTTTAAACTGCTCAAATAAGCCGCTTTTAGTTTCTCTATCGCTTTAGGCTCTTGTGCTGACTTTTCGTTAACCAGATAAGAGGCAATGACAGGAATAACCGTAAGGGACAGCACCAATGCCGATAACATGGCAAAGACAATCGTGACAGCCACGGGCGTAAACAATTTGCCCTCTAAGCCGGTTAATGTCAGTAAGGGAGAAAACACAATCATCACAATGACAGTGCCTGATACAACTGGAATAGCCACATCTTTAGTCGCACGATAAATAAGGTGTAAACGCGGCAAACGTTGCTTAGTCGCAATAAGATTAACCATGTTCTCAACCACTACCACAGATGAATCAACCAACATACCAATCGCGATGACCAAGCCACCTAGACTCATCAAATTTGCTGACAGATTAAATAAATCCATCATCAAAAACGTCATTAATGCCGCAAGAGGCAAAGACAATGACACAACTAAAGCGGCCCTGACATTACCTAAAAACAGAGCTAGTAATACAATCACTAACAACACGGCTTCAAATAACGCACTTGAAATGGTATCAATTGCAGTATTAATTAAATTAGCACGATCATAAAAAACGTTAAGCTCACTGCCTTCAGGCAATGAAGTATTAATTTGCGCTAACTTTGCTTTAATATTGGTGACTACTTGGGCAGTGTTGGAATCTTTAAGTGCAATAATTAAGGCTTCAGCCGCTTCTTCACCGTCTTTTGATACGGCGCCATAGCGGGCTAAATGGCCGATCTGTACGTCAGCTAGATCTATCAAGCGATAAACTTGCGCATCATCCGCCTTAATCACTAACTGTTTTAGCTCATCAATATCATCAATTCGCCCCTCTGAACGCACAATAATAGTATCAGTACCAATGGTTAATTTACCGGCTCCTTCATTATGATTATTGTCAGTAATCGCCTGTTGCAAATCCGCAAAGCTGACGCCAGCGGCAGCCATGGCAGAAGGATTAGGACTAATACTAAAACTTTTGGCATAGCCGCCTAAAATATTCACATCCGCCACACCAGCAACGGTACGCAATAAGGGTCTGACTTCCCATTCCAGCAACTGCCGACGTTCCATTAACGATAAGTTAGGGTTTTCAAGTGTAAACATAAAGATTTCACTTAACGGCGTACTCATTGGTGCCACACCACCAGAGACACCTTCAGGAAAACTATCCCATACCGCCGCTAGTCGCTCGCTGACCTGCTGCCTAGCCCAATAGATATCAGTTCCTTCAGTAAAATCTAAGGTAATATCACTAATTGCATACTTAGTGGTGGAGCGTAAAATGGCTTGATTTGGGATCCCTAAAAGCTCTGTTTCAATCGGTACAGTAATTTGCGCTTCAATTTCTTCAGGCGTCATGCCAGGTGCTTTTAAAATAATCTTAACTTGCGTAGGCGAAATATCAGGAAAGGCATCAAGAGGAATATTAAACCAGGCACGAGTACCCGCTAACATTAAAATCAACGCTACAATCAGCACAAACAAGCGCTGAGTTAACGAAAAACGGATCACAGAAGCGAGCATATTATTCGCCTCCTAAACCAAGCAATATACCTTTCACTGCCGCGACAGATTGAGACAACACTTTAATTTGACTCAAATCTTGATCACTCGCGACAATATAATCATCTGCAGTAGAGCCTAATACATCGATACTCAATAAAGACAATGCTTGGTCTTTTTGGGTAAAAACCTGGCTTTCCTGTTGCCAAGTAAACACACTAATTTTTGGCACCAAATACACGGCTTTTTGATATTCAGGTATCACAGTAATTTGTTGCCCTAAGAGTAAATTACACGTTTGTGGTACAGGGGTAGACCAAGCTGTTAAAAATACCCCATCAGCAATTGCAGACACTTCATCAATGGCAATATGACATTGATGAATGTTCACCGCAGATAACGAAGTTGACTGACTCATAGGCACACTTACTTTCACCCGAATGCTCTCGGTAGGAATAAGCGAGAATAGTTGCACTCCAGCACTGTAGGGGCTATTTAGATAATTAAGATTAACAATGCCCGCCACAGGAGCCATGACCACCAACGACTCAGTGTCTGCATTAATGCTTTGTACCATCTCCATAAAGTGCTGCATATGTTCGTATTCAAGGTGAGCACTAAAGTAATCTTGGCTGATCTCGCGCCACTTATCAGAGCCAATGCTGCCATTTTTTAGTAAAGGCAGATTACGGTCATAACGCTGTTTAGCTAGATCGTATAAGCTTTTAGCCGCCTCTATTTGAGCTAAAAAATGAAACACTTCTGGTCCAGTTAATCTGACAATGGCTTGGTCTTTGGTGACAACTTGCCCCTGCCCCACTAAAAACGTGACTTGCTGAATATTTTCAGGCGCCATAACCCAATAATCGTTACCGGGTAAACGAGCTATTTGTGCAGGAAGAGGACTACCTTCATAACTGGCCACTTTTTTAGGCGACATATAACTCACGTCTAAGTGACCTAACTCACTAAGAGATATGGTTTCAGCACTAACAAACGCCGATGATAAACCGATTGTGATACATAAAAGGCTGGCGCCAAATTTGGTCATCATAATGAAATCCCTAAAGCTTGCAGTTGCTGAGAATGAAGTTGTTGCTGGGCCACTTGGTTAAGAACTAAACGCGATTCGGTATCTAATGCATCCATATAACGGCGTAACCAAATTTCATAACCCATTTGGTTTTGGTCTTTTACCTTGGCTAAATCTTCAGTGATGGTGCGACTCAGTGACACCCCTCGTTGTAACAAGGCCTGCTGTTTTTTGAGATTATGCTGCTGTGATAACAGCTTTTGTGATTGGTTTTTGAGTTCCAGATACAACCTTTCGCTATTGATGCGTTGATCTTGATAATCTTTCTGCCAAACCGACAACTCACGTTGAGATAAAGCAGAACCAAAACCGAGTGGAATACTGATCCCAACACCTAAATGCTGGTCGTTAGCGAGATCACCAGCCGTTTCCTTTGCGGTTAATGACACTGTCCACGGATCTTGTTCACCCGCTTGCTGGCTTGTCATCATGACGTCTTGAAACTGCTGTTGCAGCGACTGTAATTGCCACAAAGGATGCTGCATCAATACCACATCGGCATCATGAGTAGATTGCACGTCTAATTCAGCCATATTATGGCCGTTTTCTTCAATATTCACGGGGATCTCACTCAAACCAGTGAGTGATTGAAATAATGCCATTGCTTCGTCTTGTTGCTGTTTTAATTCAATCTGTGCTAAATCAATATCCACGCGTTCACGATCTAATAGCAATAAATTGACTTTGGGAAACTCACCCGCATTAGACAGTTGTTTTTGCTGAACATATAACTTTTCTAATAGTGATGCTTTACGTTGCAGTTGGTTAGACTTAACGAAAGCAATGCGGTGATCCCACATGCTTTGTCTAAGTAAACCAGATAAATATAATTTTTGAAGAGCTACCTGTTGCTCAAGCAGAGAGCTGGTTAACCGTTTTAATTGGTTATCGCTTTGGTGCAAACTAAAAGATTTGATGGGTAAGTTAAGTGATACTTCTTGTTCATAAATGTTACTATTATCCAGTTCGCCTAGGTAACTTAAACTAATGCTCGGCAAACCCGTCAACCAAGTCGAACTGCTCAATTGTACTGAGCGATTATCATTGAGCGGCATGGCATTAAAGGTGGTCTTGTTTAGTCGCGATTGACTTAACTGCAACAGTGGTGCCAGGTCATTGCTTGTTGCGCCATAGCTATAAGAGCTAATCGCTAACGCAACAATAAGACATATTTTGATACTAAACTTCACGGCAGACATATGTGATTTCACTAACCCAAAAGATATAATTAGACTATTATCTTTAAGTAGAGAACACATGGGGAATATGTATCATAAATGCCACTATAGTACATATGTACCATAATTTAAGTTTATGATTTTAATACGTAATCACTTACCCTTTTTAGTCTTATTTACGTAACACACTCATTTTTGGACAGCTGTCATGAGAAAAGATGTATTCATTATTATACTGCTACTGCTAATCACCTTGTTTAAGTTGTTCGATATATTTGCCGATTTTCAACTGGACATTCCCTCTTGGCACATTGCCCAAGAAGCCATGCTAGTATTGTTAACGATTGCAGCGAGTATTTTTTTAGGTTATGACCTGATCCGCAGTTCTCGTCAAGTCAAAGCACTCAAATCGAAACTTAAAAAAGCGGATAAAGAAATCGATCACATGTCATCACAAATGCGTTCAGCAAGACAAGAATACAGCGTAACAATCGCAGCACAATTCGATGCATGGCAGTTTACAAAAAGTGAACAACAAGTCGCTTTATTACTGTTGAAAGGCCTCAGCTTTAAAGAAATTGCCGAGGTACGACTCACCAAAGAAAAAACAGTCCGCCAACAAGCATCAACAATTTACAGCAAAGCACAAGTTGATGGCCGCCACACTCTATGCGCCTGGTTTATGGAAGATTTTATTCAAGAGTAATACTTACTAAGCTCGAAAATATTTAGGTCTCAGCTTAAGTATATTACAGGGTAAATAACATAGTAGTCAGCATCATAATTTTAGCTTTTACCCTTAATCTTCATTATGCGCGCATGCTTAGCTCCCGGTATAAATTCCTTATTGGGAAGGATCCATTTTTGACTTAATGATTTAAAACCCATAAAAAAACCAGCATTTGCATGCTGGTTTTTTCTTAACATAAAGCGCTTAAAACAAACTTATGGATGACACTCGTTGTGCATTTCTAAGTTTGTGCCTATGTCTTTATTACGATTCGCTTTTGCATCGTCGTTACGTAACTGAGTTAAATGATCTAGGTAAGATTGATTAACATCGTTTGTAATGTAATGCCCATCAAATACCGAGGTTTCAAAACGTTTAATGTCTGGGTTTTCCATTCTTACAGCTTCAACTAAGTCTGTTAAATCCTGGAATATAATCCCATCAGCACCAATAATTTTTGCAATTTCATCGGCGTCACGACCATGTGCAATCAGCTCATTTGATGTTGGCATGTCGATGCCGTACACGTTAGGGAAGCGGATTTCTGGCGCTGCTGAAGCAAAATACACTTTTTTAGCACCTGCTTCGCGGGCCATCTCGATGATCTGCTCAGACGTGGTACCACGTACAATTGAGTCATCTACAAGTAATACGTTTTTACCTTTAAACTCGGTATTAATCGCGTTTAACTTACGACGTACAGATTTTTTACGCTCTTGCTGACCCGGCATAATAAAGGTACGGCCAATATAACGGTTTTTTACAAAACCCTGGCGGTAAGGTAAATCCATGCAACGGGCAATCTCAAGTGCGATATCACAAGAGGTTTCTGGAATAGGAATAACCACGTCAATATCATGATCTTCCCATTCTTTTTTGATTTTTTCACCTAACTTGGCACCCATGTTAACGCGGCTAGCGTAAACAGACACTTTGTCGATGCTTGAATCTGGACGAGCAAAATAAACAAACTCAAAAATACAAGGCGCGTAGCTTGGGTCGACAGCACATTGGCGAGTAAATAATTGGCCATCAAGTGACACATAAATCGCTTCACCAGGGGCAACATCACGCATCACGTCAAAACCCACAGCATCAAGTGCAACGCTTTCAGAGGCGACCATGTATTCTGTGCCAGTGGGTGTTTCGTTTTTACCCAAAACCAGTGGACGAATACCAAATGGGTCACGAAATGCCACTAAACCTTGGCCAATGATCATGGCTGCAACAGCATACGCACCGCGAGTTTGAGCATGCACTTTAGCAACTGCGTCAAACACTTCATCGGCGCTAAGAGACAAGCTACGAGTTTCTTGTAGTTCATCTGCTAATAAATTAAGTAAGATTTCTGAGTCAGAAGTGGTGTTCACATGACGACGTTTTCTGATCAAGCTTTCGGCCAACTCGAGGGTATTGGTTAAGTTACCGTTATGGGCTAACGAAATACCAAATGGCGAGTTAACATAAAACGGCTGTGCCTCAGAAGCACTAGAGCTACCCGCTGTAGGATAACGCACATGGCCAATGCCTGCATTGCCTTGTAAACGTTGCATATGTTTAGACTCAAACACATCTTTAACCAGGCCATTAGCTTTACGCAAACGAAACGCATTAACGTCAACAGTAACAATACCTGCTGCGTCTTGTCCACGATGTTGAAGCACAGTCAGCGCATCATAAATGGTTTGGTTAACTGTTGATTTTCCTACTATTCCGACGATACCACACATGGGTAAGGTTCCTCACTGTAAGGTGTTTTATGTTTATAATTTTAGATTTTGGGTACAAAGCTTGAGGTGTTTTCGAGATAGTTAAAAAACCACTGAATAACCACGCCAAATTCGGGTACAAGTACTGATCCCTTCCACCAAACGGTATCGGGAAACGCAGTAAATGCATCCATAAAAAACAGTAATGCGCTTACAATCAAGGCACCACGAATGGCACCAAAGCACAAACCCAGTACACGGTCTGTGCCTGACAAGCCAGTTTTAGACACCAACTGACCGAGTAAATAATTGACTAATGCCCCTAGGATCAGGGTAACGACAAACAGAATGGCAATCGCGACGCCGTTTCGTAACAACTCGTCCTGCAATTGAGTTAAATGCGTGGCAAGGTCGAGGTAAAACTGGCTAGCGATAAAGAAAGCGGCAAACCAAACCACAAGTGACATGGCTTCTTTTGCGAATCCGCGGATCAAACTAATAATAGTTGATAACCCGATAATGATAATAATTGCGTAATCAATCCAAACCATGAAAATGGGGATCCGGTATAGGGTTCAAGACGGCGCGATTCTAACAGAGACAGAAATGTTTCTCACCCCTGATTGCACAAATTATTCATGCGTGATTGAGAACAATCAATTTGTTAATTTCAACCACGCAAGTGCACTGCCGTCTGAACGGTTACTGTTCTTGAGGGTTGTAGGCAATAATTTTACCTTTCAACCCGGTTAATTTGAAAATTGGGTCCTGACGAGCTTTGAGTTTCGCTTCAGACACTTCAGGGCCGACAAATACGCGAGTCAATCTTCCGTCAATTGGTTTGGCTGGCAATGTATAGGTTGTAAAGCCTGCTTTGCGAAGTTGCGCCACTAGCGTGTTCACGTTTGATGCATTATTAAATCCACCTAATTGCAAAGTAAAACCAGCTGTAATTGCGGTTTTAACAGGCGCTTTAACTTGGGCAACTACTTTAGCAGGCTCTTTTTTAGGTTCTGCTTTAGGCTCTGTTTTAACTACTGTTTTAACAGGCGCGGCTTGTACCGGTTTAGTGTCTGCTTTTACCACCTCTGAGGGTGCATCATCCCCAAGTTCAACCACATCAGAGCCTAATTCTTGTGGCTCAGCGATGGTTAATACCTGAAACTCTTCAACCGCTTCATCAGCTTGCGTATTTGTTTGTGAGCTATTATGGCTCTTCGCCAAAGGGCGTAAGGGGATTTCAGTAAACTCCTCTACCACTTGTGTTTTTTTGCCATCTAATAAATCGGGTAAAAAAATAACGCCTAATGCAACTAGCACAATGGTGCCCACTAAACGATTTTGAAATTGACGATTCAAAGCGAATTCCCTTTGTTTAAAATGCCGTATCGAAATTAAATTAACTTAAAACCTGCAACAGTATAAAAAGAACCAAACACAATAACTACATCGTCTTTGGATATTGTGCTTTGTATCCCATGCCACGCACTGGCAATATCTAAATACTCCACAGCATGACTTCGACTCACATCATCGGGCAATGCCTGATACAGCAAGTTTGATGATGCGCCGCGAGGATTGTCTAAACCAACCAGGTTCCATTGGCTTATTTGTGGCGCTAACTCAGCTAATACTGCTTTTATGTCTTTGTCTTTTAACATGCCACACAGTGCCACAATACGCCGGCCTTGATAAGCCTGCAATTGCTTAGCTAAATAGCGGGCAGCATGTGGGTTATGGGCAACATCTAACAATACCAGTGGTTGCTCACTAACTTGCTCTAAACGCCCGGCAAGCTGTGCATTTAACAAGCCATCGGCAATGCATTGCTGGCTAATGTTTGGCCAAACCTGGCTCACTAACGCAACCACACTAGCGGCATTGGCTAACGGCAAACGGGGTACAGGTAAGTCGTTAAAGGTTTGTTTGCTCGAACTAAAGCACCAGGTTGTCGAGTCAGCACCAGACAAGAAATAATCAAACTCATAACCAACACGATATAGGTCTGTGTGCATGTATTCGGCATAATCTTTAACAGACTGAGGCAAATCGGGCTCACCTACAACGGCAACACAATGTTGTCTGAATACCCCAGCCTTTTCACGGCCAACAAGCTCACGAGTGTCGCCAAGATACTCTTGATGATCTAAATCAATTGACGTCAATATCACCGCATTAGAATCAATAATATTGGTTGCGTCTAAACGGCCACCTAATCCCACCTCTAAAATGGCCACATCAACCTTTGCTGCTTTAAATAAATACAAACCGGCTAAAGTTGCGTATTCAAAAAAGGTCAGAGAAATATCGGCACGCGCCGCTTCAATGGCACAAAATGCTTCAATAAGTGACGCATCACTGGCATCTTGTTGGTTAATACGTACACGCTCGTTATAGCGCAACAAATGCGGCGAGCTGTAAACGCCAACACTAAAGCCTGCTTTACGTAAAATAGACTCTAGCATCGCACAGCTGGTGCCTTTACCGTTTGTGCCAGCAACCGTAATCACTTTGCTAGCAAGGCTTAATACATCAAGCCGTTTGGCAACTTCTGCAACACGAGTCAATCCCATGTCAATTTCACTTGGGTGAATTGCCAATAAATAGGTTAACCATTGATCTAAATTCGACTGCAAACCAGGGATCTGAACTTCATTATTACTCGACATATCGCACACCACTTTCCTTAACCACACTAAACCTAATCCAACATAAACAACGGCCCAAGCGCTAACTTAGGAATGTTATATTGTTCAGGATAGGTCACATCGACAAGATATAAGCCATTCGGTTTTGCCGTTGCAGCAGCTTGATTACGATCTTTTAAAGCCAGTAACTCACTAATCCATTCAATGGGTTTATTGCCTAAACCCACCTCAAGCAGTGACCCAACAATATTACGCACCATATGGTGTAAAAACGCATTTGCCTGAATATCAACCATCACATACATTCCCTGGCGAGTCACACTCACCTTATGCACGTTACGAAACGGAGTGTTTGACTGACATTGCACCGCACGAAAAGAAGTAAAGTCATTCTCACCTAACAGCAGCTGAGCCGCCTCATGCATCAAATTTTCGTTAATATCACCATGATAATGGCTCACACCAGAACGTAAAATCCCCGGGCGTAACTGATGGTTATAAATCACATACCGATAACGTCTGGCTGTAGCACTAAAACGAGCATGAAAGCTGTCATCAACTTCTTTAGCCCAGCGAACGGCAACGGTGTCAGGCAAGTTAGCATTAATGCCTAACGTCCAAGCGGTTAAAGGGCGCGTCGCCGTAGTGTCAAAGTGTATCACTTGCCCTGTACCATGCACGCCCGCATCAGTTCGCCCTGCGCAAAATACCTCTATCGATTCATTTGCGACATAAGATAATGCTTTTTCAAGCTGAGCTTGCACTGAATCGACATCGGCCTGGCGCTGCCACCCGAAAAAACCACTTCCATCATATTCAATACCTAACGCAACCCGCATAGCAATTTCCTCAACTCATTAATGCCGCGAAGTTTATACCAATTTGAATCATTATGTAATTGGATATAGCCACTCTTGCCGACTCTATTGAATAGATGAGCAAATAACATCAAAGCAAGCTCGCCAGAGAGCGGACTTCGTCCTTCTAGATTCTAGATAACGGCATACAGAACGCTTCGCTTACGGTTTTTCGTACGTCGTCCCGGTAACGCTTTTGAGCCGGGATCCAGGTGTTGGGTTTAGATCCTAGGTTCTAGGTTCTAGGTTCTAGGTTCTAGGTTCTAGGAACTCGCATGCTCGCCAGAGAGCGGACTTCGTCCTGCTAGAATCTAGATAACAGCAAACAGAACGCTGCGCTTACGGTTTTTCATACGTCGTACTGGTAACGCTTCACCTACGTCATTCCTGCAATGCTGTTGAGCAGGAATCCAGGTGTTGGGTTTAGATCCTAGGTTGTAGATCCTAGGTACTAGGTTCTAGGTGCTAGGTGCTAGGAACTCGCAAGCTCGCCAGAGAGCGGACTTCGTCCTGCTAGAATCTAAGAAACACCTGGATCCCCGATAACAGATCTCGAGGATGACAGACTAAAAGTCAAAATCAAGTGCAACACCTGGATCCCTGATAACAGATCTCAGGGATGACGGCATACAAAATTACGGCATATAAAGACAAGGGCATAAAAGATAACAACGTAAAGATTACGGCAAAGCGAATAGCCTCGTCACATCAACGATGCCCACTACCACGTCGTCCCGGTAACGCTTTTGAGCCGGGATCCAGGTGTTGAATCTGTCATTCCTGCAACGCTTTTGAGCAGGAATCCAGGTGTTGCTCCTAGGCTCTAGGCTCTGTCCTCGAGTGCTTTTATCCCGGCTTTATAAGAGTTACCGGGATGGATTCTAGATTCTAGACTCTAGGTTCTAGGCTCTAGACTCTAGGGCCTAGGAACTCGCAAGCTCGCCTGAGAGCGGACTTCGTCCTTCTAGGCTCTAGGCTCTGTCCTCGAGTGCTTTTATCGAGGATTCTAGATTCTAGACTCTAGGTTCTAGGCTCTAGACTCTAGGTCCTAGGAACTCGCAAGCTCGCCTGAGAGCGGACTTCGTCCTGCTAGGTTCTAGGCTCTGTCCTCGAATGTTTTTATCGAGGATTCTAGCTTCTAGCTTCTGTGAGCTTACGGCAGCATGGCGTGACATAAGTAATAAAGCAAAAAATCTGGTTTCTTAAATTTCAGGCACGGCAATACTTAGGCCACTGGCCCAAGCATTGCTTGATTATGAGCGGTTTATTATTG
>NZ_BMII01000064.1 GCF_014641855.1 Shewanella inventionis
TTCACCGTTACACGTTTTACACCCTAAAATGTTATGAAAAACCTTTCTGAACAAAGCCTGTAGCCTGATTTGTGTAATTCTCATCGATATGAAGCAATAAGTTGAGAATTTTTTAATATGGGGCTCATTAATTCTCAACAATTAAGTGTGGCATAACATTAATGTCTAAAACTTCTCAGTCTCGCATGCCAGATTGGTTCGTAGTCGTCGAGTGGTGATTGTGACAATAAAGATCGAAACTTATGCTTTATCAACATGGCTATCTTAGATAAGTGTGCCAACAAAGTTTGAAACACACTTTTGCCCCATTATTAGTTTCACCAAAGCCCTACCAGTGAAGTAGTAAGTTTCCCTACTTTGCATAAATACTTATTTGTCGAAATCTGATACAACACTACAGTCTTGCTACGATATTTGATATTGTGGCAAAAACGATTATTGAGTGAGTCAGAATGATTTCAGGGTTAAATGGTGGAAACTGCATTCTTAGCTCTATGGCGAAAGAAAGAGTTAAGAACGGCATTTTAGATCAGGCACAAGTTGTGGGCTGCAAAGGTGAATACACGGTCGTATTTAACGGTATGGAGTGGAAAGGTGAGCCGTTAGTATTAAGTAGTTCTAGGCAGCCTTATGAGGCTCGTATCTTCAAGAGTTTAGACGGTGCTATCGCTGAGCTATTGCGTATTGGGCTTACAGAAGCATCTATTAAAATTACAGCTCAATCAGACAACGATTAATCACAAATCATTGAATTTGGAACAAAGATGAACATTAAAGAAGAAACAGTATATTCAAACGTTGAGACCGCCAATAGCAAACAGCTTGCGATTCTCAAGAAACATTTCCCAAATTGCTTTGATCGTGATGGTAATTTCATTCAAGAGAGAATGCTTGAAGTGGTGAATGACAGTGAGATTGAACTGTCAAAAGAAAGCTATTCGTTGAATTGGTTAGGTAAATCATACTCTCGTTTGTTGGCGAACTTACCACCTAAAACTCTGATTCATGCAGATGTAGAGCATAACACTCAAGACAGGCATAAAGACAGTAACAACTTGCTTATCAAGGGCGATAACCTTGAGGTTTTAAAGCACTTGGTCAATGCCTATAGTGAAAAAATCAAAATGATCTACACCCACCGTACAATACTGGTTCTGATGCGTTTGCTTATAACGATGACCGTAAATTTACTAAAGAACAACTTTCAGAATTAGCTGGTATCGACATTGATGAGGCAGAGCGTATTTTAAGCTTTGCTGATCAAGGTTCCAGTAGTCATAGCGCTTGGCTTACTTTCATGTATCCACGTTTGTATGTGGCGAGGGAATTACTAGCCGAAGATGGTGCCATCTTCATTTCTATTGATGATAATGAAATAGGCCAGTTGAAACTAATGTGTGATGAGGTTTTTGGTGAGTCTAATGCTATAGCTAACATTATTTGGGAAAAGAAATTTTCTCCACAAAATGATGATTCATCAATAAGTACTACACACGATTACATTCTCGCATACTCTAAAAGTAAGGTTGCTTGGAAGCCTAATCTTTTACCTAGAGGTGAAAGTAATCTTACAAAATTTAAGAATCCCGACAATGATCATAGAGGACTATGGACTAGTGGCGATTTGACGTCAAAAACTAAAGCTGCCAATCATTCATATGTGATTACATCACCAACAGGAAAAAAACATACTCCGCCTAAAGGCAGGCAATGGGCGCCGTCAGAAACTACTTTTAAGCGTTGGTTAGAAGAAGGAAGAATTTGGTTCGGAAAAGACGGAAATAATGTTCCAAGAGTTAAGCAATTTCTTTCAGAAATTCAAGGTGGTCTAATCCCTATGACAGTATGGAGGCAAGAAGATGTCGGGCATAATCAATCTGCTACCCAGGAACTAAAAAGGCTATTTAATGGTGAATCTACTTTTGAAACACCGAAACCAGTTTCATTAATAAAACAAATATTACAAATTGGGTCTAACAAGAACTCGATAGTTTTAGATTTTTTTGCAGGTTCAGGAACGACTGCTGCTTCAACTCTAGAATTAAACGCTGATGATGGTGGAAATCGCCAGTTTATTACCATTCAAATTCCAGAGGCGACTTCTGAGAAAAGTGATGTTTATAAAGCTGGCTTTGAGGATGTCTTTGAATTAACGAAAGAAAGAATCATAAGAGCAGCTAATTTTCTACGGGAGGGAGAAAAAGAGTATCAAGGCGATCTAGGCTTTAAAATTTTTGAAACAGTAGAAGATTTTCGAGTTGAAGAAAATGATAAAGAGCTAACCTTATCCAATCTTACGATGTTCGATGATGTTCTACTCACTGAGGAGCAGTATCAAACCTTACTCATCACTTGGGCTTTGTATGACGGTAGTGAGTTAACGACACCTATCCACGATATTGATCTCGATGGTTACACAGCGCATCTGTGTGATAGACGCTTGTATATGATCGCCCCAGACTTTAGTAGCAATGCGCTCAAAGCTTTACTTCACAAACTTGATGATACGGATGACAAAGATTTTGACCCAAACAAGATTGTTTATTATGCCAACAGCTTTGACAGTGTTAAGCAGATGGAGTTGAACGAAGCACTGAAGAGCTATGCAAATAAGAAATCTATCGAGATTGATGTGGTGGTACGTAACTGATGAGCAAAGGATTTACTTTTGAAAAGAATTTGCCACACCAAAAAGCTGGTGTTGACGCAGTTCTCAATATGTTTATCGGTGCAGAGCCACAACTCGACGACGATCAAAGTGTTCGGCTCTTGGCGAATCCAGAACTCGTTATCACCAAGCCACAGCAACGTTCAAATATAAAGGCTATTCACGAGTTTAATGCTATCGAGCACAGCAAAGAGCATTACAACGAGAATAGTAATGTGATTGATGTCTCGATGGAAACAGGTACAGGTAAGACTTACACTTACACAAAAACAATGTTCGAGCTGAACAAAGCTTTTGGTATCAATAAATTCATCATCATTGTACCAACGCTTTCGATCAAAGCTGGTACGGTGAACTTTCTTAAAAGTGATGCGCTTAAAGAACATTTTAGAGAGACAGAGCGTGAACTTAAAACGTATGTTGTTGAAAGTAAAAAAACATCTAAGAAAAACACCAAATCGTTTATGCCCCAAGCGATTCACGATTTTGTAGAAGCAAATAATTACAACAAAAAATACATTCACGTAATGGTGATTAACTCAGGAATGGTTAACTCCCCATCTTTGACGGAAGTATATGACCGTGGCTTATTGGATAACAGGTACAACACACCGATTGAAGCAATTGGTGCCGTAAAGCCATTCGTTATCATTGATGAACCGCATAAGTTTCCTAAAGCAAAGACAACGTGGAATAACATTGAAAAGTTTAATGCTCAAAGCATCATCCGCTATGGCGCAACGTTTAACGAGGATTACGAAAATCTTGTCTATCGTTTAACGGCCGTTGACGCATTTAATGATGATCTCGTTAAAGGCATTAATACCTTTATTGAGGAGATGGTCGGTGATGATGTTGCTAGCTTGACGCTCAAAAAATCGACCACAAAAGAGGCAAGCTTTGAGTTAAATGAAAACGGTACAAAGAGCACCATCAAAGTTGGTAAAGGTGAATCATTAGCGAAGGCTCACACTGAAATTCACGACCTATACGTTGAGTCGATGAACACAAAAATGATCGTTCTGAGTAATGGTGTTGAGCTTAAAGTTAATGAATCAATCAACCCATATTCATACTCAGATACGCTTGAAGATAATATGATGCGTAGGGCGATTAAAGAGCATTTCAAAGTTGAGAGAGAAATGCTCACACAACGTCCAAGAATCAAGCCTCTGACTCTGTTTTTCATAGATGACATCGAGGGCTATCGTGACGGAAATAACATCTCTGGAAGCTTGAAAACTAAGTTTGAAGAGTGGACTTTAGCTGAAGCTAAGGCACTACTAAAAACTGAAACAGATGAGTTCTACAAGCGGTATTTGGAAAGAACTATTGCTGATATAAGTAGTGTTCACGGTGGTTATTTCTCGAAGGATAACAGTGATAAGGACGAAAAAATCGAGCAAGAGATTAATGAAATTTTGCACGATAAAGAGCTGCTTTTGTCTTTAGATAACCCTAGACGATTCATTTTTTCGAAGTGGACGCTTAGAGAGGGCTGGGACAACCCAAACATCTTTACCCTTTGTAAGTTACGTTCAAGTGGTAGTACAACATCAAAGCTTCAAGAAGTGGGACGAGGCTTACGTTTGCCAGTTAATGAATATATGGCTCGTGTAAATGGTGAGTTTAGGCTGAACTACTTCGTAGATTTTACTGAGAAAGATTTTGTTGCCTCTCTAGTTCAAGAAGTGAATGAGACATCTTTCAAAGAGACTGTCCCATCTAAGTTGACTCAAGATCTTGAGGATAAAATCTTATCTAAATACCCTGACCTTGAGGCTTTGGATTTGATGATGGACTTACTTGAAAAAGGGATCATTGACAAAAGTAAAAACTTACTCGGGGCAACGGCTTATACGCAGTTAAAAGAGTCGTATCCTAACGCTTTCCCTAGCGGTGTTAAAAGCGGAAAAATTAAAGTTGCCACAGAGGGCAAAACTCGTTCTAAAATGCGAGTTGGTAAGTTTGATGAGCTAAAGCAACTGTGGGAAATGATCAATCAAAAGGCAGTATTAGAGTATAAAATCGCTAGCGAGAATGATTTCCTAAAACTCTTCACTACCTATTTGCTTGAAGAGTCTGAGAAGTTCAAAAAGACTGGCGTTCAAACACGTATTGAAAAAGTGTATGTGAGCAATGATACGGCAATGTCAAAAACAGTATTTGGTGATGATGATGACTTCACCAAGTTCTGTACTATGACCTACAAAGAGTTTGTTAATCGCCTATCGCAAACGGCATTTATCAAACCATCAACGCTGCATAAAGCATTTGTAGCCGTGCAAGGCACGATTAATATTACTGATTATTTGAACATTCAAACCATCAGAAAGATAAAATCAGGCTTTAGTAAATTCTTGTTGCATAACTCATTTAACAAGTTTGGGCTAGGATATAACATCATTTCCAACAGCCTACATCCAACTAAATTTACAGATGAAGCAGGTCAAGCTCTGAAGGATGTTACAGCAAGTGATCTCGGTTTACATTCGGATCATTCCGTACCGCCGCTGGACAGCTATCTATTTGAAGATGTGTTTTATGATTCTGAGCTGGAAAAGCTCAACATTACTGATGGTGAAATTGAGTCTGTATCGGTTTTTACTAAGATCCCTAAAAACTCAATAAGAATCCCTGTAGCGGGTGGCTATAGCTACTCTCCTGACTTTGCTTATGTAGTTAAGACCAGTAAAGGGGATTACCTGAACTTCATCATTGAAACTAAAAATGTTGAAGGAAAAGATACACTTAGAAAAGAGGAAGAGCGTAAAATCAAGCACGCTAAAGAACTGTTCAACCAGATCAGTAAAGAAGTGAAGGTTGAGTTTAAAACTCAGTTTGCTGGCGATGTAATTTATGATCTAATCAAGCAATCTGTTAGTGCTTAGAGTTTGCTGTTTAAAGGGGAGGTGAAGCCTCCCTATTCATAATGGTTAAATTTATATTCAAATTTATCACTCACCCTCTTCAATATTGGAGTGATTGTTCTAAATTGTTTTTGTCCAGAAACGTGTTTTATAAAATGGCAGTCCAAACACAAAAGAACCAGCCAAATGAACCCCGAAAAGTTTTAATCTTTAATGTAAAAGTTTCAGACATTGGTGTCAGAGTCACGATCTTATTGTCCACCGACATTAAGGCAATAGTTATTGAGAGATCTTCACAACATTTTGTACATTAAGTTGTTCTTGTAATTCATACAGCCTGAACATCAAAGAACTAATTTGTGTTTCTAATTCTTTGTTTATAGTTTTTAGATCATCTCGCTCTTGGCGGTATTGCTCTTTAAGTTTGACTTCTTTCTTCATTCTGGCTTTATGCTTTTCTTTCTCAGTTAGATTCTGCTTGTTTTGTAATAGTTTCGCTTTGACGGGATCGTAATTAGCGTTAAACGACTCAATGGCTGGGTTTGCTTCATTTTCAATAAAATCTTTAAATTTGTGTATGTAACTGTTACCAAGTCCAGCTTCGTTATTTATTTTATTAAGGGTTAATTTACCTGAAGGTGAAACATTTTGTGGCTTGCCCGAAATTAGGCGTTCTAAAGCTGCTCGCAATCTCGCTAATGCTTTTCCTGATTTTCTCATATTAACCTCTACTGGTTGCGATTATGCCTTTGATATTATCCTCAAAGGCTGTGACTTTAATTCCATGGTTGATAATCAATGACTCATTTATTTTTATCTTTTGCTTAACTCCGATAAGTATACTTTTCATCATAGGGTCGCCATTATTCAAATCTCGAAATGTATTTATTAGCCGCTTATTTTGACGTTGAGTTCTTTTGGCCTCCTTGTCTGTGATTATCTGATGTTCGCATGGTTTAATTTCAGCGGAGAACTCGCCAATACCACACACTCTACTGCAAGACGAATTAGTGCAGTATCCGCCTGTAGGTAGCTTGACAATAGAAAGCGTGCCATTGCGAACTAGGGACTCAATTTCAGTCCGCGTCATATATACCTTGTCTCCAGAGCGTAGTTTTTCAAACTTATCCTTGGCTATTCGTTCTCCACCTAGCCCACTTAGCGTTTCTGAAGCGTTGTATATTTCATCAAACATATCGACTGCAATGTTAACCCCTTCTTCATGCAATAGTTGGATTAAGTCAGAGTCTAACAAGACATCTTCGAAGTACTGAAGTTGGGCGTTTTTGCCGTAATATTCGGACATGTTTATATTTCTGTGTTTATATTGAAACTTGATTGTTGACGTTGTTCCAAATCCATAACGCTTAAAGAATACTGCGAATGTTCGTCTAAAGTCATGAGCACTGATCTTAGGTAAGAATTGACCTTCTTTGAGTTCTCCGTGCCATGAAGGGTTAAGGGTATTGAATGAATCAACATCTTCTTTTGTTGCTTTAATATTTAGTTGTTCCAAATAAGACTTGAGGTTTTTTGAGCGTGCAGCCGTTGAGCTGTAGTTGGTCTTTTTAGAGCCTCCTAGTGTTACTGGCAGAAATACAGACTCTAGCACCCGTAAGGTTTTTTTGTACTCATCTAAATTGATCTTTTGTTCAGTGTATTGCTTGTTCACATCATCTATGTAGGTTGTGCGAAGATATGCTGTGCAGTCATAGGCTAACTCAAGTGCATCTTTAGATATGCGGTGTGTTTGCCATACTTCTTTTTTAGGAATACCATTGACTGTTTTAGTAGTTTCACCTTTCAAAAAGCATATGTTATCGCCGTGTTCTCCTTCCCTTTCTTCGTAACTATCTTTAGTAAAGCTATTTAACTCTCCAACTCTTACACCGCTAAATGCCAGTAAAACTATCGCACAGGGAGTCAGAATATTAGAAATGTTTGTGCCGTCACGAGTAAGCTTAAAATCAGGAATGTTATGACCTATCTTCCGAATTCTATTACGAGTCCTGTCGTTTATCTGGCCTAGAGAAGACGATCTGTCTTTTCGATTTTTTTCTTCGTCGTATATAGTCTGAATTCGGTTCATAAGAGCCGATATTTCATGGCGATGGGGGTGCAGTGACTCTACTGTTGAGATAGCATCATTAAGTATTTGTTGGTAGATATTCGTTGGAATTGCAATGTATTGCTTGGTTGGCTTTATACTTTGTATGTTTAAGCTTTTTATCGTTACAATCCTATGGCACAGGTTCAGGCTATTTAGCAGACCAAAAGTGGTTACTACATTGTTGATTAGTGTTTGAGAAAGGCTCCTTTTAATTGCTAGCTCACTGAAAGATTTCTTGAATTGCTTGAATATTCTGTCGTCTGATAGAAGGTTCCAGTTACACTCGCCAAGGCTTTGAACAATATATTTCAGCCCATTCTTCCAGTGTTGAAGTTGTCCGATAGTTGGATGCGTTTTGTTCTTTTGTTTATATTCATCCATGATGTATGCGAGTGTGGACTGAATGTACTTGCGGTATTTCATGTCAATCCGTGAAAAAGAGATACCTGTTAGACCACCAACGCCTACTTGAATAGCGCCGCTAAACTTCCACTTTTTATCAAAAATGTAGCTTTCAACACTGCCATCACTGTAACTACTTACTGGTATGTTTTCGTCATAATCTGGTACTGAAGCTAAATTATGTTTTAATACTGAGGTCATGAAAACACCTCATGCAGATCATTTAGACTGTAGATATTCGAATACAAGGGGTGTGATGTTTGTTTTTGTAGCTCATAGGCTTGCTTATAATTTTCTGGAGATTTATCTCTAAATCCTCCTAGAATAGTTTCAATGGTGTTTAATAGTGTATTCATTTTCTTAGGTGGCATTGAGTTAATTGCAGGTGTTACTTCAAGCTCTTGTAATGTTTCCTTGAATGACATCATTAGCCATATATCTGTTACATCAGAGACCAATGAATGGTGCTCACACTCAAAGCAATCAAGAAAGCTGGTGCAAGCTTCTTCATCAGAGTTCATTTCAACTCCGATACGCTCTAGCATTTTATTTATGGTTTTTACAGCACCTTGTTTATTATCATTACAACGTATCCCTGTAGGGGTTCTTGCTTCATGAGACCTGTTAGAGCCCTCTCTCAGTGCTTCATACTCATAATGATCAAGAATGTTTGAATGTTTGTATTTAGCCTCTTCAACTGCGGTGTTGATATCAACGCCTTTAGCGTTGGAAAATTTAGCATCCATTGCCGCATTTAATTTTTTTTCGTGCTCTCCAGATGTCCCATGTAAATACTGTGATGAAACAACTTTAATGCTGTTGTTTGCCGACATTGCAACAAGATAAACAGACTCTGTTGCTTGAAACAGAGTGTCCATTTTGGTTTTTCTGAGTATTGAAGGGGTTATTTTAGGGAAGTCCAGTCTGGTCAATAGTTTGTTGATGCTTGCATGGGGGGAACTACCTATTTCAGAGTAAAGCTTTATCTGACCATCTTTACTATAGTAGGGGAAGAGAGGGCTGTTGCTATCACCATTTGCCATGCTTTTAGCTACATTTAACCAGCTTTCAATGAAGTCCTTTGCGTGTTTACTGAAACCAAGTGCGTTATCTTGCTCTTGGTGTTGAGCTCTACCTTTCACGGAATCCAGAATGTACTTTCCACCCTGCACCTCTTTGAAATTAACGTCTGAAATTTTCATCTTAGCTAAAGGCGTTGTATTCATTCCCGTAAACAAATAGCACAGCATCATTGCTATTTTTGTGATGGGGTTGTTTTTATGCCCTGAGCTGGGTTGTACTGCTCTTGAAAACGCAGCAAAATGGGCAACTCTGTCACTGCCTTTTATCCCTTTTTTTTGGGCTATTAGTTCTAGCAATTCTTTATCATAAAGCGGATGTTTTTCAGGCATTGTGCCAGCATTATAGTGTTCTAAAAGCTTAAAGTACGAGTTAAACAACCTTTTTGTGATCGGTTTTAATTCTCTCTCAATATCAAGACTTTTGTGGGGTGTCGTGTGTCCTGAAACATTTGATATTTTAGGAAGTCTTTTGGTATCCTGCGTCCTATTTAATTGCTTTAAAAGCCATGAAATATTTGTTCTGTGCCTCCCCCAGACAGGTCGAGAAAGTAATCCCTTACTGTTTTGCCTCCCACACCATGTCATGAATCCATCAATTAGTTCCCAGTGAAACATGTCTTTATCGATTAATTCAGTGTCGTTACTATCATCCACCCACCTAACGTATTTTATTAGCGTTTCATATCTAGAGGCTGTGGTAGAGGTGGCGTTCTCACTTAGCAAAGAGTATATTTGACGCACAAAACTGCTTCGTTTCATGTCAGTGAACTGACTAGTTTCAACCTTTCTGAAACCTCGAAACAATACTGGACAGGATTTAAAAGCAAACCTTTCAAAACGAAGAATACTGCCGTTTACACATATAACCATATCGGCTAAATGTAAGGTTTTAACTTCGGCCTTGCCTTTTATTAAGTTTTTACCTGGAAGTAGATATTTTCTCTTTCTGGTATTATGTTTTGGCATTATTGGCTCTCCATACCACTTATATCAGCATCTTCAAATGCACCTATAAATTCAAGGATATCTTCATAAATTTCATCGCCTGTAGGTTCGTCTTGAGCGATTTTAAGGTATATTAACGTTACGGACTCTTCACCGTGCCCAAGGCACTCACTCACTAAAGCAAGTGCTTTGTCAGGAGTTACACGCCTCAAAAGGAGCCTAAAAAGTGATACCGCAAATGTAGCTCTAAGATTGTGTATAGTTGCTGTTAGGTTAAACCCAGACAATATATTTACAGTGGCTCTAATTTCATTCCATCTGGCGTTGGCCTCGGGAAGTTTAGTGAAAAGTGGGACACCAGTTTGGCTAATGAATAAATACTCTTTTGTATCATCTACTCCATCCTCCCCATCAAAGTATCCTAGTTCGCCTTTTTGACGCTTAAGTTCACAATGTTCTTTGAATTTCGAGATACGCTTCTTATATCTATCACTTCTAGTGTATTCGTACAAAAGGTGCATAATTCGGGTGGGGATGATTGTTTGCCTAGATTTATTACCTGATCCAGCGGTTTTTGTTAATGAGCCGTATTGACCGCCAACACCAAGCTTCATTGCTTTCTTATCTTCACCAGGCTTTGCCACTTGACCTTTGTGAAGGCTAGCCACTTCTTCCTTTCTAAGCCCTGTGTATCGTGCGACAAGAAAGAACAGGCAATATTCAATTGATAAGTTGGAAGTAGTTGTTTCACCAGCAACTTTTTTGATAACTCGACGTGTATTGGTGAGAATATCCTCTACGGCAAGCCATTCTTTATTTGTTAGGGGTTTTAAATCTCGTCTAGCTGATGATAGTGCACCACCGTCATTACGTTTAGATTTTCCTAAATTCAACCGCAGATCTGTTGTGTGTATATCTTTACTCAAGTAGGCACCGATGCTTGTACTGCCTCCCTGATATTGTATAGAAACAACCTCGTGCTCAAAGGGAGGATTGTTAAACTTGTAGCCATTTCTGATGTGGAAAGAGTAAAACTTAACTACAGCACCCATATATGCAATTGCTGTAGTTCTGGCTATCGTATGGTTTGGGGTGTCAGGCTCAAGTACAGCCTTTATTAGAGCCTCTCGGTATTGGTACGTAGCTTTATCACTTTTTCTAAATGGGAATTTATCCCAGCTAGGTCTAGGCAGATCAATAAATTCTTCGTAAAGGTCTTCGTCGTATTCAGAGTCCCACAAGCGCTGTAATTCTAATAAGAATGAAAAGTAGTGAACTAAGCCTTTACTGTATTGTTCTGACTCTTGCTTATTGTCATTTAGGTGGTGTGCTAGTAAAAAGCGATTAACTTGTTCCATTGGTTCGTATGAGACTATATCGCCATTAGTGTTTCTACCAACCAAATTCAACAAAACAACCTTTTTAATATGCTTAGGTTGTTGTCGAGAGTATTTAATAGATAGTTCACCATTTTCATCAGGCGTAATTAGAGGGGTTCTATACGTGAATGGTTTTATTTCTGTTGTTTTGATCTCGTATACGATTGCCATGTGGTGATATCCAATTCATTCAGTCTGTAAACACAATAGTGGACATTCTCACATTGTCAAACGTGTATAGTTAGAGAGTGGAAGTAAAAGTGTATGGGTG
>NZ_BMII01000065.1 GCF_014641855.1 Shewanella inventionis
TTTTGATCTCGTATACGATTGCCATGTGGTGATATCCAATTCATTCAGTCTGTAAACACAATAGTGGACATTCTCACATTGTCAAACGTGTATAGTTAGAGAGTGGAAGTAAAAGTGTATGGGTGATTGTTACTTAATACAATGATGGGTTTACCACGCCAATCAGGCCTAAAGACTTGCTCTGCACTGCAATAAAATGAGTTCGCATCCACCAAAGCAAACATGTTTCACTCTCCTTACTTACCAGCCAGTAACGGGCTTTGCCGATGGCACCGTATTGAGCGAATAACCACGCCTTCAATACTGAAAGAGTCATAATCATTGATGGGTTGAGGCTGATGATTTTCATTGGATGACAGTAGCTGTCTGCGAGGTTTATCAAGGATTTTGCATACAAACTCACCATTGAAATTAGCCACTATTACATCACCATCACGAACCGTTTCATGCCTGTCCACTATCAATAAATCACCATAGAAAATTCCCACACCTTGCATCGAATCACCAGTGGCCACACCAATGAATGTGGCACTAGGATGCTCTATAAGTAGCTCATCTAGACTTAATGCTAACTGTAAATATTCTGAAGCTGGAGATTCGAAACCAGTAATACCAGCACTTGCATGAATAGGGATAATGCGCATATTTATAACCACTGTACGTTTGTACAGTTATTTTATGCGATCTAATTTTTATTGCTAGATCTTTAATGTTTTTTTCGCAGAAGGAACCTCTTCAAAAATAAGACCAGCATACGCCAGTCATTATATCTATCTGATTATATCATTTAAGTTTCTATGATGTTGGTGATGTGTTCGTTTAGCTTGGAAAATTAAGAAGAGGTTATTGCTTTTGTTGTAACGTCTCAAAAATATTAGTGGTGTGCTCGCACCTACTTGAAAAACACTAGGAAAGCATCTTCTCAACTAGCAATTTCTCTCCTGGTACGAGGTAATTCAATATTTCCATGCTCAACCTAAGTAAACTAACTTAACAGTTCAACCCCAAAATTTTTATTGAATTTGCTGTAAGGATTACTAAAGCCATCACAGAATTAGGCGGCAAAAGCATCAGCTTTGCCAATATTGTCAGCGTGATTTAATCTACTAAAGCTTGGAAGTTATGGACGCCTTTACCGGTTGTGGAAGTGGCCAGCTCGCGCCAAGCTTTATAGTATTGACGAAACAACAAAGGTAAATGGCTTAACGCCATTTGAATTAATCATGGCTTGCCTTGATGAACTCTGCACCAGCACCGGATATTGACAGCCTGTTACCTTGGAATGTTAAAAATAGCTGCAGTTGACTAGATGTTTACAACAGAGCCAATAAAATTAATGGCTCTTGACGCTCTTCTAGGATCTTAAAAAACAAAGCTCCTCAAAGAAGGAGCTTTATTATCGTGAGATTTACTTGTAGTACTGATAACGTCGTTTGGAATTATGCTTCCAACTTTTTGCTAGGTCAAACACATACGCTGGGTAGTCATCCCATGGGTTAGCTAACGATCTTCCTCGTGCTGCTCGTAACTTGATTGGGTAACCTTTGCACTCAATCATATGTAGGAAGTAATAACCCTTTTCCTGTTTTGTTGAAAAGTGCTTGTGGGCTCCACTGCGTACGCTGGGATAATAACCCCAAAAATATTGACACTGGCTTTTAATACGATTTCGGTACTGATGTTTTAGTTTTTTCATTTACCCTCCAGGTTTACATTACCTAGAAGGGATCCTCTGCAAAGTAGTTCATTTATCCACCTTATATGTGCTGTCTAACTTAGTCTTACATATCAACAGTATGATCATATGAGTTATATTTGTAAAATCATCTTTCATTGTTATTTCCTGGTGATAAGTTTACTCAGTCAACTTATCACCAGGAAGCCATGTTCATGCAATACGATATTGAGCTCAGTCGCCAAATCATGAGCAGCTGGATAGATGATGGCAGACTAAGCATCGATAATAATAGATCTAACCGTACAGTAAAACCATTTGTGATATGCCGAAATAATTGGTTTTTTGCCACACGGCAAATGGGGTCCATGCCAGTGGCACGCATTAAAATATAGTCGAAACGGCGAAGGTAAATGGTCTAATCCCATTTTATTACATCATGGTTCACCACAGTCTATACTGGCTGTTGGATGATTCAATGGGTGAGGACTATTGCCTGATTTATCAAAATCATGCATCAGAGAATTGGTCATTGTTACGCAAACTATCGTTAAATATGCTCCGCTCAGAATCATCTAAGTGAAGTATACCCATGAAACAAAAACGAGCCAGGATGAAACCAGAATATTTAGAAGACGTTTTGAGTGCAGGCTTAACCGAGTTGGTTGAAATTTAATTCAATATTTCCATGCTCAACCTAAGTAAACTAACTTAACAGTTCAACCCCAGTATTTTTATTGAATTTGCTGTAAGGATATGACATTAGCTGCTCGACCTTCGTCAAATGGAAGTTCTTCTGACATTCTAGTTTCCGTCCTACGCTGAATGTGCAATGTAGTCATTGACTGCATTTTCTACCGCAGCATTCAAACTAATGCTTTGCGATAGCGCTATTTCATTCAGTCGAGCGTGAACCTCTGGCGAGATCCGAACGTTGAATTTGCCAGAGAAGTTTTTATAAGGCTCAATGCCACGCTCCTGACACATCTCTAAAAAAACGCTTAATGACTTCGCGCCCTCGGCTTCCAATTGATTGATGCTTTCACCGTAGAAATCCGCGCCGCCGTTTAACCCAACGAACTCTCCACGGAATGTTTCAGCGTCTGGATCAAAATTAATAAAGGCTTTTACCCCGTTGATCATCATTAGATTTTTCATGCTTTTACCCCGTTTCTTTCTAACCATTTTTTGACGCTTACCACTGCGCCTTTGTCAGTTTCTTTATGAGGATGTGGGCGGTGATATACCTGAACTTCACCAAACAGCACCACACCAATTCGAGAACCCTCACGTTCCTCTATGTCTGCCCCTAGAGCAATAAACAGCGCTTCAATATCAGACCACTTGATAGAACCGCTGACAGGTCTAGCAAAAATAGCCGCTAACGTTCTTAAATGTTTTTTGTTCATAAAGCCTCATAATCCGTTAAATTCATAGTACCACTTTTTAGTATCATTTCAAGCGGATTTGATACTATTTTTTAGTACCATCATTAAAAGGCATTTGCAGCTATAGCCCCCATAGATACGGGGTCAGTTGTTAGCAGCTTTTGCGTGGTTTCGAGTGTGCGATTACCTAGCATGTGATGTATGTGGGCAACATCGTAGCCTTGGCGGTGAAGCTCTACGGCGAACACTCTGCGGCCAGATAACACACTTGGCGACTTGTGTACGACCATAATAAAGTTTGATAAAAATTATGGTTGTCATGAACGGTAATACCGCTATTGTTTGATAATTTATCTGAGGACGAATGTCAGTTTCTGATAATTAAGTTTGATCATTTTCAAACTCACTTTTGGACATTTTCGTGTTAGGACTTTTGCTCTAATGGAAGCATTTCAGATTACCAAAAGTATGGAAAAGCTCTAAACCTGTGGCCAATTTTTATCGGCCACAGCATTGGTTCGCTGACAGATTTTTTAGATGCTTAATCAGAAACTATTAATGCCGGCAGTTTGATTTAAGCCCATCCGATCTCAAGCATCTGCAGCAGCACATTTGGTACGACAAACAACGAGCTCGCCCCCTGTTGATGCTCTAAAGTGTAGTTGATGATCGAAGTGGTGTGTGTTTTCAGGAATATCGCAATGTGTTTGGCGAGGATGCCGCCAGAGCACTGTTGTTTCTCTTTAATGCAATGACAGCTAAGGCAGATCCTGAGTTTCCCTTTCGTGGATTGCCGGACATGATTTACATGGACAATGGCCAGATCGCGAAAGCCGAGTATTTCGGAATGTCATGGCCTACCTCGGGATTGAGATAAAAATCCATGAGCCGGCGAGTAAAACCAATTGACGCAAAACTGCTCGGTCGAAAGGAAAACTTGAAAAACATTTTTGGCTAAATCGATACCAATAACTTTAATATTCATGATGGAAACCTCCTGAAATATTTGTCAGCTTTAAGCTTGGCATAATACTGCAAGCTTAGGTGCTGAGGCATCCATCACATCACTACAGGATTACCAGCCCAGTTTGGCGGATATAATCGCACCGAAGGAATTATGTGTACAAGCCGCCACACCTACACTATCAAAAATGCTTCCCCCTGAGCACCCATAAATTCATGTTGGATTGTTAATTCTAGATTATGTTTCTTGATAAAGTCTTCAACTGCCTTTTGGCAAGAGTCTAAATGCCAATCGTCAAAAATAATACACCCCCCCTTTGTCATATGTGGGAATATTCCTTCAAGAGCATTTGTGTAAGATTCGTAGGAATCGACATCCAACCTAGCTAAAGCTATTTTGTTAAACGGAGGGGAAATAAGAGTATTACTTACATCACCTTCTAAAAAATGTATTCGGTTATCTAATAGACCGTATCTTTCAAAATGAGTTAAAACCTCTTCTTTATTTGCTTCCCAGCGATCTTTCCAGTTATCTACAACATCTTCCTTGTACTCATATTTATTAGACGAGATAGGAATTCCTGAAAACGTATCTGCTAGCCAAATGTCTCTCTTAGAATCGTATTCCTTTAGAAATGCTTTCATGAATATACAAGCTCCTCCTCTCCACACACCAACCTCAATGAAATCCCCCTCAATTTTTTCTAAATGGATATATTCCATGATTTTCTCGAGTACTAATAACTGTTGGTCGTTGCAAAGTGTGTGTGGTAAACAAGTTCTAGGAAGTAACCATGAGGGATACGAATAGTATTCTCTATCACAAGCAGCGCTATTTGTTCCCAAGTAAATATAATTATTTACAACCTTTTTAACCAATTCCAAATATAAGCTTTTCATGAAAAAATGAGCCTTGCTTTAGTTTTGCTGATAGCATTAAAACTTATTAATTATAATGCGCGCAAAGTGATTGAGATTATTCAAGCGTGTCGTCAGTATTTTAATAAAATGTGCTTGCGTATATTATATTAATAAATTCTGCTAGAGCATTTAGTTTATCACATTTAGGCTGAGTAGTTGTAAATGATAGTTTCTATAATTAAGACACTTAAATAACTAAATGTGTTTACCTACAAACATAGGATCTCCATTTCTTGTTCCTATGCGGTAAAGTGATTCTATCATTTCTTCTGATGAGTCAGCTAACTGCCAACACATCAATAAGCGGATATCTCCGTCACTTGCTTCATACTTTTCTGTGCGGTGTACTGTTGCGGTTCCATCAAATGCAATAGCTTCACCATCTTTATATTTGTGGCGGATGGAATTTTCCTCATAGTTAAACATATTTCTTGGAGTTGAAGTAGTTTCGAGGCCACCTATATGATTTTCAAGTGTAAAAAGTGGAGTCAATAAGGTTATGCTTTGGTTCTTTGATAGTTTTTCGTCAACCATATCAGAATGCCAACGTCCGACAGGATAGCTTCCGCGGACTTCGATAATGTTCGCTTGAACAACACGCATATTCTCATATGGAACATCAGTGAGAGATCTTGATAGAGAAAGCTCACATCCATCTAACACATCTCTAAATAATTTGATCGCTGCTTCAGACTTAGCAAAAAACCAGCGCATTTTAATTTCATTATCACTTTTTACAGAATCATCATGATGTTTTATCCCGATATCATCGGTAGGCTCGAAATTGGAATTACGCAAATTATAATAAATTTGTCTACACGGTGATAAAGCCTCATTTGAAAACGAAATTTTGGTAATCCCTTTGGTTTTAAATTCTATTTTTTTGTTAATTATCATTTTACAACCTCGAAAATGCGCCTAAAAATTAAAGGCGCACTCTAACTTCTTGTTTAGTGGTTAAAATCAGCGGAAACATATCCTGACAATGTTAAGATATTCGATGATTTCTTTCCGATTATTTCATCTTGCATACGAGCTGGTTTAATTTCAGCGGCTTGTCGAGCTGGTTTAATTTCAGCGGCTAGTCGAGCTGGTTTAATTTCAGCGGCTTGTCGAGCTGGTTTAATTTCAGCGGCTAGTCGAGCTGGTTTAATTTCAGCGGCTTGTCGAGCTGGTTTAATTTCAGCGGCTTGTATATTTAACATTTTCATTCCTTTTTATTAATTGTGCTAGCCCATTGCTAGCGTTTTTTTACTTACTTCCTTACTACCTATCAGCAAACACGATGCAGATATCGTAAGCAAGGCCAGACACATTAGATATGGCAACCAAGTGGCAATTCCGATGAGTCCAGTTCCTAACAGTGGGCCGATAACGTAACCCATTGCTGAGAAGCTAAAGATATAACCAGCAACTTTTCCCTGTTCGTTGCTTAGCACAAAAAACGTTAGATGCGTCTGGAGTGACGGTATTAAATATCCAATACCTACGCCAGTTATGACAATAGAAAGAATAATTGCTACAAAGTCTATGTATACTGTCGCAAATGTTAAGCAAACTAACCCTACTCCAACTAGGGCAATACCTAAATAAATCATTATTTTGTAATTTATCTTGTACCTTTGTATTAAGATAACTTGAGTAAATAGCATTGCTAAAGCGAAGGTCGATAAAATAACCCCGGTTTTTCTTGAAGCTTCATCACCAGAAATTAAAAATAAATCCTGGGTCAAAAATCCTAAACTTTGTTGAAGACATGAAAAAATCACATTAACAAGCATTAGTGAGATCAAAGTTGGAAGTATCCGTCTATCCCAAAACTTTAGAGAACTATTTTTATGTTCTTTCACCTCTACAGTTGCATTCGGAGGGGAATCTTTTAATATAAAAATTGAGGCAATAGCAAAAATAATGGCTAAATATGATATTAAGTAAACAGGGGATAATACATTGCCGCTTTGATATACAAACACTAATACTGGGCCGACTACTAACCCAATACTATAAGACGATGAAATAAGTGCAATTGAAGATACCCTCTCTTTTTCGTTCTTTAATTTTGTAACGTAAGCCATCGCAGCAGGGTGTGTTCCGGCTGTCATTGCTGCGTATATCATTCTAATTATTATTAGCAAAAGTAGGATACTTTCTGGAGAATATACTTCCTTTTGTCCTAGATCTAATACATAAGCAAAAATATATGTTCCTGCGCCGAAAGAAACCAAACCAAAAATAAATACGTATTTGATATTGATTCGGTCTAATATTCGCCCCCACAACAACGAGAACAAAACAAGTATCGCAGCAGAGCAGGAAATTATCACTCCTACACCAGAGTCCATAAAGCCAATAGTCCTACTGATCGGTGCAAGTACAGAGAAGAGTACTGACTGACCCATTCCATTTATCATTAATCCAAGAAACAAAAATATAAGTGAAAGTGAAAGATTAAATATAGTTTTTTTCATAGAAACTCCATTTCGTTAATTAATTGCAACATAATTTAATGCTAATGTAAATACTTCGAATCGGATTTGTTTCCACGGCTAGCGCATATTAATCCCTGATTCTAACACCAGGGCGGGATCATACTTTGTTAACAGTAGGGAACTTTTTCGTATCGGCATGATCTGATCAGGCATGTTATTGTACTGAACCTAATCCATGTCCTTATTTGAACACTTGAAACTTATCGAAGACCCTCGCACTCACATCAACCTAGACCATGATTTGGTTGATATTATTTTTCTTGTTTTAGCCGCAATCACTTCAGGTTGTGATGGCTGGCAAGCTATTGAAGAATTCGGCAACGAGAACCTATCTTGGCTACGTAAACATCGTGATTTTGACAACGGGATCCCGACTCGGCATTCCATTGCCCGGATCATTAAAGTTATCGATACCGAAATACTGGTGTTAACGCTCTTTCGCTGGGCAAATAGCTTAAGAGAGGCTTCATCCAAGCCATTGATCGCTATCGACGGTAAAACGTTGCGGGGTGCAGTTAATCAACATGGCGCTAAAAATGCGCTACACCTCGTTTCGGCTTTTGATACCGAACAAGGTATTGTGCTCTATCAGCAAGATACACAGACCAAAGGTAACGAAATCGCAACGGTTCAAGCGTTGTTGCACATGTTAGACATTAAGGACGCAGTTGTAACCGCTTGCAGGAGCTGCGGATTTAGCTCGTTAACTACTATCGGTAATCAGGTAAGGCCATATAATACCTCTTTCAAAGCTCCTCATATCACATGATAGCTCTTGTGTGTCTATAGAATAATGAATTGCAGCAAGACGCCCATTTGAGAACTGTGCTTTTTGAATAAGCTTTGTTAGTGATTAAAACAAGAGAAATAAGGGCCTTTTGACGATAATCACCAAGCTGTAGATCAACACCAAAACAAAAATAGATTTGCGCCTCTCAATCTCAAGTCACTAAAACTATACAAAGACACAATAACATTACATTTAATGCTGGCATAATGTGTCATATTTGTGTAATCCTTGTTTAAGATACTCGGCAACTAAAGGATTGTTTTGTGGGAGTTAATCTCAAATCAAAGTTAAAGGGCTTGGTCATACGCTTTTTAGATTGGAGCGTAAAAGTATGCTCAAAATGCTTATATCGATCTCTAACGGATAATAATGTGGAGAACGATACCCAACGCTTTCGGGCTCTCACTCCAGTTATACTCAAAAAATCTGATATCAGCGAATATGAAAGACATTTGTTAGATGCTCTACAAGGGAAAACGGACAAAAACGTCTATAACATTGCGATAACTGGAGGCTATGCTGTCGGTAAAAGCTCATTCCTTCGAACGTTTATGCACTACAACCCGCAGTATCGTAATTCCCCAATTATCTCCATGGCAAAATTCGATGGTCCAGCGGAAGACGTTGTATCAGAAGAAAATTTATTAATTTTAAAAACTCCGACTCTGGTGGATACAAATACCCACAAACAAGATAAAAAACAAGAGGGTAAAGATAGCCGAACTGCTGATAATATTGAGACAAGTATTCTTGAGCAGTTGCTATATTCTCAACCGGCAAATCATTTTCCACTATCAAAATACAGGCGAATTAGAGAAGCTCCTTGGGCATGGCAATTTGGATACCCTATTACGGTGTTGTTCTTAGCCACAACGTTGGCTCTTCTGCATACTCCAAGTCGAACATATATCATCTCTGAACAACCAGAGGTATGGATGCTCGTAGGGTGGTTACCTAACTGGTTTATCTTTGCTGTAGCTATTTCGCTTACATTTTTGCTTGTCCGTAACATACTTATCAAATTTTATGGATTTAGTCTGAATAAACTCACACCGAAAGGTGCTGAGTTTGAGCGTATAGCTCAACGTTCATTTTTGCATGAAAATATTGATGAAATTGTTTACTTCTTTCAGAAATCGTCCACTTTTCCTCACGTTGTAATTTTTGAAGATATTGACAGGCTTGGCAACAGGCAAGCTCTTTCAGTTCTTACACATATCAGAGAAGTTAATCGCTTAGTCAATGTGGCCCTTGATGAGCCAGTCTATTTCATCTATGCAGTTAAAGATGAATTATTTACGCCCGATAGCCGAACAAAATTCTTTGACCTGATTATCCCTATCATTCCCGTGATTAATTCCCAAAATGCTTATGAGAAGCTAAAAGTGGAACTGGGAGATGAGTTGACTAAAGATGGTGGATTAGATGACGAGTTGGTCGAAAACTGTTCGAGTTTCTTCGACGATTTAAGGCAAATTTATAGCCTTGTAAATGAGTATAAGCTGTATAAAAAATCGCTCTTAAAGGAGCATCGATTAGATCCTGATCAGCTTTTCGCTATTTTAGTTATCAAGACACTAAGTCCTAAATCTTACAGTGAACTAGCTAGCAGAGCAGGTACCTTATACAACGTATTTAACTCAGTATCAGAAATAAAAGACAATGCGTGTAAACATTATGAAGAACAACTATTAGCTATAAGAGAGAAAAAAAAACGTAAAGAACAACTCCTACTTCAACATAAAACGGACTACCTAAAACTATTTTGGATGTATTGTAATGAGAATAATGCAAGGGCAGAAGGTTTTTTAGAGTTTCTAAGTGAAGAAGGTGAAAATGAAAGCTATTCTACATCAATCACTCCAGGTTCTAAATTTGAGCAGGCATTGCTTTTGGATTCATATGATAAATTGTGTTTTCATATGCAACAATATCGTGGGAACAGCCGAGTATCAGTCATAAAAAATAAGTTACTCACTTTTGAAGGGCATAGCTATAAGGAATGTGTTGCTTTATTAGAAATTAGTGAAAGTTCTTTTGATGAAGAGATGAGTTTAATTCAAAAGAGTATTAATGACATTCGCTACTTACCGTTTTCTGGTTTAGTAAAAAAACCAACAACAAAAAATCTAATACTGGATAAGATAAAAGATGAAGAGCCCATCATTCGTTTCTTGGTTAGTCGAGGATATATTAAGGAAGACTACTACGAGTATATGAGTTTCTTTTACCCCGGTGAGTTAACGCTTGAAGATAAAAATAAAGTCCAGCAAATAAAAACGGGTGAAAATTTACCTATCGAGACAATTTTCAATAATCCTGCTGCAGTAGTAAAAAAACTGAAACCTTCTGACTTTGCACAAAGTTTTGTACTACTTCCATCAGTGATAAATGAGTTATTCTCATCGGCAGATGAGAATAAATTGGCTGCGGCGTTTAGGTGTTGTAACGGCCGTAATTACGAGCTGGGAAGAGCTTGGTTGGCTCTTACCTCTGTATACAAAATGAGTTTTATCAGAGAGTTGTCCAAGCATAATCTCAATATAACGGTGTCACTATTCGAATCTCTACTCTCTGGCGCCGAGTCAACAGAAGCTGCAGCAATAGACTATTTAAGTTCAGTACTCCAATATTGCCCCTCAAATCTATTACCAAGTACGTGCTCGACCTGTAACCCTCCCTTAAAATCAGAATGTTTTAAATAGAGTTTTCCATTTACACTAAACCAAATGGAGAATCACATGAAAAAGATACGTTTTACTGAAAGCCAAATTATCAACATCCTCAAAGAAGGCG
>NZ_BMII01000066.1 GCF_014641855.1 Shewanella inventionis
TTGAACTCAGTCAGTATTTGAGTCCAGTGGTCATGTTTTTGCAATTGATTCATAGCATCTCCTTTGTAAAGAAGCACTATGCCAAAGCCTGATTTTTATTGGAATGTGGGGTTAATTAACCGCTTACTCTTCTTTAAGAATTGAATAAACTGTAGATCTTCCTATTCCTAATTCCTTGGCTATATCAGTGGCTCCCATTTTACCTTTATGCAGTTCAAGTAACTTAACCCGATCAACAGAACGTTTTCGACCAAAAGCGACACCGTTTGCCATAGCGTCAATCCGACCTTCATTTGTACGTTCTAATATACGTTCACGTTCGGCATCAGCTACAGCACTTAGAATAGTAACAACCATTTTTCCCATTGTTCCTTCGGTACTTAAGCCTTCTTTAATAAAGCGAATGGCAATACCAGCTTTATCAAACTCTTTTATTAGTTTAATCATATCGGCAGTATCACTACCCAAGCGATCTAATCGAGTAACTAAAACAAGATCACCTTCCTCTACTTTTACTCGTAAAAGATTCAAACCCTCTCTATCCATATTAGATCTGCTACCAACATCAGAAAATATTCTTGATGGTTTAGCACCTTCAGCTTCAAGAGCTTGTTTTTGGAGTTTTAGTGATTGTTGGCTAGTTGATACTCGTGCGTATCCAAATTTTCTCATATATGTCTATTAAATCGAAAAGTAGAATTGTTGTCTATTTTATTAATGTAAACGATTTAGTAGACAATTAATACAATACATATCAAGCTGTCTATTATGTTATAAAATAATAGACAGTTTGATATACTGATATTTTACAAAAATATAGAGATAATAGATTACTATCTTGTTTGTAGAGTAAATGCCATTCATTTACATCATGGTCAGCCTGAATGAACTATGCAAAACCACTCCTGATATCGACAGTTTATTACCGTGAAATTTCAAAAAATAAGTGGTGTTCTCTGGACGCTTACAATTGAAGAACACTTTAGAGATACAAAAAGTGATCGTATCGGTATGAGTCTTGAGTATGCTAATTCAAAAACGCATAATAATTGACATTGATTTGTTCACCAAAACGATTGCTAATGATAAAGTCCTCATTAACAACATCAAAATTCCATTGATGTAATCCATAGTATTTAGCCGCTTTACCTTCATTACGATAATGGTTCAAATAAAAATAACACTTAGGCTTTAATACCCTAATAGCTTCTTCAATAACGGTAATGGGATTAAGGCAGTGATCTATGCTGTTACGTGCATGAATTAAATCAAATGAGTTTTCCTCAAACTGCTGACTAAGTCGTTCTCCTTCACCGTAACGAGTCCAATATTTAGGCTGTAAATTAAGTGCAGTCAGTATCTTACGGTATTTATTTGCCATAGGGTCGATAGGTACTAACTCGACTTCATGTCCATTATGTATTTTACCGACTTTACTCACTGGTCCTGCACCAATGTCTAACACTTTCACATTCGTTGTTGCATCACAGGGTAGTAACTCGGTTAGATCTGCTTGCAAAGGTGTATCGTGAGCAAAATGACGGGCTAATTTATCGCGATTATTTAACAAGTTTTGTTGATGAAATTCATCACCAACTAAAAGCAATGCCAGCTTCCATTTTACAAATTGGCCAAAGCCTGTATTAGGCAAATAAGGCGATATAGCCACAAAGAAACATCGATATAGTGTCTTACGCAAAATCCAGTTACCTATAAAATCAATTGCATCAGTATGATACACCAATATATATTGGCTTTTGTAATTAATCTTTAGACTCGTTTTTCAGTCAATAATGGTAAACGAATACCTTTAGCAAATGGGTTAGCGTAAACTTGCTTTATGCGGATAGATAAGCCTATTTTCTATACATCAGTTGAGCATATATAGTTTTTAGCTATGGCTATAGATATAACCGAATACGGAGCAGCGATACATAGGTGGCTGTAATGTTGATGCAATCGACATAACACCTCGAAATACTCACTATATGTCGATAAAGTTAGTTTTTATAAACATGTTATCTTTACATGTCGATTGAATCGACATAAGCTCACTGCAATATCTTTATATGTCGAAAAAGGAAGGTTTTTTAAACATGGAATGGCAAGCTGAACAAGCATACAACCATTTGGCCCCTTTACCGCTAGACAGCAAACTAGGGGAGTTGGCCGAAACCTTACCCATACTCAAAGCCTGTATTCCTGCTCGAGCAGCCCTTGCTGAATTAAAGCAAGCGGGTGAGCTACTGCCTAACCAAGGCTTGCTCATCAACTTACTGCCATTGCTTGAAGCACAAGGCAGTAGCGAGATTGAAAACATAGTCACCACCACAGACAAACTGTTTCAATATGCCCAAGAAGATAGCCAAGCCGATCCTATGACAAAAGAAGCGCTTCGCTATCGTACTGCGCTTTATCAAGGTTTTACTCAGTTAACCAGTCGGCCGCTATGTGTCACAACCGCATTAGAAATCTGCAGTACCATCAAGTCTGTACAGATGGACGTGCGTAAAGTACCTGGTACTAGCTTAACTAATCAGGCCACGGGTAAGGTTATCTACACCCCACCAGCAGGCGAGACTGTTATTCGTGATTTGCTAAGCAATTGGGAAGCCTTTTTACATAATCAAGATGATATCGATCCACTGATTAAAATGGCAATGGCCCACTATCAGTTTGAAGCCATCCATCCTTTTATCGATGGTAATGGTCGTACTGGCCGCGTGCTTAACATTCTTTACCTTATCGACCAACAACTGCTTAGCGCCCCCATCTTGTATTTAAGCCGCTATATCGTCGCTAATAAGCAAGATTACTATCGCTTGTTACTTAATGTGACTACTAAGCAAGAATGGCAACCTTGGATAATCTTCATGCTTAATGCAGTAGAGCAAACGGCTAAGTGGACCACACATAAAATTGCCGCTGCCCGTGAGTTAATTGAACACACCACCGAACATGTGCGACAGCAGTTACCTAAAATCTACAGCCATGAACTAGTACAAGTCATTTTTGAGCAACCCTATTGCCGCATTCAAAACTTAGTCGATAGTGGCTTAGCTAAGCGCCAAACCGCCTCAGTATATTTAAAGCAGCTATGCGACATTGGGGTACTACAAGAGGTGCAATCGGGCAAAGAGAAGCTATTTGTTCACCCTAAATTTGTCACTTTGATGACCAAAGACAGTAACCAGTTCAGCCGCTATTAATCTAATAAACCGTAAATTCATATTCAGTCAGTGCCCAATAGGCCTAAAAGAAAAGAGCAAAATCCAATGAGCAACAACGACATCGTACAAAAATTATGGAACCTGTGTGACGTACTCCGTGACGACGGCATTAACTATTCTGACTACGTGACTGAGCTAGTCTTGCTGCTGTTTATTAAAATGGTGCACGAGAACACCGAGGCGGGCTTACTCAATAAGCACACCTTGCCAATAGGTTGCCGCTGGACAGATTTAAGTGACAAAGACGGCCTAAACCTGCTTGATGACTATAAGCGTATGCTACTGACCCTATCTACAGGTAAAGACAGCGAGGGTAACACCCTACATGCAGACCCATTAATTTTAGCCATTTATGCCGATGCCCAAACCCGCTTGCGTGAGCCACGTCATTTAAAGCAATTAATTAAGTCATTAGACTCAATTGACTGGTTCAGTGCCCAAAAAGATGGCCTAGGTGATTTGTACGAAGGTTTGTTAGAAAAAAACGCTAACGAGACCAAATCAGGCGCAGGCCAGTACTTTACCCCGCGTGCGTTAATTGACTCTATGGTGCGAGTGATCAACCCACAAGCTGGTGAAGTTATCCAAGATCCCGCTGCAGGCACCGCAGGTTTCTTGATAGCCGCCGACAGCTTTATTAAAGCCAAAACCGATGATCATTTTGATTTAGATGCTAAGCAGGTCGAATTTCAAAAGAATAAGGCCTTTATCGGTGTCGAGCTGGTCCCCTCAACACGCCGCTTAGCATTGATGAACTGTTTACTGCATGGCATGGAAGGCGACGATGAAGGCGTAGTCCACTTAGGTAACTCATTAGGCCAAGTCGGCATGAGTTTACCCAAAGCCGATGTGATTTTAGCTAACCCGCCGTTTGGTACCAGTAAGGGCGGTGATGCCTCTATCACCCGAGATGATTTAACCTATCCCACCAGCAACAAACAGCTGGCGTTCTTACAGCACATTTACCGCAACTTAAAGCCAGGTGGCCGCGCCGCCGTAGTATTGCCTGATAACGTGTTATTTGAAGCGGGCGTCGGTACCGATGTGCGCCGCGACTTAATGCATAAGTGTAACCTGCACACTATTTTACGTTTACCGACAGGTATCTTCTATGCCGCGGGCGTAAAGACTAACGTGCTGTTCTTCACCAAGGGATCAGAGGCCGACAAACTGCAGGAAGAAAACTGCACCACTAATACCTGGCTCTATGACTTACGTACTAACATGCCTAACTTTGGTAAACGCACCCCATTTGGTGCCCAGCACTTAACCCCGTTCGAGGCTGTATGTAATGTAGCGTTAGTTGAACGAGTGGAAGGGGAGTGGAGCTTTAATGCCGAAGAGGCGGAAGTCGATGATTCAGTTGTTAATCAAGATATAGACGGAAGCGAGAAAGCGCAGCAAAGAGTCGCCCATAGCCGCTGGCGTGTATTTAGTCGTGACTTTATTCGCGACACCAAAGGTGACTCGCTAGATATATCATGGCTAAAAGACGCCAACAGTGTCGATGCCGCCGACTTAGGCACACCGGAAGAATTGGCCGGCGAAGCCATGACCGAGCTGAAAGGCGCCTTGGCCGATCTTGAAGCTTTGATGAAATCACTAGGTGCTGAGTTAGAAACTGAGGTGAAGGGATGAGCCAAGTGATTCCTGATAGCTGGGTGAATTCAAAGCTTGAAGACGTAGTCGACTCCATTGTGGGCGGTGGTACACCTAGTAAAGCAGTTAGTTCGTATTTTCAGGGTGATATCCCTTGGATGTCAGTAAAAGATATGAACAAGAATGAACTTGTCGATACTGTTGATCATATTTCGCAAGAAGCTGTTGAAAACAGTAGTACCAATGTGATTCCTGCAGGGACACCTATTGTTGCCACTCGTATGAGTTTAGGCAAGATTGTTACAGCCAGTTTTGATTCTGCAATCAACCAAGATCTGAAAGCTTTATTCGTAAACCTTAACGTTGAGAAACCGTACCTTGTTTATTGGTACCGTTCTATTGCTAATTTGATTGAATCATTAGGTACTGGTACAACAGTTAAAGGCATTCGATTAGAGATTTTAAAGGGATTAGAGTTCCCACTACCACCATTAGCCGAACAAAAGGTCATTGCCGACAAGCTGGATGAATTGCTGGCGCAGGTGGAAAGCACTAAAGCCCGCCTCGATGCCATCCCCACCATCTTAAAATTATTCCGCCAAGCCGTTCTCGCCGCCGCCGTCAGCGGTGAGCTGGTAGCAGAAAAACCTAAATATCGAGAATATGACTTATCTGATATTTCAGAAAAAATTACTGATGGTGAACACATTACACCCAAGACTTTAAGTCATGGAATACCTCTTTTATCTGCAAAGGATGTACAAGAAAATGAACTACTTTTTGAAAATGTAAAATATGTTTCAAGAGAGGTAGCTGATAAGGCTATTTCACGATGTAATCCAGAGTTTGGTGATATTCTAGTTGTTAGTCGTGGTGCAACAGTTGGCAGAACACATCTAGTGAAAATTGATGATGAGTTCTGTTTAATGGGTAGTGTTCTACTGATAAAATTAAACCAAAATATCGTAATGTCAGAGTATATGGAGCTAGTATTTAAAGATTCCAACGGCCAAAAGCAGCTCATAGCAACTTCAGGCTCATCTGCACAACAAGCAATATATATACGAGACGTTAAAAGCTTCAAACTTGAACTCCCATCCAAATCTATTCAAAACGAAATCGTCCGTCGTGTCGAAGAACTTTTCGCCTTCGCCGATAAAGTCGAAGCGCAGGTTAATGCAGCACAAACACGAGTTAATAACCTCACCCAGTCGATACTGGCTAAAGCCTTCAGGGGCGAATTAACTCAAGAGTGGCGCACTGCGAACCCTGAACTCATTTGCGGCGAAAACAGCGCACAGGCTTTGCTTGAGCGTATAAAAGCTGAAAGAAAAAAGCTCAAGCCCGCAAAGAATGCGCGAGCTAAAAAGGCTAAGGTATGATGGGTGCTATCTATTGTTTGAATTTAACTGGTGGTGCAGAGCAAACCGAAATTGCTCGTATAATCCCTGATACTCGGCCTTCGGTCCTGCTTTCTGCAGTCCAAAATCGTTCCCGACGATTTTGTGTCCGTCGTGTCGAAGAGTTATTTGCCTTCGCCGATAAAGTGCAAACCATGTCCCTATGGTTTGTCCTTCGGACCAGCTTGCAACTGTCCAAATTTGATCCCATCAAATTTGTCGAAGTGCAGGTTAAAGAAGCACAAACGCGTGTCAATAACCTCACCCAATCAATACTCGCTAAAGCATTCAGAGGTGAACTGACAGCCGACTGGCGCGCTGCAAACCCTGAACTGATATCCGGTGAAAACAGCGCCGAAGCCTTGCTGGAAAAAATTAAAGTTGAGCGTCAATCCATGCAAGGCACAAAAACAAGGAAGAAAGCCTGATGCGTCTATTATCCCTGAGCTTACGTGGTCGATATAAAGGATTGGAAGATCAACAGTTTGACTTCTCAGAGTCTACTGGACAAGCCATTGCATTGGTAGGACTGAACGGCTCTGGTAAGTCACAACTGCTTGAGCTAATTGCGGAATGTTTCGCCTTTTTAGAACGAGTCCAGCGGCCAGATTTTAAAGTGAAAACACCTCTGGATTTTGGTTTTGCCCTAGAGTACCAACTTCATGATAGCAACAGCTCATTTGGTGGTATCACTTGGGGAGGTTCACTTGCTCAGTTTAGTGACGTGATTAACCCGAAATACTACATTGAAGTCGATGCGACAAGTAAGACTCCGCAGGTGTTCGCTTGCTTTGACGATGAGCGGAGTCTGATTCCTTTAGATGATCTGCCATTGCCGCGCGTGGTGGGCTACTCCTCTGGTTTAAATGAAAATCTTCAGTGCAGCTTTTTGAAAAATGCCAATCAGCTCTATGAAGGGCTTACCACTAGAGCAAGTCGGCGTAAGCAATTAAGTTCGATAGAAAAAGAGCATCGCTATAGCAATAATGAACAAAGCCAAATGCGCTATCAGCAAGGTGTTGAAGCTCTGAACGAGCGATTCCTTAGGCGATACCCTCATTTGTTTTCTCAGGATGTCACCGAATTTGGAACTGGCGTTGACCGGGTTACCTATGTAAACCCGTTGTCACTTATGGAGACCTCACTGCGTTCGAGCACCCATGTTTTTCTTGATTATGATAGTGCTCAGTTGGCTATTGCCTCTTTGGCGATATCTAACCGACAGCACTTGCTGCAGGCACTTGAAGGCACCACTTTTAATGAGCCAGTGTTAATGGAACTGGAGTATGACCTTAAGAACTGGGTGGTTGAAGAGGACTTGGCAAACGATATCAAGAAGTTTATTGATGACGCACTACCTTACAATGTCAAGGGCATAGGACCGCGAACTTCATTCGATGAATATGAGGAGTTTAACCTGGATTATCTGCGCGGAAAAATTGAGTTAGACTTTCAGGAAGCGCAAGTAACTCAATTTTTGGCTCAGTCAAATTTTGACAGTAGTCTAAGGATGTTTGAGCGCCTGTATCGTATTCAGCAACTAGGATTAAAGACGTTAGATCGTAAAGTACGCAGTGAGCTCAAAAACGACAACTATTTTGGCCCAGTGAAGAAGCCATTGAAGTCCAAGTTGCCGCTTGCAGTTAAGTTGTTACAGTTGGCAGATCAGAATGGTAGGGTTGTTAGTTATGATGACTTATCCGACGGTGAGGCACAGTTACTGCAGGTGTTAGCCATCCTAACGCTGTATAAAGATGAACAAACCCTGTTTTTATTCGATGAGCCGGAAACCCATTTAAATCCTGCCTGGCGCACCCATTTTTATCGTTTTTTGCAGCAGGCGTTAGGGGCTGACAATGAGAATGCCCAGGTGTTCGTGGCGACCCACTCCCCCTTTATGATTTCGTCACTGCATCAACAAAGTGTGTTTATGTTTGAGCGCAATCAAGATAACACCATCAGTTACCGTTTACCTTCTGAAGAGACCTATGGAGCTTCCTTTGATGTGCTGATCAAGCAGTTTTTTGGGCTCGAGTCACTGATCTCGCATACTGTGGTTGAAGAGATCCGCCGCAGGATAAATGAAGATAGAGAAGGTGTCGTTGAGTGGCTTGAGACCTTAGGCAAGTCGCCAGAGAAATCCTATCTCATTAAAAGGTTGGGGTGAGAATGCTGTTTCCATTAGAACAAAATACCCCGGAGTTTGCTGTTTTCACTGCGCTCAATGGTGAGCTTTTGTATTTCCTTGAACATGCAATTCCAGCCGGTGGTTTTAATCGCCAGAGTTTATCAGATACGCCGTTGGGCTTGGCTTGCTGGAATAACAAGAAAGTACCGGATGGAAAGGGGTTGCTTACTTGGGATAAGTTCAAGACGTTGCATGAAGCCCTGCAGACAGAGCCTGAGGCCCTAAGACGAAGGTTATATGAAACGGTGTGTGACAATCAGAACTTTGAGGAACTGTTCCAGCAACGAAGGCATGATTTGTTGACATTCATGCCAGCTCCTTTGATGGAAAAACTGCAATCTTTGTGTTACCACCTTTACGTGGGTACAAAGGGGCTGGGGGATGTAAAAGCTGCCGCTGGTGGCGTAGATATCGATATACACTTTACTGACTTTAAGACTGTGAACGGCGAGGTTTGCCGAGCGTGTGGACTAGAGGTAGTCGCTCCTTTAAGAGCGAATGTGCCAGATGCGCAGCAGTGGCGAGCCGATTATGATCACTTTCTCTGTAAATCCAAATACCCTATTTTTGCAGTACATCCTAAAAACCTGTTTCCAATATGCCGAACCTGTAATCAGGATGCCAAAAAGACCAAAGACCTGTTTTTTTGCAATACAGTCAGACAGCAGAGGTTCAGCTTTTATCCATATACCGAAGGCGCAAGTGGGCTGGTGGCGTTAGAGATTGATCTAGATGATATTTCGCCAAAAGTCAGGGTTAGGCTTGATTCAGAAGACCCTGTTTTAAAGAGTAAACTGGATACTTGGAATGATGTTTTTGAAATCAAAAATTTGGTTGAAGGTCGTTATCTGCCGCTAGAACATTATGTGTCTGATAGGATCAGACCACGAAACTTATTAGATCTGCAAGCTCAAGTAGCAAGAGAGCTGAATCCTCCCTCTGTAGCTGCATTAAAACGGACTGAAGGTGTATTTTGGGATCATAAGCTTTATGTGGCACTGTCGCGGATAAATCTCGACCTTGTTTGGTCTGTAGTCGAATTTCAAGAGCAAGAACACGGCGCCCCAGGCGGTGAAGCAATACTGGCAGGAGCTTAATTGCCAATTCAAGGAGGATAGATGATCGTTCAGTACGAATCCACTTTCGACGTAGCCAAGACTTCACGCCTAGGCCTTGCTTGATCGCATCAAAGCCGAACGTGAAGCCTTAGCCGTTAAAAAGACACCAGCTAAAAGTACAACAGTAAAAAAGCGACAACATAATGTAAAAATGGTCGCTGGTGGAATGATGATCACCAAGGATAGAAAAGTATTGAGGTTTAGTGGATAACTTGTAATTCAAAATCAAAACTAAAAAAAAGGGAATAGTAAATATGGTCACACTGCCAGCTTCTCTAACGATAGAGAAAATTGAGGATGTCATATCCAAAATATGTGAAGGACAAGGTAATCAAGAGTTAGCGCTGTCTATCTCGTCAAAGGATCTTGCATTTGGAGGATACGCAGCAGCAATTCAGGCTGTGAATACTTGGGCTCGTTTTAATGAAAAACGAGAACTTGTTATTAAAGCAAGTTCTGCAGAGGTTGAAGAACAATTAGCGAACATTGTTAAATCGCCACATAAGTTTACAGCAGCAATGATGGCTAAAACGGCTAATTTAAATATCGAACCTAATTTAGATGTGAGAAAAGCAGTAAACAGTTTAGCCAAGGCTGCAATTGAACATCAGCCTGCAAACTCTTATGGCCAACATCATGGACGACTTTGCTGGTATTCCTTTGTTGACCATAGTACCAAGGGGTTTGATCGTAACTTCTATCTGTCTTCGCCAACGCAACATGCTACACCACAAAGCTTAGAGCAGATAACAAATATAATTAGCTCTATGGTGAAAAAGTCCTCAACTGTTGCTGGTGGAGGCGTTCTTCCTAAAGCTGAGAGTGTGAATGAATTAGGTCGCATGTTTTATGAGTTATTCGTCAATACCCATGAACATGGTAGCCGTGATAAGAATAGAAATGCATGGCTAAAACCAGCAAGTAGACTTATTTATACCTATGGCATTAATTTAACTGACGATGCAGTGTCTAACTCAATTAACAATGACGAAGCCTTACAAGGCTATTTGGCTGCGTTAAAGAATACTAATCGTTCAACTAATCGATTCATTGAGATAAGTATTGTCGATGCAGGGTTAGGATACTGCGGTCGTTGGCTTGCTGATAATCCTAAAGATGGGATTCTGGATCAAATTTCCATTTCAGAAGAGTATGAAATACTTAAAAAATGCTTCAAATTTAGAAGTACGTCCTCAAACAGCTTAGTTAAAGGCAATGGTTTACCAGCAGTGATGGCAAATCTCACTCATTTAAACGGATTTATGAGGGTGAGGAGTAATAGATTAGCTTTATATCGTGAGCTTACGGCAGCATGGCGTGACATAAGTAATAAAGCAAAAAATCTGGTTTCTTAAATTTCAGGCACGGCAATACTTAGGCCACTGGCCCAAGCATTGCTTGATTATGAGCGGTTTATTATTG
>NZ_BMII01000067.1 GCF_014641855.1 Shewanella inventionis
GAATTTAGGGCCGCTCTATCAAAATTTTTTAAAGAAACACTGCCGGAAATGGGTGGCGATTTGACGTCGCGGATCAATGACAATTTTCAGATGTTACAATCCGCATCTTCAAGTTGATTGGGTATAAGTAGATAGTGCCGCCTTTAGACGCCTTGTTCTTATCCTGACTTAGTAAGAACAATGGTTGCGACTACTTCAATTAGAAGTAGTCGTTTGGCAATCACTATTTCATTACTTACCGCTTATTTAAAGCCATTACTCTCTGATATAGCAACAACCTCGCCATCGTCTTCAATTTTAAAAAATATTGTCTTTTTTGTTTGTGAATTAGTAGCACTCACTACATAGCTTCCCCCATGGGTGCTTACAATGTTCACATCGGCAGTGCTTATGCTTTCCCACGATGAAGGCAATTTGCCCACTTCATATCCTAAGTCTTTAAATGTCAATTTCTGTATTGTTGTTATTGTAATACCCTTGACCTTTTCATCGTTCATATGACTATGTCTTGAATGATCCATACTTTTCATTCTATCTACATGTGCAAATGAATCACTACTGACAAGAGCGCTACAGATCACTAAAATTAAAATTAAATATCTCATTTACTTGTCCTTATGATTTTAAACCAATCACTTTATATTGACCTTTAACCAGTAATTTAATGGTTACAGGGGTGGTAGACTTATTTTTCCAATACCAGCCATGAGATCCTGCAAAGGGGGCGGTAAAACTCCCTTTCATCTCATCAGACGTGGCAATAACATAACTCTCGTAATATCCAGTTGTATCTCCTTCTGGTTCGCCGTGTAGATCGAAGAACAATGCGTCTCCATCAGTTAGCCATTCATAGGTCATTTTCTCGTATTGCTGCATTTCAAACTTATATTCGACGCCTCTGCCTGCAGGCACAACAACTTCGATGCTTTGAAACTCAGTTGTACCTTCTACTTTTGCGCTTTCTGGTGTTGCCGGTTCAGCCGTTTGAGCCAATGCGGTGACACCTATTTTTTGACCAATACCTGTAGGATCGATATTGTATTCTGCAGGCAAAATAAGGGTGACTAACACAACAGCCGCTAAAACCGTTGCTGCTAAAGAAGCTTTAATTAGCGTGTTACTACTTACTGTATGTTGCATATATTTCTCTTTGTTATTAATTAATAAAGTAACCAGTCAATTGATAACCCATCAACATGACGCCAGCACTCATAAGTAGAGTATTTGTTAGTGTTGAAAACTGCTGAAATGATGGCCATTTACGCCAGACATTGATCACAATTAATATCACCACTAAAGCCGCAAACTGACCGAGTTCTACACCAATGTTAAATGCGACTAAATTGGTAAAGAGGCCTTCATTAGGTAAGTTAAACTCTTGTAATTTGGTCGCTAGCCCTAGGCCATGAAAAAGCCCAAAAATGAGAACAGCCCACTGCGTATTGGGTTGCCAATTGAAGCAACGTTTAAACCCACCTAAATTATCAAAACCCTTATACACCACAGACAAACCTATAATGGCATCAATAAGGTAAGCATTGACTTGGATATCGCTTAACACACCTAACAGCAACGTTGTGCTGTGACCAATGGTAAACATAGTCACATATATGAAAACATCTCGGCTTTTATATAAAAAGAAAATAACGCCAACTAAAAAGAGTAAATGGTCGTAACCAGTAATCATGTGTTTCGCGCCAATGTAAAGAAATGGCACAAACTGTACGCCGCTATTTTGCTCTAAAAAAGCTCTAGTATTGTCATCCACACCATGAGCGAGTACCTCAATGCTGATGATGGAGCAGCATATGAGGAGTGCAAACAAGCAATAGCTTGATAATTTACTTGGCATTAATTGACTCCAACGTTTCTGTTCTAATCAAAATCGTATCCTTATCTTTATGTAAAATTCGGTAAAGTGCGGGTATAACAAATAAAGTCAGTAGTGTTGAGGAAATAATCCCACCGATAACGACCATAGCTAAAGGACGTTGTACTTCAGAGCCCATACCACTATTAAACGCCATCGGGATAAAACCCAACGATGCAACAAACGCAGTGGTCATTACAGGTCGAAGTCGAGTTAACGCACCATCAAAGATAGCTTGGTGTAAATTCATGCCCTCTTTTCGTAATTCTCGGATAAACGAGACCATGACTAATCCATTCAAAATGGCAATACCTGACAACGCAATAAAGCCAACTGCTGCTGATATTGAGAATGGAATACCACTTAACATTAATGCAGCAACCCCGCCCGTTAATGCTAAAGGCACGCCAGTAAAAATGATTAATGCATCTTTGATTGAATTCAACGCTAACACTAATAAACCAATAATCATAAATAAGGTAAGGGGGACGACTATGCTTAAGCGCTGTGATGCTGACTGAAGCTTTTGATAAGTACCGCCATATTCAATCCAATAGCCTGCCGGAATATCTACATTGGCGGTAACAGCTTGTTGAATATCACTCACAAAGCCACCCAAATCCCGGCCTCTCACATTGGCTGTTACAACGACTCTACGCTTACCATTTTCGCGATTGATTTGGTTTGCACCATTAATCAGTTCCAATGAAGCAAGTTCTTGTAATGGTGCAGACTTGCCATTGCCAAGATGGATGGGTAAATATGCCAGTGCGTCGACATCGTTACGCAGTACTTCATCTAATCGAACGACAATATCTGAACGCCTATCACCTTGATAAAACTTGCCCGCAACGGTTCCACCAAGTGCAGTCGCTATTTGAGATTGCAATTGGGCTTTACTGATCCCATATTGCATAATTTTGTCAGCGTTAGGAATTATGGATAAAAGCGGTAACCCCGTAGTTTGTTCAACTTGCACATCGGCTATACCTTCAACCTGGCTAATGGCTGACTCTATTTCATTACCTAATGTGGTAAGAGTGTCAAAATCATCACCGAACACTTTGATGGCTAATTCAGCTCTCACTCCCGCCAGTAATTCATTAAAGCGCATTTGAATAGGTTGTAAAAATTCATAACGATTGCCAGGGATTGGCTCTACCAATGCCGCTAAATCCTCCACAACCTGCTCTTTAGTTTTATTGGGATTAGGCCATTGATCACGAGGTTTAAGAATAATAAAATTATCTGCCACACTTGGCGGCACAGCATCAGTTGCCACATCGGCAGTGCCTATTTTTGCAAAGACTCTTTCAACCTCTGGCATTTGCTGAATTTTTTCTTCTAACACTTCTTGCAATGCTATCGCCTGGCTTAATGATGTGCCTGGTATGCGTAGAGCATGCATGGCAATATCACCTTCATCAAGATTAGGCACAAACTCACTGCCTAAGCGGGTTGCTTGGTGGCCAAAAACGACCACTAATAACATCGCCAAACACACCACAATCCAACGACCTTTAAGCACCATATTTAACGCTGGACGATATAAATAAGCCGCACCGCGAATAATGGGGCTGTGCTTTTCTTTGATTGGTTTTCTAAATAATAATGCAATCATTGCTGGCACAAAGGTTACCGACAGTAACATGGCGCCTAATAGGGCAATAACAACGGTAATGGCCATAGGGTGGAACATTTTTCCCTCTACACCTTCAAGGGCGAAAATGGGTAAATACACAGCCGTTATAATGAACACACCGAATAACGCTGGACGGATCACCTCACGGGTTGCCTCAAACACTAGCTCTAAACGGGCTTTTAAAGGTAAAGGATGTTGCCCAGCTTGACTCAGACGACGCAGGCAGTTTTCAACAATGATAATTGCCCCATCCACTAACAAGCCAAAATCAAGCGCGCCTAAACTCATTAAATTGGCACTAACACCAACTTGAACCATACCTGTGACCGTCATTAACATCGCAAACGGGATCACTAATGCGGTCAAAAAGGCTGCTCTAAAATTGCCGAGTAAAATAAACAACACAACTACAACTAAAATAGCCCCTTCAGTTAGGTTTGTTTGTACTGTACTGAGTGTCTGATCAACTAACTTAGTACGATCGTATACCGCGGTAGCCACAATCCCTTGGGGTAAGCTTGCGTTAATTTGCTTAAGTTTCTCTCCTACTGCGTGAGCCACTGTGCGACTATTCTCGCCGATAAGCATAAATACCGTGCTCATTACCACTTCACGGCCATTTTGGGTAGCAGCACCAGTGCGAAGCCCTTTGCCGTCGCCAATATCTGCCACATCTTTTATGCGAACAGGTGAACCATCGATACTTTTTAGTACAATGTTGCCAATATCTTGTAAGTCTTCGGCTTGCCCAGGAATACGCATAAGCCATTGTGCGCCATTTTGTTCTATGAACCCTGCGCCTTGGTTTTGATTATTCTGTGAAATTGCGTCAACTACATCGGCCTGAGTTACACCAAACGCGAGCAGTTTTTGGGGTTTAAATGCCACCAAGATTTCACGTTCAAACCCGCCAATAGGATTGACCTCAACAACGCCTGGCACGCGCATTAATTGTGGGCGAATCGTCCAATCGTGCACAGTACGTAAATCTGTTGGGGTAATCTCAGAACCATCGGCATGGGTAGCATCAGGTAATGCATCCACGGTGAACATGAAAATTTCACCGAGACCTGTGGCTATCGGTCCGAGTTCAGGCTCAAGCCCTAGCGGCAGTTCAGACCGCGCGGCAGATAACCTTTCGCTCACTAATTGACGAGCAAAATACACATCGGTGTTGTCATCAAAAATAGCGACAACTTGTGATAAGCCATATCTTGACACTGAACGAGTGTAAGTTAGCCCGGGTAATCCAGCCAAAGCGCTTTCTAATGGAAATGTCACCCTTTGTTCAATTTCTAAAGGAGTATAACCAAGGGCCTCTGTATTAATCATGACTTGCACATTGGTGATGTCCGGGACCGCATCAATAGGCAACTTAGTAAAGTTCCAGCTACCCACAATAGCCGTGATTATCACGAGTACTAAAATGAGTACATTGCGCTTTATGGAAAAGCGTAAAATAGATTCCAACATAAACAGCCCCTAGTGATCGTGCGAAGCGCCAGACTTTTCAATGTCAGCTTTAATGATGTAACTATTATCAGTTACATAGGTTGTTCCTAATGCAATACCGCCAAGCACTTCAACCCACTCACCATCTTCTCTCCCTAGCTCAAGCATTCTAACTTCGTATTGGTCCCCTACTTTCGCATAAACGACAGTAAAGTCTCTGAAGCCTTGCAGACCGATTTTTTTTACTGCCAGAGGTACATCAATCGTCGCCACCTCAATATCGGCATTAACAAATGCACCATCAGCAAGGGCATCATGAGTGTTAGGTATTGATACCCAAACAAGTTTCGCCTGATCATCTCGTACTTTTTGTTCTATAAAATCAACCTTCCCAATAAGTGGAGTGTCATAACCTTCAACCTTTACGGTTACCGGAGTACCAACAACGACATTTTTATAATCGGCGGGATATACTGCTAGCTTGGCTACATATTGCGACGTATTGGTTAGGGTCAATAAGGTTTTTGACGCTGTTTGTTCACCACTATTGGCATACTGTTCAGTCACAATACCGTCGGCAGGAGATGTGATTTGATAAGGCTTAAGGCTTTCGTTACTTTCAACTGTCATCAGTGTCTGCCCTTGCTTTACAAGGTCGCCTTGTTTAACAAGTAACTTAGTGATCACCCCGTCAAATCTGGCGGATATATTATGTGTTGCACTTGCAGGTAACGATATACGTCCATATGCAGGAATAGTTTGATGCAATGTTCTAGCACCGACAACGTCAGTACCTATTTCCATTGCTTCAGCCACTGCTGGCTCTATACGAGTACGTCCTTCGAAGTTATCGTATTGCCAGCGATAATTTTTACCCTGATAGTTAGCATTAATGGTAACCACAAAAGAATGAGGCTCATAAATCTCTAAATCGCCACGTAAAAAGTCACCTTCGACACGAAAGTTAATATCATCCACCACATCGCCAAGACGAGTGAGTTTAATATTGAGATCAACTTGGTTAGGCGAGACAGGCTTGCCGGCATCGGTCATCCACACTCTAAACTCTGGCGGTACTCCTGTTTCAAAAATGGCAAGTTCCAAAGCAACATTGTCTTCACGCAACATACGACCTCGGTGTGGGCCTTTTTCTGGCTCAGCTTCTTGAACTTCAGGAGCAGATGCTGCTAATACCGAAAATGAAGTAGACACACTAAAGCAAAGCAGTATTGCTGCAGTCAGTGATGTAAAAATATTATTATTTTTCATATAGGTCTCACAATGATATGGATGCGCCGGTCAGGCGTTGAATTTCTATATGTTGCAAATGCAAACTCTCGTATGTATTTAACAACTCCGATTGAGCACTCAGTAATTCACGGCGAACATCACTCCATTGACTGTAGCTGAGTTGTCCAAGCTGATAGGCTTTAACCGCCTCTTTTAATGTCGCCTCGAGTGTTGGAATAATCGATTTTTCAAACGTATCGATAACATGCTTTGCGTGAGCGATTTCTTGCAGTTGCACATATAACTGTGAATCAAGCTTTTGCATTAGCGCAACTTGCTCAACAGCAAGCATTTCTTGCTCAGCTTTTAAGGTGGCTATCTTGCCTGCATTACGGTCGTTTGCCCCCAAAGGCACAGACACACTCGCAACAATGCCAAAATCATCTGTTGCCTCATAGCGACGTAAACCCGTTGTAAACTGCCATTGAGATTTAGCTTCAATTCGAGCAAGCTCCAGTTGTGATTGTGCTATACGTGCTGCGGTTGCAAATTGAGTGATATGCGGGCTTTTTTTAAGCTGCTTGAGTGCCTTATCCAAACTGGATAACGCAGGTAATGCAAATAAATTGCCATTTACTTTAAATTTTATACCAGGCTTTCCCCATAGCGACGCTAACTGATATTGACTCGCTTTTAAATCATGCTCGGTATCTTCAACTGCTAACTGCATTCTCGACATTTCAACTTCTGCCATGCGCATTTCAATCGTCGAACTTCTGCCGGCATTAACCCGCTCAGAAATCGCATTAAATACTTCTTTTGCCTGAAGCAATGCCATTTGATTAAGTTTCAAACGCTCTTGCTTCACCAGAATTTGCGTAAATTGCTGCGCCGTATTAGCCGCTAAATCCATACTGACAATTTGCCTATCAACATCCAGCTGCTCCATCGCTGTTTTTGCATTGCCAACACGGCTATTAATTTGCTCTTGTTGTAACAGCCAGGAATAGGTCAGTGTGGTTTGCATGTTACTTAGCCCGTTATGCTCACCTGTGCCTAAACCATCTTCAAAAGTCAGTCCAATTTGTGCTGGTTCAGCAATACCTGCTTGCTCTATTGATCCTTTTTGCATATTTGTCTTATGCAAAAATACCGCGATTTCCGGGTGGTGGCTTAACGTCATGCGAATAGCATCTTCTAAATAAAGTGGAGAATTTAGTTCAGTGTTGTCTTTTGCAATGACAGAAAATGCCAGGGTCGAGATAAACAAACCACACAAAAACCGATTGGCAATCGGTTTTTTGCCTGTAGTTTTTTCAACAATATTATTCATTCATAACCCTTATTTAATGGATGAAATAGGTTTCGATTAGATGGTGGAGGCTATCAACAGTTGATAATGTAAAAAATGCAGTAACAAGGAAGCATAACCCTGTAAATAACAGTTTTGCTGTTGATACCTGCTCTCTTGGAGAGAGAAGGTTTTCTACCCGTAAGGTAATTTGATCTTTACTAAAATGGCTGACCTGAACTTCTTCACAGCTGAAAGGTAACAGACGTTGTTTTTTGGCTACTGTAACTAACGTTTGTGCCACATCAAGGTTATCGTGATAGAGCGTGACAGCATAATCTGCTTGTTGTTCTGTTAATAATGTAAAATCTTGTTGTAAAGACCGACGAATAGGCTTCGGGTAAAGTAGACAGAAAAAAGCGAAAAGACTCTTAAATAATGGATCTCTTGCTCTAACATGTGCTAACTCATGTTGGATAATAATATCAATAGCAGATTGTTCAAGTTGTTGAAGTAATCCTGATGTAAGGTAAACCTTTGGCTTGAATAAACCGATGGTAAAAGCCGCAGGTATGCTTAATGAGATTGAAAAAACACTATCTTCATATTGACCCGCAATAGGCTTAACATCTGAAAGTTTAAAAAGATTGTGTATTGCGGTGGAATGACGACGAACTTGAATAAAGGAAATGTTAATTAACACCGCCAATACGACAGCTGCAATGATCAAAGTTAATCCATGCCAGCTTGTTAATATAAAGAGATCGATATGATGCCAATGTGCAACCTTTTCCATCCAAAGAATTAAGTATCCATTTCCTTGGCGAGGAAATAATATTCCTACGCAAAATAGCGCAATCCACCAAGGAGAAGTAACTATCAACCACAAAATTCGTTTTCGAGCGATAAAATCAAATGCATCTAAGCTGCTTCTAATCAACGGGACAATAGCAGATATTAATAGTGTAACGATAACAAAAGCCGTTATTGCAACACTAATCAAATTTAATAAAATCGCCACGTTACCTTCGAGCATCTTATGCTTGCCTACTACGTAATTTTCGTTGTGCTTCTATAAGTTTTTCCAATTCATCAAATTGAGCGTCGTCAAGATTAGCTGAAGATGAAGCAAAAGCTGCAATCAGGCTATGTTCGCCATCTTCAATAAAGTCGGCTGTAACATCTGTTATTAATGTTGCGATAAGTGATTCTCTATCAACTTTGGCGGTATAAAAATGTGCATGCCCTTGCTTAGTTCTACTTAACAAATCCTTTTTAAACAGTCGATCTAACGTAGTTTGGATCGTATTTAACGAATTTCCGCGAGCAGCCCCAACCCCAGCATGCACACGCTTTGCATCTGCTTCTTTCTCAGACCATAGGAATTGAAGCACTAACTTTTCTAAGTCACCTAATTGCATCAAATTATTCTCTTAACTATTTATCAATAGTATGACAAACCAAAAACCTATCGGCAATAGGTTTTTTGATTTTTATGAAAACAGAGAAATTATGACCTGGATAATTACAAAATATCTCATTACAGCTGCAATCATTGTTGCGGCTTCAGAAATAGCAAAACGCAGCGATAAATTTGGCGCACTAGTAGTTGCTCTGTAGTGGCTAAGTAATACTGGCCACCGCTTTAGATTCAATCTTGCAAATCAAGTGAAATTAGAAAATCTATGGCAAACCGAAATGTATTGGGGCAATAATGTCATAGAGCAATTAACGGTGCCACCCACACAAAAAATGCTCAAGCATTAGAGTTTTGAGAGAAAGTTAGTATTGATGAAATATAAAAGAGCTTTTGATCTAACGAATAAAGGGCAAAAGCGCGTGAACCCGAAGCTAACACAAATTGGCACTTTTAAGCTTGTGAACCAGACTAGGTAAGACTGATTCACTGCACGATTTAAGGCTAAATGATCAGAACGCTTGTTAGCATGACGTAGTTAGTCTCGTGAGATCAATGATTCCTAAAATCATCAGTTTTAAAGTAACCGTCTATCCAGCTGCTCATGGTCTGGCGACTGAGCTCAATACCGTATTGCTTGAACATCGCTTCCTCACGTTAGTTTTCGTATGGAAAACTCAAATAAATGAAGCTTGAATGATTTTTAACTCTAAATAATAAATGGACGTGTCAGTGATTTTACTCCATTAGTCACTATTGAATTACTTATAGTATGGCAAGCTATATATTGTAAGGGAGGTACTATTGATCAAGCTAAAGTCTTTTAGCTATGATAAAAGTTGGTCAAAGTGACTAGAAAACGGTAGCTATAAACCGAACCAATCAATAATATGGCTCCATATTACAAGACTAATCAAAGCACCAAAGGCAATGATAAACAGCCATTTAATCACTAGTGTTTCATTGTAAGTGAAGCTTTTGTTATAGCGGTCATGATTGCCCTGTTTCATCTTGTAATCTCTGAACGCTGTTATTACTTTGCCTAATACATGAACGATTAGCCATGAGTGAGAGGTTTGTTCGGTTGATTTATTAAAGAAATCATCTAATCTATTTTGTTCGGGGAGTTCACTAATGGGGGTCACTTCAATTGAACTCATATCAATTTTGTGAGTAGTTTGAAGTGAATCAAGTTTGGTTAAGTGCTCGTACAAGGATTGCTTATCAATCAAGGCTTCAGTTGTAAGCTCAAAAATATCAGAACTGTGTCTAGAACCTAATTTTTCACCGTATACAAAAGTAGCTTTTGGTTCATTATTCTGAGAGTAGCTAACGATAAACTTAGCATTTGATGGAATGGTGTACTCATAGTTGTTGGGAAAACTTTCAGTGATTCTATATGGCTGCAAGGCAGAAATTGTAGCAGGGCGGGATCATACTTTGTTAACAGTAGGGAACTTTTTCGTATCGGCATGATCTGATCAGGCATGTTAATCTACTGAACCTAATCCATGTCCTTATTTGAACACTTGAAACTTATCAAAGACCCTCGCTCTCACATCAACCTAGACCATGATTTAGTTGATATTATTTTTCTTGTTTTAGCCGCTATCGCTTCAGGTTGTGATGGCTGGCAAGCTATTGAAGAATTTGGCAACGAGAACCTATC
>NZ_BMII01000068.1 GCF_014641855.1 Shewanella inventionis
TAGAAACAGACAAATTGATCAGCCGAACGCCGAGAGAAAGTCGTTCTTTGAAAGTATTAATAAAGACCGATGAGCTACCATTGGAATGGTAGCTCAATCGATCATAACTAAATTGAAATGGTACTAGGTTCTAGGTTCTAGGGATAGGGCTAGGGCTAGGGCACGACACTGCTAGATGCTATAAAAGCTCAACAGCGAAGCTGTCCTAGAAGCGCAGCGACCTAGCAGGACGCAGTCCGCCCTAGAACCTAGGGTCTCGTATCTATCAGCGAAGCGACCCTCGAATCTAAGTTTTCACCCCACTCAATTCCGTCATAAAAACACTGTAAAAAACGTCAAAAAAACGCCTTTGTTGCATTTTTGTCAAAAAAAGTAATACCACACCCTCGCATGTCAAAATCAAATTACCGTATAATGTGCCGAAAATGTGAAATTAGAGCATTTTTATACATTTATTTTTTATTTGTACGGTAAAACTATTCCATTTTATGGCAGTTTATACTAACGTTTAATGCAGGCGAGATGACCTTTCGGTCATGCACAGTAAGCCTAACACTGTAAATTTACGTAAAACTGTTAACATCTGGTCCACATTTGCAAATGTCTAGATTAGGCTAATTACGCAAATGTTTAGCGCCACAGGTTAACATTTGCGTATTTGCTCTAGATTTACTGCTCAGCCGAAATGTTATTAACAAAATAACCTGCTAATATTATGTAAGTTAACGGGGTTATCGCAGGTGCAAGTTACACTTTAGTACTTACAGTCGCGTTAATCATGGCTAATCTAACTGATGTTAGCGCCATTAAAAAAATCGTGGTTTTTAGTCACCCAGCTAAAACCACACAAATGTGCTATACGGTTTTCGGCAATAGGAATGCCAGCGACTTCACTTAATACTAGCAATGAGTGAACCGCTATCGAGGATTGATACTACCAAGCCTAATTTACGGAGAGAAAAATGAAAGGTATCAACCAAATCAAAAACGCTAAGGGTTTTACTCTTATTGAATTAATGATCGTAGTTGCGATCATCGGTATTCTAGCAGCAATCGCACTGCCTGCTTATCAAGATTATACTGTTAAATCTCAAGTTGGTTCAGCTTATTCAGAAGTATCAAGCTTAAAGTCTCAATTTGAAGTTGTTATGAATGAAGGTAAAACACCTTCAATCACTACAACAACAGATCCAGGTTATATCGGACAAACTGCAGCTGGTGGTAGGTATTGCACAATATCTCTAGTCGCTGGGAATGCTGGTATTTTATGTACAATAAAAAACAGTAATGCCGCAAAAGCTAATGGTAAGACTCTCCAATTAAGCAGAACTGCTGATGGGGTTTGGTCATGTGTGACAGGTGGATCTTTAGAAGCTAAATTTAAACCAGGAAGTTGTAGCTAAATTCAGTTAGGAATAGCTGAGTTATGCTTTTATGCCGTTCATTTACGTGAATGGCATTTTTATTTTAATACTCTTTTATTTATAATACTTATTATTTTTAAGCGTTCCACTAAAAGAACCATAAGCTGTTTACGAGTCTCCGCAGAAGTAAGTACCAGAAAGTGTCGAAACATACTTAGTATATTTTTAAAACTACATTGGATTAGTTCACAACTGATTGCCTAAAATTCATAGTAATAAAAACTCACAATCATTAGGTGAACCGACCAATTCAGCCTAAAATATTGATTTATTAACATGACCACTTGGTCTATACCTAAGACCGAATTGATTTATCTCAGAAACTTGAAACTCATGAGCTTGCAACCCAAATGCTTAGAACTGCATAGCATTAGAATTAGGTATTGTTTTTAAGGAGCAACCAGCTCCATTACAGCACTAGTGAAGTACTCTAGTGATTTTCAACGCGATGAGAAAATTCCAGATTGCAAAAACATGGAGCTAGAATACTTCTGATGCTTTAATTGATTAAATTATTACTCTGCAACATAATTCGCTTAGCACTAAAATCCAACGGCACCATTGAGCCAAAAACGAGGGTGACCAGTGTCCTGCAACCCTTCATGTTCAAAACTACCCAGCAAAATGATTGATGCTGCAGTAACAAATACTATCAATATAAACTTAAAAGCAGTATTGAGCTCCCAGTGACCAAATTTTGGTTCAGAAGTGAACGCCCAAAAAACTGCAAGTATAAACGTTAGTACTAACTGAGAAAATGGCATAACGATTACACCACTAAACAACGAATAAATAGTTGCTGCAATAATAGAATACACAATGCAAATTGTTAAACCATCGGAATCTCGTTTAATAATATCAAAAGCACTTAAAAAAAACTTAATGAGAAAAACTATAATCAATAAGCTAATAATTAAGCCATATTCATATACTAGTTGCACTATCGCATTATGAGGATGAGCATTTGCTAAAGGTCTCCCTTCTGCCCATGCAAAACCCATAGGACCAAAACCCAAAAAAGGTTGTTCTGTGATTTCCCGCATAGCATAAATCCACATATCAACTCTTCCTGAACTAGTCAATCTAATTGGCGGACTATTAGTATCAAGTAATAAATAAGGGAGAATAATAACAAATACTAACCATAATAACGCACCTAATAATGCAGATTTTAAAAAGAATCCTCCCACTAGTTTTTTCTCTGATACAGGTAAGAAAAGATGCATCAGGCTAAAAGCTGTAATTAATGATAGCATTGCACCTCTTGCTTCTGTTTGCATCAATATTAACCAGTGAAGGGCTACTAATATCAATGAATAATGCTTGTAACCTCTTAGTTTATAAAAAAATACTGGAATAAATAATACCGGTAAAAAAATCACTTGGATCTGGTTTAGGAAGCGGATATTGTCATAACCCACAATAAGACTACCGGCATTGAAACTTTTTGCATCAAAAAAATAAAAACTAAGATTAAGCCCATAAACAACAAAGTGGAAAACAGAAAATAAAGCAACGGCTAAGAATAGAGTTTGCGCTACTTTATCTTTTGGTAATCCATAAAGACAACTTCTAAAAAGTGTAAAAATAACAACTAGAAGTGAAATATTGATTAGCTCAATCATGCCCCAATATGGATGTTTACTTCGCAAGGTAGAAGCAATTGACAAAACAAAGCAGCTGAATATGAGTATTATTGATGATTTTGATGGAGAGTAAATCTTTAAAGAACCTGTAAAACAGGCCAAAATGACTGTTAACCAAATAAAAATAATGACTAAAAAACGCTTCGCGTCATATAAACTATTTATGTCAAATAAGGTCGTAAACAAATTGGCTAGTATTGTTCCCAAAGTTAGGACGATAGCAAAAAAAATAAAGTGAATGGTTGTGTAAGTCTTCAGCTGCATGTTAAATCTAGTGCCATTGAAAAGTTTTCGTCACTGCTGTAAGCATATTGTTATTTATGATAAAAGCAACCAGAAACCAATAGAATTATTAACGAATAAATGTTAAACCAACTCTTAATTTATTTAAGATTACATAATAAGATACCCAACAGCATAGTCTGAATGACATAGTTGTGAAAAGCAGTTAAAATTTACCACCACATTCGTTTTGGAGTATACATGGCATCAACTAATCTTAACTTAGGGCTTTCAAGCTTATTCGTTAAAAAAAACCTCCTTAGTGATCAAACGATTACTGATGCTATATCTGAATCGAGAAAAAGTAAAAAGACTCTAGTTAATAGTTTAATTTCTATGAAAGCACTATCTGCTAGAGAAATTGCTGAGGTATGTTATGAAGAATATGGCACACCACTACTTGATTTAAATGAATTTGATATATCTGGCATATCTGAAGAGTTATTGAACAAAAAACTTATAGAAAAACATAAGTGTATACCGTTATTTAAACGCGGTAATCGACTTTACATTGCGACCTCTGATCCAACCAACATTACTGCCCTTGAAGACTTCCAGTTTAGTTTAGGTTTACATGCCGAAGCTATATTGGTTGAAGACGACAAACTCCTAAATGCTTTAACGAAGATACTAGAAGAAGATATTAGTGGCTTGGGTTTAGAAGGCATTGATGAAGAAGCATTAGCAGGTATAGAAGTTACAGACACTTCCCGCGATGATGAACCTTCAGGCGACAGCAGTGACGATGCACCGATTGTAATTTATATCAATAAAATCCTTACCGATGCCATCCGTAAAGGCGCCTCGGATTTACACTTTGAGCCTTATGAAAAACGCTACCGTATCCGCTTTCGCATTGACGGCATTTTACATGAAGTATCTGAGCCTCCTGTAAATCTTTCTGGCCGCATATCTGCTCGCTTGAAGGTGATGTCTAAGCTTGATATTGCCGAGCGCCGCGTGCCGCAAGACGGCCGGATTAAAATGAAGCTGTCGCGCACTAAATCCATCGATTTCCGCGTTAGTACCCTACCCACCATTTGGGGCGAAAAAATCGTAATGCGTATTTTGGACTCATCCTCTGCCCAGCTTGGTATCGAAAAGCTCGGTTACGAAGATGACCAGCGCCAATTATATGAAGAAATGCTCGCCAAACCCCAAGGGATGATTCTAGTCACCGGCCCCACTGGTTCAGGTAAAACCGTATCTTTATATACTGGGCTTAACATCCTTAATACCGAGGAGCGTAATATCTCAACCGCCGAAGACCCGGTCGAGATTAACCTCGAAGGGGTAAACCAGGTCCATATCAATTTAAAAGCCGGCTTAACCTTCGCCTCAGCTCTGCGCTCATTTTTACGTCAAGACCCAGATGTAGTCATGGTAGGTGAAATCCGCGACCTAGAAACAGCCGAAATTGCCATTAAAGCGGCGCAAACCGGCCACCTAGTGTTATCTACATTGCACACCAACTCAGCAGCCGAAACCTTAACCCGTTTAATTAACATGGGCGTACCCGGTTATAACATTGCCAGCTCAGTCAATTTAATTATTGCTCAGCGTCTTGCAAGGCGCCTATGCCCAGCCTGTAAGCAAGCAGAAGATATACCAGTGGCAGAATTACAACGTTTAGGCTTTCAAGAGGCGGATATTGCCAAAGGCATTACCGTATTTAAACCCGTAGGCTGCGAGCAGTGCTCTGGGGGCTATAAAGGCCGCGTAGGTATTTATGAGGTCATGAAAATGAGTGACGAAATTGCCCGCACCATTATGGAGGGCGGTAACTCACTGCAAATTGCCAAGCAGGCTAAACAGCAAGGCATGCGCGATTTACGCCAATCTGGCTTATTAAAAGTAATTCATGGCGTCACCAGTATTGCCGAAATAAACCGTGTCACCAGCTTTTAAATAGTCTACAGTAATAATATTGTTAACTATCTCAATTTATTCTGGTTTACTGCAGCACTTTAAACAATAACAATGGATAAGTAGACCTTAAGAAAAGGACTGGCTCTATGGCCACTGCAACAGCAAAAAGAAAACCGAAAAGCAGAAAACAATCTCAAAAGCACCAACCTAAAATTTTCACCTTTGAGTGGAAAGGGGTAAACCGTGATGGTGCTCGAACCTCTGGTGAGTTACGCGGCTCCAGTATTGCAGAGATTCGTGGAGTATTAAAAGCTCAAGGCGTCACCCCAAAAGGCGTGCGTAAAAAGTCAGCTCCGCTGTTTAAAACTGAAAAAAAGATCACCGCAATGGACATTGCTATGATCACCCGCCAAATTGCCACTATGTTAGCCGCTGGCGTGCCTTTGGTCACTACTATCGAGCTACTTGGACGTGGCCATGAAAAAGCTAAAGTACGGGAGTTACTAGCCACTATTTTGTCGGATGTGCAATCTGGTATTCCTCTGTCCGACTCATTAAGACCCCATAGACAATATTTTGATGATTTATATGTGGATTTAGTTGCGGCAGGTGAGCATTCTGGATCACTCGATGCGGTATTCGACAGGATTGCCACCTATCGAGAAAAGGCCGAACAGCTAAAATCTAAAATTAAAAAAGCCATGTTTTATCCAGCTGCTGTGGTAGTGGTTGCAGTAGCTGTTACTGTACTTTTACTTCTATTTGTAGTACCCCAATTTGAGGATATTTTTAAAGGCTTTGGCGCTGAATTGCCTGCATTTACTCAGTTGATTATCGATGTATCACGCTGGCTCCAAAGCTCTTGGTATTACTTTGCTATAGCAATTATTGCTGCTATTTGGCTGTTTCGACGAACACATAGAAGTTCATTAGAATTTCGTAACAAAATAGACCAAATGGTATTAAAAATTCCTGCTATTGGTGACATTTTGCATAAAGCGGCAATGTCTCGCTTTGCTCGAACATTAGCAACCACCTTTGCCGCTGGTGTACCATTAATTGATGGCCTAGAGTCAGCAGCTGGAGCCTCAGGTAATTATGTATACCGTTCAGCGCTGCTTAAAGTGCGCCAAGAAGTGATGTCAGGTATGCAAATGAATGTGGCCATGCGCACCACAGGTTTATTCCCAGACATGCTCATTCAAATGGTGATGATTGGTGAAGAATCGGGCGGCCTAGATGAAATGCTAAACAAGGTCGCAAACATATATGAAATGCAAGTCGATGATGCCGTGGATGGCTTATCAAGCCTAATTGAGCCGATTATGATGGTGGTGATTGGTACAGTAGTAGGCGGTTTGATTATCGGTATGTATTTACCTATTTTTGAAATGGGTAACATCGTTGGTTAGTACTTTTAATAATAAAAATAGATTATAAATGACTGAATTTATCTCAACCTTTATCACCACCATGGCCCAATCCCCCTGGGCCTTTGTGGCGATTAGTTTTATTTTTGCTGCCACCATAGGCAGTTTTCTTAATGTTGTGATCCATCGCTTACCCGTGATGATGAAGCGTGAATGGCAAAGCGAATGTAATTACTATTTAAACGAATATCACCCTGATATTGTTAAGCAAGTGGGTAATGAGCGTTTAAATAAACCCATTGATGAGTTTCCTGCAAAGTACAATCTTGTGGTACCGGGCTCTGCCTGCCCAAAATGCAAAAGTAATATTAAACCCTGGCATAATGTGCCTGTTATTGGCTGGTTGTCACTCAAAGGCAAATGCGCCAATTGTAAAACACCAATTTCAGCGCGCTATCCTACTATCGAATTATTAACGGGGATTTTAATTGCCACCCTCGCCTGGTATTTTGGCCCGACCTGGCAGTTTGTTTATGCCAGCATATTAACCTTTGTGTTAGTGGCGTTAACCGGGATTGATTTAGATGAAATGCTGCTGCCTGATCAACTCACCTTACCGATATTGTGGTTAGGATTAATCATCAACCTTAACGGTATATACACCAGCCCAGCCGATGCCATTATTGGTGCTGCAGCAGGTTATTTAAGTTTGTGGTCTGTTTTTTGGTTATTCAAATTACTCACCGGCAAAGAAGGTATGGGCTATGGCGACTTTAAGTTATTAGCCGTATTTGGTGCCTGGCTCGGTTGGCAAATGTTGCCACTAATAATATTACTATCATCACTTGTTGGTGCAGTGGTAGGTATTTTAATGATCATCACTAAAAAGCTTAACAAGGGCAACCCAATCCCCTTTGGCCCCTACATAGCAGCAGCTGGTTGGATAGCATTAGTCTGGGGGCAAGATATTCTTAACTGGTATTTGAGCACCTTATGATGCCCACAAAGTTTGTAGTCGGCCTAACAGGCGGAATTGCCAGCGGTAAAACCACAGTAGCAAACCTATTTGCAGAATATGGCATTCAGCTTGTCGATGCAGATATCATCGCAAGAGTTGTTGTAGAAAAAGGCTCTAAAGGTTTAGCCGCAATAACTGAGCATTTTGGCTCGGCGATTTTATTAGCAGATGGACAGCTAGATAGAGCCGCACTGCGCAGTAAAGTGTTTAATGATGAGCAGCAACGGCTTTGGCTCAATAACTTATTACACCCAATGATCCGCCAAACCATGCTAGAGCAAGTTAATGCATCAACCTCTGCCTATGTCATTATGGTTGTACCCTTGCTATTTGAGAATCAATTAGATAATTTAGTGAGTACAACTTTGGTGGTAGACATTTCTCCTGAGTTGCAAGTTTCAAGGACGATGAAACGTGACGGTGTTAGCCAGCAGCAAGTAGAACATATACTCGCAAGCCAGATGAGTAGGCAACAACGCATAGATAAAGCTGATCACGTTATCGACAATCAAGGAGATATTAACCTGTTGCGCAGTCAAGTTGCTCGCCTGCATCAACTTTTTTTACAACAAGCCGCCGAGTTATCTAATAAGCCTAATGACTGATTTAATTTACGAACAACCATTAAATGAAAAAATACGCAGTTATTTACGCCTAGAAAATCTGTCACGGCAATTACAAAACAACACACAACAAGACCAACATCATCAATGCTTTTACCCATTGTTTTCATTAGCGGAGCTTACTGAACGTTGCGATTACCGTGGTGAAGTACTAAAAGACATCGATCGCCAAATACAGCAACTTACCCAAATCAGCTGTTTAGCTGGCTCAGATAGTGAGCAAGTTGATCAAATTATCCAACAACTTAATACCCTAAAATTACCACTGCTAACACCACAAAGAATCGGCTGCGATCTTAAACAAGATAAGTTTATAACTGCATTACGACAACGATTTAATATGACGGGAGCGCCCTGTAATTTCGACTTACCCCAGTTGCATTTCTGGTTAGGACAACCCTGGGAGCAACGGCAGCAAGATATTCAAAACTGGTTAGCGCAATTTGAGCCCTTATTGGCCCCTATTTTATTATTATTGGAACTATGCAGAAAGTCTGCAGAATTTAGTCAAATGCATGCTAAAGCAGGCTTTTATCATGGAGATACCCAACAGGCGCTTTCGCTTATCAGAGTTAAAATTAATGCCAGCCAACATTGCTATCCAACCATAAGTGGTCATAAAAATCGCTATGCTATCCATTTTGTTGACTTCAACTTACACCGTCACACCAGCTCTACTATTGAGTTCTCACTAGCAACCTGTAGCTAAACCATTTAACATCACCTCATTACAATGTAGATCCACCTTAATAAGTTTTAAAGTAAGGTCAAAGGTTACACTATGCCATTAACAGTAAAATGCCCCATTTGTAGCACATCAGTGCAATGGAATGCAGAAGCGCTATTTAAACCATTTTGCAGCGAGAGATGTAAACTCATCGATTTAGGAGACTGGGCAAGCGAAAAACATAGCATCCCAGTAAAAAACAATATCGATCCCGATATGATGGATGATATTGGATACGATGAAGAAGATTTTTTTAAACAATAACGCCAAAATCGCGAGAACAAGATGCAAAAAAGAGTACATGTCGCCGTTGGCGTTATCATAAACCAGCATAAACAAGTGTTACTGGCTAAACGCCATGATCACCTTCACCAAGGTGGTAAATGGGAATTTCCAGGCGGTAAGGTAGAAGCAAACGAATCAGTATCCGATGCGTTAATTCGCGAGCTAAAAGAAGAAGTGAATTTAGAAGTAAACAGCACTACTGAGTTTATGGACATCTGCCACGACTACCCTGACAAGCATGTAAGACTCGATATCCACCTCGTCACCGACTTCAGTGGTAATGCCTCAGGCATGGAAGGCCAACAAGTAAAGTGGGTAGAAATACAATCGCTAAGCGAGTATGAGTTCCCTGAAGCCAATAAACCTATATTAGATAAATTACTTAATTTAAGTTGATAAATACTGACTTTGTGTAAGCGGCAAAAAGCACTAATCGTTAAGCCACTAGCGGATTGCTGTTGTATCGACGCTGCCCATTCTTCATTTGTACGTGTAGCCATAATAACTCCTGATGTAATATTCAGTCGTTAAGATAAAGGCTAAATGAAGGAGTTGACGACGTACTTGCCCAGACGCTTACGACCATTCAACGCACAAACCTTAAACGTAAAAAAGCCCGTTGCATTAGCAACGGGCTTTCGTACTTATTAGGCGTCTGGAAATGACCTACTCTCACATGGGGGTATAGAGGCTGCGCTTAGTGTGCGAAGCACATTGCTGCATCGAAACGCGCAGCAACTTGTTGCAAGCTGAGGGCCCGCTTAGCGGCGGGCGACCGCGGGGCTAGGTATTTCAACCCTATATACGAAAAAAGCCCTAGCGTTGTGTGCTAGGGCTTTTTTCGTATATTTAGGCGCCTGGAAATGAAGCTCTATGGTTTCCAGACAAATTTTGTCTATTTAACGCCTTGGCATTAAATAATAATTCGAAAAGCTGATTTTTGAGTATTCTCACACCATTTAAGTGCTCTATTCTAATACTAAGTGCGTGCTCCCTTCAGTACGACCTCCAAGGATGGAGGAAGTGCTAGAAAATGTCGGGAACATTTTCAGTAAAACCCATCTGGGTTGTATGGTTAAGCCTCACGGGTCATTAGTACAAGTTAGCTCAACGCCTCACAACGCTTACACACCTTGCCTATCAACGTAGTAGTCTCCTACGGCCCTTTAGAGAGCTTAAAGCTCTAGGGATGACTCATCTTAGGGCTCGCTTCCCGCTTAGATGCTTTCAGCGGTTATCGATTCCGAACGTAGCTACCGGGCAATGCTATTGGCATAACAACCCGAACACCAGCGGTTCGTCCACTCCGG
>NZ_BMII01000069.1 GCF_014641855.1 Shewanella inventionis
AAACGTATCGACATCAATCAGCCAGTGAGCCAACATAAAAAATACCCTCAGCAATTAGTGTACTGAGGGTATTGTTAACCATCCGTAGGATCGTTCAACTGATCAATGCCTTAACTGATCGGTGTTACCGAATATCGGGGCTTTTTTATGCTCGGTCAATATCTCTGGTTACGGCTTTGCCGTTTCAGGATACAAGCTATTCCACCATTGAGGCTCGTCTTTAAGCTTCATATCAAACCAGGCCATGGTGGTGTTCCACCAGTCAAAGCGTGCTTGGCGAGTATTAATGTGATGGTCTTGGTCGTTAAACTCCACCAGCTCCACCTCTTTACCCAACAACTTAAGCGCAGTGTACATGTAATGGCTTTCGCCCACCGGCACATTAGTGTCGGCATTACCGTGAATGAGTAATAACGGCGTGGTGATTTTATCGGCATGATAAAGCGGGCTTTGCTCTACATAAAGCTCAGAATTATTCCACGGAAAACTGCCGCGACTCGCCACCCCTGAATAGCCATAGCCCCACCAACCATGCCCCCAATATGATGACAAATTACTGATCCCCGCATGTGACATCGACGCGGCAAAAATATCGGTTTGGGTGGCCAAATACATGGTCATAAAGCCGCCATAAGACGCGCCCATGTTACCCACACGTTTGGCATCAACTGATGGATACGCCTTTAAAAACGCTTTAGTGCCTTCAATAATGTCGTCTGCGCTGTACTTGCCCCAGGCATTAACATGACGACCGCTAAAGGCTTGGCCGTAACCAGTTGCGCCATTTGGTTGCAATACATACACAACATACCCTTGCGCGGCCCATAAATTAAATGGCCAACGCCCAGTAAAGTGACGCCCAACCGGTGATGTGCCGCCATAGTAGTACACCAATGCTGGGTACTTTTTATTGGCATCAAAATCTGCAGGTAAATACACGCGGCCGTCAATGTTATGGCCATGTTTGTTGGTAAAATCAAAATCGTCAATTTTACCTAAACGCGTATTGGCATAACGTTGTTTTTGGCTGTCGAATAACACCTGTTTACGGCTTGAATTAAGTGACATGCTGTAAGCTTTTTGCGGCACGGTTGCCGAGGTGCCAGCAAACACTAATGTGGGAGTCGATTGCCCAACAGCCACGCTAAAGCCATCAATCATATCAACATCTGTATCTATCTTGCTAAAGCGTTTTTTACTTTTATCAAATAAATATAACGGTGAGCGATCGCCTTCGGTAACGGTTAGCAGTAAATCATCATTTTCAAGCTTAGTCATACTGCCAATGGCAGGGTCAAAGTCTTTGCTTAATGCAGTGACATTGCCTTTATCATCTCGCCAATATAACTGGCCGTCGTAATCATTGACTTCAATATTGGGGTTTTGCATGCCAAGGCCTTCTATAAAGCGCGGACCGGCAGTGATATACATGCCATCATCAGCATACAAGGCGCCACTAAAGCTGCGATATTCACCCATTATGGTTTCGCTTAAATCCGCGACATTAAGTTCGATAAATTGAGTGATGCCATGAGCAGGAGCTGTGTAATCAACAGGTGAGCGAGTGAGCAACAAGGTGCCTTTATCGGCGTTGCTGTCTAAAAGCGAGCTGGTGATCTTGCTGTCGGTAAGTTGACGAATAAAACCGGAGGCCACATCTAATTGATATAGCTGACTGTTGTTACGCCAATAGCTCCAGCGATCTTCCAATGCTTGAAAACGCTTTGAGGTCGCTTTGTCTTCGGCTTTAAAGGGCTTTTCCCAGTTAAAAAGTAAACTGTCGCCAAACCACTGCAAGCCAGACACATTATCAAGCTCAGTCGCGATAACATCGATGCTTAAATCAGCCACATTAAATAGTTGAATTTGCTTGTTAGCCACAAACGCGAGGTGTTTTGAATCATCTGACCACACCGCACTGCTTGGGCGACTCTCCTGCCAGCGATACAGTACGCTGTTGTCTGGCAGTTTGCGTAGCTCAGTTACCTGAATTGGCGTATCACCCTGGGCGGCTTGATATTCAATGGTTGATTGCAGTAAATACTTACCATTCGGCGATAAGGTTAAATTGCTGATGACCTTTGAGTCAAAAAGCTGCTCGGCCGATACGCGATGTGTTTGTTGCGCAGAAAAATCAAGCTCATCAACATCGCTTTTACCTTGCCAATCTAGGCTAAAAGGCTCGTCTTTTTGCAAGCCATCGGCGAGCAACATGAGCTGATAATCGCCATTAGCGAATGTAAGCTCAACCTTGTCTGCCGATTTAACAAGTTGACCATTAACATACACCTGCGGGTTTTTAAGGCCTTTGACTGTTAACGTGCCTTGAGTAAATCGCTGGGTAGATACAGGTAACTGGTAAGCTAACCAGCCCTCTCCTTGTGCTGTCGATGTGGCGGCTTGCCATGACAGCGTTTGATTAAATAGCTTAACCTTATCGCCCTGTTGCGCTTGGCTGAGCTTGGCCGCCAAATTGGCACGCAAGGCATCGGCTTGAGCACTTTTAGACAACGCCGTAGCAGAAACTTGTGTTACCGGGCCAATACGTTGAATGTATTTTGTGTCAATGTCGACGCCAAATGCCATGCCTGAAACAGCCATGGCTAAACTGGTAAACACCAGAGAAAAAGCTTTCATTACACGTCCTTTTGTTTGTAACAAACCAGCTAGTAATAAATCAGTTTTTAATAGCCAGTTAATTATTATTAGTGAGTGATTTATTATTCATGGATATCTATTTTCGATAATTGCTAAGGTAAACCAGGTTGGTGGTGTCTAAAGGGCCTTCATCAAAATCAAGGTCTTTCAGCCAAGTATCTACAAACACATCGTTAGCAAAAAAATGGCTACTGCGCCCTTTTGCATTTCGAGGAAATTTACCCATAAAGACGCTAAAATCAATAAACTCATTGGGCATTAACAACATTCCATCTTCATAACATTGTTGCTCTAAGTGCCAGGCAACTTCGTTTAAATGCCCTTGTACGCTGCGATCGCCTCGCGGATGAAATGCACAGGTAGTATATTTATCATTATATCGTGCGATGGCTAAATCAGCCTCGATACTGTCAACGCCTTTCCTGTTGGCTAAAAACATAAAATTCGACACCATCATTTTCTCAAACATATTCAGAAAATCGATTTCATCGCCCTTTTTTGTCGCCAAAAACGTTAGGCAATAGCGGCTAACATAATCCATCACTAATAAGTATTTTTTACGCTTAACCGTCACACAGTGCACCACCCAATGCCATTGAGTGCCATCGTGTTCTTGTGGATCAACATCAGCAGGAAAAATAGGCGTAGCGACTGACTCTGCAATGGTTTTATGCGGTGCGGGTTCTAGGCAAGACAACACTTCACCTTTGCGCGTGACACTAAAAAACTCCACGGCAGCTTTGGTACAGTTAAACACTAACATCGGTAATCCATCGAACGTAAGGAAAAATTGGTTCAATTATAACAATAAGTCGATATTAACAACCACAACACAAAAGAGATTAACTCAAAATCGGCAACTTAGTTTGTAAGAGCTTGTTGTCACTAAACCGAGTTCACCGCCTTTTCTCGCTAAATCACTGTTCCACTGCTAAGTTATTTAACCAATCGGGGCTCAATTAAAGGATTAATATGCAGATTATTCATCATGGCGCGGTCAATGGAGTAACGGGTTCTTGCCACCAGCTCGACATTAACCCACAACGTCCAAGCAGTTATCTTATTGATTGCGGGTTATTTCAGGGCGCCGAAACCGCAGGTAAAAACTCTGCTGATCAACTGCAAATAGACTTCTCAATCGACAACATTCACGCGTTAATTGTGACCCATTGTCATATCGATCATGTGGGCCGGATCCCCTACCTACTCGCCGCCGGTTTTAAGCAACCCATATATGCCACAACTGCAACAGCGGCGTTACTGCCATTAGTGATTGAAGATGCCTTAAAAGTCGGTGTCACCCGCGATAAAAAGCTAATCCAGGCCTGTTTAAACCAACTCAATAAACTCATTATGCCGGTAGATTATCACCAATGGGTTTCATTACCGATAAACCTCAACAATGGGGCTCAACCTGTTAAGCAAATTAAGCTTAAGTTTAAACCTGCAGGGCATATTTTAGGCTCGGCCTATGTTGAGCTTGACCTCAAAGGGCCGAATTATAAACACAGAGTGGTTTTTTCAGGTGACTTAGGCGCAACCTACGCCCCATTGCTGGCGAGCCCTAAAAGCCCTTATCGAGCCGATACCCTAGTGATAGAGTCAACCTACGGTGATAAAAACCATCAAGGCCGAAAAGATCGCAGCAAACAACTCAAAGGAATTATTGAAAAAGCAGTTCAAGATAATGGCGTGGTGCTCATTCCTGCTTTTAGTATTGGCCGTACACAAGAGTTGCTATACGAGTTTGAACACATTATTTTTCGTAATCAACACAACCCCATGTGGCAAAATATCGACATTATTGTCGACTCACCCATGGCGGCAAACTTTACTCAACAGTATCGTGCGTTTAAGGATTTATGGGACAAAGAGGCCAAGCAAAAACTGTCACAGGGCCGTCATCCACTAGATTTTGCACAGCTCACCACTATCGACAGTCATCAAGATCACTTAGCGGTAATCAACTATTTAGATTCGGTCAATAAACCCGCCATCATCATTGCCGCATCTGGCATGTGCACTGGTGGCCGTATTAGTAATTATCTTAGCCGCTTTTTACCTAAGGCGACTACCGATGTATTATTTGTCGGCTACCAAGCCAAAGGCACCACTGGCCGATACATCCAGCAATATGGTCCACAAGGCGGTTATGTATATATTGATGAACAACGAATAGACATTAAAGCCGTTATCCATACCATAAGCGGCTACTCTGCCCACGCCGACCAACACAACCTCATCAACTTTGTAAAACGCATGCATCACAAACCTAAACACATTCGTATCGTTCATGGCGATGATGAGGCTAAACAAGCGTTAGCCGACGCGTATCAAACCTTATTACCCACGGCAGATATTGAAATAGGTAAAGAATAACGGGTAATTAAAGTATTTGGCCTCAAGTAATAGGTATAAAACCCTCGGGTCTGTTGATCTTTCAAGATTGTTTTTGCAGCGAATTGTTGGTCTTTACTCACATATATAACTGCGCGGCAGAGTCTTTGAGGTGTAGTTATTCTACATAAAAAGTCGATAACGCAGTAAAAATGGCCAACAAACGCTGCCCAAAGGGTTCGGCTAAAAACGTTTTACTCTTTGTTGAATGACTCTTTGCGAATAAAGAGTTGCTTAGATGACTAGGCATCAATCCATTCGCCTCGATTAAAACGTTTTTAACTCGAACAAAATTCAAACAGCAAAGATCAACAGACTCTAGGGACGTCGTAAGAATAATCAAACTCAGAGAAGGTGTCTGAGGCAAAGACTTCAGATTGATACGCTAAACCGACAACCCAGTAACTATTGTCGGTGTAACCTGCAATGCTATTTTCAAATAAATAACTCTCGTGTGGATCGTCAACAAGACCTAAAGTCTTCCTGCGCCGAGGTAGACAAGATCATTGCCCAGCAACTGGAGCGAATTCAACAGGCACAAAAGGAACTGGCATTATTAGAGCAATCATTAGCCAAGCTCGCATCCTGTTGCCAATACCACCACATTAAAGATTGCAGTATTTTACACACACTGAAATCGTAATAGGCTATAAGACAATTAGGCATTTTATCATTGAATAAGAGATAGTATCGCTTTACTGCATGTGCCTAAACAACTATGATCTCGCGCAATTAGCTGTTGCGCATAATGTACTGTTTACGCTTTCATTAGCATGATAATAAACCCAAGCTCACAGGCTGATTTTAAAACACATCAAATAGGATAATCTGCCCTCAAAGCACAGTATGGATACCATTATGACAACACAAACAATCACCGTACTTTACTACCCAGCAGAACTTGCCATTAAACCTTTAGCCGAAGTGCTATACGATCTCGAAGTGGGTGTTAACGGCCGTGTGATCATTCCGATGGAATACAAAGAAGATAAAATCATCGTCGCGGTATTTAAAGGTGAAGTAGAACTGCTCAACGCATTAGGCGATCGCGTTGCAGCTGAATGCAACGACGTTGCCTAACAATGTTGCGTTTTCTATGGGTAGCCTGGTGCGTTATCCGGTTATGCTTAATCCCAATCAGGATAAATAAGTGATCAGAGATTGCAGCGAGAGAGTGGCTCTACCTTCAACATTTTTAACGACGTTATAAGCGATGTTATAAGCGAAGTTAACCAGTAATAATGATCACACTCCTGCGCTGGTTAGTATAATTAACTGACGCAGGCACGCACTGAACCACACATCAGCCTATCGACTCTACGTTGATTTAGTTTAACTGACAGCCACTTATCATCCATGTTGGTAAACCTAAAGCTTGACCCAAGTGGCTTGCCGATTTTGTGCAAGCACAACAACCAACGCATACTGTAGTACTAATGTTACAATGCTTTTAAGCACCTAAGTCACGATTCACACCATCCTTTTAGAGCTGAGTGCATTTTTTAGTATGTCGACCGCCTTGCTGTAATTAAGCATTTGTACTTCTTGATTAAATGCTGAAAACGCCTCAGCTCCCATCAGTAATCGGATGCGGTCGGCATTATTATCGACTATCTCACTTGCGGATAAATCATTGGTTTCCAATGCGATGATCAGCTGTTCTACTTCAATTTCGGCCATTTTTTCCACAGTCGTTTCTACTGTGTTGTTTGCAGGTGATGTTTGTAATGTTTGTTGCGCTAAAAAGTCTTGGCTATTGTGCTGTAGTTGTTTTAGCTCACGAATAATATTTCTCAATAATTGAGCTTGTTCATCATGCTCACCTTTGCGTAAACTGATTTCAGCTTGTGAGGTCAAATTGTATAGCACTTTTGCACCCACCATTCCCGAACTTCCGCGTAACTTATGTATTTCAGCGGCTAAAGCAAGTCGTTTCTCACGTTGATCAAAGGGGAATGCGTCAAGGTTAATGTGTTCCAAATCTCGGTGTTCTTCAAACAAACGTCGTAAAGCAAATTCGAATAAATTCACATTCCCTTGAAATAAATCAACGCTATTCGATATGCCGGTGATTTCGGGCCAATTTGGCACGCTTGTTACGCTATTACTAGCATCAATGTGCTCAATCATCACAGCCCTTTCTCGATAGCGTTCAACCTGTTTACGAAGGCACAAGATCAACTGTCCGGGCTCAATGGGTTTACTCAAAAAATCGTTCATGCCAATACTTAGCGCCCTATTCTTTTCATCTATTAAGGTGCCGGCCGTTAGGGCTATGATAGGCAGCTTTTTAATGTGCAATTGTTGGCGTATAAATGTCGTGGTTTCTAGGCCATCCATCTCAGGCATTTGCACATCCATCAGCACGACATCAAAACTGTTCATGGCATCTTTTAATGCATCAATGGCTTTAGTACCACTGCATGCCGTTGTCACAACTGCACCATTGTTGGTGAGTATTTGTTCAACCACATCGAGGTTCATCTGGTTATCATCAACAACTAAAATCCTCACGCCAGGTAACCACTTAGCTTTAATCGCTTCCATTTTGGTAGACTCAAGCACCCGAGATGTATCACCTGTGTGATCAATAAGAACTTTATTCACCAAGCTAAAAAGCTCGGCAGGTTGAACTGGATAAAGCAAAATCCCGTTAATGCGCTCGCCATCATACTGGGCTACATCCCTTTGTTGATCAGCAGAACACACTGCAATGACGGGGATATTTGGCCATTGTGGAAGATTAAATATGTCTTCAATGATCGGTCGGCTGTCTAACTGATATCGTTTCCAGTCAATTACAACCACATCAGGTAATGCTTTTTGACTGGTTAAACGTTGCTCAAGCTCTTGCTTAAACTGCTCAAGGTTTGAACCACAAAAGACACGCCATCCTAATGACGTGCCAATTTTTTTCAACACGCAGTCTTTCTGATCAACATCACCGAGCACCCAAATATGGATAGCTTCTACAATGGAGTCAGTACTAAAACCGTCATCGTTATCAAGCAAGGTGAAAGGCACGTCTAACCAAAATCGACTGCCTTTGCCCATCTCACTCGCCACACCGACTTTACCACCTAATAATTCACTTAAGTTAGTAACAATCGACAAGCCAAGCCCGGTACCATCAAAGCGTCGATTAATACCATCGTCAGCCTGGTTAAAGGGCTGGAATATCTTTTTCTGCTGCTTTTCAGAAATACCAATACCAGTGTCTTCAATGGTAAAACGCACTAACTGCTGCTCAGGTAATGCAGTGTCTGACCCTTCACGAGTGACGGTTAACGTTACTCCACCTTCATTGGTAAATTTGATTGCGTTACTCAACAAGTTAGTGATTACCTGCTGCAGCAGTTTTTTGTCTGTAAGCACAATGGGAGTCACATCAGGATCTACATGCAAGCCTAATGTGATGCGCTTTTGATTAGCCTGATTAGAAAAAACACTATAAATTTCATCGAGTAATTGCTGCAGATTACAAGGCTCAAGCACTACAGGCATTTCATTAGCTTCGATTTTGCTTAAATCTAAAATGTCATTGACAATTCCGAGCAATGAGCGCCCTGCCAATTGAATGTTACTCACCAACTTCAACTGTTCAGAGGTTAACTCCTTCCCTTTAAGCAGATGAGTTAATCCAATCACCGCATTAAGTGGTGTGCGGATCTCGTGGCTCATGTTCGCTAAAAATGAGGTTTTTGCCTGGCTGGCACTTTTGGCTTTATCAATGGCACTTTTTAAGGTTTTTTCAATTTTTTTACGTTCGGAAATATTGCGAATAGAAGACGCAATAAGCATTTTGTCATCTAATTGAATGGGGCTTAAGCTCACCTCAACAGGAAACTCAGAGCCATCTGCATGGCGGCTAAAGAGATCATCAGCCATTCCCATAGGGCGTGTACGGGGCTTATTAACGTAACCATCCACATAACTGTCATGTTTGCCAGCAACCGACACAGGCACAAGCATATTAATTTTTTGTCCGACCAACTGCTCACGACTGTAACCAAACAACTTTTCCGCCTGGGAGTTAATTAACACTATCACCCCAGAGGTATCAATAATAACCATGGCCTCAGGCGATAACTCGGTCAAACTTTCAAACATATTGTCTTTTTGTTTTTGGGCCTCAAGCTCTTTTCTAACCTGAGAAGCAATAATCATTCGGGTATTATTTGCCCAAGAGTAATAGAACAACATTAAGGCTAAAATTGAAAAGGCGAGAAATATCAGCATCTGCTTCAACAGCAAAACCAATGCATTTTGGTACACTTTAGCCGCAGAAAATGTGGCCCTTACTGTTAATTGTCCAGTGACATCACCGGGGTTAGGGGTAACTAGTGTTTCGGCACTTAACAGTGAACCTTGCTGATTTTCCCATGTGTAAAGGCCATGGTTTAAAGCGCTAAAAAGATTTGTCGTTCGTTTAAAGGCATCTTTCCAGCGATAAGCTATTGATTTTAAATAAAGTTAATATAAGGGGCTAAGAACACAAAAATATCCAATTGATTTTATTGAAGTTAAATCCAAAAACACATTCCCATGTGACTTAACCCGTCCTTTTCAGCGTCATTGAGACAGTGCCTTTTATACAGTGTCTACTGCGGTTAACCATTGAATATATTCATCATAAGTCTGGGACAACATCTACGCCCTCTTCCCCCGCCAACCGAGCGAGGGTTATTGAGGCTAGTCTAACTCTTTCTTAAAATCATCATACAACTTTTGCACAATAGGCTCGGATGCCGCACTAAAGAAGTTAAGCATCGAATCTTTAGATGAAAAAAGCTCCTTTAATTTTATAGAATACCCAGGGGCGACGGGAGAAATGGGGATCGCATTATAAGACCACATGATGTTACCTGAGCGATCAAATAGCTGGGCAGCAATATTAAAACGAGAATTAAACTCATCTGAAAAACCATGTACCATGCCTAAAACCACCACATTAAGCGTGATCACTAACTTATTTTCAGAATCGCTATCAAACTTAATATTAAGCTTGTCAGCTGTTACTTTTTCAACAAATTGCTTCTGCACAATCTCATTGAGGCTTATATCGTGTTCTTCCATAAACTGTAACGCAAGCTCTCTGACACCTAGACCGTCACTGCCTGTCGCAGAGTGATAATAACTCACTCCTGTCCGTGCGACCTGAGGTCGTATGAAGCGCTGTTCACCGCGATAAGAGTGAACCATCTGTATCACCAGATGCCCCTAAGACTCTGAATAAAGCAGCGAGTCTGACAATGTAACGATATTCGGTTTTATAC
>NZ_BMII01000070.1 GCF_014641855.1 Shewanella inventionis
CAATGAGGGAAAACGTTAAACAATTTATCTTGCCCAAAAAACGAAAACGGCCCAAAAGTAGGACCGTTCGAATTAACAAAACTCGCTATCCAGTTAAGAGAAGAAACTCTTAACTGAATGGTGTTACGGTATTGCCTGGGTTAAGGTGGCTACCTTACCCACAAAGCTTTCAGGCATCTCGTTAATGGTTAATCCAAAAAAGTCTTTTACTTGCAGCACAGCAATAACAACAGCAATCCCGCCGGTAAAACCTAACGTCACTGACTCAGGAATGTATTGAATAAAACGACCCAAGCGAAACAACGCCATGATAATCAGCATCACGCCAGATAAAATGCTCGCAAGTAACAGCCCTGATAAACCGTATTGATGCACAATAGGATAGAGAATGACCACAAACGCGGCCGTTGGCCCAGAAATGCTATACCGCGATCCACCTGTGAGTGGGATAATAAACCCAGCAATAATGGCTGTGTATAAACCGTATTGCGGTGCCACGCCAATGGCAATTGCTAATGCCATGGCCAGAGGAATGGCAATAATACCAACGGTTAATCCTGCTAATAAATCTTTAGTGAATGCATTGGCATTGTAGGGAGCGTCTTTTAAAGACTCTCGGAGCGCATGCCCGATACGAAGAGAAAATAAATGTGTGCGGTATTTCATTGCGGCGATCCCATACCCTAGTACGGCGTCAAGATACCCCTCATTATAGGCCGATTGCCCGCTAGCACAATCAAATTAAGTTACCACTTAATGATAATTTTATTATCATCATATTATAATAAAATTAGCAGTCAAACATCATAAAAAAAGCCACGCTATGTGGCTTTTATTCAAGTGACAATCTCGCTAGCGAATAAAATCAATCGACACTTTACGGCCTCGATTAGTTTCTATGTTTTGATATTGCCAATGGTATTGGCTAATCAAACGAGTTGTTAATTCAAGCCCTAGGCCAAAGCCTAAATCCTCATTGCTGCTCGCGTAAGAGTCACATTGATTGATAATAACCACCTGATGACCAGCCTGCTCAATAGTCACCAGCCCTTCTTGAGTATGCTGAAACGCATTACGAATAAGATTGGTCATAATGATGCGACATAAGGTGTTAGGTAACAGCTGTATAGACTCATCGGTGGCGATGTTAATTTCAATATTTTTGCCGTGGGTTAAATAGCGTAAATCTTGAACCAGTTGGCGAATAAGCTGACCTAAATGTACCTCATTTAGCGGCAAGCTTTTTTCTTCTTGGCGAGTTAACCATAACAGGGTTTCTGTTAAGTCTGTCATGGTGATCCCCGCACGCTCAATTCGGCTAACCACCTGTGCTTGTTTGTCTGTGGTTGCGCCTTTGCTGATCATTTTTTGGAGTAGCTCAGTATTCGTACGCACAACCGCAATGGGCGTTCGTAACTCATGACTGGCATAACTTAAAAACTGTTGCTCGCGCGCTAAGCTCTCTTGTACCTTGCTTAAACTGCTTTTGATAATGCTGGCGAGAGTATTGAGTTCGCTGTAGTGAAAATCAGGTGTTGTTTGCTCAAGTTGCTGAGTATTGAGCCCTTTTGCCCAGTTTTTTAACCTATCTACTGGCAACGTAACACGTCGCATAACCCAAATTAGCACCACAGAAAAAGCAACAATCCCTAGTACTGCGGTAATAAATATCATTAAAAAATACGGTGGACCACTGCGTTTAAATGCACCTACTTTATTACGATCAAAGACCATTGATACAAAACGAGTTTCAGTACCATAGGCCACTTTCATCGTAAAATAACCCGCATCTGGCGGGGTAATGAGATTACCGCCAATAATGGTTTTATGCAGCACATTTAATTCTGTTGGTGGTTCAAGCATAACTTGACGTACGTTTTCAGGCAGATCTTGCCAGCGACTTGCCACCGTAAACGACTCAAACTGATAAGGCTTTGCGTCTGATACATTTTGTTGCTGGCCCTGAGCATACATAGATACCCGCAAAGAAGAGTCCATACCGGCAATAAAGTAATGCAAGCTTAATGCAGACAAAATCAATATTGTGCCAATGCCAGTGACCAACATCGCAAGCAACACATACAGCCGAATACTGGGGATAATCTTCATGATGACTGGCTTTCCTTTATTGCAAAACCGTAGCCACTCATGGTGTGAAGTAGCTTGTGTTCATGGTCTGCGTCTACTTGTTTACGTAAATTAAAAATGTGTACTTTTAAACTGTTGCTGTCGGGTTGCTCATCGCCCCACACCATTTGCATGAGTTTTTCGCGTGATACCGGGTTTGGGCTAGCGCGCATCAGTACGGTTAAAATTTTTAATGCGGTTGGCGACAGTTTGAGTTCGCTTTGCGCTCGAAATGCCTGCTTTTTTTGCACGTCAATCACCAAGTTAGCAACAGCTAAACGCTGCACTTGGCCACTACGACGACGCGCTAACACCTTAATGCGTACAATCAATTCTTCCATGGCAAATGGCTTAACCAAATAATCATCGGTGCCATTGGCAAAACCGCTAAGTTTGTCGTCTAGGGTGTCACGCGCGGTGAGCATTAACACGGGCACATCTATGCCTTCTGCCCGAATAGATTCACACACTTGCAGACCATTCATTTTGGGTAAATTTAAATCCAAAATAATCGCGTCGTAATGGTTTTGCTGTATTAAATGAAGCCCAGCCAAACCATTGGCGCTGTGATCGCACAAGATATCTTCAAGCGCTAAATACTCGATAACCGCTGTAGCAAGGTCAAGGTCATCTTCAACCAATAATAATTGCAACTTATCTGTGGTCATCGAGCAAACTCCTTAGTGTTATACCGACGCTGTCACGTCGTGATTTGGGCGTAACTTATTCATGATATTGGCGATAAACTCTTTTGCTTCACATTGGATCAATAGCAATGACGGTGTCAAAATCAAGGTGATCACAGTGGCAAACAAAATACCATACCCAAGTGCCGCAGCTGCAGGAATTAAAAACTGCGCTTGTAATGAGGTTTCGCCTAACAGTGGTGCTAAACCTGCAAATGTGGTCACCGATGTGAGCAATACTGCACGTAAACGCCCGGTGCATGACTCAACAATGGCATCGTGTACCGACAAGCCCTCTTCTTTAATCAATTCATTAAAGCGCGACACTAGCAATAAACTGTCGTTTACCACCACTCCACTGAGCGCCAATATACCATTTAACGATAAAATACTGATGGTTAAATCATTGATCCAATGGCCTAAAATAGCTCCTACAATACCAAATGGAATCGCGGTCATAATGATCACTGGCTGCACATACGACTTAAGCGGGATCGCGAGTAAGGCATAAATCGCAATTAACGCCAGCACAAACATCGACTCAATTGAGCTTGTGGTTTCGGCCTGTTGCTCCGCTTCACCGGCAAAATTAAAGCTCACGCCAGGGTATTGCACTTCTAGTTGTGGCACTAACGTTTGCTTAAGTTGGCTCACTAGCTCATTAGAGGCAATTTTGTCTTTGTCTAATACCGCACTAATATACACTGCCCGCTGACTATCAATGCGGGTGATATTTGACGCTTGATAATCATTAACAATATCTGCCACATGGCTTAACGGCACTATGGTACCGTCGCTAGTACGCACATTAGCAAGCTTAATATCCCCTATGGTTTGACGGTCTTCGTCTGGGTATCGCACTCGCACTTTTACTTCGTCTTTGCCGCGTTGAAAACGCTGTACCACGCCGCCGCCAAAAGACTGCAATACTTGAGCCGACAAGGTTTCGGTATCAAACCCAAGCGCACGCCCTTGTGCGGTTAATTCAAAGCGATATTGTGGCTCACCTAAGTCTAGGTTGTTATCGATACCACTCACACCGTCCATGGTTTCAATAGCCGCTTTTAATGCCTGGCCTGCAGCAAACACAGACTCGGTATTACTGGCTTTAATCTCTACTTTAAAGTTATCAAGCATTTCTTTTTTGGCTAATACTTTTAACTTTTTAACCCCTTCCATTTGGCCAACGGCCTCGGTCCATTTTAGGGTAAATTCTTTTAGGTTATAGGGCGCATCTGTTGCTAACTCAACCTGTACCTGGCCAGAGTCACTACTGCTAGCAAGCACATGTAAACTTTTAAGATAACGAGCTGAATCATCGTCGCTGTACTTGGCAGACAGCTCAGCATCAACACGTTTTGCAGCAGCCTCTAAAGTGGTTAAATTTTTATAGGTTTGACCAAAGCTGGCATCATTTTGCGTCGAGAAATCAGCAACCGCAGTGTCGCCAGTAATGTCTGGGAAAAACGCCACCCTAACACTACCTGTTATTGGCATACCGGCCACCACAATAAACATGGCTATAAACACCATGACTACGGCATAACGAAAACGCAGTGCAAATTCAATTAATGGCTCATAAATCACTCGGCTAGACCACTTTAAACCGCTGTCGGCAGCATGTTGAATATGGCTAAACCATGATTTTTTAGCACGTTTTTTTGTATCAATATGGGCTAAATGAGACGGTAAAATAAACTTAGATTCCACCAGCGACAACATTAAACAAATGGCGACAACGGTACCAAACTGGGCATAAATTTGCCCTAGGCGCCCCTCAACATTGGCTAGCGCCACAAAGGCCACCACAGTGGTGAGTACACCAAAAATGGTCGGTGTGGCCACTTTTAAGGTGCCTTTTATGGTGTTGTCTATGTTGTCACCGTATTTTTGCCTGGTGCTGTAAACGCTCTCCCCCACGACTACGGCGTCGTCTACCACAATACCCAACGCCATAATAAAGCCAAAGGTGGTCATTTCATTCAGGGTTAACCCAGCAAAGCTATTGCCCATAAAAAACAAGGTACCAAAAAACACAAATGGCAAGCCTGCAGCAACCCAAAATGCCACACGAAGGTTTAAAAATAACGCCAAAATAATAAACACTAACGCAATACCGCTTAATGCATTTTTAATCAATAAGCTTAGGCGTTCAGTAATTAAGGTACTCTTGTCGTGCCAGGTGGCAATATTGACATTGTCGGGCAAGATATTTGAATTTTTCCACTTTTCAACCACTTGCTTAGCTTGATCAACAATATTAACGATATCGCCATTTTCGTCCATCACAATTTCTATGGCGCTCGAGTTAGCATTGTTATAACGAGATAACACAAAGGTGTCGTCGGCAAAGTCATCATTTACAGTGGCAATATCGCCAAGGGTTATCATTGACCCCTGGGTGGTAGTAATGATGGGCAGAGCCATAAAATCTTGTTGCTGATATGCCTGATCTGACACTTTTAAACGCACGGTTTTATCGTCGTTGTACAAGCTGGTCGATATTGAGGTGGCTGATTCTGCGTTAATGGCATTTGCAACAGACGCTAATGTTAACCCATAGGCTTGCAGTTTACCTTCATCGACTTCAATTGAAATCATCGGCTCTGCTTTGGCTTTAATCTCGAGATCATGAATTGCATCTTGGCTTAATAGATCTGACTTTAATTGCTCAGCTAATGCTTGCAATGTTGCGCGGTCGGCGTCGCCGTATATCTCAATCCATAGCGCGTGATCTTGCATACGCATTTTGTCGATAACCGGGTTTTCTGCTTCGCTAGGAAAGTTATAAATGGCATCCACATTGGTTTTAATGTCGGTCAGCAAGGTATCTAAATCATACGAGCTGGTTTTCTCAATAATCACACTACTGCCATTGGCATTAGAGGTTGAGGTGATGCGTTTAATCCCGGGGACAGTTTCTAAGGCATCTTCAATTTTAATTGCGATACCTTCTTCGGCTAATACTGGGTCGCCACTGTCGTAGGTAACAGATACAGTCACACGGTCTGGCTCTAAACTCGGAAACGCCTCTTTGCGTAAACTATTAAGCGAAAATAGACCAACAACAATGATGCCTATAAGCAATAAGTTAGCCGCCACAGAGTTTCTGGCAAACCAGGCTATTGCGCCAGTTTGAGTTGATTGAGTACCAAACATGGTTTACACCTCTACCTTAGCAAGCACTTTGGTGCCCACTTTAAAACTGCTTAAAGGTCGTTTAACAATTTGCATTTTGGCTGGCATGTCTTGCTTATTTGTCATCGGTGTCACATAAACAAAACCGCCTTTCTCGAACGCAATATTGGCAGCAGACTTAGCTAATAAACCGTTATCATCAACAAACCAAATATCACCTTGCTGTGAAATAGAAGACGAAGGCAATTGCCATAAATTGTCTATCGATTGGCCGTTAATCCGTGTTTTAACAAAAGTGCCGGGGTACAGATCAGATTGCTGCTCTAATGGGTTGTCGACCACCACAATTAATGAACGTTGGCGACTTGTTTGGGTTAAATGCTGTTCAACTCGCTCTATATAGCCGCGCCATTGTTTAAGACCATCGGCACTTTCTACCGTGACACCCCATGGCGTTTTAGCCAATTCTGCATTGTCAAACGCCGGTAAGGTTTGCCATTGCTGCTCCGATAAAGGCACGCTAACTTCGACTTCAGCCACACTGTATAAGGTGCCAAGCAGCGTGCCGGTTTGCACATAACTACCTGGCTGCACATCACGGCTAACCACTAAGGCATCAAATGGCGCGGTAATTTGGGTGTACGCTAGGTCTTGCTTGGCTTTTTTAAGTGCAAGTTTGGCATTGTCTAATGCAGCAGTTGCTTGGGCTAATTGTGGTGTACGTAATACCAGCGGTGACGCTGGCTCGCCAGATAAACCTGAACGCAGCCACTCAGCTTTAGCTTGTTCGCCTTCGCGTTGCTCCTCTAATAAATCAAGTTCTGCCTGCGCGACATCGGTTTGCGCTTGGGTTAATGCTTGCTGGTAACTGGTGTCATTAATTTTGCCTAGCACTGTGCCTTTTTTGATCACCTGGCCTGATTCAAATTGACGATCAATCAGAATCACTTTGCCACTCACTTCTGCGCTTAAGGTTAATTCAAAGCGCGGTTTGGCTTCACCAAAACCAATCACTTCTGCTTGATAGGCCTCACCAGTGGCAAGTACCACTCCAACTTGAGGAAGTAAGGTGGCGGGAGCCACGTTCTCTTGCGGTTTGACCTGAGCTTCAGTTACAGGTGGTTTTTTATTAGGCGCTGGCGGTAATTTAGAGGCGGTATAACCTAATGCTGCAAAAATGCTGCCCACAGACAATACAGTGACAATAACGTTCATACGGTTAAGTTTCATGCGGATACCCCTAGACCTAATGCCAGGCCTAAATCAATACGGTTAACAAGACGGTTATAAATGGTGGTGGCAAGCTGCGCTTCAATATCGTAGGTTTGCTGCTGCACTGTGAGTAAATCGAAAATATCAACCAAACCCTGGCGATACTTTTCTTCGTAACTCACAACACTTCGCTCAGCACTCATTTGTGCCTCGATTAAATATTGTTGCTGTTTAGCGAGTGAATACTCTTGGCCTACGCTGTTTTCAACTTCGTTGACAGCGTTAAGCAAGGTTTCTTGGTAAATCCAGTAATGTTGCTCAGTGGTTAAGCGTGCTAATTCGGCTTGCGACTTCAACTTTCCGCCTTGAAATATCGGTGCAGATAACTGCCCAAGTACACTCCACAGTGGCCCAGTAAGCAGTGCGTCACTTGGCGACTGCGCAACATCGGTTAAACTGGCCGATAAACTGATAGACGGTAACATGGCTTTATAAGCGGCATCGGTACGTAATGATTCTGCTTCGATATTATAAAATGCGGTTTTAATGTCTGGACGGCGGCCAAGATTTTGCTCACCAAGTACACTAATTGGGTTGATGACGGCTGGAAATTTCGCGGCGATATCGGCGGCTAACTCTTCACCGGTCCATTGCCCGGTTAACAAGGTTAAGTCGCGTTGACTTTGGGCAAGCAGCTCTTGGTAACTCGCTAATGTTGCGCGCGTACTAGCCGCGCTGGTATTGGCGTTATCAAGGTCTTCTAAACTGCCTAAACCTACACGATAACGCGCCATAATCAGTGCTTGGTTGTTTTCAAGTACCGCTAAACGTTGTGTTTCTATGGCCACTAATTGCTGCTGTAAGCTAATGTCTAACCAACTGCGCATCACATTTGCAGCCACTAAATCTTTGGCGCTTTGTAAACTGGCTTGTGAGCTTGCAATGTCTTTTAGGGCAGCATGACTGCTATTAGCAATTTTCTGCCATAAATCTAATTCCCAGCTTACGGTAATGTCGGTGGTGTAGCTGTCGTCACTGTCTTCTGTTGCTGAGCCACTAAAGCCCGCATCAACCGAGGGTAAACGACTTGCAGAGGTGATCCCGTGCTGAGCGTAGGCCATATTTAACGCCACAACGCTTTGCTGCAAACTCGGGTTGTTTGCTAGTGCGGTAGTAATAAATTGCTGTAATTCTGGCACGTTAACAAGGTCGGTTAATGTCGCGATAGCAACGGGTGAAGATGCTTCGGTATCACTTTGCTGTGATTCTGCCAATAGCTGCGCCAATAAGCGTTGGCTAAAATCTGCCTCAGTTTGGCTCGCCTGGTCACTATAATTGGCATAATCAACGCTGCTACAGCCTAAAAGGCTCGACACCATCAGCGCGAGCATTGCGTTACGTAAAGCCGGTTTTACCATCATAATTTGCGCCTTAAAACGTGTGTATAACACCATAATGGCACTAGCATAACGATGGGCAGGTTAAGGAGGGGTTAAGGTAAACACCTAATGCGCGATTATTGTCTCTAATCTTAGTAAGTAATAAGGGGTAAGTTTTACCCAATATGCTCTAGCGCTGATCTTTTGCCTATTGATTATATTTCTAATTTTTAAAATTTAACCTATTCTAGATTATTAGGTTCGCTGGCTGATTGTTACTCCAATTGAGGCTGTATGGCAAAAGCAAAAAATCACACAATGACTAACAGTATTGGCCGTTGGATGCTCTATTCAATGACAGTGCTTTTGATCATTGCTGGTACATGCTTTCTCTGGATTTCAACCCACCTAATCAATTCGCGTTTTGATAATTTTGATGTGAAATTTTACGAACAACAACTGGTGCGCGTGAACAGTGTCATTGAGCAAAATAATTTGGCCTTTGAAGCAAGCCTGATTGATTATGCCCATTGGGACGACACTGACCGGTTTGTTCGTGGTAATAATCCTACCTACATCGAGGACAGTTTTCCTCCAGAGGCACTTGAAAATATTCAAGTTGATGGTGTTATTGTGACTCATATAGATGGCAACACAGTCACAGCACCAGTGATGGCTCAAGCTGGCAGTTTAATCTCGATGCCTGAGGATTTATGGGCAGCGCTGAAACCAGTATTACCTTCGCTGATGTCGCCTAATCAATCGACCGTAACCAGTACGATTGTTTGGCATAATCATATTGGTGTTTTACTTTCTGGTGTCGCCATTACCAACAATTACAAAGATGCACCTACAAGCGGTTATTTGTTTTTTGTCCGTCTGTTAGACGATTCGTTTTTGACTATTTTACGCTCATCAGCTCTTGTGCCCTTTGATTTGATCGAAAGCCCAACTACGACACAATCAATCACGTCAATCGAGCATCAAAATGATGCTATGGCCCAATGGCACGCCACGCAAACATTGGCTGGGTTGGCTGCAAAAATACAGGTGCAAGGCGGGACTCACTTGCAGGCAGAACGGGACCTCACCTTCACATTATTACTATTTGGCGTAATAGGTGTAACCCTGGTATCACTCATTGGTCTTTATTGGATTGTATATTTTAAAGTATTAAACCGACTGCATATATTTTCGGACCTTGCAGACCAATATCGACAAGCGCCCCATTCAGCCGTTCGTTGGCCAGTTAATGGTCACGATGAATTAGACAATCTTGCACAGTCGCTAAATGAATTTATTTCCGAAGTGGAAGTTAGGCATGATGATTTGCATCATTTAGCACATCACGATCCTCTAACCGGTATAGGCAATCGACGACTATTGCACGCACAACTCGACATCAACATGCGCCAACACGAGCTCAATACTCGGTTTTCGAGCACATTACTGTTACTCGATCTTGATGGTTTTAAATTACTAAATGATCAGGGCGACCGCATGAGTGATTAAATTTCAAGCAAACTGGTAAATCCTGCCCTTAACACTTCTTCTAAATACTCAGGTTTCATCCATGCTCGTTTTTGTTTCATCGGGATACTTCCCTTAGATGATTCTGAGCGGAGCATATTTAACGATAGTTTGCGTAATAATGACCAATTCTCTGCTGCATGATTT
>NZ_BMII01000071.1 GCF_014641855.1 Shewanella inventionis
TACCATTTTCAAAAGAGACAAATTTGCGCAACCAATCGAGACGGTCGTGTCCAAAATCCTCAATTTCTTCCCACCCTTGGCAGCCAGCAATCACAGCGCTGAGGGTAAGGAATAGGATATCAAAGAGTTTATGGACAACTTTACCTTGTTGACGAGGGTCATCAATGTTTGAAAAATATTTGAATAGCTGTAGTTGCGACATAGATTAACTTACTTCTTACAAAAAGAAGTATAAGATCACAAACTCAAGTCAAGGTAAAGCTTCGTGATCTTGCCCTGATCGAAAGCTTGAAGCATGCAGAGAGCTATTTTCACCTTCAACGCGGCCAACAGCGAACCAGTAATTGGTGGCTGTATCATAATGAAGCGTCTCAATATCTGGCAGATACCCACATAAAATTGGCATGGTGCCAACAATCATTGCTGCTCAGTGCTTAAAGGCTCTTTTGCAAAGATAGCTTTTAATAATTGGCTTTGTTCTGCTTTTATATCTAGAGAGTATTCCGTTCGCTGGTGGAAGTATGAATAACCAATATCAACAAACACAGGGGCTTTAGCTATCTCAGCCATTGGTAACATAGTGGCATAATCAGTCACCGATGCTATCCAGTCATGGTCTTTTTTAAAATAAGCGTGTGGAACGCTATCAAATAAAGACTTTTTAAATGCACGCTGATGAGCCCATACATTTCCTCCCCCTTTTTGCCTAATATTACTGTAGCTGGGTTGATACAATTTTAATGGTTTATTAGGGCGGAACATAGGCATGTGGATTAAGTCAGCACCTTGATTAGCCGCATCAAAAATATGCTTAACAACGTCATGTCGCATTAAACAGTCATCTTGATCTAGTATCACAATGATACTGTCATCATTAACACAAACATCTGAAATAGCTTGGATAAAATTCAGTACTCGCCCTTGGTTGTGTTGGTGACGTATCAAGGTTGTACGATCAAGCAGCTTATCGAGCAATATTGGATAGCACCAATTATGACTCGCCCCACTGGCGTCATCTATTAAGATGATCCCAAATGATTGATTGGATTGCATACGTAAGCTATCTAAGCATCTTTCAAGTTTATTTATTGTAGTGAAACGCCCTTTTAATAGGAAAATCACAGCTTCTTTGCGCTTTGAATACTGCCAATTAGCATGCGCGATTAAATCAAATTGTTCTTCTTGTTCTACAGGGCAACAACCTTGGGCAACCAAGTCCCTTATCTGATCGAGTGTTGTTGCTTGTTTATCTTCATTGCGGGGATGAATGTAGAAAGTGGCAGGATCTCCCCCACGTAATGAACTAAGCCCTGTTGTCTTTTGATGCGACTGTAAAGCACGGTGCCAAGTTAATGTGTATTTATCATTAATTATGGGGTTATTGATTGGCAGTGTTTGCTTAATTTTAACGAGATCTAACAAGCCCATTCTGACTTCGGGTGCAAATTGCCCTTCTTGTCCAAAATAGGGTAAAAATGCATCTGTAAACTTAGGGATATTAAAGCCTACGCTAATCACTTTAGGGTCGATTAATTCAGCTTTCATGTCTGCAATATAATCATGTTGCCAGTTTTTACGCCCCACCAGCACATCACAGTCACACTGTAATACATACCGTGTAGTGACTTGATTAAATGCCCATATCTGTGAAAAAAGCGGGGCCAGTGAAGTAGTATGTGATTGTGTAACCTTTGATGCACCAAACCATTGGCTGTAAGTAGCATATATCACATCACTTGAAGTAGGAGCGATAAGAAGTTTATCGACTATGCCATTGTTTACTAGCTCGTTGGCTGATGTGAGCAACTGGTTAAAATCACCTTGCTGGTATTGACGTAAAAATGGTCCTTGGTAGCTGTCGATTAACAGTAATACCTGGTTAAATTTTTTAGGGTAATTTAGCTGTGTAATGATATGGCTCACTTGAACGAACAGCACATCGGCATCCTGGGCACAGGCTTTAATTAGTAATGTGGTATCCTGATCTACTCCTACATTAGTACTGATTAGCATCTCAGGTTTTAGTGCCACATTGGGATGTAACGCTTCGATCAAGGCTAAATAGAAGTCTGAGAAGCCTCTTAATTGCTGTAACGCTTTATCTTGAGAGGTCGAAGAAGTTCGCCTGACTAATTCTTCATCGGGTAGCTGTAATATGGCAATGGCATACAACCGTGCAGACATATCTAAGAACCTGCTCGCCGTAAGAGGTTGGATATCACTCCCCACATCAATGTAATGCAGGCTGCCATCTTTCATTTGACGAATATTGTCCCTTTTTATATTTAAGCCACAAATCCCTGCCGCATACATTCCTTGTAAAAATTGGCCAACAACAATGGCTGACACAGGTAACTGCATCTCAGAGGTATATAAATTAGGGGTGCTGTAACTCCATTGTCCGTTTTGCTTGTGCCAGCTCACTTGGGGGACGATGTTGTTACTAGGTAAAGCTTGTTTTAACCAGCTGACTTGTTCATCATCGATTGCCCAAGGATAAAAAGACTTCTCTATGTTGTTTCCTTTTTGAATGACCACCCCTTCTTGCCCTGAGCCTAGATATTGAAATGGTAATTCTTGTACCTGCATCCATTGTTTTGCAGCAACGGCTAAACGATGCCTCTGTTCTGTCCAAATCGATTTTTGCTTATTGTTTCTCGTATCGATGCCATCCAACGTGTAAACAGAGTAGTAAGGCAAACTTACAATTTCACCTTTATATTCTGGTAACAATAATAAACGTGCAATTAACCAATGGTCTTCTGCACTTCGAATATTTGGGTATCGTTCAATAACCCTAGTGTTAAGTAACAAGTTGCATGATGGCAGTTCGTTATCAGACTGCCCATGGCAAAATGCATCAATAAATCCGGTAAGCTTGATTGGATTAAGTAATACTTCTGGTTTCGCAATATTGGTAACGCTTAAAAGCTGGTTATCTTGTTTTAATCTATTACTTCCAATAACAAAGTCAGCATTTGACGCTTCACCTCTTAACCATAAAGACTCAACACTTCTCGCGTTATCCAGCACATCATCAGCATCCAGCCGTGCTACCCAGTGAGCCGTAGTGGTAGATGCATAATCTAGCAGTTGGTTGCGGGCTCTGGCTGGAGAGCCGCAGAATGCGCCTAAAATTGTTACGCTAGGATGGTCGAGCAAGGTGCTACAGTGTGCTTGCCAATTATCTGTTGATTGATCATCGAGAATGACAATTTGTGCAGTGCTATTGTCGACTAACGATTGAGATAATGCGCTATGTAACGCTTGAGCAATAAATTCTGCTTGGTTACATAGATTAATTCCGATGATGACTGGGGCATTTTTATAATCTAATCCACATTCTTTTATCATTGTCAGTTGACGTAACGCTAACCCTACGGTTAAAGGCCGCGTATCTTTATGAGAGTGATCCTGCTGCAATTCTAATGTCCTTATTAGTGTTCATCTCATTAACTATTACTTGCTCTGAAATAGCAAATAATGAAGAAATTCGTTCAAAGTATTGTTCTTTTTGAGGTTGAGTCATTCTGTGGCCATGCAATAAGATAAACTGAGCACAACCCAATAATTTTTGTCTGGAACCCCTAGCGGATAAGGCTGTTGAGTGCATTCCTAAATTCCAACAAACGGTTACGGCTAGCGTGTACTCAATCTTGATATTAGTAATAGCTAACACTCTTATGGCCAAATCTTTATCGTTACTACTCACAAGGCCATCACTAAAGCCGCCAGCATCTATTAACAACTGACACTGTGCAAATGTGTTTGAGCCCTGCCAGCCAGGATTGCCGACTAAAAAATCACTTTGCTTGAGGTTGTTAGGAATATTATTAGCTACTGCGTGCCCTTCTTTTATGACAGATATCCCCGACAACAACAAACTTGCAGCTCCTCGCTGCGAATGTGTTAAACACAGTTCTAAATGATTGGTAAGCCAATAATCATCATCATCAAGAATGGCCACATAGCACTTAGGGTGGCACTCATTAATATAGGCTAGGCCTGTATTCCAGGAGCCCGCCGCACCTTGGCAACGTTCATTAATTAAGAATGTAACAGGTATGGGGGAGACTGCCGTCGTGATATCAGATTGCTCAGACTCAGTTAAAGCAACTCTATCGGTGACCAATACTATTCGTTCAGGAGGGCGAGTTTGATTCGCTATTGAAGGTAACGATACATTCATAAGCGAATCAAACCGAGGCATTGAAGCCATTAATGCAACAACTTCCATCAGTGACTAACCAACCTGCCACAGGTATTCATTTAGCTCATCGAGGATTGTGTCGAGCTGATCATCAAGCACGCTGTCAAAACGCTTTGCCCCTCCTTGATCGGCAAAACGTTGATTAACAAATTCTTTATCAATCACAGCCTCATGAACTAACTGCTTAGCTAAGCGTTCTAGCCACTTACGTTGGTTAGGATTCCAATCGTGTTGACTGAAAATGCGTTGCATGGCGTGATCAACCCGCTGTGAAAAAGGGATTAATGCTTCATCGAGCGCCGCTTGGCGGATATAACCGATAATGCTGGCCGCAATATCTTGGTTGGTATTTTTACGCCATGCACTTTGCAAATGCGCTTCACTAAAGCCCGCCTCATCTAGCAAGAGTTTGACCTCTTTAAGTTCTGCACGGGTGAGATCTTTAGGACGATTCACCACCACAGACAAGGCCGCTGATTGGTTGATATTCTGCTTAATAAAATGATTAAAGCTTTCAAGATAGTCAGCGGGCTTTTCGTGTATTCCATAGTTTTGATGGCGCTCTATGAACTCATCTCGCCCTTCATAGATGATTGGCATACTTTCACTGCCAACAAGATAACGAACTTCAGCTAGCTGATTAATCAAACTTTGATGCTGCTTAAAAAATTGTGCCGCCTCTTTAGGGCCAATTTGATGTAAATGCTGGTGGAGCTTATCGGGCGCTACGCCCCATAGCTCCTGAAGTTGGTCTAGCTTAGCTTTAAGCTCAGGCTTATCTTCGGCTTTTTTGACCGCTTTACGCATCACCCGCATCACTTTCTGCCCAAGTTGATTTAGCACATCATGGGCATGACTAGTGCCAACCTGCTCACCTGGGGTATTAAGCGCACGCTCTAAAAAGGTATTGTCACTTAACTCGTCCACCAGCTGCTCAAGAGTGATGTTAGGGTCTTTGACTATCGGCTTCATGGTATTGACGGCTTCAAGGGCACTATAAATATCAACCGGATCATAAATTTTGAATACGGTTTTACCGATATCGTCACAGCGACGGGTAGCACGGCCCATCATCTGCTCATACAAAATACGCGACTTAACTCGGCGCAAGAACACGATATGACAAATTTTAGGTACGTCTATACCCGTAGATAACAGATCCACTGTAATGGCTATATTAGGATAACGCTCATTTTTGTATTTGCGGATAAGCTGACTGACTTTGTCGCTTTGACCGGTAATTTTAGCCACTGCAGCTTGGTTATAATCATCGCCGTACATGTCAATGAAGGCTTTATCTAATAAGCGTTTGACCATGTCTGCATGCACGTCGGTGGCACAAAAAATCAGGGTTTTCTCATCGCCAAAAGGATCTAACTCTTTGGTTAACTCTTGGCATATGACCTCATTAAAGGACTCGGTAATCACCCGTCTATTAAATGATTCAACATCGAACTTTAACTCATCCTCTAAATCGGCTGTTTCAACTTCACCTGTTTGGGTATTAATAGAAGTAACTGTTTCACCTTTTTCAAACTTGATACCGTGCTTATTTAATAGGGTTTCATAGCGGATAGGCGGCTCGTGGTCGATAAGCCAGTCATCGGCAACTGCCTCACGATAGCTATAGGTGTAAACCGGTTTACCAAAAATTTCGCTGGTATGCTTGGCTGGGGTTGCCGTTAAGCCGATGCGTACCGCATCAAAGTAATCCAATACCCGCCGGTAGCTAGACAAATATTGACTGGCATCTCGAGTAACCAGCTCACCTTCTGTCATTTGTTGATCTAGGGCATAACCCCGATGGGCTTCATCGACAATGATGCAGTCGAATTCATCCAGTGGCGGCGGTGTGTCGGACATAAAGATACGCTTTACCATCGCTTGCACTGTTGCCACTTGAATACGAGTTTCGGCTTCACTGCTCATATCGCCAAGCTCGGCAATATTATAGATAGACGACAGCACTTTGTTTTGCTCAAGCTTGGCCTCATCAAAGGAGTCACACGCTTGCTCACCCAGGGCCGTTCTATCGACGAGGAACAAAATACGCCTAAAGCGCTCGGCCTTTAAAAATCGATACATCAAACCAATAATAGTTCGGGTTTTGCCGGTACCTGTTGCCATTGCCAGCAGACATTCAGTTTTATCTTGCTCTAAGGCCGATTCAACCGCAGCGATGGCTTTTTGCTGGTAATCACGTAGGCCCAGATAATCAAATCCTTCCTGTTGAAGTGATGTCTCTGCATCTTCACGGTTACGTTTTAACTTGTCGAGCAGGCCATCTGGGGAGTGAAACTGTTGCAATGCTTTCTTTGCATTGCTGGGTTTGCGCGTATCCCGAAACCAAGTGCCCGATAACTCGGCCAGTTGCTTATTAAATTCGCGGCCATTGCAGGAATAGACAAAGGGAATGTGATAGTGGCCATCGTCTTCATCCGCCCAAGCAACGGTGCGACCTTCTAACTCCCAAGCGCTTTGTTGGAAGGGAGTGACTTTGTATCCTTTTGAATAACGCTCGGCTTGAGTAATTTTACCTGCAACATTGGCGTTTTCTTTTTTCGCTTCAACAACGGCAATAGGCGTTAAGCCACAAAATAATACATAGTCGGCGCGACCTCTTTGACCTTTATGAAGTGTTGGCCATTCCGCAATGGCTAGATTTTTTCCTTTTTCTGGTCGAGTACCCTTATTAAACGTTAGCCTTTGGGTATCTGCAAGCCAGCCAAAAGCCTGGAGTTGCTGGTCAATAAGCACACGGGTTAACTCTTCATTTAATTCAACTTGAATACCTGCGTTACTAGCCCGTTTACTTAAATCAGATTTATGTTTACTTGCTGCTTTAGTATCAGTCTTAGCTTGCTCGACAAGTTCAATTTGAAGTGCTTTGATACGAGCTTCAAATTGACATTTTTGCTCTGCTAGTGCCTTTTCATGCATTGATGCTTGTTGAGAAAACGCACGCGCTTCGGCATCCATTTGTTCAGCTAATACTGCGTACTCTTCTTTTTCACGCGTTAGTAAATCAGTTAGCTGGTGGTTATCTGCTAATTGCTGGTGGTTTTCATTAAGTTCACTGCGCAGCTGATCTATCTGGGTTTGTAAATCTTGTAAGTGTTGACTTGGATCTTGGGGCGCAACAAACGGACCGGCTTTAAATGCAGTCTTTTGATCGCCAAATGTATGATGAAACCAAATCGCTAGGCTACGAGCTAACTTTAAACCTTCTAAAGCTTCTTTATGCTGGGTTTTGAATTGATGAGTCGCTTTATTACCTTCAATACGTAATGAGTGAAATAACTGGCGTACAACAGGCTCTAAATTCAGTTCTCGATGGATTTTATACAGCAGGTCTGCTTGAGTAGTTTTATCGTCGAATTCTATACCACATCTGGCAGCAATATCTTGTGCCATAGCTTCGCCGAGTTGGCGTAATTTTATTAGGGTAGTATTAGGGTCGCTGGTGAAGGCACGTTCAGCGCTGATGGCTAAATCGATAAAAATAGGGTCGTAGGATTTAAGAAAACTGAAGTTTTCTGATTTTTTATTGCTTGCATCCAATGCCATCACTCCTTCGTAGCATGCTAAAAACCTTAACAATTACGACTAATCATACTCTGTAAAAAAAGAAGAATCACGGTAATAATTGAACATACACGGATAACGGTCATAGTGGCAATAAAGAGGCAAATTATTTTTAAGATAGAATAAGACATATTTTAACTTCATACGGACATCAAATTTATACAAATTATATTGGCACTCTAATCCTATATAGATTTATGGCTGTAATAAAAACAGTCTTTCGTTTGATCTAGGTTTTAGGTAATGAAGTGAACGAAGAATATTCTAAATTATACAAATGGCACAACAAAATATGGCAGAGTCACAATTTGGTCACCGTTTGGTCACAACTAAGAAATAGGAAAAAATTCATCACTAAATTTTAGAAGTTCACTGAAAGGAATATTGAAATAAAAGCTAGAAAAGACAAAAGCCTAGCATTTCTGCTAGGCTTTCTAAATTTGGCAGGGGTGGCAAGACTCGAACTCGCAACCATCGGTTTTGGAGACCGCTGTTCTACCAATTGGAACTACACCCCTGTTGACGAGGGGCATTATGCTAAAACCCCTTCCAAAGGTAAAGCACTTTTTTAATATATCAGTTCAATTGCAGTTTTTTCAGGCAGTTGAACATGTTTATCGAAAGTAATGAAAATGAAAGACGTATTTATCACTATCTGTGTTAAAAACCATGTACTCATTGAAGCCACAGCCTTTAAATTTATTCAAATGAAACGACATAGCAGATACCTGTTGAGATGCATGCCATACATTCATTGAATGCTAAGGATCGAGTGGAAAGTCATGCCATCGACAATGGCAACGATGATCACTTAGTTATGCGGAATGGTATTATACCATTCCGCGAAAAAATGTGATCTAATTGCTATATCCGTTACTCACCTTTTTTAGCAATGAAACAACACACCAGTTTCGAATTAATCAGGCTATCCAAGCAAACAGCAGATGCCCGAATGC
>NZ_BMII01000072.1 GCF_014641855.1 Shewanella inventionis
ATACTTTTCTTCATCAACCTTGGCATTCCAAATTAATCGAGCGCAACCCATCCACTGACTTAAGATCAACTTTTGATTAGATGTTGGGTTCGCCCGTAATTTGATACCGGTTAGCATACTTACCTTTTACTGTAATTATGTACAGTATCATGATAATGAAATGAATAGTAAAGTCAACATCGCTCGACTTGACTCGCAGCTAAAGCAAGCGAGATTGCATCGATCACTCGTTCAAACCGCAAAAGCCGTTGGCTTTGATACTTCAACTATGGCTGATATCATGAATGAGATAGCCAATTCAGTTGACTCAGTCATCACTAAAGTTAACTCACAGTTACCAAAAGATTTTCCAGTGCATATAAGGGATACAATTCTTGATGGCTTAAAGGATAGATCTAGACGTCTACTTAAATAGCAATTGGCTTCTTGTTTTAAAGACCAGGTTGCTTTTTTTCTCAGTTCCCACATCAAACTTTGATTACTCACTGCCAGAACCATCAGTTGCGCTTTGATAACTGATGATTTCACCTTGTAAAAACTTATCTCTTGGTAAGACTAATAACTCCAGTCCAACCCCCCTTAGGGCTTTGCCTAAAACTAATGCGCTAGCTTTCGATTTATCTCCCTCAATCTCAGATAATGCCTTCCTTGTAATGCCAACCATTTTGGCATATTGCTCTTGATTAGCGAATAGCATTTCAGTACGCAACCTCTGCAAGGCTTTACCCGTCGTGATCTGACTGGTAATAAGCTCAATGCAAATACTTTTCATAAGCTCATCTTTGACAGAGCTCGGCAATTTTTTACGCTTCGCAGCAAGTGGTAGTCGGCCATGACGATTATCTTGGGCTAACATTTTGGCTTTTTCTGTCATAGTAGTTTCCAAGTTTTGAATTTCTTCTCTAAATTTTCATACCCCATACTTGGGAAAGAGAGAATAGACTGGGGAACACCTCGGTTTCCCAGCCTTTGCTTGAGTTCCACTAATTCTATTGCTGTTTGAGCCAATGCATCTAAAAGGGCTTTTGGCTCAATAAGATCGGCAAGACTATTAGCGATTTTAACAAAGTCATATTGTCCACCTAATTCAAGGTCCGCCCCCCATATAAAAGTCCTTGATATCATTTCTGGATCGGCTTTCATGGGGGCAAAGTCGTAGATAGGCGCGAGGGATACGTGATTGTTTTGCTTGATGAATGACGTATTACGACCGTGATTATCGGAATTACCAAAAGCAATATTAAGCAAGTCCCTGCGAACCCACTCGATAACAAACGCGGCTATTCCATCCTCTACATCGAGAAACGTTGTAGTTTCACTGTTATCGCTTTTTAAAGTAAACACTTCTATCAAAGCGCGGATCACCTCGCCATGCTCCATCATAGTCGCTGGAGCAATATCTAAAACAGAGTAAACTGACTCCATACCAAGCAATTGCTGTTTATTGCCTATTGTTGCAACATCGAACCTTGGCAACCAAAGTGATGGACCTCGCTCTCTATCAACCGCATTTCATCAATGGGTATAGTATCGAAACCAAGCGCGTTAAGTTCGTGATAGAAGTGAAACTCAGCCCTTAAAATATCGTGGTCGATACTTGCGCTTCCTCTTGGAAATTTAACTAAGTATCGGGTGTCTACATTACTTGGATTATCTTGAAAGGTATCGATCCACACTCTGTCAGCTGGATCACAACGAAGAAGTAATTTAGGCGCCGCACCACCAGCACCAGACGCTCCGCCGGCAGCGGCTCCATTGGCTTGTGCGTATTCGATAAAGTCGACTTCAAGCCTACAGACATCCTCAACGCTAAACGTTACTGGTATTGGGTTCATAATAATAGCGGGTACCGACTCTTTCACCCTGATATTGCCTATCGGTGCGATAGTACCTTGAGATAACAGGATAAAATTCCTGGTAAGCTTATCTTCATCGAGCAAGCGCAGTGTTCGTAGCCAATATTTACGACTTGAGCCTGCGGGAATAATGTCATCTAAAAAACGAAACCAGTTTTTATTATTTCGATAGGGCATGGTGTCGTTTGGCAAAGAGACGCTGACTGCGGTTTCTGCAAAATCATCATAGTGTGCAAACACATGATCTGTTTCATAGTCCAGTCGACAAAAGTTTGAATCAAGGCGTTCTGCAAACTCGATAGTCGCAACATCATGCCACTCAAAAGCGTAGTTAATTTGAAGCGTAATTGCTTTAGGCATAATGCATCCATTTCGGTTCAATAAAGAGTGTAAAACTAATTTATTGAAACAATATTAGCACATAAAATAGCTATTACACTATTTATTGACACGATTTACGCTCAAAAAGTCAAGCGCCATTTTGTGACCACAGAACGCCCTAAGTAAAAGAGCATGATCCTAGTACAGCTAAGTACCAGATCTTGTGTCCTCACCTCTAGCTCAATAATTGCTCTTCATACTGGCAAACAATGTCAACTAAATTATCTAGTTCATTTCCCAGTCCTGTATCAGGTTTTGCATTCCATAATTGTTCAATTCGCTTCAAGGCTAACTTATGCTCGGCAGCATTCGAGATCTGGCATGCAGTTAAAATATCTCTGACACCAATACACAGATCTGAGCTTTTTTTGAGAAAAATCGCTTTATCTACCACGTCAAAAATATTACTGAACATTAACCCCTCGCAAGCACCTAAGTCTGGAGAATTTTTTATGGTTACTTTTTAACGTGTCTCAGAACCATGCTTCAACGGGTGATGGTGTGGTCCTGATGAAGCGGGATCACACCGAGCGAATGTGACTAAAGACTCGATCCTTAAAAACGAGGTATTTTGTAAGCTATTCTAATACTGTCCATTGGCCACCTGTTTACAGCAAGTGAGCGCGTTATGTTTTATCTATAATAATATATCGCTATACCTTTGTTGATGTGCAATAACTAATCGTTCTTGTGTTCTTTTGGCGAGAGTGATATGTTTTTATATATAATTTTTCTTCATTGATACATTAAGATATATTGAAATGAACTATGTAACAGAGCAGATATTAGGGAGCCTTCGAGACGCTCGGATACGTAAGGGGTTTAGCCAAAGAGAGCTGAGCGCTCGTTCGGGTGTACCGCAAAGCCATATATCGAAAATTGAGTCTGGTAACGTTGATTTAAGAATGTCCAGTTTGATCGCACTTGCCCGCGTACTCGACCTAGAGTTATTTGTCGCACCTAGAAAGACTGTTCCTGCAATTAAGTCGATCATTCGAAGTAGTAACGCGACTCATAATAACGGTCTTAGTGATGAAAGTGAGCCAATGTCGCCAGCATACCAGTTAGAGGAATACGACGATGACTAATAATGTCTCTACGTTAAACGTTTTGCTCTATGGTGAACCCATCGCAACGATCACTAATGTGGGCAATGACAGAACGCTATTTGCCTTTATGGATCCATACATTAATGATGGTTCACGGCCCGTGTTAGGGCTTGGTTTTAAAGATCCGCTAGGTGGCTTACTGACCCATTTCAAACCGACCCAAACCAAGTTAACCCCGTTTTTCTCTAATCTTTTGCCAGAAGAAACCATGCGCCATTACCTTGCAGAGCGTGCCGGTGTGAACCCTGCGCGGGAATTTTTTCTACTGTGGGTGCTAGGGCAGGATTTAGCCGGTGCGATCACGGTTGAAGCGGCCGATGGTGAAGCGCTGCCACCTAATGTGCATCAAGACATTGAAGATGATACGAAAGTTGAAGCGCCAATGCGTTTTTCATTGGCGGGTGTGCAGTTGAAGTTTTCAGCCTTACAACAAGTAAACGGCGGTTTGACCATTCCTGCTACGGGTAAAGGTGGCTCTTGGATTGTGAAATTGCCGTCGTCTCGATTTGAGGCTGTGCCAGAAAATGAATATTCGATGATGGAATTGGCTCGAATGTTGGGAATGGAGGTGCCAGAGACTCAGCTACTTTCTATTGACCAGATTGCCAATATTCCTGAAGGCGTCGGCAAATATGGCAATTCTTTTAAAAATGCTCAGGCCTTTGCGATAAAACGCTTTGACCGTGTTGATGGTCAAGCTGTACATATTGAGGACTTTGCACAAGTTTTTGGTGTCTATCCTCAAGATAAATACAAAAAAGCCAGTATGCGGAATATTGCTCAGGTTATTGGTATCGAAGGTCAAGATGAGGACATCGCAGAATTTACGCGTAGGTTAGTGTTCAATACGTTAATTGGCAATGCCGATATGCATTTGAAGAATTGGTCTGTGATTTATAAAGACAAACGCACCGCATCGATTGCACCTGCTTATGACTTTGTCTCAACCATTCCCTATATCCCTGATGATAGTGCGTCGCTCAAGGTTAGCCGTAGCAAAAAATTCAGCGATTTCACGTTGGATGAGTTATCACACTTAGCCGCTAAGGCCATGCTGCCAGAAAAATTGGTGTTAGATACCGCCAAGCAAACCGTAACAGGCTTTCATGAGGTATGGGCGAGAGAAAAAGCGCATTTACCACTTACCAAGTCGATGATTGAAGCAATCGAGAGACACCTACTAAGCATACCGCTACGCTTCTAGGTGTGAGGGCGTGACTTCGTCACTGCTAGACTCTCGACCCTCTGGCGAGCCTGCGAGTTTCTAGATATTAAGAATAGGGCGCTACGCTGCTAGGGCGGTGACAATTACTGTGCCCTGTACGTGGTTGTTACATCCATTTAGTCGCCAAAATCTAGCGTGAAGGTTGATGAAACGATATCATTATTGTTAATACATTTAATTAAATAAACATAAGTTTCACTTGGGTACTCTGCATGACATTAATGACCATTATCGATGACACAGCTCTTCATCAATCCAAAAAAAAGTCGCAAAAACTTGAAAAATTGTGGCAAGACGTCGAAAAAAAACAAACGCGTAATCAACGCTATCAAGCTAAGTTAGATGATTTTTATGAAGAGTTTAAACCGCTCATTGAGTCAAAAGAACACGTTGTTTGCAAAGCGACCGCAACGTGGATCCGGCATTTGTTGACGTTTGTGCCACGTAAAACGATTAAAGGTAACCAAAGGGAAACGCTTTATCATTGGATTCAAGAGGAATTAACCATACTTGAGGCAAATCCGTTTAATCCAATTAGTACGACTGAGCTGCGTGAGCATTTTACGTCATTATTGATTGATTATCAGTCGAGCATGCCAAAGCTAGATGTTAGTGTTGATGAACTTAAGGCGCTTCGAGAAGATCTGTTTGCCATGTTTGGTCAGTACTTGCCATTAAGCGACGAAGAGCTAATTGATATGATTCATCAACCTGAACGTTTTCAAGCGTATATGCAAGACATGATGAGCCAAGATATTCATTCTGATTCAGAAAATGAATATGAAGATGATTTTGAGTGGGATGGACCAGATTGGGACATGAATGATGACTTTTCATTTGGAAATGATGAGTCTGAATTACCGATGGACTCATCATTATTTGAAGACAAGGCAATGACGAAATTGTATCGACAACTCGCCAATCAACTTCATCCTGATAAAGAGCAAGATCCAGAGAAAAAAGCCTTAAAGAAAGACTTAAAGCAGCTGCTTTCGCAGGCTAAAAAAGATAAAGATGCGCTCTCATTACTGATGATGGCACAAGAACATCTACCCGAATATAAACTCACCGCAGATGATGACATGCTAAAGCGAATTGAGGGCGCATTGCATTCAAAAATTGCATTACTGAATCAAGAGCATCAATTTATGCAGCATGGTAACGACATTAAATCAGAAATTTGGCGTCGTTTTGGTGGTGGATCTAAGGCATCGCGTGCAAAAACGTTGGAACAATATGGTGCATTGTTGATTGTTGAATCTGAAGCGTTATACGCTAAGATTAATAGTCTGACTACGGTACAGGCTTTACGTAAACAGTTAAGTCAACGGGCCCATCAGCGACAGTTGAACGATATGATGGGTTTTGAGATGTTTGAAGATTTTCTGGATTAGATTTTGCTGGTCGAGATGCCATTGCTGCGTTATCAGTGTTTGGCATGCTCACTTGATCTATTACTATGAGGTCTTAATCCAAACCACTTTAGACCTAGTTAAAGGGTCTATAGTGTTCACGGTTGTTATCCCAGTCCCTCCTTTTCATTAATGATTCAAACGCACTGCCATCAAAGCGTGACGCATTGGCCACATAAGGTGCGTAGACATCAAACAGTAATCGCGTGTCACAGTGCCCAAGCTGTTAAGGGTTCTAAATGAACCGCCCTCGGCAACATGCTCCTGCGTTGCTCTACCTCCTGAATCCATTCAGTCGTGTGCGGAGCCGCATGCAGGGTGGTGTGGGGGCTGGAGGCTAGATACCTCCGGCTACCCGATTATGTACGTGCGCTTTGTTCCAGCGAAACAAACAACGGTTTTACAAACTTTGCTTCTTCTTGATAAAGATTTCTCGTATCCCAAAGATCAACTGCATGTTGAATGTTAAGCCAAAATTCTGGTGTGTTGCCTAATGCCGCTGCTAACTTGATTGCTACCGGAGCTGTTAACACACCACCATTAATCAAATTACTCACCGTATTTCTGTGTACGCCCATCGCTTCAGCGAGCGCTTTTGATGTGATGCCCATAGGTTCAAGAAATTCAACTTTTAACATTTCCCCAACGCTAACTGGACGACGTTTTGTCTTACGCATAGTCGTTACCTCAATACTGATGTGGGTCTAAGTAAGTATTTAGTGCAACACCATCAACCCACTGAAAAATCAAACGATACTGTTTGTTCACTCGAATTGAACACCAACCTTTAAGATTTCCTTCAAGATGTTCAAAACGATTACCCGGTGGAATTCTTAAGTCTGATTCAGCTTGAGCTGCATCTAAGATTTCTAGCTTCCGAAATAGAGCATTCTCTATGCTACTTGGAATTAAACGATGTCGTTTATCATCCTCGTAAAACTGCTCTAACCACTTATCTTTAAATTCTAATGGCATTGCAACTTGCACTGTCCCATTGTGCATCCATAGACAAAGACTAACGCATAATGACACTGTGCACAAGTTTGATTTGTAGGAAGGATTTCAGAAAAGTACATAACGACTAGCTCACCGGCAAAATAAAGCGGAGCGAGAAACGAACGCAGCTTATTTTGTCCGAGTGCAGCGCCTTGTGTACGCCCAGCATGGGCATGAACTAATGAGGTGAAAGTCCTCTGTAGGAAGGTCACCGTTACTCTTTCTAAAAGAGAATAACATACTGTTATTAAACGTTAACTACTAGCGAATGGCAAGGGCTTAATCGCAAGGTTTGGTCTGGAGGAAGCCGCTAGCCTTTTTATTGATAAAGAATGCGAGCTGATGAACAAGAACATCATATGAGGCGTAGGCTAGAGGTGAGTTGGCAGGGTCTGCCCCGCGAAGCAAGGGTACAAGACGACGAAACCACGTGATCTAATGGCCACCGTAAATGATGCAGCAGTGCAAAGAAAGTTCATGTTCCTTCTCTACCAATAAAGAGTGGGGAGATCTGTTTAACACGCGATCGGTCATTAACCAGTAAGGCTCTGGTCTATAAGTGCCTTGGCTTTTCAACTTCATCGACAGAAAAGAGCGAACTAGATGGAAACCGGTAGCGCATGACGGGGTAACTTGGCATGTGATTAAGCAGAAGTCAGCAGACGGCATACGACTGCATGGATGCAGGAGGTAGGTGAGCTTACGGCAGCATGGCGTGACATAAGTAATAAAGCAAAAAATCTGGTTTCTTAAATTTCAGGCACGGCAATACTTAGGCCACTGGCCCAAGCATTGCTTGATTATGAGCGGTTTATTATTGCTATTGGTCGAGATAATTCCAAGGTAGGTATTTTTCAGGATGCTTTTTTGCATCATCCGCATCTCGTTGCAGTCGCGTAAAGTAATCAAATACATTGATGCCTGCTTCATTGCCTGTTGCTATCATCG
>NZ_BMII01000073.1 GCF_014641855.1 Shewanella inventionis
GTACTTAACAGACTCAGCTTAATACTGCTTCACTCTTTAAGGACAAAAAGTGCATAGCGATGTCTCAATAGCACGATTTAAACAGTTTCCACGTTTAATGTGGATATTGTTGTTTGGCTCATTTATTACCCGCGGAAGTTATTTTATGGTGTGGCCATTTTTGGCTGTCATCTTATATGAAAAATTTGCATTAACCGCCACTGAAGTGGGGTTAGTGTTGTCGGGTGCCGCGCTTATTTCAGTGTTTACTAGTTTTATTGGTAGCGCTTTGTCTGATCGCATCGGTCGCAACAAGCTTATGTACCTTACTGGGGTGCTATACATCATCTCTTTTTCGTTGTTGGCTCAAGTTGATAGCGTGAAAGGCTATGTGGTGGTGATGACCTTGTGCTCAATTGCCACATCATTGTGGCGGCCACTTACCTCGGCAACCATTGGTGATGTGATTGATGACCCTAAAACCCGCGAGCTGGCAATGCAGTCATTGTATTTTGTGGTCAATGTGGGCTGTGCGGTTGGGCCTATGCTGGGGGTATGGCTTGGACTCACGGGAAAGCAATCAAGTTTTTACATTACCGCAGCTGCATTTGCGATATTGATTTGCCTACTATTTTGGGGGTTTAGGCATCAAGCTCGTCAAATGGCGCCAACTTTTACAGAGCAGGTTCCCGACCTGCTTATCCCTGCTATGGGCGATGCAACATCTGCTGTTAAGCGTAAGCCAGCAATGGTAAGTCGCCAGCAAATTATGACCATTTTACGCCAAGATAAATTGCTGCAATGCCTAATTGTGGCAAATATATTATGCATGTTCATTTATGCGCAAATGGACAGCTCGTTAATTCAATATTTAACCCGTGAAGATGCCCCTGAATTGTTGACACTGATCTCGGCGATGATTTTTACCAATGCCCTGGTGATTATTTCAACTCAGTTTGTTTTATTAAGGATAATGGCGGCTTACAGTTTAATTCACCGTATTCAATTTGGCTTGATGTTGCTGATCTGTTCGCAGATTTGGCTGGCTCTTAACCCCATAGAATTATTTTGGGGCTGGATAGGTGCCATTATTGTGATGAGTTTGGCCGAGACCAATTTGTTTCCTACTATGAATGTTCACATTGACAGATTGGCGCCCAAACATTTACGGGGGGCATATTTTGGAGCCGCTTCATTTTATGAAATTGGCTTTGCCTTCGCGCCTTTGGGCGGCGGGATTATTTTGGATAATTTAGGCGGTTTTTGGCTGTTTATGATTGGCGCGTTGATGTCGTTAGTGGTGATTTATTTATACAGCATATTAGATACGTTAAAGAGGCCTGATTTTGCCGCGATGAAACTGGAGTGATCTTGGCTGTTGAGTGCGCAAGAGGCTTAGGATTAAGACTTTTTCACTATAGAAACAGACGCTATTTTGTTATTGTTTTTCAATTACAATAAACCTTAGGACAATTGTTATGAGTACAACACAGGTAAGCCGTTTTATTGCAACGTTAGATGAACGTGCACATGAGTTACGTTTTGAAGAAACCATGGCCTTGATTGATGCGAATTACGACTTTACCCCAAGTGCTTTTAAAAATGGCGATCAACTAAATGATGCTGGGCAAAATTCAGGTTCTTGTAAAGTGTTTGCTTTTGGGCAAATTCAGCAATTAACACAGCAGCAAACATTAACCTTATTTGGTGAGCATTATCGTGATGTGCTTGCCACACCTCAGGGTAGCGATCATCAAAATATTCGTCAGTTTATGCAGCACGGTTGGGCTGGGGTTTTGTTTTCTCAGTTGGCGTTATTGCTAAAAAATAAACCGCTGTAGCGTTGTGAAATCTAGAAAAAGCGCCAAACTTACCGTGAAAGAGCAAGTACTATCAACAGGATAAACGATATGAATCGCCATTTACTTCCGTTTTTGCTTATGAGTTTACTATTGGTGTGCACTGTAAATACCAGTGTTGCTAAAGATAATGAATCTAAAGGGCAAAGTAAGCAGCAATCTGAAAAGCATGAAAAAAAACATAAACATGATCAAGGTAATGATCAGGTATTTTTTAATAATGACCGCCAAGTTATCATTCATAATTACTACCAAACGAAGAGTAAAGCTAAAAACTGTCCACCAGGATTAGCAAAGAAAAACAATGGCTGCATAGCGCCCGGCAAAGTGAAAAAATGGCAAAAAGGTCATGTTTTGCCTGCAGATGTAGTTTATTACGATGTGCCATCTGAGCTGATTGTACAAATAGGCCGTACGCCAGAAGGACAGAAGATTGTGCGTGTAGGGACTGATCTTTTATTAATAAGTATTGGTACAGGTATGGTTATTGACGCAATCCAAGACCTAAATGATATTTTTTAAGGTGAGGTAATCAGTTTCAGTAAGTTAGTGGTGTTTACGTGGTTATGTTTAGGTTATCTTTGCCTGCGTAGCCACGTTATATTCGCGTAGACTAACTTGTCGAGCCAACAGTGTTTTGTTAGGTGTTGCTGACATATTTATATGTCGTTTGTGATTAATTTTTCCTTGCTCATAAGATCGCATTAACGATCAAATTGCATCTGTGATAAAACGCGCTAATAAGGACTCTGTGGCAGACCTCTCAAATAATTCATTTGATTGATACCAATCTCAACTGTGGATCTTCTCCGCCCATCTTGGTGCTAAAAACTATTAAATTTTGATGTTCCTCCTTACACTGTAAATAGCTTAATTACCTTGAGTTATATCGATGACACCCATTATTTGCCAAAGTGCGTTAGAAGCAGTTTCGTTAATACAAAGTGGTGAAACCCTATGGACACATTCTATGGGAGCCACGCCAACCTTGTTACTTGATGCATTAGCCGAGCATGCACTTACCAAGCATGATTTAACGTTATTGCAGTTACACACTGAGCATGCTGAGTCGTTAAGTCACCCAAATTTAAAAAAACATCTTCGTCATCGCTGCTTTTTTGGTGGTGCACCTACCCGTGCGCTTTTACAACAAGGTGATGCCGATTATGTGCCTATTTTCTTGTCTGAAGTGCCAAAACTCTTTCGCTCTGGCGAGCAAAAAATTGATACGGCGATTATTCAAGTGTCGCCACCAGACAAACACGGTATTTGCTCATTAGGGATCTCGGTTGAGGCCACACTCGCCGCTTGCCAGGTGGCGGGTAAAATTATTGCCCACATCAATCCTCAAATGCCCCGCACTCATGGTGATGGCTTTATTCACTACAACAAGTTGGCTGCGGTTTTTGAGCAAAGCAAGTCGCTGCCGCAACATGTAATCGACTCAAGTGATAAAACCAGCCAAGCAATTGGTCAACATGTTGCTCAATTAGTGCGTGATGGTGACTGTTTACAAATGGGCATAGGGGCTATTCCTGATGCGGTATTGTCGTGCTTAACACAGCATAAAAATTTAGGTGTTCACACTGAGCTGTTTTCTGACGGTGTGCTAAATCTCGTTGAGTTAGGGGTGATAAATAACAGCCTTAAAAAGGTGCATCCAGGTAAAATCGTGACCGGTTTTGCACTCGGTAGCCAACGGCTTTACGATTTTGTCGATGATAACCCGTCAGTGATTTTTATGGATATTGAACAGGTGAATGACACGGCAATAATTCGTAAAAACCCTAATGTGATGTCAATTAACTCTGCACTACAAGTTGATATATCGGGCCAAGTTTGTGCCGACTCGTTAGGCACAAAAATATACTCTGGCGTAGGCGGGCAAATGGATTTTATTCGTGGGGCTGGGTTGTCGGAAGGCGGTCGTTCTGTTATTGCTCTTCCTAGTACAGCCGCTAACGGCACTGTCTCGCGGATTGCTACGGTATTATCGCCAGGGGCTGGCGTTGTAACCACTCGTGCGCATGTGCATTATATTGTTACCGAGTATGGTTGTGCATATTTACGCGCTAAATCGTTAAGAGAACGTGCCCGTGCGCTAATTGATATTGCCCACCCTAAGTTTAGAGAGCAACTGTGCCAAGAAGCCTTTGAAGTTTGGCGACTTAGGGTTTAACTCTTGCTAGTGGCTATTGTTAGGTTTGGTTTTTATTTTGACTTATCTTGCGGTTTTTATAGGTTTTTACTTTGGAGATTCTGCATTTTTATAGATGAAACTCATCAAGTTTATAGTTAGCTTTATTTGAATGATTTCATTTACAAGGCTGGTATATTGAGTCGTTGTTGATCAAACACGACAAATGTTTTTACACTCATCATGTATATCGCAGTTCATCCCCTAACTGTGTGCTTAAGCAAAGTTTTATCGTGCTTTTTACCTGATAAGTCACATCGCTGTATCATTTTGTTTACTTTCGCACTCTATGTGTAAATATTTTTATACATTATTGGCTTGTTATTCAACTTTTGTCTTTTTTTATTCACTATTAAATCGACTGTATTTCTGTAAACTGCGCGCCTTCTAGGTGTTGTTGCATTGCGCATCACCAGTTTAAATGATGTATAAACACATTAGTTAAAGAAGGATAAACATAACATGCAGTTCCCAACACATCGATTTTACGAAGACATTATGGCTTTGTTTTGTGCTGGTGTAATGGTGTCTTTAGGTGTAACACTTTATAACAGTAATCAATTGCTCACAGGCGGTACGGCCGGGCTTGCGATTATTGGTATGCACTTATCATCTTATAGTTTTGGTGTGTTATTTTTTATCGTCAACCTGCCATTTTACTTTCTTGCATGGACCAAGCTGTCAAAGCGTTTCACCATCAATACCTTCATTTCTGTATCGATTATTTCGGTTATGACAGATTACATGCCGCGATTTATTCATATCGATAATGTCTATCCTGTATTTGCTGCAACGGTAGGCGGAATGTTGATAGGTGTAGGTATGTTGATTATGTTTAGGCATAAATCAAGCTTAGGCGGTTTAGGTATTTTGGCGTTGTATTTACAAAATAAGCATTCAATTCGCGCCGGTAATTTTGGCTTATTAATAGACACTATTATTTTAAGCTCATCGTTGTTGATGTTCCCAATAGAAGTGGTCCTACTGTCAGTGATGGGCGCCGCTATGCTTAATGTGTTGATTGCGATTAATCATAAACCTGGCCGTTATCAAGCTTATGTCGAACCTAAAAAGCCCAAAAACACCGTGATTTTTAACCCCGAAAAAGCGTAAATCAAACAACATATTCCACAGTTATGTCTAAACACTCAGTTATTTTGATGCAATTACAGCCATTAGTTTATGTCTTATTATGTGGTTTTTATTGATGATTTCAGATGATTATGTGTAAAAATCGAATTAGAATAATTAATCTAATGATTTTATGGCTCATTAATCGTTAATGGGTATTGAGGTTGTATCGCAGTATGAATAAATTGGCAGCTCCACGCCAAACAGGATTTACACTGATTGAGTTGGTCGTGGTTATTATTATATTAGGTATTTTGGCTGTTGTAGCAGCGCCTAAGTTTATCAATTTAAAGACTGATGCCCACATATCAGCGATTAATGGGGCTGTTGGGTCAATTAAAACAGCAGTGACATTATTTAAAACTAAAACCTTAACTTCAGGCAGTGCGATGACTGACACGGTTGAGTTTTCTGGTGTGAAAGGCAGTAATTATCAACCTTGGGCCGCAGCTGCGAATACCAGTGGCAGTGGTTTTAATTCGGGCTACACCACGCCATCTGAAATTTTTGAGGCGGCAGGCTTGGACATGAATGAATGGGCGTATCGAATTTTTGTGTTAAGTGGCAGTTATGTTGTTGCCGCAGCGCCTCAAGGGGTGCTTGATATCGCACAGCCCACATCGGCTCAAGTGATTGCAACCAATTGTTATTTCCAATACCACTGGAAGAGTGCAGGTGAACCAGAGATTACAGCCGTCACCACAGGTTGCTAACCTTTCCCTTTTTATAATCTACGGCCATGAAGGCCGTAGCGCTTATCACATAAAAATAAGAGGAAACCATGTTAATTTTCCTCTTAAGCATACTTCTCCCAAACATGGCCACCCAAGGTCTTTGGATACTTCTCCTAAACCTGGCCACCCAAGATTTCTGGCGAATATTTAATCGTTAGTCTAGTCTTTAAGTATCCTTATATACTTGCAGGTAATGAATGATGGCGAGGCCCAGACAAACTATCGTGAGCTTAGAAGATACACCTTATTATCACTGCTGTTCGCGTGTAGTCCGTAAAGCCTTTTTGTGTGGTATTGATCATGCGACAGGCGAGAACTTTGAGCATCGACGCGAGTGGGTCGATTCACGCATTCTAGAGTTGGCGACGATCTTTGCTATTGATATTTGTGCATACGCTGTGATGAGTAACCATTTGCATGTGGTGTTAAAGGTCGACCCAGATAAAGCAAGACAATGGTCAGATAAAGAGGTGCTGATTCAGTGGCACAAAGGCTTTAAGGGTACATTGCTAACTCAAAAGTATCTTAAAGGTGAAGACCTTAACCAATTTGAACTTCAAACAGTTGATGAGTGCATTACAGAATATCGTAAACGTTTAATTGATATTAGCTGGTTTATGCGCTCCCTCAGTGAACCAATAGCAAGAATGGCCAATAAAGAAGATAAATGTACTGGTCGTTTCTGGGAAGGAAGATTCAAGTCTCAGGCATTACTCGATGAGGCCGCAGTATTAGCTTGTATGGCTTACGTCGATTTAAACCCCATCCGCGCTAATGTGGCCGCTACTCCTGAAACTTCTGATTACACCAGCATTCAACGCCGAATAAATTCAGCGATAAAAGGTGAGCAACCAACCGAATTATTACCCTTTATTGGTAATGAGCATTTAAACATGACTAATGGGCTAATGTTCAGTGTCAAAGACTACATCAAACTGGTTGATGACACTGGCAGAATTATTCGAGAAGATAAGCATGGCGCGATAAGCTCAAGTAGCCAAGATATCTTAAATAGACTCAATATTCCTGCTGAAAATTGGCTTAAAATCACTACTGAATTTGGTTCATTATTCAAAGGTGCCGTTGGTGCATTACCCGCATTAACTGAATATTGCGAGCATTTAGATCGAAAACGACGACAAGGTGCTTCAAACTGCCAGCGCTGGCTGTGTGCTTAAGCTCTAATATCATTCCTTAGAACATCTTATCTGATACTTGATCATTATCAAGTCCTTCTGCTGTGAAGTGTTTAACCAAATATCTGATTTTGTACATGTTAAGTGATCTGCAGTGAATAATTTTGCTGATTTTGTTTGTTGAGAAAAGAATAACCAATGTTGGTAACTCAAATCAAAAGGCGTTATGTTGTTAGATATAATTATGGGTGGCATTTTTAAAAGAGTTATTCAGTTATTTCTCATGATTTAATCATGGGTGGCATGATTGAAGAGATATTAAAAGAGTTATTCAGTTATTTCTCACGATTTAGTCATGGGTGGCATGATTGAAGAGATATTTTGAAAATATTATTTAAGTTTTTGTATAAAAAGATGTGTCTGCGTCAGAAATTTATTCTGTTAAATGCGGGCTTTAGATATAAAAAGGATGTTTTATGATAGATTTTAATAATAAAGGCTTTTTTAAGCTTAAGCAAAACCCTGACTTTGCTGAAAAAGTGACAGAGTTGCTGTTAGATGATGAGCGAATCGTCGACGCCTACAAAACGATGCGTGATGGGGTGGTGTTTACTAATAAGCGTATTATCGCGGTTAATGTTCAAGGTATTACGGGCAGTAAAAAAGATTTTACCTCTTTGCCTTACAAAAATATTGTGGCTTATTCTATCGAAACGTCAGGCACGTTTGATCTTGATTCTGAATTAGAAATCTACTTCTCGGCCATCGGCAAGGTAAAATTTGAGTTCACGGGTAAGTCTTCAATGTTGGAAATATCAAAGATAATTTCGAGTCATTTATTATAAGTGCCATTTGTTG
>NZ_BMII01000074.1 GCF_014641855.1 Shewanella inventionis
TTGGCTGCGATATAGGGTGCTGGGTAACAGAACACGCCTTAGTGGAGGCTTGAGCCGTATGCAGTGAAAGTTGCACGTACGGTTCTTAGGAGGGCGGCACTTGGTAACAGGTGTCGCCTATCCGACAAAAGTGAGTTAAAGCTAAAGCTCTAAAAGTAGGTGGTGGAATTAGTAAAAGTATGGATTTCGGGCATGCGATATAGCCAAACTAACCTGCCCAAAACCTTGGCGTAGACTTGCAAAGAAAATTGCCAAGCGTCTGATTAAGTGCCTTGTATACTTGTTTCCTATTAACTAGACTTATCAATTGATATAATTTTAACATCAAATATTTGTTCAATAACTATTTTAGGTGAGGTTGAAAGAGACCATACTGCAAAATATAGAAATCCAGTTAACAGCACAAACAACAGTGAGCCTAAAGCACCTTTAAAGATATCGAGGACGTGACGGGGTTTGATGTTGCTCAACTCGGCATGAACACGAGCAGAAAAATATGTCTCTCGTTCTTCTAAATCAGCTTTAAGCACATTTGTAAGGAAGTTCTGTGTAAGTATTGTTGCCTCACTTCGATAAAATTCTAACTGAGCATCAGACATGGACAAATCGTTAAAAGGTTGCAAATCAGCTTCAATGGGATCAATACCCGAATTTCTAGCTTTGAAGTCTTTTATAAACTGGATTTTTTGCCGTTTATAAACTGAGTATGAAATAATCCCGTGAATATCATCCACAGAATCAACAAGTTGGTCATAGATATAGTTATATTCCTTTGCCAAATCTAACCTCTTGGTTTTCTAGTCGATACTGATGCGGTTTCCCATGCACTTTTTAGCTCTTCACCTGATAAATGTAAAGCGCGATCTTTAAACCCATATACTGAACTTGCTCGACTTTGTGCTTGCAAGTCTTTGTTATTCAAAATACCACGAGCTGCCCGATTTATAGCTGATGTTTGAAAGTCGTTTTTTGATCTCATAAATACCTCAATTCAAGTAGACATTGTATCACCTTAAAAGCATAACATTGAAGCTAGTAGACTCTTGTAAGCTAACGCCGCCTAGACGACAAGTTATAGCTGACTAAAATTTGAATCGCTGCGAAACCGAGCCTTCTGCTAAGAATACGACTTCAAGTCTCTTGTTAGCAATCAAAAATCTCGTTGTATGCTATCAAAAGTAATTAACCTGCTTTTCAGTATCAATAGCTTTAGATATCCATTGATGTTGTTCAACGCATCTCGGGCAATTTGAAAGACGGCCAATTAACCAGATGTTCAAGTGCTCATAATCGTTGCCTCTACCACTTTTATAAAGATCTTCTGATTCTTCGCAAACGTAGGTTTAAATATGTTTCACTTGTAATTCAGCCTTAGCATTCCTATTACGAGACGTTTGACACATTACGCCCTAATAATGGGCAAAAATTGCTCGCTAAAACGTTAAGGAACGAAAATAGCCAACTGTTATTGTGTTATTAATAATTAGCTTGTTGGACTAATATATGGATAAAAATGATCTGTATCTACGGTTATTTTTAAAGGCTTGTCAAAATCATTGCCAATAAAGCCGTTTGTGAAAATAACTATGCGCCATTCATCTTGCTCAATAAATGGCATGACAGGTTCCTTTCGAAGTACATCAGTATTTAAGACGCTTAAATAGTGTGGAGGAACCTCTGTTAACTGAAGTATTGCACCATTTTTATTTTGAGTTTGCATCAGCGACGTGTTTTGATAGGCAACTTGTCCAAATCTATAACCAGCAACATCAATCACTTTTGAAGCTTCATATAATATTTGAGCACTTAATTTAGCAATTGACTTAATTCCATAGGTAAAACCACCAAAGTCAGATCTTTGAGAGTTAGAAATACTCGTTCCATGTAATGAAATAATGTAATTTGGCATGATTGCTTGCCCAACTTTTCCATCACCTGAAATATTAATGGTTACATCATTATCGGTTTTTAAGGATAAAGGAAACTCTACCTTCGATGAGTTAACACCTTCACCTTTATCAACACGCGCAGCATCTTCGATGTTTTGATAATACTTATTAGATCGTAGCCAAAGTTCTCCAGTCTTTAGAGTGCTCTCATATAGAGTTTCAGAGGTGGTTCTGAATAATAGCGGAGAATTAAAATCAGTTTGGATATGTGACGCTGTCATTGGAACGACTCCATTCGCTTTACCTTTGAAATTAGTGGGGTCAAAATTAGTTAGGTCAGAGTAAACTTTAAAAAGGGAGCTTATGGGCACATGCTATTGAACGGCTTTTTCTTCCCTAAATGGTGCACTTGATGATTGTGCTGGAGTTTACCTAACTTTGTCCTTAAGTTTGATACTTTAATCTACTTTATGTTTTTAATTCAATTTTTTAAAACAAGTCGTATTGGTCCGATTGGGTAAGTCCGTAACTTCAATCTAATCAACAGCCTGCCACAGGGACAAAGCAAACACCTGGATCCCGGCTAAAAGCATTGCCGGGACGACGATTAAATTAACCGCCTCATTGTGGGCATTTTGCCGCCACTTGCAAAGAAAAAGGGCTTAGCATTGCTGCTAAGCCCTTGTTTTAATTGGTGGAGGCGGCGGGACTTGAACCCGCGTCCAGAAAGCCTACATCCTCGGCGCTACATGTTTAGTCTCTCTTTTATTTAACCAAGCAGTCTCCGAAAGACAGGATGCTACTTGGTGAGTCCGGTACTGTTTCGCGGTTCACCCCCGGACGGAGTTCCCTCGCTAGCACAATGTAAGGTGACCATCAAAATCCACTGCCCAAGTGCTAAACGTGTGGCTGATGGCTAGCTAGCCTAAGCTGCTAGAGAGTAGTTAGAGTCGTTTGCAACTATAACGGTGCGGCTTTTTACGAGGCCAACCGCCCCTCGACATGCTCCTTGGGTTTCGTGAATCCTGTCGAATCCAGAATCGCCCCCAATTAAGTTAATCATAACGTGTTGTTTGACGAATACCTAGTGTCCATTAACAAATTATAATCGTTTGTTCACAATCTGTGCGAAATAGCCTTTGTATACGTATAAATTGATGTAGTTCAAAGGGCTATTAATAAAACTAGCCGTTGGCTTTGTCTTTTTTCATCACGCGAGCTTTTTCAATTTTCCACTCACGCTCTTTGGTGTCTTCACGCTTATCGTGATCTTTTTTACCTTTACCTAGGCCAATTTCTACTTTTACCCAAGCGCCTTTGCGCCAGTACATGGATAGCGGTATTAAAGTGTAACCCTGACGTTCAATTAAACCGGCTAATTTGTCTATTTCGCTGCGTTTTAATAGGAGTTTTTTAGTGCGGATTGGATCACAAACCACATGGGTTGACGCGGTATTAAGCGGTTGAATAGTACAACCGTGCATAAACGCTTCACCCTCTTTTATGTATACATAACAATCAGCTAAGTTTACTTTGCCCATTCGTATGGATTTGACTTCCCAACCCATAAGCTGCAATCCCGCTTCTATTTTGTCTTCGATGCGGTATTCAAACGTGGCACGTTTATTTCGTGCGATAGTTGCTGGGGCATTTTTTGCTGATTTTGAATTCTTTTTTACCATTCTATTTACCGTTGTGATTGTCGCTATGGCGCTCTTTGCGTAAGCAGACAGTCAGCAGTTAGCCCATTTAATAAACGCTATTATATTAATGTTATAAATTTACACCATTGATATAAGAGATATGGGGGAGATTTATGATATTTCAACGATTATACCCAGTTTATTGCCCATTGTGCTATCAACCATGAGATTTAGCGCCTTGGCGGATGCCTTTTTTGATTAACGTGATAAAATCGGCTAATTGTTTTATTTATAGTGATGTCAGATGCCCAAAATTTCCAAAAGTATGCTGGTTAGGTTTAGTGCTAAAGAGATGTATGATTTAGTCAATGATGTTGAGTCGTATCATATTTTTTTACCCGGATGTGTTGGGGGGAAGGTACTTGAATTTGACGGCAAAACCATGGTGGCATCGGTTGATGTAAGTAAGGCTGGGATCAGTAAAACCTTTACTACACGTAATCAAGTTGTTGACGCTGAAACCATTACACTTGAACTTGAAAATGGTCCTTTTAAATACATGCATGGTTTATGGCGGTTTACTGCGCTGACAGAAGATGCCTGTAAGGTTGAGTTTAATTTAGATTTTGAATTTTCAAATATGTTGGTTGATATGGCATTTGGAAAAATCTTTAAAGATCTTATGTCATCGATGGTGATGGCATTTACTGACAGAGCAAAGGTAATTTATCGTGACAAGTGAAACAGAAAAATTTGCAGTTGATGTTATTTATGCATTACCTAAGCAGCAAAAAATCATCACGGTTATGGTTGCTCCAGGGACGACTTTTATTGACGCAGTAGTGCAGAGTAATATGGTTAAGTTTTTTCCTGAAATTAATCTTGATGACATCAAATTGGGTGTATTTAGCCGTGTGGCAAAACATGATGAAGTACTCGTACCTGGCCAACGGGTTGAAATATATCGACCATTGATTGCTGATCCTAAAGATGTGCGCCGTAAGCGAGCTGAAAAAGCTAAAGATGAAGGCCGGATAAATAAAATTACCGGTGCTAAGGTCAGTTAATCTTGAGCGTGATTGATAACAAAAAAGCAGAATCAAATGATTCTGCTTTTTTTGTTGGCATCGGTTAGCGGTTAACCAGGCTCATTGGTTTGTTCTGGTTGATTAGTTAACGTTGGGCGGTTTTCTTCAACCAATGGTTTTGCATCTGGGCGCTCTTCTGGCAGTAACGGCTTTAAGTCAGCCTCGCTTACCGAAGGTAAAGAGCTAAGCTCAAGCGGAGTATAAAACTCGCTGCTTAAATCATAATCGCCTTTTACACTCGATATTTTATTGTCAGTGAAATGAACAATTAACTCTTTATGAGTGATTTTGGCATTTCGGCCACTTTTGAAATGGTAAACGTAATACCAAGTGTCATCTGCAAAGCTGTCACGTAAAACAGGACGACCTAAAATGTATTCAGTTTGCTCTTTGGTCATGTCGATGCGAAGTTTTTCAACTTGTTGCGTCTCCATGTAGTTACCTTGCGGAATATCAGGCTTGTAAATTAGCCAATCGAAAACACTGCATCCGCTCATAGATAATGAAAGCGCTACTGCGCTTACAAGGGTAAGACTTTGTTTTTTGTTTATCATTGTCTGCGCTACTTCCTAAATTCTGTCGGTCATCATACCCAAGCTGTCCCTATGCTGACAAGGGCCGATGATAAGATGTTGTGTTTTTGAGTGAATATCGAGGAGTTAGTTCCGTTATTTTGCCAATAAATTGAACGTTCAACCTTTTTTGCCACAATTATACTCATCACTGTTTCAAAGCACTTATGCCTGCTGAACATTTAGTATCTATTGATTTTATATTAATTTGTTCATCGTTTTAAAGGCTCCAACTAGGCTAAGTTGTGCTGATCAATACAAGTGGCTTTACCGAATTGTGTAGTAGTAATGTTGTTAAATAGTCATTAAAGTGTTTAATTTAAACGGTAGCATGAACATTAATCAAAGGGTTAACTCGAGTGTTCTTTTGAATGATCAGTTTTTTAAACAAGCACCAATAAGAAGATGCAACCATGCAAATCAAGCCACTTTCATCCTCTTTAGATCCTGCAAAAACCGGCCAATTAATTTTTGTCGGCACGGGGATCCAACTGGCCGGGCAAATAGGTAAACTCAGTGAGAGTTACATTCAGCGTGCTGATGTGGTGTTTTCGTTGGTACCAGATGGTTTTGCCCAACGATGGTTGCACACGCTCAATAACGATGTGCGTTCATTACAGCCTTATTATGCTCAGAATGGTGAAACTAAAAATCGGCGTGATACTTATCAGCAAATGGTTGACGTGATAATCACTGAAGTTAACGCTAATAAAAAAGTGGTATGCGCTTTGTATGGCCATCCAGGGGTGTTCTCCTGCATATCGCATATGGCCATTGAGCAAGCTCGCCTTGAAGGGTTTACAGCAAAAATGCTTCCAGGGGTGTCTGCAGAGGCATGTTTATGGGCAGATTTAGGGATAGACCCTGGACGTTGTGGCCATCAAAGTTACGAAGCAACCCAGTTTATGTTGTACTTGCACCAACCTGACACTAGTGCGCATCTTGTATTATGGCAAATAGCCTTAGCGGGGGAGTACACCTTAACTCAATTTGGCACCACAAAGGCTAAAATCCAGTTATTGGTTGATCATTTAAGCCAGTGGTACAGCCTTGAGCATAAAGTTGCGATTTATGAAGCGGCAAATTTAGCGGTTCACGCCCCCAGAATTGAATGGGTGAAACTGGCTGATTTAGTCCATGTAGCCTTAACCACAATCAGTACTTTACTTATACCACCGAGTAAAGCATTGTCATTAAATTATGACATGTTAGCTAAATTAGCGATAACAGAAACAGATCTCGGATAATATGACGTTTGGTAGACAAAAAACTAAAATATAAGGACATAAAATGTCTAATTTAAGCCAATTTTTTACTCAATTAGGGACCGACTCAGCCTTATTAGAAGCATATTTACAAGATCCTGAAGGCATAATGAGGGCTAATGGCATAACCGATGCTGAAATCGCTGCTGTGATGTCAGGTGACAAAGCGCTGATCCGACAATTAGCTGGAGACGATGAAATGCAAATGTTTCAAATTGTCACGACACCAAATTAGGCTAATACCTTGAAAGTTTGTTATATAAAATGGTTTTTTGCCGTGTTATTCATCGTTAGTGCGGCGCTATCTTATGCAGATGAAATGGATGCAGAGCTTGATCTTGCCGAAAACTTTATGCATACCGATACTCAAAGTGCCATTGCTAAACTCCATTCAGTGCTAGCGCTTGAGCCTTCTTTATCAAACACACAAAAAAGCCGTTTACACATGCTAATGAGCCTTAAACACATATATTTGGCTGAATATAGTGAGGCTGATAACGCGTTAGACAGAGCCCTATCTTTTAATCCACCAGATGACATTTTAACCCGGATTTATTTGTATAAAGTCACGGTGAGTATCGGGCTTAAGAATTATAAAAAAGCCTTTAGCCAATTAGAAACTAACCTGGCCCGTATACAAAGTTATCAAGACAATAGTATTAAAATTGCTACCTATAATCGACTCTTAAATGTGTATTTAGAGCTAGAGGCTTATGATGAAATGTTACGAATTTCGCAGTTAGCCATGGCGCTGAATCAAGGCAAAAACCCCAAAAATCAGTGCTATTCAATGCTCTATTATTCAGTGGCCAATTTGCGTTTAAAGCAATTTCAACAAGCATCTAGTTTGTTTACCGAAACAGAGCAATATTGCCGTGAACAAGGTTTTCCACTTATTGCCGTTATGTCGGTTAAAGGGCGAGGCATTGTTGCATTTGAGCAGGGCGAATATCCTAAAGCTGAAAGCTTGTTTTTAACCGCATTCATACACTGGACCTTAAGCATTAAGGCCTGCAAAAACTCCATCTAACGTTATGTCTTTTCTAGATTTTCTTTGTTGTGACTTTTTTGCGTTTATTGTTATATAGCTGACCGCCCAGTCTATCTTTTC
>NZ_BMII01000075.1 GCF_014641855.1 Shewanella inventionis
CGCTCAGACAGTCCATTTCTTTGTTGCATTGCCTTAGAAGGGAATAACCATTATTTCAACAATGCGCCTCAAACTGAACAGTCTGAGCGACTCTGATTGGTCACATAATTAATGGAAATGGTATTATTTAAGTGCAGATAAAAGCAATCAACACAAATACTCAAACCCTTATGCAATGACTTGGTTAAACACTTCTACATGATGTGATTCAACAAGCTCTGGCATCACATTGTGAAAGTAATGCTGTATCGCATCTTTGGCACAATGATTATCAAATGCTTCGCGATCAACAAATTTTTCCACAAATGCGACTTTATTGTCATCATCTAGACTCACATTTAACTCATAGCGAATACAGCCCAACTCTCGGCGGGTGTCGGGTATTAAACTGGCCAGCGCAGCCACTAACGCGTCACGTTTACCGGCTTTAGCGACAAACTGCGCAACACAAACAACTTGTTGAGTATTGATCGAATAATCAGACATCTATCTTCCTTAAATTATGAATAGTTAAGCAACATATCCAGATGCGGTATGCCATCTTCTAAATATACTTCAGAATTAACCACAAACCCGAGTTGTTGATAAAAATGACGTAAATAGTCCTGGGCGCCAATTTGAATATGATCATCTGGCCAGTGTTTGTTGGCAATGGCTATGGCGTGCTGCATTAACTGATACGCAAGCCCCTGACCTCGAACAGTTTTAGCAATTGCAACTCGACCAATGCTTGCTTGTGGGTAACTAACATTGGGAGCAAGTATACGGCAATATGCCACAACATTTTGCTGCTCATCAACACCGAGTAAATGCCTTGTATGTATGTTTTTATCTTTACCATCTAGTTCAGAATAAGGGCAATTTTGCTCAACCACAAACACATCAACCCGCAGTTGTAATACATTATAAAGCTGCTCTAACGTGAACTCATTAAAGCCAACATCTAGCCATGTTAACGACATTTATCACCTTAATTTGTTGTACTGACTCAAATAATACTAACATGACTGAAGTAGATTGATCTGAACTACCTTTTTCGACCATTTTCAATCAGTAACCCAGAACAACCGTAATAGATAAACAACACAACAAAATAGGCTGCTAACATGCTGTGTAAATATTAAGTATTTAGTGAGTTTATCTATGTGGCATTGAGCGAAAATGTATTGAGGTGATTCTTTCAAAAGAGGCACTGAGTTGCAATATCATTATGCTTTTGCAATCTAGGTTTAGCACTAAAAAATCTATATTAACGCTAGATATTTTTGTTCAACTTGGTGCTAGTATCGATTTAACCCAGTTAAGACAGGATGCTTATTACAACGCTATATTCGTATGATTTTTGATTGATATTGTGATTCAAATAATTGTTTAACATTTTTACAGAGTGAACCAAGCCCAGTGCATACACGGAGTAAATAACATGAGCAAAGAACGTAATAATTCAAAAGAATCAAAGAAACAGCCGCAATTAACGTTAAAAGAAAAGCGAGCAGTGAAACAAGCGAAAAAAGCGCCTAGCACTTCAGTCATCAAAGGCAAATAATCTCAGCGCAGTGAGAAAAAAATACCGAGTCATTGACTCGGTATTTTTATGCTTATCATTTAGTTAGAACTGATACTTAACACCAACTTTTAGCTGCCAAGCTGATTTGTTAATGTCATAGGTATTTTGGTTATCTGTTTCGATACCATCTTGACCGTACGGCACTGAGTAAGTATAAACTCCAGTGGTAGCATTATAAGCATGATCAACTAACGTTGATGTACCATAGCTTTGATATTCAACCACGCCCCAATCATCATTGACTAAATTAAGTACGTTTTTGATATCAAAATATAAGATACCTTTGTGCTCATCACTAAAGCCAGGAAGCTCTTGAGTAAAGCGAAAATCAAGCTGATGCACCCAAGGTTGGTTATCAGTGCCTTTTGGTGCAATACCGCCGGCATATTGGCTCAAACCAATGTCGTCAAGAGCAGCTTTAAGTGCTTCATAAGTTAACCCATCTGCATACTCAACGTTGGCATCATCAGCTCCAGTTGGAATATATGGCAGGTAATATGACGCATTGGCAAAACTGGCTTGGTCGCCTAAGTTTCCGTCTCTATAAGAGCCCAACACCCATGTCATCGGATTGCCTTCACGCGCTTCGTAGAATAAGTTAAAGCTAGAGTTATATCCTGCAACAAACTCTACGTCATAGCCTAAACTAAAGGTAAAACGGTGAGGTGTTTCATAATAGCCAGTGCCCATGGTTGTGCCATTACGGTCATATTGCACTGGAGTATATTGATAGTTTGAGGTCGCGGTAGAAGACGAGCCTTGGTTGCCTTCTTCCACTGAGTTATAAGCATAACCTGCACGCATGCTTAAGCCCATATCCCAATTTTTCGCTAACGATAAACTGAAGGTTTTACTTGAACCATCTTTGTCTGCATTGGTTAACATAATGTCGTAACGATCAGTGTTTCCACCCGCGCCATTATTAGCAAGAGGGTCCCATGTTTCATACACGACACGGCCAGTGTCATCTGTGGTTACTTGACGACGAGCTAAATCAACCCAGGCGAGGTCATTTTCTTTTTTAACATACAAAAACTCAGCGCCAACAAACCAGTCATCACCTAGCGCACCAAAATCCCAGGTGCTATCAAACCCAATACTTGCGCGCCAATCTGACGGCAGTTTAAAGTTAGGATCTATCGCGTTCACATTGCCATCGCCACCCACTAAACCATCTTGTGCTTGTGATGGTACATTAGCAAAATCAGGGGTGCCCCATGCTGCGTCCCAGCCATCGTTATAGCTTAATAAGCTGTTACCATCGTTTGAGAAACTGTTAGAAATCCACACTGTGGGTGAACCACCAGTATAACGCCCTACACCACCGTGTAAGCTGACGTCTTCGGTAAGTTTATAATTAACGCCTACACGCGGTAACCAAATATCTTGGCCATCTAGGGTTTCGTTATTAGCAAAACCATAACGCTCAACAAAATTTTGGTTCAGTGCAGGAGAATCAGACATGCTAATGGTTTCATAACGCATGCCGTAAGTTAGGGTTAGATCAGGGGTGATCGCCCAGGCATCTTCAACAAATAATGCCAAGGTGTCCATATTAAAAGAGGCACCCACATCGTCAGGATTACCCGACATCGCATTAGCATAAAAGAACTGGTCTACGTCGCCATTTTCAAAATCTTCAATGGTATTAAATGACCAGTTACCCATTACGTTTTGAGCAAATAAGTTAAATACTTCAACATTGTTATACTGGGTACCAAAACCGATTTCATGATCGCCTAAGTAGTAATCGCCCACAAAACGCAGTTCAAGATTCTGGTTGTTTAACTCATTGGCTTGACGAGACTTATCGGTACCAAAAATCACATAATCGCTGGCACGGTCATAGGTTTGTACCGACACCATACCAATGCCTAAATCATCAATGGTTTTTGATTTTGAAGTGGTATCTTTATAAGCCAGTTTAATCTCAGTGCTAAAATCATCAGTCCAATCGCTATATAAGTTAGCAGCGTAGGTTTCTAATATTTCTTCTTTATCGTACCAAGTACTTGATAACTTTAAAGACGATGCACTTGAGCTCATGTTATTGGTTAAGTTACCTACCGTTGACTGGTAAGTGAAACTGGCGCGATGCTGGTCGTTAATGTTCCAATCCAGCTTGGCTAAGATTTTTTCATCCTTTTCTTGTGGCGTCGTAGTGTAACCACCAATACTATCAAGGCCATAAACTGTCTGCGCAATTTGCTCAATTAATGCTAATTCATCTGCAGTAACGTCTGAATCATTGGCATAACCTGCACCATTTGGCCCCCATTCTGCAGACTGAGGCGCATCGAAGTTCTCGTAAGAGCCAAAGAAAAATAACTTATCTTCTATTAGCGGGAAGCCAACAGTACCGCCAAACGTGGTTTCTTCAAAATCTTGCTCAATTTTATCACCCGTGTCTTGATTTTTACCGTCACCGGCCAAGCTATCGTTGGTGGTTTCCCAAAAAACTGAACCAGATAAATCGTTAGTACCCGACTTAGTCACAGCATTAATTTGTGCACCGGTAAAACCACCGTTTCTTGCCGTGTATGGCGACACATTTAACGCGACACTTTCTACCGCATCGATAGAAATAGGCGAACGCTGTGTTGGGTAACCATTTGAGTTAAGACCAAAATCATCGTTTTGAGATATACCATCAACCACAAAAGTATTGAAACGTGGGTTCATACCCGCCACGCTCATAGAAACGCCATCAGTACCCACGACTGCCATTGGGTTTTGACGTAGTACATCTTTTAAATCACGACTAATACCTGGCGCATTGGCAATGTCTTGCTCGCCAAAGTCACTATTACTGCCCGCTGTTCGGTAATATCCTGCACTGCCCACAACACCAATACGCTCCATTGCGCTTGCATCTTGTAGAGTACGATTAAAGCGGAATGTCTCGCCCAGTTGCAAGTAAACATCTTCTTCAACGGTGTCAGCAAACTGGTCAGAATCAACTTTAATAATGTAAGGACCACCAACACGCAAACCGCGCGCAGAAAACTGACCATTAGCAGTTACGGGCACTTCGGTAACTGTACCGGTCGGTTGGTGAATAATGGTCACTTTTGCGTCTGAGACAGCATTTCCTGCTGGCCCGGTAATTTGACCACGAATATCAGATGCAGTATCAGCTGCCGATGCGGGTAGTGCGACCCCCATTGCAAAACACGTCGCTAGCGCAAGGCGACTCATTTTATGACTTAGTAACATTTCAAACCCCTGAAAACTTATTATATTTTAATGTTTAACCCAATCCGCTGGGCCTTGTTATTAAATGCAGCAAAAACTGCAGGGGGGATTCTAGGGAGATTATGTTGCATTTTAATGGCAAAATTTATACAAAAAAACAACAACTAACCCACCGATTGGTTACATAAATTTGTCATAAAAATGCTGTATATTCGCGCAAAAACAGGGGTTCATTACAGCCAAGTACCATATTGAAAATTGGGCAACACACATGAAAAAATCAGTATTTGTTAATCAAAGCGCCATGATAATAAGTGGGTTAATACTCTCACTAAGCCTAAGTTCTTCTGCATTTGCCTTTGGCCAATTAGGGCATCGTATTGTTGGTGACTTGGCTCAGCAACACTTAAGCGATAACGCGAAGCAACAGATTGATCAACTAACAAATGGTGAAAGCCTGGCACAAATGTCTACATGGGCTGATGAAATTCGCTCAGACAAAAACTGGGACCACGCCGCGCCATGGCACTATGTTTCTATTGCAGATGACGAAACCTGGACAAGCGTAAAGCGCAATCCTGATGGAGACATCATTGAAGGATTACAGCGATTTGAAAATGTATTAAAAAACCCTCAAGCCAGCCAACAAGACAAATGGCAAGCGCTGGCCTTTTATGTTCATTTTGTTGGCGACATCCATCAGCCTTTGCACGTTGGTCATCATCACGACAAAGGTGGCAATACTGTTAAACTTAAATGGTTTGGCCACGACAGTAACCTGCATACTGTTTGGGACAGCAAAATTATCGAGCAACAGCAATTAAGCTACACCGAATACAGTCACTTTTTAAATCGTATTAGTCATGTTGAACGTCAACAATGGTCAGGGCAGAGTTATTATGATTGGGCACAAGAATCTAAGTCTTTACGTAAAAAAGCCTATGTTCTGGAACAGAATTATCAAGGTGAAGACGACTTACGTTACAACTATGTGTTTATTAATAAACCTATTGTTGAAAAAAGACTCCAACAAGCAGGCATCCGCTTAGCTGAAAAACTGAATGCCATCTTTAATCAATCATGCAACGTAGATAAATAAGCAGTAACGAAATAGAAACGGGGATCAATTGATCCCCGTTTTTTATTATCCGATCATGTTAGCTCAATAAGCTAACTCGGTATTATGATTAACGTTCAAACTTGTGGTATTTCTCAATACCAAATGAACGACCTTCTGCGTGACAAGTAGCACATGACTCACCTGTTGGTTGAGTAAACCAAGTGCCATCATTACCTAGGCCTTTTTCTGCGCTAATTTCACCACCGTTTAACTCCATGTGGTTCAATGCTTGGTCGCCATTATGACAAGCAAAACAGTTTGCAGTTATCGGGCTAGCCATCTTAGTTTGGTCGCCATTATTAAATGCTTTAGCTCGAATGTATTGATTCGGTATTGCATTCAAATCAATACCATCAGCATGACAAGACACACAGTTAATGGCATTTAACGCTGTAGCAGAATTAGCAATGTTATTGCCATCAGCATCTGTTTTCGCGCCAGATAACGAGTTACCAATTCCCCAGTGCATACTGTGTACCATTGGGCCAAAACCAGGGGCTGAGTTTGCAGCACTACGATCTTGTCCATTGTTATGGCAAGCGACGCAATCAACACCACCATTGTTGTATGCACCATTTTTGTGATAGTTGGTTTCGCTATTATGACATGTAGTACAACTATCGTTAGTCACTGCTAAACGGCGTTCATATTTAACAATCTCGCCTGTTGTTTGATCAACCGCATCTGAATAGGCTGTAAATGACATTGACGTTTCACCATCATTTTGTACCCAACCTGTGTAACTTAACGAGATACGGGCAGATGCCATAATACTTGCTTGATCAAAGCCACTTGATGGTGTTGGGAAACAGTGAGTTCTTGAACCATCAGCGTTATCGGTTTTGATTTCATTGCTACCATGACCAGCAAAACGACCAACAATTGATTCATTGTAATAGCCATGCAAATAGGCACCGGCATAAACAATTGGCTTACCAATCACATTGGTTGCACCTGTGGTGTCACCGTCTTTGTTGTATATACCGGTGATCATTGAAGGTGCTTGATTTTATTTCAAATCAGGATCATGCTACACCTCATGAAAATATACCTCACCGATGACCAGAAGAAACAGCTCGAAACCCAGCATGCTCAAGCGCGCG
>NZ_BMII01000076.1 GCF_014641855.1 Shewanella inventionis
TAACTCAACACCTTACGATGCAAAGCCCATGACTCGGGGTCTTGGCTGCCTGCTAGGCACTACCAAGCAGAGGACTTTCACCTCCAATCTTCTACCGATTTATCTCGGCGCACTGGGTGGCCATGTTATTGTTAAAACCTTCGGGTAACTACAACGAGAGGTTTGAAATCAAGTGAGAATAACTCTCAAATGTTACTACACCTTTTTATTTAGTTCCTAGTTTCAATAGTTTTATTTTGACCTTCGAATTCGAAAGTTATCGGTGATACTTTTTCAGAATCAATACTCAGGCCACCTAAATTTAGCTCAAATTTTTTCAACGGATTTATTTGAGGAGTATCATATTCAATTTTCAGACAGGCGTAGTCATTTCCCATCAGCTTTATAGCATCAACTTTATGACTAACCACTTTATTGCAAGTGCCATCCAAAATAAGAATATTTACGTAGTCTATTTTATTTATTTGAACTGACTTTCCTTCATAAAGTAAGTTAACAAAAGCTGAATTCCAAAACGAATTACCTCCAACTTTCGATCTAACCGCCACATAAAAAGACTGATTTTTGTTTTCTGTATTTGTTGAAAAGCTCTCCTGATCTATAGTTAGTAAAACTTTACTAGTTCTATTAATAACTAAATCATTATCAGGTTTAATAAATATATCAAAATTATCAGTTCGTAAAGGCCAAGTTTCAATAGCTACACTATTAACTTTGGGAATACTCCTGATGATATCTGAACTAACTGAGCAACCAATAATTGAAATAGAGAATACAATCAAACCTGCCAACACTATTCGTTTAATAGCCATCTCTTATGCCTCGATAGTAATATTTATAACTATTCACACCTAATCCAACATAATTCAGTCCATTAATTGGAACTATTGTCATTTGGTTTGTTAGAAATTGACCAGCAGTACCTAAATAACTTACATCGGATGACCAGAATCCATGCCTGGTAACTTGCCAATTGAGCCTGTTAACCAACCATTTTCATTAATCATACCAGGTGCTTTAGAAGTTACATTACCTATACCTACATGATTATAGCCATTTCCTCCTAAGCCAGAGGTCGCATCACAAATATCAAGACATGGGTTCCATACCTCATCACCTAAATAGTCATCAGCATTAACTTTTACTAAATGTCCCTTATCTCCATTTTTATATGTAGGTTTTTGAGTTGTAAACTTTTCAACACCGATACTAACTGCTTGAGCTATAGCTGCTAACTTAGCACCTCTGCTGCAAGAACCGCCAGACGCTTTACCAGCTCCACACCCACCAAGCGCTGACACAGCGATCCTTTGTGCAGCATCTCCCCAGCCACCAACACTGCCAAGAAAAGAAAACGATGCCACCCATTTTTTGAACAAATAACATAACTCGTTTTCATGGCTTTGGCGAGGGTTACGAACGATGTGATCAACTCATCAATCTTTATCGATACAGCTAAAATATTATCGTTAAATGAGTGGTTTATTCATCATTTGCAGAATTCAACACAGCAGAGGACCTTGATATCAATCAAGTATAAGGTGAATTGTAATTTGATTGGGGATGATGACTTAAGCGCACAGCCAGCGCTGACAATTTGCAGCGCCTTGTCGTCGTTTTCGCTCTAAATGCTCACAATATTCAGTTAATGCGGGTAATGCTCCGACAGCACCTTTAAATAATGTACCAAATTCAGTGGTGATTTTAAGCCAATTCTCTGCTGGGATGTTGAGTCTATTCAGTATGTCCTGACTGCTTGAACTAATGGCACCACGCTTATCTTCTCGAATTATCCGACCGGTATCTTCAACCAGTACAATGTAGTCTTTCACGCTGAACATGAGCCCGTTAGGCATATTGAGTCTTTCATTACCCACAAACGGTAATAGCTCTGGTGGTTGCTCGCCTTTTATTGCTGAATTTATTCGGCGCTGAATACTGGTGTAATCCGAGGTTTCAGGGGTTGCAGCCATTTTGGCTCTGACAGGGTTTAAATCGACATAAGCCATACAGGCTAAAACTGCGGCTTCATCAAGTAGTGCTTGAGATTTAAACCTGCCTTCCCAGAATCTTCCGGTACATTTATCTTCTTTGTTGGCCATTCTAGCTATAGGCTCACTGAGTGAGCGCATAAACCAACTGATATCAATTAAGCGTTTACGGTATTCAGTAATGCATTCATTAACCGTTTGAAGCTCAAACTGGTTAAGGTCTTCTTCTTTTAGGTATTTGTGCGTAAGCAACGTGCCCTTAAAGCCTTTGTGCCATTGAATGAGCACTTCTTTATCTGACCACTGTTTTACTTTGTCAGCATCAACCTTTAACACCACATGTAAGTGATTACTCATCACGGCATAAGCACAGATATCAATAGCAAAAATGGTCGCTAACTCAAGAATGCGTGAATCAACCCACTCGCGCCGATGCTCAAAGTTTTCACCAGTAGATTTATCGATTCCACAAAGAAATGCCTTACGCACCACACGCGAACAGCAGTGGTAGTAAGGTGTATCTTCTAGACTAACGATAGTTTGTCTTGGTCTGGCCATCTTCTATTACCATTTGAAAAGGGTAATAAAGCCTAGTTCAGTGTTGAATATTTAGCCAGTTAGAATGGGTGGCCATGTTATTCGGGTGTAGCCAGTTAGAATGGGTGGCCATGTTATTCGGGTGGCCATGTTATTCGTAGAAGAGTCAGGCCAAAAGCCTTAGGTGAGCAGAGTATTGTCTTGACTCACAGGGAGCGTCCATATATGGCACTTATTCCCTTTTTATTTTTTACAATAAGCTTTTGATAATTTCATCTCCTAAATTTCTTCCTGTTTTAGCGTAGTAGATGAATAGAACTCCAAAAGCAAGGGAGCTAATAATTTCAATTATCAAAGTCATATAGGTAGTAAAAAACAAAATACTTAAAAGAGGCCCTAATATAATAAAAAGCCCTCCGATTAATGCTGCTAAAATTCTCATAAAATTACCCTCCACTATTTATACAATCTACAGTACAGTATCCACGCGCTCCCCAAACAAAACCTTTTGCACCAGCGCCTGCTACGGCAGAAATCCCCGTTACATATTGAAATTGTTTTATAGTTTTTAATTGCCTAGTACCTGCTTCAAACTGTTTTTTCCCCCCATAGGTATTTCTATTTGCGATTGCAGGGGACTTTTTTTGAATATATTTTGCGTATTGATTAGCAGCCAGTCCAGCCAACCCCTGCTCAGCTACAATTTGCGCATCATAATATAAGTCGCCATAGTATTTATCAATACAAGTTGCTCGACACATTTTTGCAGCCTCACCTGTGAAATTATTTTCCATCCAATCCCAATTTGAAGCCAATAAGCCCTCTCCACTAGCCAACATAGCTTGATCTGCGGCTAACTCAGCTTGGAAGTATGCTTCTTCTCTAGCATCCCATGCTGCACTACCTTCTTTAGGTGGGCTTGTCCAATCCTGCCTCAAAGCAGCAGAAAAAGCAGCACTCATTGCACCATTAGCAAATTTACCTCCTGTAACTTTTGAAATTGTTCCACCAATAATCCCAGATATAACAACATTCGCATAAGGGTTATCAGTAATACTATCTCCGCCTACGGCACTATTTAATCCGGCAGCCCAAAAGCCATGTCCAAAATTCCCACCGGATGCATAAGATATACTTCCACCGACAGCACCATCTAACACAAAGTTACCTATAGAACTTCCCGTATCGGCAGCAGGCAGTGATGCTGACACATAAGATATAAAGGCTGCTTTCAACGAACCTGTCGAACTATTACCCATTGCCCTATTAAACTCATATGTCCAAGCAGCTGCCCCCAAAGGACCACCAACATAAGTTGCAACAGCAGTTCCAACCATATTAACCAATTGTGCACCAAATATCTTTGTTGCACCCTTAATTAATGATCTGCCAATTTTTTTAAATGGATTAAAACTGAAATAACCACTCGGATCTGTCATCGACATAGGGTTGTTCAGCACGTAACTATAACGGTTATACGATTGGCTATTCAACGGCGCCTGAACGAAGGGATCAGCTTGTAAGAACCTACCTAAGGTTGGATCGTAGATCCGACCGTTCATATGAATAATATCTAAGTCTTTTATATGTTTATGGCCTGTATATCCTCTGTCCGTTGGCTCGCTGTAGGTATAATTTGATAATAAACTTGCCAAATAGACAGCGGTACGTTTACCCCAAGGGTCGTAAATCGCTTGCGATACCACTGCGCCACTGGCATTGGTTGTAGCGATGACTGAGCCTTGATGGTCTTTGTGTAGATAAAAAGTATCACTTGAACCATTGCTTCGTTGGGTATAGACAATATCGCCAACATAAAACTTATGCTCGGTTAATGTACCTGCGCCACCCGTACGATATACCTTTTCATAATTGCCTAAATAGGTTGTCTGATAAGTAACATTTTTACCATTTTCGACATACGTATCAGATTTATAAATAAGCTCACGTTCAGGCCCATATTTCATGGTAGAACTGCTGCCAGCCTTGGTGATTAATGTTGGCTTGTCGTAACTGCCATAATTAAAGGTACGAGTACCATCTGTTTTACTATTGCCGTTGGCATCATAGAAAAACTTATACAATTGCGCTCCAGAGGCTGATTTGACCTCATTAATCTGGTGCGGTTTAGTTGCATAGTAGGTGTAATTGCCCACACCCGTTTTAAATTTAATATTACCCCAGTCATCATAATTGAAATCTTGATACGTTTTAAAATTTGTTGGCAAGATACCACTACCAGTCGCAATACTAATTGTCCTGTCTTCTAAACGGTTTGTCAGGTAGTCATAGCCATACGTTTCTGTAAAGTCGGTAATGCTTCCAGGGGTTGAACCAAATTTAGTCCAGCGACTGGTTACGTTGCCTATATCATCATGCACGACATCAGTGTAAGCAAGCTGAGTACTACCCTTTTTAACGTCAATACTTGATAACCAGCCAGTGTCATCTTCAAACATCGCAGTGGTAGTCACATTGTTACCGTAAGTGACTTCGTCGACTTGATTTCGCGCGGTCATCGAGTCAACATGTTTTAATAACGCGCTCGTTATATTATTACGTACTTCAGATAGATAACCAGACGTTGTGTAGTAATTCTTAACTGAAAACGCCGCAGTACCTGCAGGGTAAGTGGTAACACTTGGGCGGCTGTAGCTATCGTAAGTTTGGCTTTGCGTGAACGTATTCCCCTCTATTAAGGTTGTTGTCGTTTTAACTAAGCCATCTGGATAATAAGTAAAACTATTTTTATAGGTTGGATTGCCACTAGCACACGTTGCAACTGCTGCATCAAATTTTTCGACTGAAAGCAGTCTGCCTTTATCGGTCGCTGTACCATAATTCCAACAAAGCGTGCCTTCTGATGGCTCATAGCTTTTTATTTTGCGTCCAAGTAAATCATATGAAAAAGTGAAGGTATGGCCTCTAGCGGTCTCCTGGGTCATTAACTCACCAAAAGCATTATAGGTGTATTTCCATAGACCTTTTGACGGGTCATTGGTGGAGAGTTTCCTGCCCCAGTCATCATAAGTCACGGTGACAATGTAATTACTGCCTTCTCCGGTTGTGTCTGTAGTCACAACATTGCCTTGAGCATCATAAGTAAAAGACACTGTATTACCGATTGCATCTTCAGTATAAGCCGTTTCACCAAAACCATTTTGATATACGCTTGTCGTTATACCGACTTCATTAGTGGTTCGACTTTCAAAGCCAAATAACTCATTTGTGACTGTTGTGCCATTGGGCTTTGTAACGGTATTAGGTCGATTTAATTCATCGTATTCAAAAAGTGTAAAGTCAGTTGAGTTTGGCTCATACACCATTTTTTCTCGGCCTTGCTCATCGTACTCTTTGATGACTTTGTTCCAGCCACCGCTAAAGCTTGTGGTTTGAGCGATAACCTCGCGCCCCCATTTATCAAAATACACTTCCTGGGTGGGATTTCCGGTTACCGTTGTTCTAACGTAATAATAGGCATTACTAGAAC
>NZ_BMII01000077.1 GCF_014641855.1 Shewanella inventionis
GCCACTGTTCAAAGTTAGCGAGGGTGTTAAGGAGTTTATCTGGCATCATTGTGACCGGGTTGATTTAGTTACAATGATTAAATCAGGTTAATTGAAATAAGTTGAGCTACGCTGCCGTAAGCTCACTTTATATCGGGACTTTGTTGTGCAGCCTTTTGTTGAGCAAGGAAGTGATACCTATGAATTTATGGATTGGGATTCGCAGAAATACTGCACTGAATATATTACTCAAAAAGCCAATGCCACGGGTGTATCTATCACCATCTTAATACCACTTATTGATAAAAATGAAGTAGCGGGGAGTTCATTATGAGCCGTTATTTTTCATTTAGATTTAGAAAAGACAGCCAAGAAGCAAAGCAATCGTTAGTGTTATTTTGCCATTCCGACATTGAAGTATCTTCTTTGATTAAAGAGATCAAAGAAGATGTGATGTTGAATTTAGTGCCTAGTGACGTTGTAATTCTTGGTTATGGAATAACTGCTAGCGTAGTAGGTGGAATTATTTCTAATTCAATTTTCACTTCTGAATTTGAATCATTTGTGGGTGTTATTGAGGATAAGTTGGAATTCATCACTGTTGATGAAAATGGTGATATTACAACAGTAAGAGAAGGCGCTGCTGTATTATTTAAAAAGGAAATGATGCTTGCTGGAGCTAATGAAATCTTTAAAAGTAGAAAAGGGCTCATTACGTCTTCACCTAGTTATCACTTTTCTAAACCATCAGGGGACCATTGTGATAAGTTTATTAGAGCATCGAATTTATTTACATCAGGCGTAGAAGTCGCATTTTTAGCTATCAGCTTATTGCCATATTTAACTGATAATATTAAAAGAATATATGTTGATACTTCATCAATCTCATTCTTAGTCAGTATCGCAGTACAGTTGTCAAAAAATTTCCAGCACCAACAGCCTATAATTGAAAGCTTTGAATCATACTCAGTGTTTAAAGAGCCATATGGCTTTGTGACTAGCCCAGAAAGTTTAGTGATTGTATCCGCGACTACCAGCGGCGGCTTAGTTAAAAATCTTATTCGTGATAATGCATTCTCAACTGAAAATATTCTGACTTTATTTTTTTCACATATCCCTACTGGGCAACGTGGGCTCTTTGATATATCGAGTGTTGTGGAGTCAGGTATTACTTCAGTACCAGAAGAGCATTGTAAATTTTGTCAACAGGGCTCAAAGGTTATTCGCATTGAAGGTGAACAGTTTTTACCTGAAACACCTAAGCATGAGCTATTAGTCATTAAAAAAGTTGACTTCGATTCTAAACGTCAAAATTTCTTTAAGGAATTCGCCGTTAAGGGTCTTTTGAAGTTTGATACGTCACCAAGTGATGATTGGGAGAAAGAACATTTTTATATTGATATAAATAAGTTGCTTGAATCAGGCCCTGATACTTTTAAAGATACGCTTACAAAGAAGCTCAATAAGCATTTTTCTAGAGACATCCAAACAGTAATTTCTTTGGATGACGAAGGGTCGTGGGCGCTAACACAAACGATTCGGGCTGAAATTGGTGATGAAACTATTAAGTGGGTTAAATTCGCTGATATAAGTGAGGAAGATCTGAAGGATAGCCAGTCAGTATTTGTTGTGGCTGGAGCGATAACATCTGGAAGAAAGCTGCTTGCAACGGCAAGAAAGCTACGTGGCATCGCAAAGTCTGCAACGATTACTTACTTTGTTGGCTTTTCAAAATTACCAAATCAAACATCATTTGAGCAGCTTGAAAAAGACTTATGTTTAGGAGGGTTTGAGCTGGTTGTTTTAAGGAGTTGTAACTTACCTAGATTTAGTGAGAAGAGTAAATCGGTGTGGGATATAGAAAAAGAGAAACTTTCAGCCTTCAGTGAGATTGAAGATCCTTTATCTGACACCCCAGAGAGATTACCAAATCTACTGGCCGCTAGAGCTAAGACTCTTGAGGCAGCTTCCTCTGATGATTTGTTTTTAACATCAGCTAAAGGTGAGCCATTGAAGTTGCGAGAGACTTTTGCTTTTTGGACTAATTTAGGGCTTAACACTCAGAAGGCTAGCCAAGCAGACGTTTATTGGACAATTCAAGCTATTTTGCATGATTTAAGGATAAAGAGTGATAGCGGTTTAGCGACGACTTATCACTCCACATTGATTAGCCCTGTCTGTTTTGATCGTTATAATGATGGCGTAATTCAAGCTTGTTTATTAAGAGCAGCAAAACCTATTGAGTTAAATTATGCCGTCGATGAAATTTACAGTCGTCAAATGACAGATATCATCATTTCAATTATTAAAAACTTGGATAACCCTCAAGGTGAAGCATCCTTGGAGTTCCTTTTTGCACTATGGGCTGGTCAACTAAAAGTACTTGATGGTCACCTCAAGGAAATTATAGCGTTAGAAACGGATGGTATGCCCGATGATGTAGTTTTTATATTAGAAAAATTATCCCATATACATGAAAGTTAGTTAAAAAATTGATCACTGAGTTAACTACGATGTACTAGCTCAGTTCAATCAGTGCGTTGGTAAATGAAGATTTTCAATTAGTAAAATACATCCCCAACCATGGTTACGTCTTTTTGAAAATGGTTTAATCCCAGTTGACTAACTTATGGAGACTGTATGGCTAGAATTACGTCAGAACAGTACGAGCCAGCATTCGAGTTTGCTTTGAAAGTTGAGTCGGGGCAGACAAATCGAAGTGCCGCGACTGCACTGTTATCTAGTCATACAGGTTTAAAATCAAGTTCATCGGCATTCTACCTAAACGCCTTGCTAGCAATGCTTGAGGGGACTGTTTACAAAAAGACGATAAGCTTGGCGGCAACTCGTTATTATCTTGAGCGCTTCAAAAATGATATGTCGCCTGAAGCCCTTGAACGAGCATTGGTTGCCGTTGAATTACATTTAGATTATTACGCTGTACAAGGGAAAGGTGAACAAGTCTCCATAAGAGCGCTGGTGGACTCATATAGAGCCAAGCTGGCGTTATCTGTGACAGAGATTATCTATCCAGATGAAGTACCTCCGCAACTAACAGGCTTCATTGAAGGCAGAGTAAAGCAAGTTACCATCAATGCTTATGAGCGAGACCCAGAAGCAAGAACGGTTTGTATCGCCAAGTTCGGTGCGATTTGCCAAGTCTGTGACTTTGATTTTGAAAAGACCTATGGCCAAATAGGTAAAGGCTTTATTCATGTGCACCATAAGGTTGATTTAGCCACGATTGGTGAAAGCTACCAAATCGACCCGATTAACGACCTTATTCCCGTTTGTCCTAACTGTCATGCAATGCTTCATACGGAAAAGCCTGCTATGAGTATTGAGAAGTTACAGCGGATAATTGATAACTCTAATGCCTAATAATTAAAACATGGAAGTTGAAATGAATAATTCAAGTGATACAGAACACCTAAACCAAGAAAAAAGTAGACTCAGAGATTACCAACAAGCAGCCGTAGACGCGCTCTCTAAAGCTTTGCACTCTGGGCCAAATATTGGGTTATTGATTATGGCTATTGGTACAGGGAAAAGCCTAGTAATCGCTCAGGCAATCGCATCTAATACCATTTTTCGTAGAAGTATCGTCATAGTAAAGCTTCGGGAACATAAGAAACAGCTTAGTATGCTGCTCAATGATTTAGGAGAGTTGAGTACTTCTTTTGATGTTATCACTTATAAAACCTTCTCAGATAATCAAGGAAAATATTCAAATGCAGATGTCTACTACTTAGTAGACCTTGATGGCAAAGCCGCCATTAATGCAAGTGAACTCATTAGAAAAAGTAATAAAGAATCTAAAGTACTTATTGCAACATCTACTCCTTCATCGGATTTGGTTGAATATGCTAATAGCAATGTTATATATGAATACTCAATTTCTCAAGCAATAGTTGATGAGTATTACCTACCAGTTAAAGTCATTCAACCTTCGCTGGATCTTATACTTAATAGCAATAGCTTGGATGTTGATATCTCATCATCGAGTGTACATCTAGCCCAAGTCGAGGCGCAGCTAAGCCATTGGCTTAGCCAAGTAAAAATAAATCATGGAGACAAGATAGTAGTACTCTGCCGAAATATTATGGAGGCAGGCTATTATTTTCAAACATTAAGTCATTTACTGTCCGGAGTAACTGGCGTTGCTATCAATACCTCATTGATTACTTCTGATAGCCCTGACCCTGGGCAACTTATTCGTACTTTCCAAAATGACGAATCTGCTCACATAGCTTTAAGTGTCAGCTTACTTTTAGAGGAGGGGAGCGACCTGGGAAACATCGTTCACTTAGTGAACTTTAAGCCCCTATCTCTATCACAAGCACATCGATTAGTAGGCCTAGTAGCAAGACCGTCAGAAGGAAAATCCTTTGGAACAATTTGGGATTACGCAGGGCTCAACTGGAATGAGCCTAGTTTAGGGGTCGATCTTGAGAACTCTCAGCTATCCGTTACCTACAGAGTTTATCGAATAGAACCCAAAGGGGATCAAGAGAATAAAACGGATTTACTAGGTAGAGGTACACTGGTCCATGTATTGAAAGGAATAATCGAATCGGACTCTAAGTTCAAGCCGTTCACAGTAGGACTATTCGGCAAATGGGGGACTGGAAAAAGTACAATTATCAATTTATTAAAGCGGGATTTCGAAGCAAATTCTAACTATCGTTTCAGCATTTTTAATGCCTGGGAAAATGAGCATTGTGATTTTATGGCGGGCGCGTTAGCTCATCACTTAGCTACGGACCTTTACTCTCAAAAAAGCCTTCTAAAACGTATTTACATGCTTGGTAAATATAGAATTTTCTTACAAAGGGACACTCTAAGAAACGCCTTAATTTGGTGGGTGCTCATTGGGATTGCTGCCCTTGCGGTAATCAGTACAGGGCTGATCGACAGCTTTTGGGCTGAAAGTGATAAATCACCAATCATAGTTTCTGGAGTAGTATCAGGTTTCGCTCTGACCATATTTGGGATCGCTAAAAATCTCTGGGCTAGTCCTTTCTTGAAAAAAATAAACTCTATAAGTAACTCCCCTGACTATTCAAAGCACTTGGGTGTTGCTCAGTATCTCAAAGAAGATATACGGGCTTTAATCGATTCGTACAGCTTTTCAACTCAACGCTACTTTGTAACAAAGTTTAACTCTTTATTTGACTCGAAAAAAAATGAGCTTCCTGAGAAGACTCAAAATATTGGAAAAAAAATCATACTCGTAATCGAGGATTTAGACCGCTGTTCTCCTGATCGAATTGTTAATACCCCCCTGTGTCAGGATAGTTGTCGCCTCAGTTTTTCATAAAAATAAAACAGGGAGCGGTAAGTTAGTTATGAATGAAGCATTATCCAGAAGAGCATAAGCAAGCCGTCATTAGAAAGCTCCTTGAAA
>NZ_BMII01000078.1 GCF_014641855.1 Shewanella inventionis
AGGGTCTTTGATAAGTTTCAAGTGTTCAAATAAGGACATGGATTAGGTTCAGTAGATTAACATGCCTGATCAGATCATGCCGATACGAAAAAGTTCCCTACTGTTAACAAAGTATGATCCCGCCCTGGGAACAAACGTATGTAGTCAACATAATGAACAATATCTTGCTGTTGCAAAGGATTTTATAGAGCAATTAATCTTTAACCCCCTCCCCTCCAACCCCAAAACATCAACATTGACAAAATTACTCACTCATGGGTTAAAACGTATACTTTCATATATGTATGATAATAAAATTTTAAAATTATCAGATATTACTGAATTTGATGCCTCATGTATTCAAAGTGAAATTCTGAATGAAACTCATAAAAATGGCCTTGAAATAACAAACAGAACTTTATTGAGTCGAGTTCGTGGGTTTGGCCATTTACAAAAGCAATCTCACAAGATGAGAGACGGTTTGACGGTTCACTTGCTAGAAGGTATGTCTGAATCTGAATGGGCTAGAATTAATGCAAATAAGGTAATTGGTCGACAAGAAAAAACTACATCTGAAATGCCTGATTCTGTAGCCAAAAAACTCTATCATGCTGCTATCAGAGATATTGAAACTTACAAAATATTACATGAAGTGAACCTAGCAAGAGAAAAATTTATATCTATTAGAAAATACAAAAAGAAATACAGAGATGACGGTACCGTATACTACGAGCCTACTGTTAAAAAAACATTTCCATATTCCGATTTCGGGTTTACAAACCATCATGAAATAAATTTTTTTCAAAACAGATTGATGTCAGCTGGTTACATTCTCATTGCATTGTTTACCGGCATGAGAATCCATGAGATTTTGCGTATCAGGAATGAACACAATTTCAAATCTGAAACTTTGAACTACAATGGATACGAACAGGTTATTAGTTTTGTTATTTCACAAACAACGAAACTAGAAGCAGAGCCGACAAAATATAAATGGCAAACATTGCCTTTTATTAAACAAATAATGGATAAATTAAAACTAGGCTTGAGTAACCGTTACACCTCAAATAAGGACTATTTATTTGTTCAAAAGGCTAATCGAAGTCCATATCCAGTATCGAATATGAGTATGAATACTATGTTACGTCAATACCTCAATCACAATAACATTACATATAATAATGAGGTCTGGTACATAGCAAGCCACCAGTTTAGGAAAAAATTCGCTAGAATTATGACTCGACAAGGCTTGGGAATCAAAGCCATCCAAGATCAACTCAAACACTATGACCCCGAAATGACTAAAATATACGGTGACCCAAACATTTATATTGAATTACAACAAGAAAAATTTATACTTTCTGAAGAACTATATGCAGAACTTTATTCGAATCAAATACCTATAATTGGTGGCGGTGCCGATGAGGTAAAGCAACTTAGAAAAGAGTTTAAAGGGATGACTAAGGCTGAACGTGAAATTTTTCTGCAAAGTCTTCCTAATAAAGCTCTTATTGAGCAAACGGATGATGGTCTATGTATGTATAGACCACAAAAGGCTCTTTGTGGTGGTGATAAAACGGCATGCAGGCCCGCTGATTGTAATAATTCAGTAATATCAGCGGATGGTATGCGCAGAACCCTATTGTGGCGTAAACGTGAAAATGAGAGATTGTTAACATTTTTTAAATCAAGTTTGCCTAAGACATCCTATTTAAACTCTAGGAACATTGAAATTAACAAGCTGATTGAACAGCTAGATAAAGTTGAGGTCATTAATGTCTAAATCTTTGTCACGTGGTAATCACAACGGCCTACTTAAGAACAGAGAAGAAACAAAACATAATAATACTAAAGCTTTATGGCAACAGGTAGAGCTACTGCATAAAGCTAAGCCTGAGGTTACATGGACGTATAAGGAAATATGGAGTGGTGCCGGTCTAAAAAGTAATATGGCGCTAAATAGCCCTTGGAATGCGCACATTCGAGAAGCCATTGAGACACATAATAAACTGATTAAAGAGGGGTATAGCCATAATAAATTTCTCGAAACGAATAAGCACAGATCTTTAAGAGATGACAATAGGTACTTACGAAATCAACTAAAGGATATGACAAGGCAGCGTGACAAAGCTTTACAAAGTATTGCTTTCTATCAAGCAGAAAGAGATGACCTCGAGCAAGAGGTTATAATATTAAAGTTAAAAGTTGATAGATTAATGATGAGCAGATAATCATGCTTCACACAATTTTTTTGAAATCGTTCTTTCGGCTTTAATCAAGAAGTAAACTTATAAAAACTAGCAGGCAAGAAGCAGTTTTGACCGCAAATTGGATGCCAAACGCCGTTAGAAAGCTCCTTGAAAGTGGCTTATCATTAAGTCATATTCTCATGCATCGCGATCACCTAATACCATCTAAGCCGATCACCTAATACCATTCATCGCGATCACTCAATACCATCGATGCCGATCACTTTTCGGTCAAAATAGTATTGAGTGATCGGCTTGAATAGTACCGTTCGTTTTTTGTACTTTTTTGGTAACCGTCTAGCGAACCACACCTCGCATCATTAATCTGCCTATTTGAAAATACCTGCTCAATGATAAATTAGGAGCAGGTGATGAAAACATACAGAACAGCGGCACAGTGGCTAGAGTTACTTCAGCAGCGCAGCAATTTCAAAGGCACTAATGTTGAATTCTGCCAACATCATAATGTCTCGATTACCACTTATTATAAACAACGTGCTTTACAGGCTGAGAACCAGCAAAAAACAACCTTGCCAACGCGCGCTACATCATCACGCTTTATTCAACTAAAACAAACCACCACTGAAGTCTGCGAGTACACTCATCAAAATGCACTGCAGTATGATACCCGCACAGGCCAGCTCATGCTTCCTGCCAATTTAGCAACGACCGATATCCGATAAAGGTTAATGATGCTGGACTATTCGGTATATAAATGTATTACTTATTGCAGTTATCATCACTCGAAGATTGAGTTTTTTGAAACTTTGCATGTGGTGCAAGTTGGCATACTATACAGTGCTATGCTTTTGATTAAGATTAAAATTTTACGTTTAAATTCTATTTGAGAAAATAAATGATTAGAAAAATTCTGTTGCCCGCCTTCGCAATCGTTTCAATATGCAGCATTGCGCCTTTAGCGTATTATTTTAACTTTGGTCACATGAGCATTTCTGACAAACCAGAGAATTGGGGAGTATTTGGTGACTTCATTGGCGGGATTCTAAATCCTTTCTTGAGTTTTTCAGCATTCATAGGTGTTCTTCTAACTGTTTTATTACAGCGAAATCAATTGCAACAAAGCCAGTCTCAATTGGCGATGACAAGAGAAGAACTAGAACTCACCAGGGTCGAATTAAAAAGAAGCGCTGACGCTCAAGCTCAGCAAATTGATTCCGTTAATATTCAAAATTTCGAAGCAACTTTCTTCAAATTACTGGACCGTTTCGAATCACAAATTGCTCATATAATAAGGGTACACCTAGAGGAAGATGTAAAAAATGACAGTAATGTTCCAAGTTCATTTTCTTCTGATAGGGATATAAGGTACTGCGGTTTTGAACACCTTCGATATCAACTTTATAAGTATCAAGAGTACTATTCGTCCGAGTATTATCGTGGGGAATTTCCTAAACGATGTGATTCTGAAGAAGCATTTAAAGGCTTGATTTTTGCTAGTAAGGCATCGGGTGCAATAGAAGCATATTTTATGCACTTGAAGTTTATCTTAGATTTTATTGAAGAGAGCAAGCTGATTGATAAAAGGAAATACTATAGAGTTCTTTTCTCTGAATTTACTAATGGAGAATTAATTTTTATTTTTTACAAAGTAATTTATTCTGATGAATTTCAAGAAGTTAAGTCTAAAATTGAAGAGTTTAGTTTGTTTGAATATATTGGTTACAGAGGATTAATAGATGGCTGTGTTGATCTCAATAAATACTCTTTGAGTGCTTATGGAAAAAATAAATCAATTAATATAAATATGGAATCTTGGTTGAAAGACTTAGCTGATATGTCGATCTAACCCTTACATAGCCTGTCATAGGAACTTGAGCCAAACCTATACCAACTATTTGGATAGCCCGAGCGCTAGGAACTCACTGAAAGCGGACACTTGGCGAAAATAGCACGGTAGTGTTTCTTGGAGTTTTTGAGGTATTCAACTAGGTTCCAAAACAAAAAATTCCAGTATTAAAATAAATACTCTTCAAATCAATTTTTTAATTAGTTTTGTATAGCCAATTTTATTCACAAACATTCTAGCGTTACTGAGTAATTGAGCTCTGACCTCCTCAAAAGGTAACGACCAAACGTCACTAAGAAGAGCTACCGTAATATCGAAATCCCAAGGCATGACAGAGCGGCCATCTAATTGAGCGAAAGGACCATCGCTTTCGGGAAGAACTCTATCCCTCGGAAGCTTTCTGGCTAGTGCCTTTCCTGCAGAGGAACTAAAGGCAGCTGGACCGATACTGAACCAGCAACCCTGCCCAATAGCGGTTTTAAGCTCCGATGCCGTTCCCGTAAACCAATGCAGTACCGGAACTCCATGGTCAGGGAACAAACGGAGTAGTTCTAAAACGTCCGGAACCGCCTGTCTTGAATGGATGCTAAGCGCCCGCCCCCCCATGTCATGGCATCGCTTTACCGGCGTTTTTCAAGGTAGTTGTCGCCTAAGCTGTTAAGCTGCTTCTTTTTTGTTCTCTGGGTTTAACTCCACCTCACCGATCTCACCAACGGCAATGACGTCATCAATTTGAGCTGTCAGCAGGTCTAATTCTTCGAAGCGCTCACTTACAATCTCTGGGTGAAGGCCTGGACTTATCAACACAGTTTCATGACGGCCAAGCACTGAACTCGTAGCTCGGAAAGCCTTTGGACTTGTAGTGACTAACCATGTGAATGCATTGCGTCTCAGAGACTCGGCATATACTTCCTTTGCTTTCGGATAGAGATCTAAGTGACAATGAAAGTCGATCAAAGCAATTGATCCTTAACAAGAACGGCTTCCAATTCAGCAAGACCCTGTTGCAGCACTCGGCGATATGCCGTGCGATCATCAATAGATGCAAATGCCAAAGTACCACCAAGGAATCGATCCAATCCTCTTTGCCTAGCGTCAAGCACAGCCAGAGCCATTGCCATTGGATCATCAGGACCGCTGGACTTATTGTGAGCTTACGGCAGCATGGCGTGACATAAGTAATAAAGCAAAAAATCTGGTTTCTTAAATTTCAGGCACGGCAATACTTAGGCCACTGGCCCAAGCATTGCTTGATTATGAGCGGTTTATTAT
>NZ_BMII01000079.1 GCF_014641855.1 Shewanella inventionis
AAAAGATAGACTGGGCGGTCAGCTATATAACAATAAACGCAAAAAAGTCACAACAAAGAAAATCTAGAAAAGACATAACGTTAGATGGAGTTTTTGCAGGCCTTAATGCTTAAGGTCCAGTGTATGATCGTTGCCTAACCATGATCTTTTTCGCTTTGCTGGTATCAAATAATGTATGTGCTGGTGAGCTTTTTGTGAATAATAACGATGCGACTATTGAGTTTACTATCGAGCCTACGCGATCTTTGAAGGTAACGTTTGAAAGTAGTGTGACTTTGCATTCAATAGTCATTAGAAATAATGATGGTTATTTACTAAACTTAGATGTTCAAGTGCCAAAAGATCCTGGGACTATTTTTTATTTTAATCTTCCTAAATTACCTCCAGCTAAATATCTTGTTAGATGGAAAAGTCAGCTTAATGGTGGCCCAATAAGCCTTGGTGAAGCAACGATAACCTTAAATGATGACACCTATCCACGGCCTTCTACTAAAAAACCGAAGTACAATATTTTACATAGAAAATTACATGGGTAGTCATACTGTAATTACGCTATTCCTGAGATGTTGCTGATTGAGGCCCCAGCTCTTTATTGCAGGACTAAGTCCTTCCTTGTCATTTACGGCGTAGCGTCCTTGATACATTACATATCAAGAAATGGACTGCCAATTAAAGCGTTTTAGGCATTATTTTAAAGCGATGTGTACCTGTTGATACTCTTTTAGTGCTTGAGAGGTGTTTCCTGAACGAGATTGATTGATGCGACTGTAGTGCGCAATCGTTTTAGCTAAATATCTCATAGCAATGTCTTGCTGTGCAGCATCACTCGCTTGCCAAATTACATTGCCTATAGGGTCAATGTCTGTAAGCGAATCATTAGCAACATTCACAGGGAGTTTGGGATCACGTCTGATATAGAGTATTTCATAAAATCGGCGATTCTCTTCAATCAATTTTTCATCAATTAAACGGCATTCAAGCTTGATCAGATGTTGGCGTAATTCGTACTGGTGGTGCACAGGACAGAGTAAAAAATCGATATGTAGCTGAGGATTTTGCAGGCAAATTGAATTAACTAGCTCGATCATCAAATCTCCACCCACGCCAGCGATAACAACGAGTGGGCTTTCTGAATAATCTGACAAGGGAAGTTTTGCGACATCGATACAATGTACATGCCATTGGGGAATTGGTTGGCGTGGATAAAAACGTTGTAACTTATCTTCTAATTGCTGCATCAAGTTTGGCACAATATCGACAAAATGTATTGTCGGTGAAGCCTGTCTTGATAATAACGCAGCGCCTAATAAGCCATGATCGCAGCAACAATCCCAAATGTGCAAATAGCCTGTTGGGATCATGTCATTAAGTTGGGTTAAGCGCAGGCCAAGTTTCATTGTGCAAATCGTTTATAAAAATAAAACCCGCATTGTAATGATTTTTGAGGTTAATACTATGCAATTTGCAGCAAGATAAATTTACAGGTAATCTATACTGTAATTTTATACAGTAAACGTGCTTTCATGCCTGCGGGCTCTGTAATGATACTAGCCATAAAATGATGGATTATGATTTTATATATTGCTGAAAAACCCAGTTTAGGTAGAGCCATTGCCGATGTGTTACCTAAGCCTCATAAAAAAGGCGATGGCTTTATTACTGCCGCCAACGGCGATTGTGTGTCTTGGTGTATTGGCCATTTGCTTGAGCAAGCTGAGCCAGATGCCTATGACGATGCCTTTAAATCGTGGAAGCTTGAGCATTTGCCTATTGTGCCACAAACCTGGAAGCTACAGCCAAAGCCCAAAACTCGAAGTCAATTAACGGTACTGCGCAAGTTAGTTAAGCAAGCGTCATCGATTATCAATGCCGGCGATCCAGATCGTGAAGGGCAACTGCTGGTAGACGAAGTGATAGCTTATTTAGGCGTAAAAGGCGATAAACTCAATCAAGTTCAGCGCTTATTAATTAGCGATTTAAACCCGCAAGCAGTAAAGCGTGCATTAGGGCAACTGCGTAGCAATCGCGAGTTTGTGCCATTATCAACCTCTGCATTGGCGCGCAGCCGCGCCGATTGGTTATATGGCATGAATATGACACGTGCTTATACTATTCAAGGGCGTAAAGTGGGCTATCAGGGTGTGCTGTCGGTTGGCCGAGTGCAAACGCCTGTATTGGGATTAGTGGTGCGCCGCGATGATGAAATCGCCAATTTTACCCCAAAAGCATTTTACGAGGTGATAGCCCATTTACTGACAGATCAACAACAAGGATTTACTGCCAAATGGCAACCGAGCGAAGCCTGCCAGCCTTATATGGATGAAGATGGCAGAGTATTAGCCAAAGGCCTGGCTGAAAACGTTGTTTCGCGTATATCCGGTAAACCAGCTGAAGTCACTAAGCTTGAAGCCAAAGATAAACGCCAAAATCCGCCACTGCCATACAGTTTATCGGCGCTGCAAATTGATGCTGCCAAACGTTTTGGTTTGTCTGCTAAAGAGGTGCTCGACACTTGCCAGAGTTTATATGAGCGGCATAAATTAATTACTTACCCACGTTCTGACAGTCGTTATTTACCTAAAGAGCAACATGCATTAGCCCCCAAAGTGTTAGATGCAGTGCTTAAAGGCGCGGCTGGGTTAGTTGAAGGCTGCGATGGGCCTAATGCCAAGCTTAAATCTAAAGCATGGGATGACAGTAAGGTCGATGCGCACCATGCCATTGTACCTACCGAAAAAGTGGCGAATTTATCAGCATTATCAAGCAATGAAGCCAAGTTGTACCAACATGTAGCGAGGCAATATTTAGCTCAGTTTTACCCCGCTTATGTGTATGCCGAAACCGCTGTTGAAGTGACCATTGAGGGTGGCTTATTTACGACTAAAGCACGCCAAGATAAAACCCTAGGTTGGAAACAGCTATTTAAGCGAGCAGCTAACAACCAAAACGATTCAAATAGCAATGAAGATGAGCACGACGACAATGCTCAGTCGTTGCCTCCACTGGTTAAGGGGCAAATACTGCAATGTGAGCGTGGTGAGTTATTAGAAAAAATGACTCAAGCGCCAAAACATTTTACTGACGCAACCTTATTAGGTGCCATGACGGGGATTAGCCGCTATGTAACCGATAGTGAGATTAAAAAAATCCTTAAAGACACTGACGGCTTAGGCACTGAGGCCACACGTGCTGGCATTATTGAGTTGCTATTTAAGCGGGGATATTTAACTCGTCAGGGTAAAGCTATTAAAGCGACCGCAGTCGGGGTTGGTTTAATACGCAGTTTACCAGACTCTGCCACCACCCCAGACATGACCGCATTATGGGAAAACAGCCTCGATGCCATTAGCCAAAAACGCTTAAAGTATGACGGCTTTATGCAGCCATTACTCAGCCAATTAGACGGTCTTATTACTCAAGCATCGAGTCAGTTACCCTCGGCATTACAAGGTGTTGCCAGTACTGCGCCAAAACGCAGTTTTAAAAAGCCTTATAAAAAACGAGCTAAAGCCAAAAGTTAATGTATTTGTAACGGCTCACTTCTACCCGACGGGCAGTGTTAATTTAAGCGGGCTAAACGGCGTTGATTTGCGATTGTTTGACAAACATAACCGACTGCATAATTTACCAACAAAAATAACCACACCATTAACTAACCTCAACTCTGGATAAGAGATGTATTGATAACGATATAAATCAACAGATTGACTAAAATCCACTGTCAAGCTTGTGATTTGTTTTGCTAACAAGGCGAATTAACGCGTCAATAGCTAGCCTATTGCAAGTTAATTCAACGCAGTGAGGACGGCAAAGGACTGCTTGAAAGGCGTTTGTTATCCAGAGCTGAGGTTACATAAGTAAGCTGTGCAATAATCCTTGAAAGATCAACACGCCCTAATCCAGCACGCTGTTATCTAAGATGCCTCTATCAATTAGCTGTAACAATAGCTCGCGGGTTTTTTGTTTAAGCATGTCGCGCAACAGCCGAGTTGCAGGAGTAATTGATTGCCTGCTTGGAAAGATTAACCACAGCTCGGTGGGTTTAACTTGATAGTCTGACATAACGGTAACAAGGTTATTGTTGAGTAAATCATGCGCCATATCTAAGCAAGATTTTGCTGATATGCCTTTGCCATTGACACACCAGCGCCTGACCAGATCGGCATCGTTAGCCACCCTATTACCCGACACTTTTACTTTGGTGCTGTCAGTACCTTGAGTAAACTCCCAGATATCATGAGTTAAGTTTTGCAGCTGATACAGCAAGGCGTTGTGCTTTGCTAAGTCTTGCGGTTGGTTTGGTGTGCCGTGTTTGTCTAGGTAAGCTTGCGAGGCACAGATTAGCCTGGGGACATTACAAATTTTAAAGCCATATAAATTGGCATCGTTAGGTGAGCCGTAACGTAAAGCTAAGTCGACAGAGTCGCGGTAAAAGTCGACATTGGTGTCGCTGATGCTAACCCGTAAACTGACTTTTGTATGCGTTTGCATAAAGTCATCAAGCCAGGGGATCACCACATTACGGCCCAAATCTGATGACACAGATAAACGCAGATCACCATCAATAATATCCTGTTCACCTTTCATGTTTTGTTTGGCTTGTTCAAGCAATAATATGGCCTGTTCACATTGTGGAATGTACTTTTCACCTGCACTTGATAAGCGTAATTGCCGAGTGGTACGAATAAACAACTCTGCACCTAAGTTGGCTTCAACCCGCTTTAAGGCCGCACTAGCTGTAGCGGTGCGCATATCTAAATTGGTTGCCGCAGCGGTAATGCTGCGAAACTCAGCAACCTTAAGAACAACATATAAGTCTTCTAGAAGCATGATTGTCTATTTTTAATTGATAATGTTTCAATTATTATGCGGTTTATGTTGGGTAAATCAAGGGGTAATATGGCTTCATTAAGTTTGAACTACACCAAATAAACCCGCTCAAATCTAGCGCTTAACTTGATAACGAGCGAGTAGCCCCGTCACCTGTGGCGGGGAAAGCGAGTTCAGTGAGGTCTGTTTTGTTGTTCTATGTATTGGCGCAAAACCTC
>NZ_BMII01000080.1 GCF_014641855.1 Shewanella inventionis
TTGTTCCAGCCACCGCTAAAGCTTGTGGTTTGAGCGATAACCTCGCGCCCCCATTTATCAAAATACACTTCCTGGGTGGGATTTCCGGTTACCGTTGTTCTAACGTAATAATAGGCATTACTAGAACAGCTACTGCAAAAAGCTTGAGTAACGGTCGTTGTTTTTGCGTCAGGATGGTCAATGGTTTTTAGTCGGCCTAAATCATCAAAATATTCTATTTTCGCGACATTATTGGCATCGGTAGTTTTTATTGAAGTGATGACACCTGTTACAGAGTCTGCATCAACATTGTTATACTTAAAACTGGTTCTAAACCCCATCGCATCATCTGTGTAACTCAGGTAACGCCCTTTAGCACCATAATTGCTACTCGTACTGCGAGTAATATTTGTGCCTGTTGCTGTGCTATAACCCGTTACTGCTTCAGAGGTTTTATTTCCCCAGGCATCATACCCATAAGTGGTTGTGAGTTTAGTGGCTGCTTGATTAGGTGATAATGTGCTCGATTTCAACATCAAATTTGAATAGTAATCAAATGTGGTTTCTCGGACATGTGTTTTAGGGTCGCCTGTTCGTGTTTTTGTGACAACAGAAGAAGCTAAACGGCCATATCGTTCCCAGTCACCTGAACCATAGGTATTAACATTGTTGGTAGTGAGTACGTCATTAGAGTATTCATCAGAAATTTCAATGTTACTTTCAAGTAAGTTACCCCAGTCATCATATTGATTGGTCGTGAGCGTTACGCTTGACAGTGTGCTACTCAGATTACTGTCTAGTATGTAACTTTCTTCTTCTGAAGATGCAATATAAGGTGAAATACCACCATTAGCGGTTTGGATGACGTCTAGCGTGTTACTCGCCCTTGAAAGCATCTGAGTATCAAGCATTTGAATGGTTTCAATAGGCATGCCTGCATGGGCAAACGTTAATTCACCATGCTCTTGACTGTATTTGGTTTCGGTCACAACATGGGTTTGGTTATCGATGGTTTTTAACATCTGAAAGCCTAATGAACCACGGCCCTTTTTATGGATAAGAAAACCACCGTATTGATAGTTGACCGATACTTTGCCATCAACACCAATATTGCTTTGTGTTTCTACTTTACTGACGAGTTGCATACCTGAGTGAGGTGAGAACGTATCTGTTGTTGTGTCTGCATCTGAGAAATTGGTCACATACACGGATGAGTCTGTCATCGGTTTGTAGGTCACCGTTGTCGCAACACCAAAGCCATTGGTAATGGTATTGATGGCGAACTCTTTAATCCCTTTACGGTTATAGTATTTTTTCCAACTGCTGCCTGTTGAAGTCAGTAGGTTTAATTTACCATCGCCATCCGTATCACCAAAACGAACCGTAGCATTGGCGTCAAAATCCATAAAGCCACGGCTCTCAAATGAAATCCATTCACCCGAATTTGTGGGGCGAGAGAAGAAAATAGCCCAATTAGACGTGGAAGTTGCATGTAACACGTCCGCGCGGCCGTCATTGTTTAAATCAACAAATTGGTCAAGGTATTTTTTAGTACTCGATGTAGCTAACCCCGCGTCTCTAGACGCTAAGAATTCAATACCGTTAGAGAGTCGATACCACCATTTATCGCCACTGACAAATAACAAATCACTCAAGCCGTCACCATTTAAATCGGCTATACGGAAGGTGTCTTCATAGTTACCAAGGGTCTGCTGTAAGGTTAAGACCGGATTTGCCATGGTGCCTGATGCAACAAAAAGCATATGTTTTGTTGAAGTACTGCTGGTCCAAGTGCCAGCCCAATCTCTTTGACATTCATCTCTAGTGCGAATAGAAGCATTTAATACACCACGAACATAACAACCGGATGTTGTCGACGTCACTTTCATCACAAGGTCTGAGCGGCCATCACCATTAACATCAACGGCACTGGCAGATTTCATATCAGCAGTTTGAGATTGCACTCCCATATTTAACTCAGCCGATGCAATGGTATCCGTAAAGGTATAGAGGGTTTTATTCGCAGTAAAAGTACCATTGCCATTGTTTACATGAGCCTTAATCGTATTGCCCGTTCGAAAAACAATGTCTTCATTGCCATCACCATTGACATCCATAACTTGCGCACCGTTCTCAAGCCCGGTGGCGACGACATTAAGGTTGGTTAACGTGTATTCAGAGGTTATAATTTTAGTAACACATTGCTCCCACTTAGCACATGCCTCAACACTTTCGCTAGCTTGAAATGATAATGCATGCCAATTTGCTGTTGCAGAGTTGGCAACAAGTAAATCCCTTACACCATCACCGTTATAATCAATATTAAGTGCATATTCCTTTTTTGATGTACCAATCGATGTCATCGTTTTGGTGGAAGTAAAGTAAGGGCCGAGCTTCACAGCCCACGAACTACCACTGACGTAAACAATATCTTGATACCCATCACCATTGACGTCAAAAACTTGAGAAGTACTAACGTTGGCAGATCCACTCGCAACAGAGGTGGGATTCTCAAATGGCTTAAAATCAGTTGATGTGGGTACATCATGACAAAAGTCAGGCCCAGCAGGCTCTGACTTACACAGATATTGCATGCTACTGCTAGATAGATTGGGGCGTTGCCAACCAAACGTTGTTTTGGGTAAGCAATTACCAAAGTCAGTATCATTATCGGGACATTCTTGAACGGATGTTAATAAGGTGCGCTCTTCTATAAAATTACTGTTCTCATAGTTCAAAAAGTAAGAGCGGTAGTTGCTACCGTCAACCGATGAGTCAATACGCTTTAGTATTTTGTTATGCTTTGCAATAGCCCCCGCTTGATAACCTAAAAAACCCTTACCGTAGTCTTCGTAAACAAATTTAACTTTATTGAAAGCAGTACTGTCGCCCAATTTTGCTGAGTACTGAATGCTATCAATGTAAAATGTCCCATTCGTTTTACTGTTGTTGTAATTAAACAGAATATAGTTATCTTTAATATCTTTGATGACTTTAACAGCCCATGTTTTTGCCATTCCAGTCTTATTGCTTGGCTCAACAAATGCGTCCGCTTGATTTGTACTGACAAGACCCGTTAAACCGGGATTACCATAATAATAAGTTTCACCGGCTTTCGTTTTGACTTCAAAATAACTAGGCCCATTAGCTTGGCTACCGCCCATAGCGGTAACAATTGAGAAGTCATCAATTTCTTTAATGTAAGTTGAATAAGGTGCACCGTAGGTACCCGCAAGCAATATCAATCGTTGACCATCAAGACAAAACCTATCACTACTGGTAAAATTTACACCTGTAATCGCATTGTCATTAATTGGCGTTTGTGGGCAGCGAGAAACGGCTGAAATACCGCCAACACTCCAACCAATACCTACAGGGCCATCTTGAAGGTTATTACTTGAATAGTTTAACGACACTTGCGGCGTTACGCCTGCTCGACCTTCAGGTATGTTAATGGGTACTGAGTATGTGGCGGCACCACTCTCATCAACCCTAAACTCACCTGAAGACAACCCTACAACTTCGGCCTTCGAAGATGCACTTACTCCAAGAATAATGAGCATTATTGGAAGCAATAATTTATGGCGAGACATGAGGCATCCTTACTTTCACGTAATAATAAAGGTTGATAATTGGAATTTAAAAGGGGGTAAGGGCTACATCGATACGTTCAATGCACTCTTGTAGCTCAAAGACAAATACAGCACTGCCTGGACCGTGTTCAACATCTTTCCTTGTTAGCTCATAAGACCGACCTGAGTTAACAGCGGAAACAATTAACTGACCAACGTTCGATTCGACTAAATCATACTCAACAGAAATGGCAACTTCACCGGAATAAGGGCAGCCGTCATAACTGGTGTTGTTTAATACATCGAAAGATACAGATTGATTAGCTGCAATAGCAGGTAATCCTACAAAATAAAAAAACACCAAACCTATGTTCAATCTTCTTAATGTAGGGCAAAACATCCTTTTGTGCATATATTGAAATCCATTTGCAAGCTAAAGTTGCTGATTCTAGAATTCGAAGAAAATATGCTCAACTTTACATTCTGTCAACATAATAAAATCAACGTTTCAAAATTATTTTTTAACCACTAATCGAAGATGAATTCGAAGCGTTATCAATGTTCGAGTTCTAGGTGAGTCACCATTAAATTTGTCGTTTTGCTATTGGTTATAATTAAATTTAATCGCCACATGCTCATGCTTTCTCTAAGTAGTGTTGTCTTGATACCTAGGTAAAACTGAGGGATCATCAAATTGATTATTATTCACTTCACTAGGCCTAATTGTTACTCATAACCGATTAGGGTTATTGAAGTATTTCAGCTAATTCAATGCTGCCGTCT
>NZ_BMII01000081.1 GCF_014641855.1 Shewanella inventionis
CTCAACACCTTACGATGCAAAGCCCATGACTCGGGGTCTTGGCTGCCTGCTAGGCACTACCAAGCAGAGGACTTTCACCTCCAATCTTCTACCGATTTATCTCGGCGCACTGGGTGGCCATGTTATTTGTTGAGTGTTGAATATTTAGCCAGTTAGAATGAGCCAGTTAGAATGGGTGGCCATGTTATTCCAGCCTTGTAGTCTGCAAGCATTTTGGTGATTGCTGTTGAAGAGTAAGAGCTGTTTTTGGCTAAGGTGCTGTATGCCACTGTTTGCGTGTCACTAAAGGCATCTTGATAATCATCTGCATCAGAGACTGTTGTTTCGCCAACATACACCGCAGCACTACTGTAAAAGCGGTAAATATTAGTCATGTCAGCAAATAATGATTTTTGACTCACTGATGATGCGTAGGCGGTTAAAAACGAAACCTTACTGGTAGCTGATGTGTTTTTAACATTGGCCGTGAACGTAACAGTATGTGAAGTTTTGCTGTCTTTAGCGGTAACGACAAACTGCTCAATGACATCGTTGTTCATTTCAGGGGCAGTAAAGGTCACATTAACTGAATTACCACTAACATCAATTTTGACTTTTCCTTTGCCTGAATAGCTGCTTGTTGCCGACAGTGTGCCACTAACATTGCTTGCTGAGAATGAACCAGAAACTGAGCCTAGCTCATCTACTGAGGCATTAATCAAAGACGTGCTAACTGTCATTGGTTGAGATGGCTGTGTGGTTACTGGTGGCGTTGGTGTCACCGAGGAGCTATCATTTTCATCGCTGTCACTGCCCCCACCACAAGCAGAAAGAAAAACGGTTATAACCGCAGTATAAATAAACAGAGCGATGTTCTTTTTCATTATATAATCTCGATTAATATTACGAAGTGTAAAGTTGATTGTAGTGTTACAAGCTAATTATTAATTTTAATGCAATAATTTAATAAGGTAACAAGTTGGTTGAGTAAACATTAATAAAGTAATTCTGTAGCGTTGAATTATTTTTAACAGGCGACGCTAAGTTCTTTTAATATGCGTGTTATCTATTGTTGTTGCATTTAATGCTTATATTAAATTTAAATTTAATATAAGTATTTTATTAAATTAAAAGTGTGCGCCTTTATGTGTCATAACGTAAAATATCAGCAACCTATGTAAAGGCTGCTGATTAAGTTGATTTAACTAATTCCAGTCAGCTACCCATGTTTGGTAATTTGACTTAAATGAATTGTAGGTTATTACTTGACCATAATGATTCTTCAATCCAAGTGCATCAAACGCCGACTCAAAGCTAGTGATGCCGCCTGCTGTATTTGAATATAGCTTGTTTATGGTGCTAATATCATTATTTAGGTGAAGATAACTATAAGCCAAACCATATTCTTCATAATATGCATTTTTATCTGATGCGTTGTTCATATCATCAATTGATGTATTTGATACTTCGCTTCGCTTAGTTATTGATTGGCCAGAAAGATACACTGCCTGACCTTCTACAAGCCATCTCGGAAGATTGTATATTCCAATAACAGAGCGCTCAGTGACTCGATAGTGTTGCATTTGAACATGGTGAATAAGCTCGTGCTTGGCGTAAACTGATTCTAATACACGGCTATCCGCTTCTGGCTCAGCAAAGTTTAGTCCGTGAAACGTCCCTTCGGCAAAACGACTTTTGTTCATGTGTTCGGCAAGGCAGACAATAACTTTGTCGCTGCGCTTTTCAACTTCCAACCCTGATAGCTCGCTATATTTTTCGGCCAGAATTAAAGCTGTATCAATAGCGCCCTGAGTGTCAAGAGACTGATAATGATCTGGAATGCCATAGTAAACATCGCCAGCATTCATTGACTTCCAATCAACATCTTTATGAATGCCCGTATAGACATAGTTATACGCAAGTTCATCACCGTAATCGCTTGTTGTTAAAAAACGAGTTGCGACAGTTGGTGAGTATTGCGGCATAAATTCTTTTAGGGATGCAGTGGTAAAGTTCATTTTTCCGTAGGAAAAAGACATGTTATTCTGAACAATTGTTGCAACAGCCATTAAGTCATTATTGCCAACTGCGCTGTTAGCATAAACTCGTACAAATTCGCTTTCAAAATACTTGTCAGAACGAGATTTACAGGCATAACCCTGACCAACATCATCTGATGGATATTCTATATAGCCAACGCTACCAGACTGCATCGTATTACCAGACACATAGGTTTTAGATGGTGTTGTATCTGATGGGGCATCGGTTTCTTTTTCTGAGTCGCCACCGCCACCACAGGCAGATAACACTAATGCTGCTAATAATGTGTAAGAATGTTTTTTCATTTTAATGTCACAGAATCTCAATAACGCCATTAATATCCATCCACACATTAAATGTGTGGTGATAAAAGCTAATGTAAAAACAACAATACTTCGTTGTTTTCAGCCTCAGTGTTTAGTCCCCAATTAATTACTCGCCATGAGCAGTAAAGGGAACATGAATACACAAACACCCTTATAAGAAAAATAACCCAATTTACAGAGTCTGACTACAGACGGATTTTTTAAAAAAAACCACATAAGAATTGAACATTTTTTTATAATATAGCGTTTTAGCTCAAATTTTAAGCATTCTAATCAGTCTGTTATGGACTTTTAAACGGTTAAGGATATAGTCGCAAATTACACCGTGTCATACTTTGTGATGACTCTACGATACACTTGCTCAAGCAGTCAATCACCCTATGTTGGTAAGGTTTTTGACGCGGGGATCTCCGCTGAAGGTTATTCTTACATTGTGATGGAGCTCGTTGATGGTAAGCCAATTTCAACGTTATGGGCCGATAACCGCGTTCGACTAAAAGATAAGTTAAGCGTTTTGTGTAGCTTATGTGACGCCATTCATCATGCGCACCAAAAATCAAATTGTTTATGCAGATCTTAAACCCGCCAATATTCTGGTCGATAATCGCAATCAAATAAAGGTATTGGATTTTGGTATTGCGCGTATCTTTTGTAATAGTGATGAACCAAGCCAAAAGATATTCAAAACGTATGTTAAGGCGTTAACCCCTATTTATGCCAGCCCAGATAAAATTAATCGTGACACCCACAGCTAATCTGTAATTCATGATGGTACTTTATCGTATTGGATCTTGAGGATGGACATAGCTTGTGTGTAATGCGGGTTTTGAATATCTATCTTTCGCCAAATAAAAAAGCCTTATCAATTTCTGATGAGGCTTTCTAGTTTAATCTTGTGAAGGGATAGCTTGCTTATAATAAAGAGGAACCCGTGGTTTCAAAGTCCTATCTTTCGCCCAAATAAAAAGGCCTTAAATGTGTCGATTTAGCATTTTGTTGTGAATCTTGACGAGGGATAGCTTGCTTATAATAAAGAGGAACCCGTGGGTTCAAAGTCCTATCTTTCGCCCAAATAAAAAGGCCTTATCTTTCGATATGGCCTTTTTATTTGAATGTGGCGGAGGGATAGGGATTTGAACCCAGACTCTCGAATTAAATAGTTAAAATAGTCGTTTAAATTCATTTGGTTGCAGAGTTTTACATCTTCAAGTTCTGCAATTGCTAACTAAGATTGACTTTATTCCTGAAGTTGAAAAAAGTCAATAATTATGAACCTTTAAAAGTGCTAACTTGATACATCTAAATTTTTAATCAAAATGCCATATAAATGAAACAGCTATGATTACAAAAATCGAGCAACCCATTTTTTGAACAAGTAACGAAATAATTATTGGTGTCATAATTATTATGTCTTCTTTGTTGGCCATTCTGGCTATAGGCTCACTGAGTGAACGCATAAACCAACTAATATCGATTAAGCGTTTATGATACTCGGTAATGCATTCATTAACCGTTTGACGCTCAAATTGATTGAGGTCTTCCCCTTTTAAAAACTTATGGGTTAATAGTGTACCCTTAAAGCCTTTGTGCCATTGAATGAGCACTTCTTTATCTGACCACTGTTTTACTTTGTCAGCATCAACCTTTAACACCACATGTAAGTGATTACTCATCACGGCATAAGCACAGATATCAATAG
>NZ_BMII01000082.1 GCF_014641855.1 Shewanella inventionis
GCGAAAAAAACTAAATACCTTGACTGAAGCCGATCACTGAAGCTAGATTTTACGGAGGTCTACTGGCGAACAAAAAAGTGATCGGCTTGAATGGTATTGACCGATCGGCATCATGGTATTACGCAGCCGTTGCCGAAGAAGCTGGCGTAAGCCGAGCGTTGATTCATCGCGATTGCCCTGACCTGTTAGAGCGTATTAAAGGTGGTGTGAATAAAGCTATTCGACAGCAGCGTGATGCCAAGCAAATTGAGCTGAATGAATACAAAGAGCGCAATCGAGAACTTCGAACTGAGGTCGAGGAGTTAAAAGCCATGTTATCTAAGGTTCAATCGCAAAACGCTACGTTAATACGGAAAAATATGGTGTTAAGTGGTGTTAGTGCTAAAAACAGCAATGTTACACAGTTATATTGTAGTAAGTAATTGTATTAAAAGCTAAAATCAATAGATTTACTGAGATTACTTGATGGTTTAATTTCAATAAAATCGCAACAACAAACAAATCCATATAAAACAATTACATAGAGTTAGTTACATGTAACGTGGTATTTATAAAGTTTGATCATTTTCCCTCTCACTTTTGGACATTTTTGAGCTAACAGGATTAACTAGCTCTTACCAGAACATGGACGCGCTAGCTTACTGTCATACAGCCTTGATCTACAACGAGTTCAGGATTAAGCACTGCCTAATTATTAACTCATTGGTTAAAAAGTCTTTCTATCGTTTTCATTGGTAGAAACATGCGAATGCGTCCATTATGTTCACACAATACTTCAAAGCCAAATTTTGTATAGAATGCCTGTGCTGGATCAGTGAGACAGTCCACGACAATAGCATAAGCCCTCATATGGTGGTTAACTTCCCAAAGGTACTTCAGAGCACGGATTAAACTGACTTTTCCTAGCCCAGAGCCGTGAAATTCCTTATGCACAGCTAACTGAGCTAAAAGAAACACTGGAATTGGGTATCGAGGAAGTTTCTTTGCTAGTTGCTCTGGTAAGGTTTCTCGATTGATTGAGCTAGGCGCAACACTGTAAAATGCACATATTGCAAACTTCTGATTAAGCAATGGCTGAGCACTAGGGAGAATCATTGTTCGACTAATACCTGCTTCCATATGCTTTGCTGCTTGAGTTTTGATAAATGTATTTAGCTCTTGCTCACCACAGTCGAATGAATTGCGGTCGTGATATGATTTACTAAGTTCTACGAACTCTTTACCCCAACTCACTTGATACCGCTCTCATCTGTGAATTTTGCAGCATTCAACAAAGCTTGATTTGGCGATTTTGCTTTGTTACAAGCAGCCATAAATGCGTCAAAGACACTATCTTGAACCACGATACCTTCGTGCTTCTCAATTACGTTTGTTGCATCTTCGTCCATAAGCCTAACTACATATTCAGTTAAACTTTTCAGACCAAGCAATGCTGATGCCTTTTCTGCTTTCGCTTTTATCTCTTCATCAAGACGGATATCTAAACGTGCTGTTGCCATAACTCCTCCAGTGTACGGACGTATTCCGTAACGAAAGAGATTATAGTTCAAACATTGAACACATTCAACTTGTACGGAAAGATTACGGATTATAAAAAGCGTAATAATCTCGATACGACACTGAGATGCATTAATTCGTCGGGAGCTGAGTTCAGATAACTCTTAGTATGGCAAATGCACATTAACAACATGTGAATGAGTATTTACTACACTTTAGCGAATAAAGGGGCATAAATATGTTAGTTCTTAACTGGCTTCTTTATAAAAAACGCAAAAAATATCAAACTTTATTATAAACGCACAACTTAGGCTTATCAGTCGTGGATACTATGATGTTCATTTGAGGTTAGGTGAGTTTTCTGCTGACTCATAACCTATCGCATAGAACAAGCGAAAAAATGGCCACTATTGTATCCATTAATAGAAAACCAAGAAGCTCCACTAAGATTTGGTAAAAGCCATAGGTAAGTGGTGGGCAGTTTGGTGGGCAAACAGGCATTTTTGAACGCGCCGGTTCTCATTCTAGCGTAGCGGTATGCTTCGTAAGTGTGTCTCGATTGTTTCAATCATCGACTTGATAAGTGGTAAATGCGCTTTTTCTTTCGCCCATACCTCATGGAAGCTTGCTACGGTTTGCTTGGCGGTATATAACACCAATTTTCTAGCAGCATGGCCTTAGCGGCTAAGCGTGATAACTCATCCAACGTGAAATCGCTGAATTTTTTGCTACGGCTAACCTTGAGCACCTATAGACTTATCTATGAGCGTAGAGCCATTGACTTTTAGCTTCTCCTGTTCCGCTTTCAACAAAGCCTCATACTCAGCTTTAGCTTCTGGATTTAATAATATTTTCTGTTTAAGCGCATCTAAGCTAGTCATCGTCATTTCCATTTTTTATTTCATATCGATTGAAAAAATATTAAGACCTTCAGACTTTAATAAGCCTGTTGCTACGAGCTTTTTAATTGAGCGTGACACGTTAGGTTGATTTAATGAGTTCAGGGCAAAACTTCATTGCTAGCTTCCAGGTGCACCAGGTATCTGTCTTTGATTTTACCTCTTGTGCTCTAGAGGTAAGATCTCAATACCATTTAAATAATATGATTGAAAATAAAAAAGTTTCTCGAAAACTAAAGCATTTCCCTTACCGTCACTATTGCTCAAACAATGACTACGCTCCAATCAGTGGAATAAGTCGTAATAACACATTCTCCATCTGTAAGACGACAACTAGAAAGCCAACTTAGCGTCAATTAGAATACGCCTCATAGGTCATTATTTCATCAGGCCCTTATATTATCAAGGACAAACCATACTGGTACTCGCTTCGCTCGCATCCTTGACAATACAATACCTGAAGAAGATTGGTTTAGTATGAGGTGTATGGATCACCCTGCGAAGTTCATAGTCCATATAGCTCAAATAATAGACGCCCTAATTGACGCGACATCTATGTGTTAATTGACGTGATATATCCATCACCCGATCTAGATTTTCAATAAAAGTGTCTTTTTACTCAAGAAGACTATCAAACATTAAAGGCTTCTTCCTTCATGGTTTGCTCTGCCCGGCTGATCCCTAAACGCTGGGCAACTTGCTGCCACTGCTTCACTGTATTTAACACCTCATCGTAGATTTTCATTGCTTCGATTTGAGTTAGCCTGAAAAAATCTATTACATCAAAAGCAAGCTGATAATCCAATGCATTATCTGACTCTGTAATGTTCAAGTGAAGGCCTTTTTTACCCACTATGGGGTTTAAATCGTAAGCAGGTGATAGCTTCCAACCCTTGCCGGTTAATAGAAAACCATGATTACGAAGGTGATCATCTGTATTAGACACCGCAATATTAAATACTATTCGTCGCCATAATTGGGCAAGATCTGTTTTCGTTTGCGAGCCCTGATTGGAAAGAAACTCTGCTATTTCAAGATAGCTAGCTCCTTGACATGCTCCCCGCCATGAATGACGGGGATTCCTGAATACAGGCGATAATAAATTACTTTATCATCGACTTTCTGCTGCTGATCGCTAATGCAATTCACTTCACAGACGCTACGGCTCTGCCCGAACCTGATTAATTACTTATGCCGCTTGCTCTAATTCGCGTAAATAGCGATTTAGGATCACTTTAGCAGCG
>NZ_BMII01000083.1 GCF_014641855.1 Shewanella inventionis
GAAGCGGTTTGAAGCCAGCTTCCGACAGCAGACTTCGATGGGCCAAACCATCATCTCTTCTCAAGCTTAGCCATAAGCTTTTAACATATCCTTATGCTGCAAACCTATGTGCCTGTGGCACACCATCTAAAATCCAATGTTGGCTATTTTCTATCGCCCAATGACCTCTTATATATCCAGCTACCTTTTTTACGTCTTCTTTGAGTGACGTTATATAATAAGATGTCTCTTGCTCTGTTTTCGTTTTCAGGTGCCTAGTACGCTTTACTTGCACTACAGCGAAGTTATCCTTGAACTTTTCTGTTTCATCAAACCATTGCGTGATAGGTAATAATCGGTATTCTCGCTCATTAATTCGACCGTGCTCACCATATACTTCCTGAAAAAAATTATCTTTTAATGCCTTAGGGAAATCACGTTCAGCGATATGAAAATACGCTTCAATTTCTTTAACTCAAGTTTCGGGATTCACTTTTATCCAATAAAAGTGAACTCTACCTCACTCTATCCCTTCTTGACGTAAGGTAAAACTATCCAATTTGCATGACTTGCGTAAAAAAATCAATCACCGTTTGCTCAATTTTCTCTAGTACATCAGATTTATCAACCCTTGTTAAATTAACCATTTCATTTACTGCTAAAGTCATTAATGCTTTAAATAATCCCCATAGTTTACTGGCAAAATTCAAACAACTCAGACTCTCTTCAAAATCATTTCTTACCTCACTAAGCCTTGCAGCCCCTTCTTCATGTTTGGCTGATAGTAAGAGACAAAACCTTAATCCTGTCAGATGAATTGAGGCTATATAAGCGCTGTAATGACGGCTTTGCTCTTTTAAAAAACCGAGTTTTTGTTTCGCTTCTTTGAAGTAAACTTCAATCCCCCAACGTAAGGCATAAACCGCTAGTATTTTTTCATCATCTAACTGACTATCTGTCGTTAAAAACAACGCCCAATCATGCTTACTTGCCTGCTGCTTATTCTCGTTTATTGAGCGAACAAAGAGTAATTTTACTTTAACCCATTGGGCTGGCTCTTTATCTGAGCTGGTGAGGTTCAACTCAACAATAATGGATTTACTCATGTAAGGAACGTTGTTAATCGTTTGCCAGCACCCTTTAACATGCTGCTTGTATAGCTCTTTAGCGCAAAGTAAGTGACTCACACCATCGACACTTAATCGATATTTCATCTTGTTTTTTTTCATTCTAACAATAGCAACAAGTGAGTGAGCTATCGTCATTCTCAGGATATGTTTGGTGGCAAACCATGCGTCCGCCAAAAAGTAATCTGCATTAATGCCCCCGCGAATGGCTCGCGCTATCATCTCACACACCATTTCTGGTTTCGTTTGTTGCTTTGATTTCTGATAGCGTTTTGCAGCAATACTACGACCATCATTAAACTTATAATCTAACGCTTGCTCCTTAGATTGGCTGATAAATATTTCATTATCAACGGGCACAAACTGCTCGTCATTGGCAACACCTAGCGTGACTATTTGCTGCCCCATAACACAGCGAGCAGTTAAGTGGTCAAAATGACTCGATACGCCAGGCATCTTTTTACCGCGCCTCATTTTTACCGCGCCTCATTTTTACTGAGTCATCAACAACAAAGGCACTAAGGCTACTTTGCTTATTCGTCTTGAGTACTTTCTTAGCCGTTAATAATTGTAGCTTTCGCCAATCTACATCTTCGCGGTTAAGTAGATCATATAATGCATCTTTTTTTGTTGCCGAAAAACTTAATAAGGCATCCCTTGAAAACATAGCAACAGAGTTTACTTTTAGCCAAACCCAAAGCATCAAAAGATAAACAACATCACCCGCAGGTGTGCCTGAGCGCTTAGAAAACTTAGCTTGACGTAACATGATAGTAAAGCCAATGCTCTTCCATGTTGAATTGAAAGTATTGTCAATTTTAAGGTTTGCTTGTTTAAGTAAATCAGCGGTTAATGATGGTAAATTTAAGGTGTTTGTGGCAGAATTCATTCGATGTCTCTTTTGGTTTTTTGCTTTGTCTAGTTAACAAGTATTTTACCACATTGAGACATCAACTTCTTTAAAATCATTGAGTTATCGTTATCATTTCATTGTATTTGAATCCCGAAACTTGAGTTAGAAAGTTGTTTATATTTTTTAAATCCAAACAAAAATAACTTGTTCAAAGCTCAAAAACGCATAGCCAAGTTATATGATGAAATTATAGGATAATACATGATAAATTTAATTGACATTGATATTAATCTATTAAACCTATTTAAATTATTATACGAAAAACGGAATATCAAAGAGGTTGCAAGTATATTAAATGTTTCACAGTCTGCGATTAGCCATTCTATGAAAAGGTTAAGAGTTTGTCTAAATGATCAGTTATTCTATAGCACATCTTCAGGATTATCCCCCACTACTTACGCTGAAAGTATATCCGTTTCTATAATTAATAACTTCAACGCTATTGAAAAAACAATTAATTCTAATACGAGTTTTATGCCTTTATCAAGTCATAAGGTTTTCAATGTATCAATGACTGATGTTGGTGAAATACTTTTTCTACCAAAATTAATGTCCTATTTATCTGAAGTAGCTCCTAATATATCTATTGAAATTGTTCGATGTGATTCTACAGAGTTACAAAAGAAAATGGAATTAGGGAAAATAGATATTGCTATAGGGCTACTTCCTGAATTAAATACTGGTTTTTATCAACGCAGTTTATTTAAACAGCAATATAAATTAATGATGCGAAAAGACCATCCTCTTTTATCTAAAAAAATAACTGAAAAATTATTATTCAAATATAAACACGTGGCAATAATATCTAAAGATTCAGGACACAGTATCATCGAAAAATTTTTACAAAATAACCATATAAATAGAAATGTAATAGCTAAACTTACTCATTTTATCGCTCTACCGTATATGCTTAGTATTTCTGATTTTATTGCTACAGTACCAGAGAAATTAGGTACAATAACAGTTGATAATTTTAATATAACTACTGTTGAACATCCCTTATCTCTTCCTGAAATTCAAGTAAATATTTTTTGGCACAGCAGATCGCATAAAGATATTGCAAATCAATGGCTAAGAAAATTAATTTTTGATATGTTTTCAGAATATTAAATTTAACTAATAAAGGGCTATACTGTACAGGGCGGGATTATGCTTTGGTTGATTTTTGACCAAACAATATCTCAGCTCTAAATTTAGCGTCCCAACATGCGCGTTGCATTTTCCCTGCAACACTATCTTTTAGTGGATGTGCTTTGATCAAATTCAATAGCTTCCGTCTGATCGTTGATAAATTAACTGCTCCATCGTCAGCATAAATTTGACATTCATCTTCCCTAAATGTGAGGAGAGTAGACCGCTGGAACTTCCCCAGCGGCCCCTCGCAGAACGGTACGTGAGCCTCTCGACTCATACCGCTCCCATTAAACCATCGACCCTCTCATTCCTGCTCGCCTGCATATTCTCATGCATCGCGATCACCTAATACCATCTAAGCCGATCACCTAATACCATTCATCGCGATCACTCAATACCATCGATGCCGATCACTTTTCGGTCAAAATAGTATTGAGTGATCGGCT
>NZ_BMII01000084.1 GCF_014641855.1 Shewanella inventionis
TAACTCAACACCTTACGATGCAAAGCCCATGACTCGGGGTCTTGGCTGCCTGCTAGGCACTACCAAGCAGAGGACTTTCACCTCCAATCTTCTACCGATTTATCTCGGCGCACTGGGTGGCCATGTTTTTTTAGCTCAAATCTAAGCTGACAGACACCATTTAAAATGGGTAACTGTCAGATTAAGTCTGAGCTAGTACAGTTTAGTCCTTTGAAATCAAAGTTTAAGGGTTTTATTATGCTATTTCCCGCACCTTATATAAATTGTTTCACCACCGCCTTCATACAGGTTTCTTGATTCATCAATAATTTCCATATGCTCTAAACACTCTTTCGGTTTATTTTTAAAAAGACTAATTAGTTTTTTCAACCTTCTCAAACTTGGTTTTTTGTCACCTGTTACTGAGAAATCAACAGCTTCAAAAATAAAATATACTCCTTCACCATGAAATTTCTCAATTGTTTTTAACCAATCAGCATAATAGTGGTTTTCATTTATATCTAAAAACCTGTTGTCGATACTAGTGCAACCTAACAACATAGTATTTAAAGCAAGAAATAAGAGAAATAGTTTATTCATAATATTCTCTTCTGTGCCAATCATAAATGTAAGGAGCATTGGCTGTCATTGCGATACCCGTATAAGCCGCTGTGGGAACCATCCCAGCTAAGCTCCAAGCTTGGAAAGCTGTATTATAAGTTTCAGTCCCTGAAAGTACCATGCCAGTCATAGAGTCATAACCTTGAAAACCAACTAATTTCGAAATATCAGAATTCCAAAAGTCATGACCTTTAGAAATAGCATTCATGCTTCTTGCCCATGTTGAACTTTTATTTTCAAATATGGTTCCTTCCATACCTGAATCTTTTGTCAAATTTGTAAACCAGTTACCATCTCCAGCATCTGTACCTACAATCTGCGACATATCTCTATTTGAGTAGGTCATCAGTTCACCATGCTTGTTATATACAGGAGGTCTATTACCTTCAATTTTTGTTGCTCTAAGTTTCAACATATTTGTTCGCTCCTTGATATGTTCCCATCCTAACCTAGTCATAGAAAGAGCAAATGAAAGCTTAAAGCCTTCCCGGAAGCTCCCCCCTGTAGCCTCACCTGAAATACCACCTGCAACGCTATTAGACATCACCCGAGAAAAGTTCCATGTATTACCATAATGAGCAGCAATTCCACCAAATATTGCACCACTAAATGCCCCTTTCAAAGCTCCTGTTAGAGAACCTTTTAGACTTCCAGTCATCAGTGCTCCACCAACAAAGCCACCGACCCCTCCAGCTATTGCCCCCGTTACAATTCCACCTGTCGTAGTTAATGTCGCTGCCGAAGTTGCTGTTGCAGCAGTTCCCCATGTAGCTCCCCATCCCGCAACCCAATTAGTTGCAGCACCATAAGTAGCAACAACGGCAACTACAGCTACAATAGGTTTCCACCATTTTTTAACAAATTTTTTCAGCCCACTGAAAAAATACCCACTCGGGTCGGTCATTGACATCGGATTATTCAGAACATAAGCATAACGGTTATAGCTCTGACTATTCAACGGTGCCTGAATAAAAGGATCTGCCTGCAAAAATCTACCCAAGGTTGGGTCGTAAATACGCCCTCCCATATGAATAATATCTAAGTCTTTAATATGTTTATGTCCTGTATATCCTCTGTCTGTCGGTTCGCTAGTCGTAAAACTAGCCAACGTACTATGAAGATACACAGCGGTACGTTTACCCCAAGGGTCGTAAATAGCTTGCGATACGACTGCGCCACTCGCATTCGTTGTGGCGATAACTGAGCCTTGATGGTCCTTGTGTAGATAAAAAGTATCGCTTGAACCATTGCTTCGTTGGGTGAAAACAATATCGCCAACATAAAACTTATGCTCGGTTAATGTACCTGCGCCACCAGTACGATATACCTTTTCATAATTGCCTAAATAGGTTGTCTGATAAGTCACATTTTTGCCATTTTCGACATACGTATCAGATTTATAAATAAGCTCACGTTCAGGCCCATATTTCATGGAAGAACTGCTGCCAGCTTTCGTGATTAATGTTGGCTTGTCGTAACTGCCATAATTAAAGGTACGAGTACCATCTGTTTTACTATTGCCGTTGGCATCGTAAAAAAACTTATATAATTGCGCTCCAGAGGCTGATTTGACCTCATTAAGCTGGTGCGGTTTAGTTGCATAGTAGTTGTAATTGCCCACACCCGTTTTAAATTTAATATTACCCCAGTCATCATAATTAAAATCTTGATACGTTTTAAAATTTGTTGGCAAGATACCACTACCAGTGGCAATACTAATTGTCCTGTCTTCTAAGCGGTTTGTCAGGTAGTCATAGCCATACGTTTCAGTAAAGTCGGTAATGCTTCCAGGAATTGAACCAAATTTAGTCCATCGACTGGCTACATTGCCAACATCATCATGCTCGACATGAGTATAAGTCAGTTGAATTCCAGCACCATTTTTGACGTCAATACTCGATAACCAGCCAGTGTCATCTTCAAACACCGCTGTGCTCGATACATTATTACCGTAAGTGACTTTGTCGACTTGATTTCGTGCTGTCATTGAGTCAACACGCTTTAATAAAGCACTCGTTACATTATTACGTACTTCAGATAGATAACCAGAGGTTGTGTAGTTATTCTTAACCGAAAACGCCGCAGTACCTGTAGGGTAAGTGGTAATACTTGGGCGGCTGTAGCTATCGTAAGATTGGCTTTGCGTGAAGGTATTCCCATCTATTAAGGTTGTTGTGGTTTTAACTAAGCCATCTGGATAATAAGTAAAACTATTTTTATACGTTGGATTGCCAGTAGCACACGTTGCAACTGCTGCATCAAATTTTTCGACTGAAAGCAGTCTGCCTTTATCCGTTGTCGTACCATAATTCCAACAAAGCGTGCCTTCTGATGGCTCATAGCTTTTTATTTTGCGTCCAAGTAAATCATATGAAAAAGTGAAGGTATGGCCTCTAGCGGTCTCCTGGGTCATTAACTCACCAAAAGCATTATAGGTGTACTTCCATAGACCTTTTGAAGGGTCATTGGTGGAGAGTTTTCTGCCCCAGTCATCATAGGTAACGGTGACAATGTAATTACTGCCTTCTCCGGTTGTGTCTGTAGTCACAACATTGCCTTGAGCATCATAAGTAAAGGACACTGTATTACCGATAGCATCTTGAGTATAAACAGTTTCGCCAAAACCATTTTGATATGAACTACTTGTAACTCCTACTTCATTAGTGGTTCGACTTTCAAAGCCATAGAACCCATTTGTTACTGTTGTGCCATTGGGCTTTGTAACGATATTAGGTCGATTTAGCTCATCGTAACTAATTTGTGTAAAGTCAGTCGAGTTTGGTTCATACACTTTAAACTCGCGACCTTGACCGTCGTACTCTTTGATGACCTTGTTCCAGCCACCGCTAAAGCTTGTGGTTTGAGCGATAACCTCGCGCCCCCATTTATCAAAATACACTTCCTGGGTGGGATTTCCGGTTACCGTTGTTCTAACGTAATAATAGGCATTACTAGAAC
>NZ_BMII01000085.1 GCF_014641855.1 Shewanella inventionis
AAAACCGAATATCGTTACATTGTCAGACTCGCTGCTTTATTCAGAGTCTTAGGGGCATCTGGTGATACAGATGGTTCACTCTTATCGCGGTGAACAGCGCTTCATACGACCTCAGGTCGCACGTCCAAAAGTGAGTTACAAAGAGATACGCTTTCAGTTGTCATAAACTGACAATTCTTAATTATAGTATCTAGGTGCCGTTCCGATTTGTCAGACTATGGGTACATTTTATGTCAAAGTATGGTTATATCTTTTCTGGAAATCATTATTGAAAGCTGGAAGTTGCCTATGTCAGACTTTGTTTACAGCGACACTCTGACTGGCGTGAAGAAGTTAAGAGGTATTGGGGTGATAAATCGTCTAAGTAAAACTTGATCAAACTCGTAATCTGCCGAGTATTATTCAACCATAATGCACGAAATTAATGTTCAACGTCCAAATTGGCACTTCAAACGCGCAAGAATGGAGTGTCGTGCTGATATTCTTGTGAAATATATCTAGGGCCGACATATTTAGGACACATCGTGAGTTTAAGCACTGAACAAGACGCAGTAACAAAGAGCTTGAAATACCATAACCTTGTTTTGGCACTGCCTGGTGCTGGTAAAACTCATACGATGATTTCATTCATCAGTAATCTGGTCGAAAATCCACTACATAAAGTAATCGCTTTAACGTTCTCCAATGCATCAGCTGCTGAAATGAAGTCGAGAGTAGGTAGATTGGTTAAGGGGCACAAACGTAAGCAAATCTTTGTGTCTACCTTTCATTCGTTAATTTGGAGTCAAACCAAAAAGCATCCAAACTTCAGTGGGCGCAAATTGTTAACGGGTTCGAGTGGTCAGCGAGTCACTAACTTTATGGGGTTCTAGGGATTTTCCCCTCTAAAGTAACATAAATCGCCATACTCACGATATCTAAAGGCATACAAAGGTGGGTTACTTCTCCAAAGTATGGCAAATTATGAGGTTAACTACCCCTTAAACTTAACGTAATTCCTATGGCTATAAAAAACGAACTCTCAATTCTTACCAAAGCTGAGCAGCTTGATCTATATTCTCCGCCACTATTAACCCTTGAACAGCAACGATTGTATTTTACGCAAAACGAGATCGAGTTAACAGAGTCGAAAAGCATTCGCCTAAGGAGCCATCGATGCTATTTCATTGCGTTATTAGGGTATTTTAAGTCTAAGCCTGTCATTCTTTCACCTAGCTTTAACCTCATCTTTAACGATATGCAGTTTATTTCAACGCAAGTTCAAGGAGGCAAAGGGCTCAGGCCTTTCAGCATAAATAAGATGCAGCGTGACCGTATTTATCAAAGAATACTGAGGCTACTAAACTATCAGAAATGGGAAGAAAGTCTGCACTTTGCGCCGTTGTACGATCATCTTGTAATGGTCGGCAAAGCTTGGCTTGAGCCTCGTTATCTATTCGATGCAGCCGCTGAATCTCTAGCAACTCATAGAATTGCCATCCCTAAATATACTGTCTTACAAAAGCTTATCAGTCGTGTTATCCAACAGGTAAAGAAGGGGTTAAATAATAAGCTTCGTATTCATGTTTCATCTGAACTACACGAATTTCTAAATACTATTATCGATGACAAAGATGGGCTCTCCTTAAGCCAGCTTCGAGCAGGTGCAAAAAGCGTTATGGTGACAGAGCTAAAAAAAGAACTGATTGTTTATCATCAGTTACAGCCTTATACAAGACAGATTGATGATGCTGTTAAGGACTTAGCCTTATCGTCTAAAAACCAACAACACTTCGGTGAAATGGTGGATTATTATGGTAGTAAACTAAAACGCTTTAAGCGTCCACAGCAACACCTATGGTTGCTGTGTTTTCTGACTCAACGCATACGGCAAAGCTTAGAGCGACTGACTGATGGTTTTATTCATCATATCCGGAAACAACAAGAAGCTGCGCATGCGTTTGCCCAACAGGCAGTGTTTGATTCATGGAGGTCAGCTGCGGACAATGTCACCAAAGCTGCAGAATTACTCCATCTGTTTGTTGATGACAGTATCGACGATAATCAACCATTTGCAACGGTTAGGCAACAAGCATTAAGTGTAATGAATAACCAAGATATAGAAACGCTATGCCTGTACTTAAAAAAGCAAAAACGCACAGTAGAAGAATATCAATGGCAATATTATGATGATCAAAACACCTTACTTGAACAGTTATTAAGGCCCGTGTTTCTATGTCTTGAATGCCAAGCAGGTAAAGGCTCAGAAGTATTGGTGACACAGCTCAGAACCACAAAAACAGAACTATTAGCAGGTAATACATTGCAAACAATGGATAGTACACTTATCCAACAAAAACATCGTCCATGGTTACTCAACAACGATGTTGTTCATCCACAGCGATACGAATGGTTGCTTTACCGTCAACTGGCTTCTCGGCTTAATGGTCGAATTTACTTATCAAACGTCACTAAATATCGTGCGCTAGAAGACGACTTAATTGCATCGTCAATACAGTCTGATCTATTGGCATCGTCAACGTTGGAAAAGCTAAAGCAGCCGATTCAGAAGCTACTGCAAGTAAAACAAATACGCTTAGCAACATCCCTAGAAGATGTTGCTCGTCACATTGATAATGGTGATAACCGCAATGTGATCATGAAGAGCCGAAGTGGCGCACGATGGCGACTGCCAGTTAAAGGCTCCCGATCATTTGTCAACAACCCCTTCTTTAAACAGATGATCCCCGTCAGTATTGCTGATGTGTTGCGTTATGTTGAACAAGAAACCAACTTTATGCAATGCTTCGCACACGTGCTGCCAATCCAAAAACAAGTAGGCGCCAATCAGGATGATTTATTGGCTATTCTCATTGCGAATGCGACACATCGTGGCGTATATGGGATGGCACAAATATCTGATCGCAGTTATGAGCATCTAAGCACTATACAAGCTAATTATATTAGGCCTGAAACCTTGCAAGAGGCAAGTGATATCATCAATAACGCAGTAGCGGCACTCCCTATTTTCCGTCACTATCACATCCAAGAAGACGTCCTACACGCCAGTACCGATGGGCAAAAATTTGAAACTCACCTTGAGACTTTTAAAACTCGCTACTCCTCGAAATACTTCGGCACCAACAAAGGTATTACGGCCATGACGTTAGTTGCCAATCATAGTGCGTTAAATGCCCGTATAATAGGATCTAATGAGCATGAGTCCCATTATATTTACGACTTACTACAATCTAATACTAGTGATCTTAAGCCTGACGTACTCTCAACCGACACCCATGGTGTTAATCATGTTAATTATGCCTTATTGGATTTATGCGGTTATAGTTTTGCGCCTAGTACCATTTCAATTTAGTTATGATCGATTGAGCTACCATTCCAATGGTAGCTCATCGGTCTTTATTAATACTTTCAAAGAACGACTTTCTCTCGGCGTTCGGCTGATCAATTTGTCTGTTTCT
>NZ_BMII01000086.1 GCF_014641855.1 Shewanella inventionis
TATAAGGTGGTGTATTAAACATTGAGTTCTCAAAACACTGTTTAAGTGTCTTGAATATTCTAAAACTAAGGCGATTTCGTGTGCGAAAGTGCATGAATTATCAAAGTAAAAACCAGCTAGTTGCAATATAGCTCAAGTGAAACTCATTTGGGTTGTATGGTTAAGTGACTAAGCGTATACGGTGGATGCCTTGGCAGTCAGAGGCGATGAAGGACGTAGTAACTTGCGAAAAGCGTTGGCGAGCTAGTAACAAGCATTTGAGCTAACGATGTCCGAATGGGGGAACCCACTCACATAAGTGAGTATCTTAACGTGAATACATAGCGTTAAGAGGCAAACCTGGGGAACTGAAACATCTAAGTACCCAGAGGAAAAGAAATCAACCGAGATTCCCCTAGTAGCGGCGAGCGAACGGGGATTAGCCCTTAAGTCTATGGGGTGTTAGTGGAATGTGTTGGAAAGCACAGCGGCACAGGGTGATAGCCCCGTACATGAAAACTAACCATAGATGAAAACGAGTAAGGCGGGACACGTGACATCCTGTTTGAATATGGGGGGACCATCCTCCAAGGCTAAATACTCCTGACTGACCGATAGTGAACCAGTACCGTGAGGGAAAGGCGAAAAGAACCCCTGTGAGGGGAGTGAAATAGAACCTGAAACCGTATACGTACAAGCAGTGGGAGCGGTACTTGAGACCGTGACTGCGTACCTTTTGTATAATGGGTCAGCGACTTACGTTTTGTAGCGAGGTTAAGCGAATAGCGGAGCCGTAGGGAAACCGAGTGTTAACTGCGCGTTTAGTTGCAAGGCGTAGACCCGAAACCCGGTGATCTAGCCATGGGCAGGTTGAAGGTTGAGTAACATCAACTGGAGGACCGAACCGACTTATGTTGAAAAATGAGCGGATGACTTGTGGCTGGGGGTGAAAGGCCAATCAAACCGGGAGATATCTGGTTCTCCTCGAAAGCTATTTAGGTAGCGCCTCGAGCGAATACCATTGGGGGTAGAGCACTGTTAAGGCTAGGGGGTCATCCCGACTTACCAACCCTTTGCAAACTCCGAATACCAATGAGTACTACTCGGGAGACAGACGGCGGGTGCTAACGTCCGTCGTCAAAAGGGAAACAACCCAGACCGTCAGCTAAGGTCCCAAAGTGTATGTTAAGTGGGAAACGATGTGGGAAGGCTTAGACAGCTAGGATGTTGGCTTAGAAGCAGCCATCATTTAAAGAAAGCGTAATAGCTCACTAGTCGAGTCGGCCTGCGCGGAAGATTTAACGGGGCTAAACATACCACCGAAGCTACGGGTGCATTTCATTAGAAGTGCGCGGTAGAGGAGCGTTCTGTAAGCGGTTGAAGGTGAAGGGGTAACCCACACTGGACGTATCAGAAGTGCGAATGCTGACATGAGTAACGATAAAGGGAGTGAAAAACTCCCTCGCCGAAAGACCAAGGGTTCCTGTCCAACGTTAATCGGGGCAGGGTGAGTCGACCCCTAAGGTGAGGCCGAAAGGCGTAATCGATGGGAAACAGATTAATATTTCTGTACTTCTGCTAACTGCGATGGAGAGACGGAGAAGGCTAGGCTAGCGCGGCGTTGGTAGTCCGCGTTTAAGGTGGTAGGTAGATTTCTTAGGCAAATCCGGGAAATCACTCTTTAATGAGTAATGCCGAGAGCTGATGACGAGTCACTAAGGTGATGAAGTAGTTGATGCCATGCTTCCAGGAAAATCTTCTAAGCTTCAGGTTAGTAGAAATCGTACCCCAAACCGACACAGGTGGTCGGGTAGAGAATACCAAGGCGCTTGAGAGAACTCGGCTGAAGGAACTAGGCAAAATGGTACCGTAACTTCGGGAGAAGGTACGCTCCTGGCGGTGATGAGACTTGCTCTCTAAGCTGCTGGGAGTCGCAGATACCAGGTGGCTGCAACTGTTTATCAAAAACACAGCACTGTGCAAAATCGCAAGATGACGTATACGGTGTGACGCCTGCCCGGTGCCGGAAGGTTAATTGATTGGGTTATCGCAAGAGAAGCTCATGATCGAAGCCCCGGTAAACGGCGGCCGTAACTATAACGGTCCTAAGGTAGCGAAATTCCTTGTCGGGTAAGTTCCGACCTGCACGAATGGCGTAATGATGGCCACGCTGTCTCCAGCCGAGACTCAGTGAAGTTGAAATTGCGGTGAAGATGCCGTATACCCGCGGCTAGACGGAAAGACCCCGTGAACCTTTACTATAGCTTGGCACTGAACATTGAACCTACATGTGTAGGATAGGTGGGAGACTTTGAAGCTTGGACGCTAGTCTGAGTGGAGTCGTCCTTGAAATACCACCCTTGTAGTTTTGATGTTCTAACCTGGACCCCTTATCGGGGTTAGGGACAGTGCCTGGTGGGTAGTTTGACTGGGGCGGTCTCCTCCCAAAGAGTAACGGAGGAGCACGAAGGTTGGCTAAGTACGGTCGGACATCGTACGGTTAGTGCAATGGCATAAGCCAGCTTAACTGCGAGACATACACGTCGAGCAGGTACGAAAGTAGGTCATAGTGATCCGGTGGTTCTGAATGGAAGGGCCATCGCTCAACGGATAAAAGGTACTCCGGGGATAACAGGCTGATACCGCCCAAGAGTTCATATCGACGGCGGTGTTTGGCACCTCGATGTCGGCTCATCACATCCTGGGGCTGAAGTCGGTCCCAAGGGTATGGCTGTTCGCCATTTAAAGTGGTACGCGAGCTGGGTTCAGAACGTCGTGAGACAGTTCGGTCCCTATCTGCCGTGGGCGTTGGATGATTGAAGGGAGCTGCTCCTAGTACGAGAGGACCGGAGTGGACGAACCGCTGGTGTTCGGGTTGTTATGCCAATAGCATTGCCCGGTAGCTACGTTCGGAATCGATAACCGCTGAAAGCATCTAAGCGGGAAGCGAGCCCTAAGATGAGTCATCCCTAG
>NZ_BMII01000087.1 GCF_014641855.1 Shewanella inventionis
CGAATTTAGGGCCGCTCTATCAAAATTTTTTAAAGAAACACTGCCGGAAATGGGTGGCGATTTGACGTCGCGGATCAATGACAATTTTCAGATGTTACAATCCGCATCTTCAAGTTGATTGGGTATATATGGCAGTACAACCGCTTCTAGCGGTAAATGAGCACATTAAAAGCAACGATAAGTGTGAAGTAATAAAATAGAAAACTAAGGCCAAAAAGCTTTGGGTGAGCAGATTATTGCCTTGACTCACCGGGAGCGTCCATATATGTCTTATTTATTAACCCTTTTTATTTCAAGTAATTTTCAGTTAACAAAGAAAAAAGATATGAGGAATAAAAGTATTAAGAATATCCTTATTCTCTTAAATAAAGTCATTTTTTTATATTCTTCAGTCTTGATTAACCCACTATATTTGTTGCCAGACTTAATTGCTGACTTGACATCTTCAAGCGTTATTTTGTTATCCTGAAGCGCTAATCTAGCATGAATCTGAGATGCGAAAATACCTTCTAAAAATATCAAAAACAAAAAGGTGAGCACACAAATTATTGTAAAAATCAAAAGAATCCCCGCCCAATAAGCCATGTATGATTCACAAAACCATAGGCAGCATAACCGACATTTAAACCGGTGCCAATGTCAGCCCCAGCACCGTCACCAGTAAATGTAAAATCACCCTTACCAGCAAACATGCCCATACCACCTACTGTGCCACTGAAACCTTCCAATGTAGATAAATCTCCCTGCCATGTCCCGATCGAGTAACTCATGCCGCCACCAAGGCCAGCAAAACCTCCACCAGAGAGGGTGAAAAAAGTACCTAACTCGTAGTACTTTGAAAAAGCCAACGAAACGGTAGACTCCACCCCTACACCAAGCGCTCCACCCGTCAAAGAAGCATCAAATTTTACATTAAGTCCTTTGCGCAACTTACTAGCGATAAAGTCGCCAGCACTTTCAAGTTTTTCAGAAGCATAGTCATACAAATCGGAAGACATGTCTTTCATTGATAATAGCGCTTTTTTCCCAGCATCCACGACTCTGCTTCTAACTGATTGGTGATGAGCTTCATCATTAAACATCCGAGAAAAAGCTCCTGTAAGTGCGCCATTTGCGAATTTCCCACCAGTTAATTTTGAAATTGTCCCACCAACAGTCGCTGCTGCTACAATTCTTCCAATGCTAAACCTAGCAGAACTAATGCCATTGATACTCTTCTCAAACCCTTGTGTTACACCAGCAGCTAAGAAGCCATGACCAAACTTACCTCCTTGCAGTATGCTAGTTATTCCACCGACCATAGCGTGAGCTGCTATCTTTCCTACAGTTGCAGCGGTAGTTAACTCTCCTCCACTGAAGCAAGATTGACAATTTGCTTGCGAAAATGCTTCACCAACCTGATAAAAAGCCATCGCGGTAAACGCTCCCCTCAATGCACCTGTAAATACGTTACCACCATTAGCAGCAGCTCCTGCGGCACCTGAGGCAGCACCAACAAGGGCATATCCTGCTTGCCCGCATTGCACATTACCACCACAAATATAAGTGCCAATTGCAGCAACTATAATCCCAACATAAGGTCGTATTTTTTTCCACGTTTTACTCCACCAACTATACCCACTCGGATCGGTTAACGTCAGCGGGTTATTTCTCACATAAGCATAACGATTGTAACTTTGTGAATCCGTAGGCGCTTGGATCAGCGGATCAGCCTGCAAGAATCGCCCCAAGGTTGGATCGTAGATGCGGCCGCCCATATGAATAATATCTAAATCCTTGATGTGCTTATGGCCTGTATATCCTCTGTCCGTTGGCTCGCTGTAGGTATAATTTGATAATAAACTTGCCAAATAGACAGCGGTACGTTTACCCCAAGGGTCGTAAATCGCTTGCGATACCACTGCGCCACTGGCATTGGTTGTGGCGATGACTGAGCCTTGATGGTCTTTGTGTAGATAAAAAGTATCGCTTGACCCATTACTTCGCTGGGTATAAACAATGTCGCCAACATAAAATTTATGCTCGGTTAATGTACCTGCGCCACCCGTACGATAGACCTTTTCATAATTACCTAAATAGGTAGTCTGATAAGTAACGTTTTTGCCATTTTCGACATAGGTATCCGTTTTAAAAATTAGCTCACGTTCAGGCCCATATTTCATGGTAGAACTACTGCCAGCTTTCGTGATTAATGTTGGCTTGTCGTAACTGCCATAAGTAAAGGTGCGGGTGCCATCAGTTTTACTATTGCCGTTGGCATCGTAAAAAAACTTATATAATTGCGCTCCAGAGGCTGATTTGACCTCATTAAGCTGGTGCGGTTTAGTTGCATAGTAGTTGTAATTGCCCACACCCGTTTTAAATTTAATATTACCCCAGTCATCATAATTAAAATCTTGATACGTTTTAAAATTTGTTGGCAAGATACCACTACCAGTGGCAATACTAATTGTCCTGTCTTCTAAGCGGTTTGTCAGGTAGTCATAGCCATACGTTTCAGTAAAGTCGGTAATGCTTCCAGGAATTGAACCAAATTTAGTCCATCGACTGGCTACGAAATAATTAATCGCCGTAAAGCCCTAACTTAATTGAGTTTTAATACATTTAAGTCAGGCCTCCGGCACAGATCCGTACGTGCGCTACTAACGCATACGGCTCCTACATCGAGTCAAAGATGAAAGCGTTGATTCG
>NZ_BMII01000088.1 GCF_014641855.1 Shewanella inventionis
TGCGTAATACCATGATGCCGATCGGTCAATACCATTCAAGCCGATCACTTTTTTGTTCGCCAGTAGACCTCCGTAAAATCTAGCTTCAGTGATCGGCTTCAGTCAAGGTATTTAGTTTTTTTCGCATCGATTCGCCTTTTAATTCCAACTTTATTGCTCCGTGAACAAGTCGATCTAGAATCGCATCAGCATGTGTCGATTCTCCTATCATTTCATACCAATTTTCTATCGGTAATTGACTGGCAATTAATGTCGATTTTGTATCATATCTTGCATCAATTAATTCCAATAAATCACTACGTTGTTGAGCCGTTAATGGCTCTAATCCCCAATCATCTAAGATCAGTAAATTAGCAGAGCTAAGCTTGTTGATCAGTTTTCGATAACTACCATCGGCTTGCGCTAAGAACATCTTTTCTAATAGCTCCTTGAGCCTAAAATAATAAACGCTACTCCCTTGTTGGCAGTGGTTTTGACCAAGAGCGCAAGCGAGGTAAGTTTTGCCACACCCCGTTGCTCCCGTAATCAAAATATTTTGGTGAAGGCGAAGCCATTCACCTTGTGCTAATGAACGGATCTGAGTTTTATCGAGTTGTCGTGCTGCGCCATAGTTGAGTTGAGCAAGCGTGCCACCAACTCTGAACTTTGCTTGTCGAGTTAGGCGGTCAATTTTACGCTGGTCACGCTGCGTTATTTCATGCTCAAGCAATAAACTTAGCCGCTCTTCGAAGCTTTGTTCTACGTATAGATTAGGTTGTTCAAGTTGCTGTAATAGCGCATCACGTATGCCGCTTAGCTTTAAGTTACTTAACTGGTTATTGACTTGTTGATTGATATTTTTCATAAGATTTCCTTTGATTGGTTAGTTTTTATTAATGGTAATAGTTATTGCCGCGGATATTTTTATGATCAATATCTTGTAGCGAATCACCCTGAGCTTGTGGCAAGGGTTGCTTATCCAAGCCTTTTTCTAAGATGGTTTTCACTTGTTTTACGCGAGTAACACCTGTGGCTAATGCGCGATGACAGGCGGCTTCAAGACGTTGGTCTGTAAACTTCTTGCCTAGGCTTAATAACCCCATACAAGCACGGTAGCTTTGCTCTGGATGCTTTTTAGCTTGCATCAATTGCATAACAAACTGCTCGGTTGATTTACCAAACTGACTTGCCCAGCGCTCAAATCGCTGCGGTGTCCATTGCTGTTGTTTTTGGTGAGCGATAGGCATATGTAGCTCAAGTGTTGTATGCGCACCTTCTCGGTATGATCTGGGGTGAACAGCGACTCGTATGCCTTGATGGTAGAGTGTCACCAATTTTCCTGAGGCATGTGCTTCAAGTTTTTGCTTGATCAAGGTATGTGGCACTGAGTAATAGTGCTTTTCAATCTCAATATGATAATCAATATGTACGCTCACTTGTTTCACTAAGGTGTAGCTGTAAGGCAGCATGGGCAATGGTTTTAACGCTGGTTTATCAATGGCTTCAAATTGACTTAATCGTGAGCCAGGATGTTTTTTCATTTGTCGCTGATTTAAATCGATGAGTAATTCTTGAATCTTTAGATTTAATTGACGCAAGCTAAAGAAGGTTTCATTACGAAGACGTGCCATGATCCAACGTTCAACAATTTGTACACCCACTTCAGCCTTGGCTTTATCCTTTGGTTTATAGGGTCTTGCAGGCACAATGACGGTATCGTAATGCGTCGCTAGTTGTTGGTAGGTTGGGTTTAAGTCAGGCTCATATCGGCAGGGTTTGGTGACGGCACTTTTAAGGTTGTCAGGAATGATCTGCTCAGGAACACCACCAAGAAACTCAAAACAACGGGCATGACTCATCACCCAATCTTCAAGTTTCTGGCTGTAAGTCGCTTCGGCATAGGTATAATTTGATGCCCCCATGACCGCGACGAACACTTGTGCAGTACGGCATTCGCCTGTACTTCTATCAACAATACTCATGGTTGGGCCACAGTAATCCACAAACAGTTTTTCACCAGCTTTATGGTTTTGTCGCATCGAGGGTTTTTGGCATTTAAGCCATGCCTTGTACTGACGGCAGAAGTGAGTGTAACTGTAAAAACCTTCCGCGTGCCGCTCTTTGTATTCTTCCCAAAGCAGCAACAACGTCATGGTTTTAGGCCGAAGCTCTTGTTGAACTAACGACCAGTCAGGAATGGTAAAGCCTTTTAAACGAGGCTTTGTTTTGAAAAACGCTTGTTGTAGAGAGTTATCATCCCACTTCTCATCAAGCGGCCAACAAGTAATGTCTAGCTCTGCTGATTTACAGGCATATTTAGACACGATTGAGGGTGAAACAGATAAGCTTTTTGCTATCTGACGATGACTGAGTTTACAGCCGTATTTTAGTCTTAAAATTTCTTTGAGTTTACGCATTGAAATAGGTGCCGTTGGCATGGTTATTCTCATCATCAAAAATGAAAAGAATAACGGTTAAAAACACCTACTGGCAGACAAAAAAGTACAAAAAACGAACGGTACTATTCAAGCCGATCACTCAATACTATTTTGACCGAAAAGTGATCGGCATCGATGGTATTGAGTGATCGCGATGAATGGTATTAGGTGATCGGCTTAGATG
>NZ_BMII01000089.1 GCF_014641855.1 Shewanella inventionis
TGTGGAGTTGGTTGAGGCAGCATAAGTTAGCTAATCGTTGCTTTGAAGGTTACGAGTCAATAGTTGATGCCTGTAGTGAAGCGTGGAATGCATTCATTGAAGATAAAGAGCGTGTGAAAAAAATGTGTCATCGACAATGGGCAACAATGATCACTTAGTTATGCGGAATGGTATTATGTCTTGCCTTATTCGCGATTATACTTGTAATTTTTAGCTGTTTTAGCGGTAAACAGATCCATTACTTATTCCCCACTTTTCCTTTTGTCGCTGTTTGGATTGCTAAGCAAGTTGATTTAAGAAAATTCAAAACAGAGTTCGCTGTAGTCGGTATTCTCATCCTGATTGTTGTTTTAATTTTTGGTTCACAATTTTGGGTTTCAAAAGCGTTTCGAAGCGCAGAGATTACTGATTTGTATCAAAGTTGGGGAATTCTTCCTCTACTACTTATCGGTTTACTTTTGTGGAAAAAAACACTTCCTATCGATCGTTTGGCATTGAACATTGGAGCTCTACTATTAAGTTTATCTGCGCTATTCGCCAGTTTGTCTCCTGTACTCAAGAATGTTTACGACGTAACTGAGCCAGGTCAACGTATCCATCAACTGCAATCTGAAGGGAATCAAGTCTCATTTATAGGGAAATACCACAATACTTTTGGATACGCGGGAAAATTGGAGATACCGCTACATCTAGTACCATCCAACCAAGCAGAGCGTGATGCATTTTTGAGAACAGAGCCTGGTTATACTGTCTGGATTCAACGTCATGAATCGAAAGCGCTAGAAGAAAACGCGATATACACGACCCCTTTCCGTGGACAGAGGCTGTACGTTATCGAAAATAAAGAGCTCGAAAAAGTATTACAAGCATCTAAGTAAGCAGTGTAACTCAGTAAGGCAAGTTAGTGATGGATGATTGGGAGTTAAAGGTAATCTTTAACACGATGGATAACTATAAAATAGAGTTGGGTTCGTACAAAGATCTGCAATCAAACATACTGGCTGAGTGGCTGCTTGCAGGGTACACAAAATAGTTTAGCCGTTTTTCTCTTGTTATGTATGACGATGACGGAATGTTTTTGAACTCTAAATTGCTTTCGCATGAAGCGTTTAACCAGCTAATTATCAAATGCTACATTGATAATTAGCTGGTTAACTTGACCATTTTGCCACGTCACTTTTAATGTATGGTTATACGTATACAAACCTAACGATTACTTCTGAAGTATCAGAATTTTTAGGTGAGAAGATATTGCACATCAAAAGACGAACAGAGTTCATTCTGCAATAACTAACAACTAACATCAGGTTAACCCCGAATTCAACTGCGAAGTGCGACACTCGTCAATATCAAGCAGCCAATGCCATTTCTTTAAATACAATCGCTGGCTGCTTGAAGCCTAAACACTTTCTTGGTCGATAATTTATTCGCGATAGAGCGAATTCAATATCGCTATCCGTTACTGTTGTTAGATCGGTTCCTTTTTTCACATATTGCCTTAAAAGGCCGTTAGCATTCTCATTGGCTCCACGCTCCCAAGAGCTATAAGGGTGGGCAAAATACACATCAGCTTCCAACTCCTTTGCGATGGTTTCATGACCTGCAAACTCTCTCCCGTTATCTGCCGTGATGGTATGCACATGCTCCTTATAAGGCATGAGTAGCTCTATGGTTGCTTTGGTGACATCATCTGCTGACTTAGATGGCACTTTTTTTACCACGTAAAATCGTGTTTTACGCTCCAAAATAGTCACCATAGCCCCAGTGCCGTGTTTGCCTAAGACAGTGTCGATTTCCCAATCACCAAATCGCTCCTTACTGTCAACGATGCTTGGCCGAACATCGATAGAAACGGCATTCTTGATAGCGGGCGCTTTTTCTTTTTTACCGCGACGATACCGCTTGTGTCCTTGTCTCAAATGGCGATATAGCTTGCCACCCAAGCGTTTATCCTGTGCAACAAATCGGTAGATCCACTCATGGCTGACAGCGGCACCGACTTTCGTTAATACACTGGAAATTTGCTCTGGGCTCCAATCCGCTTCTAAAAGCAAGCGGATAAAATCAACACGCTCCTGTGGTATACGGTATTTACGCGCTGATGTGCGTTTTTTGATTGATAACATCTGGGCTTCGTTAGGACAATAATGTCTGCCCTTGCGGCCGCGTTTAAGCTCCCGGTATACCGTAGAGCGATGGCACTGAACAGTTTTAGCTATTTCAGAAACCGAAATTCCCCGTTCCAAAAGAGCCGAAATCTGATATCTTCTGCCCTCGGTCAACTGCTGATAATTCATGGTAGTACTGCTTGTTTCTTTGACGAGAAGAGCGTACCACTTTTAGCAGTTGGCCTCCTCTTCTACACCTTTCCATGAATGTCGCACTTATTATCTGAAATCGGGACTTTCCCATACCTGACTTAATCCGTATTTTGCTAAATTAAGTAGAAACTCTAACGAACTTCTGTCGGATAGGCGACACCTGTTACCAAGTGCCGCCCTCCTAAGAACCGTACGTGCAACTTTCACTGCATACGGCTCAAGCCTCCACTAAGGCGTGTTCTGTTACCCAGCACCCTATATCGCAGCCAA
>NZ_BMII01000090.1 GCF_014641855.1 Shewanella inventionis
GTGAGCTTACGGCAGCGTAGCTCAACTTATTTCAATTAACCTGATTTAATCATTGTAACTAAATCAACCCGGTCACAATGATGCCAGATAAACTCCTTAACACCCTCGCTAACTTTGAACAGTGGCGAAGCAATAAACCTTCTCGAGGTAGTGCAATCCCTGAAAATTTGCGCCAGCAAGCGATCGCCCTTTTACCGCATTATTCAAAAACAACCATTGTTAAAAAGTTGCGTATTAGTCATGAGCAATTCAATACTTGGCTTACCGCCAACTCATCAAGTGATGTATCCAATCACTTTATTTCACTACCCAATGCAACGCCGATAACCGAGTCGCTTTCTATCTCCCTGAAGTTCAACAATGGCAATTCTTTAGCCGTATCTGGCGAAGTCAGCGAAACACGGTTTGCTCAGTTAATTGAGGCCATAAAATCATGATCCATTTAACCCGTCATAGCGACATTTTGATTGCTACCCAGCCCGCTGATTTTCGTCAAGGCATTGATGGGTTAGCTACGCTGTGTAAACAACGCCTTCATTGTGAGCCTCGCTCTGGTACCTTGTTTGTTTTTATTAATCGTAACAAAACCATGGTGCGCGCACTCGCTTATGAAAATAACGGTTTTTGGTTGATGACAAAGCGTTTATCTAAGGGCAAGTTCTCTGGCTGGCCAACCATTAATAGTGCCATGACGTCCGTGGACGCCAAACATTTACGGCAATTGCTCAGCGGGAATTACCACCCATTATAAATAACCGCTTGATTTCATTTTAAATGGGATCATACTCCATCCTCTTTTTTATTCCCGCAGGCAAAAGGCTTATTGTGGCAAAACCTTTTAACGATATCGATGCACAATCTCTCGATGATTTAATCAAGCGAGTGATTGAAGCCAAAGAAAATAATCTTGCGCTTAGCGCTGATGATTATCAGTTATTGCTTGATGCGTTACTGACATTAACAACAACACAAAACAAGCTAGCTGACCACGGTATCACCGTGCATAAATTACGTAAGTTACTTGGGATTGAAAAATCATCAGAAAAACAAAGCGACCTGTGTAAAGCACAGAAAAAAACCAGCAAGAAAAGTAAAAAACTAAAAACACAGGATGAAGACTTTACACAGGTCAAACCGGTTATCATCAAACATGCGTTAAACGAAGTAAATAAAGGGGATAGCTGCCCAGAATGTTTGAAAGGTAAGGTCTATAAAGTCGAGCCTGGCAGTTTGTTGCGCATTACAGGGCAAACGCCTTTTACCCCAGAGCAACATATTATGGAGCGCTTGCGTTGCAATGCGTGTGGTGCCTATTTCACGGCAAACCTGCCCGATGAAGTATTACATGACGGTAATAGTCATCAAAAATATGGTTACTCTGCGCGTGCGTTAATGGCGATTTATAAATACTTTGCAGGGCTACCTTTTTATCGTCAAGGCAACATCCAAAAGCTATTGGGCGTCAACATCACTGCGTCGACGGTGTTTGACCAAGTAGAGCTTGTCTGTGATGCGATTTATCCTGTTTACCAGCACTTGTTTGAGTTGGCTGGCGATGCAAAGCACTATTACTTAGATGACACCACCCACCGTATTCTTGACGCCAAGCCAGTTGAAAAGAAAGTACGTAATAGCGAGAAAACACGCTTGCGCTCAGGTGTTTATACATCAGGAGTGATTGCCAGCTTAAAAACGGGCCATGATATTGTGTTATTTGAAACCAATATTGGGCACGCAGGTGAGTTTATCGACCGCATACTCTACAAACGACAAGTCACTGTCGCACCGATATTAATGAGTGATGCGCTCGCCAGTAATCAGCCAAGTACTTGCGAGGTTGAAACATCACTTTGTAATAGCCATGCAAGGCGCCAGTTTGTCGATGTCATTAATCATTTCCCCGAAGAGGTTGAAAATATACTCACACTCTATGGTGAAGTTTGGCGCAATGAACAGACAACCATTGAACGTGAACTCACCGCACGCGAGCGACTTGAGTACCATCAGCAACATTCATTACCCATACTTGAAGCGATTAAAAGTTGGGGTGAAAAGCACTTTACTAATGAAAGCATTGAAGAAAATAGCGGTCTAGGCAAAGCTATCCGTTATTTTTTAAAACACTATGACGGGCTGAGTTTATTTTGCCATCACGAAGGGGTAAAAATAGATAATAACCGCATAGAATCGATGTTAAAAATAGTGGTGCGAGATAGAAAAAATGCGATGTTTCGTAAAAGCTTACTCGGTGCGAACATTGGCGATGTTATCACGTCGATGATAGCAACAGGCAATGAAGCAGGCATCAATGTATTTGATTACTTTACGCGACTGCAACGAGATGCGGATGATGCAAAAAAGCATCCTGAAAAATACCTACCTTGGAATTATCTCGACCAATA
>NZ_BMII01000091.1 GCF_014641855.1 Shewanella inventionis
GTAAGCGCTCAATGAACCGGTGAAGGTTATTCTGCTTCACCTAAATCAACATTCCACGGCAGCAAATCAGACAGTTCATCTGATGGTGCACGCTTGGGTAATTCCGTAAAGAGATGACGGAAATAGTAGTAGGGATTCAAATCATTGGCACGGCAGGTCATTACCAGGCTGTATAAATTCGCACTGGCTTTAGCGCCACCCACCGACGTCGAGAACATCCAATTTTTTCGCCCTGTGGTAAATGGCCGGATATCCCGCTCTGTGACATTATTATCAATACTGATATCCCCATCTTCAAGATAGGTCAGTAATTTGGGCCATTGATTTAAGGTGTAACTAATGGCTTTACCTAATGCCCCTTTAGGTAAAACATGTTGGCTGTTTAGCCAATTGTAAAATTCATTGAGGATAGGTTCGGCTTGTTGCTTTCTCAGCTGTTGACGCGCTTGTGAGGTTAAGTTTTTTGCCTGCTTTTCTATGCCGTAAAGTTTGGCTATGTAACTGAGCGCTTTTTCGGGTTTACCTGCTTTTTTTGAAGGCGATGCTTTTTGTGCATCGGTAAATTTACGTCTGGCATGTGCCATACAAGCAGCTTGAGTGACCTGTTCAAGCGTATTGTAAGCACTGTAGCCATCGGTCAGGAGGTAGCCTGAGTATCCCGTTAAGAAATCCTTTACACAGGCAGCTGCACGACTCGGTTGATAGTCGTAAATAACAGCTGGGTTTTCTGCAAATTCACCACTGCGATAAACCCACATGTACGATTTAGTTTCGGCCTTTCTGTCTTCTTCACGAAGCACTTGCACCGTTGTTTCATCGGCACAAATCAGATTTTCATTCAGGAGTTTGGCTTTCATTGCATCGATGATAATTTGGACTTTATCACCTAGTTGTACACACCAATTTGCGAGTGTGCCTCTGCTGATTTCAATACCGGAGCGATTTAAAATATCAACCTGGCGATAGAGCGGTAATGCATCAACATATTTAGCCGTGACGATTGCCGCAAACGTTTCAGCACTGCCCATGCTTTTAGGCAACATGCTCGCAGGCTTAGGAGCCGTAATGACTTTATTGCTGACGTGTGTTTTCTCACATTGACGACACGTGTATTTGGTACGCTCATGACGGATAACGCTGACTTTCTGTGGAATGATTTTGAGCTCTTCGCTGACTTCTTTACCGCATTCATGAAGGGGTGTTTGGCAACATTCACAACAAGGGGCACTGAGTTCGTGCAGATAAACTTCACGCTCAAGCGCTTCAGGTAATGGTTTTCTGCCTGTTTTAGCCTTGCTCTTATTTACGTTGGGCAACGCATGTTGCTGCTCAGCTTCGTTAAACGTGCCCTTGGCGACCTTTTCACTTTGTGATGAAAAGCGCTTTGATTTACTTAAGTTGAGTTGTTCAACCAGCAGTTGCACTGTCGTTTTAAGCTCAGCAATTTCTTCTGCTTGTGCACGCTCTTTTGCTTGCAGTTGCAGCAACATGGCTTTGAGTTGTGCTACGTCATCAGGTAGGTCAGTCAAGGTGGCTCAGGGCTTAAGTGGTTATCAATATCCTTAGTGTGACAGCGAAAAATGATCGTTCAAGTAGAATTTGCGATCAACATTTAACGTCACACTTCAAGTCCAAATATGGGTCGATGCGCCTTAGGATTATCTAAGGTTAATCCCGATAATAGCCACTGTAATTGCTGCTTGCTGATATGAACAGCGCCATCACATTTAGGCACCGGCCACTTAAAGTGACCTTTTTCGAGGCGACGATAATAAAGCCAAAATCCATTGGTATCCCAGAATAGGATTTTGAGTTTATCGCGGCCCCGATTACAGAAAATAAACCAAGCCTGGCTAAAGGGGTCCATTTCAAGCGTATCCGCGACGATGAGTGATAATCCATCAATCGACTTTCTCATGTCGGTGACACCCGACACTAAATACACGTTACCAGTGGGAGTCATTGTAATGCTGCAACCCAATGTTTGATTTGTGTTTGACTGAGCATCGAAGGGAGTTCAGCGCGAATACCGTTAGGTAATAATAGCACCACGACATCAGCGCTTTCCTGGTCAAAGACAATTGGCTGAACTTGTTGCTTGGCCTCTTTACTGTTGAGTTTTTTGACCCAATAGTAAAGTGTTTGATAGTGGATTGACCGCTCAGTACAAAATTGTTTAATCGGCAACTGGCTTTGTTTGAACTCAGTCAGTATTTGAGTCCAGTGGTCATGTTTTTGCAATTGATTCATAGCATCTCCTTTGTAAAGAAGCACTATGCCAAAGCCTGATTTTTATTGGAATGTGGGGTTAATTAACCGCTTAC
>NZ_BMII01000092.1 GCF_014641855.1 Shewanella inventionis
GTAAGCGGTAAATAAACCCCACATACTCAATCATAAAAATAGTTGTCATAGTACCTCACCAATTTAAGGAGGCACTATGTCATCACAAGAAAAACACCAGTATTGGTCTTCATTAATCGAGCAGCAAAAACAAAGTGGCATTAGCATCACTCAGTTTTGCGCTGAGCAGAACATAAGCTATCAAACCTTTTATACATGGGCCAAAAAACTCCGAACACAGCCAGAGCCACAACGATTGCAACCCATCATTGTGACCGATACATCCGTCGTGAGTGAAAACGTTGTCACGCTAACCCTTGCAAATGGTTTGCGTGCTCAGTTGCCAATTCATTTAAGCGCTAGCCAAATCCAGCATTGGGTTGCTGCCCTACAATGACACCATCTGCTCAAGTTTATCTCGTCACGGGTGTCACAGATATGCGTAAGTCTATCGATGGCCTATCGCTTATCGTTGCACAACATCTTGAAATGGACCCGTTTAGCGAATCCTGGTTTATTTTTTGTAATCGTCATCGAGATAAACTCAAAATCTTGTTTTGGGACACTAATGGCTTTTGGCTTTATTATCGGCGGTTAGAAAAAGGCACCTTTAAGTGGCCAAAGCCAACACACGATGGCGCACTACATATCAGCAAGGCCCAGCTGAATTGGCTGTTATCGGGGTTATCTATCGAGCATCACAGAGCGCATCGACCAATAACTAACCTAACAGTGTGATCAAAAAGGCGATCACATTTTTTATGCTTGAACGATCCTTTTTCGCTGTCACAATAAGGAGAAATGAATACAAACTTCGCTAATAATGACAACACTTCCTGATGATATTGAGCAACTTAAGGCCATGGTACTGCAGCTGCAACAAGCTGCTGACATTGCACAGGCACAAGCGTCATTAGCCAAGGAAGAAGTGCTTGTTGCTCAAGAAGAAATCACCGAGCTTAAAACACAAATCCAGTTGTTAATTGAGCAATTAAATTTAAGTCAATCTAAGCGGTTTTCTTCTAAGAGTGAAAAAGTCGCCAAAGGCACCTTTAACGAGGCCGAGCAACAAGATATTGCTGAGCCATCAACGCAAACAACAAAGAAAACAGGCCGTAAACCGTTACCTGAAGCGCTAGAGCGTGAAGTTATCACACATGAGATTGACTCGCCTTGTTGTGAATGCTGTCAGTCTCCATTACACCAATGCGGCGTCGAAACCAGTGAAGAACTTAAAATTATTCCACAAAAAGTGACGGTTATCCGCCATGAACGGGTAAAATATGCTTGTCGCCAGTGTGAAAAAACACAAACAAGTTCACGCATTATCACCACCCCTAAGCCACCCAGTTTAATCCCTAAAAGTATTGGTAGTGCCGAGGCATTTGCCGCCGTTGTGACGGCAAAATACGTTGATGCACTTCCACTTTATCGCCAGGTGGATATATTAACCCGCTCAGGTATTGATATCAGCCGAGCGACCTTAGCCAATTGGTGTGTGCAATTAGGCATGAAAGTACAGCCCATTATTGATGCAATGCAGTCACAACTGCTCAATGAAAAGCTGATTTGTGCTGATGAAACCACCGTGCAAGTGCTTCGTGAAGAAGATAGAAAAGCCGAAACTAAATCGTATATGTGGGTGTATCGCAGTGGTGAGTTTGTCCAATCGCCTATCGTGATTTATGACTATCATCCAAGCCGTGCTGGCCGTTGCGCGCAAGCGTTCTTATCAGGTTTCTCTGGGTATTTGCTGACCGATGGGTACGGTGCTTATGGCACATTAAAAGATGTCACCCATGCTGGCTGCATGGCACATGTGCGTCGAAAGTTCACCGATGCACAAAAAGCGAGTGCGTCAAAAAAAGCAGGTAAGCCCGAAGTTGCACTGAGCTATATTGCCAAACTCTACGCCATTGAAAAACGCTCCAAACAACTCAGTGCTCTTGAGCGACAACAATTAAGACAACAAGAAGCGGTACCAATATTAGCGGAGTTTAAAACTTGGTTGGAGAAACAACAGGTACTTCCCAAAGGATATCTAGGTAAAGCCATTACTTACGCCCTAAACCAATGGCCGAAATTATTAACTTATCTTGATGATGGTGATATTAGCATCGACAATAATGTCACCGAACGAGATATTCGCCCGTTTACAACGGGGCGCAAAAACTGGATGTTCTCAACGTCAGTCAACGGCGCGCATGCCAGTGCGAACTTATACAGTTTAGTGA
>NZ_BMII01000093.1 GCF_014641855.1 Shewanella inventionis
TGTGGTATTGAAAGACAGTGATAATCAAAAGTTAACTGGTTCGGTGACTTTCAGAGCTAATGATACTTGTATGTGGGGTTGGCGTTTTCAACCTATGATTACGAAGTCATTTGACTTTGATAGCTAACAAGGCAAAGCAAAGGACTTAAAACAGTTTGCTGTTTCGTGCCTCAACATTTTAGCAAACAATTTTAAGCCTCTGTTTGAGGCGTTAAATGTATAAACCCATGCATAGTACTTTGAAACAATGGCTCGAAGAGCTGGAAGATGAAGTTGAAGTAGTTTCTTCTGAAGATATAAATGAAGAAGCTCGAGCCAACCTAGTTACATTTGGGTTCAATGAAGAGCTACTCAATGAATGGGGTAAAATCTCTGTCGTTGAGTTTATTGAAGGCTGCTCTAACCTGTATGGACGAAAGAGCCCTAGGTCAAGTATGGTTTTCTATGCATGGCTAGATCAGGAGGCAGGGCAATTCCGTATTTGCGCAGCAAGCAGAGCACACGGGAAGCTCCCATTTAAGTGTAGCCTAAGCTTTGTAGACTTAAACGAAGTTGTAGATAGCATCTATTCCTTCGACTCAGGATTGTTCACAAACGGGAATTTGCATGTTTGGAAGAAAAACATTTAACAAGCCGCAGCAATCGCTCCCGTTGGTCGCTGGGACAGCCAAAACGCTGCGCTTATTTGTCTGCCCCTGTGCGGGGCGTTAGAGCTAGATTGATATCGTGAGTAATTTAATTGAGAGTTTGATGCTTTTTGGTTACGTGAGCTTCTGTGCTCTCGCATCAATTGTTTACTGGCGAACTAATCGAAGTTTAAATCTCATCAAACGACTTATTGTAAGTGCTCATGGAATTCTAGTCTTACTTGTATTTGGTCTTGCCTTTTCAATAAGCCATTTAAAATTGAGTAGCTTCGATCACATGCAGTGGTATACAGTGCTCTGTGGAGTTCCACTCATATCTGCTGTGTACAGTCTGTATGCTCATAGAGGCACTAAGTTACTTCACCTTATTCATATAGGCGTAATACTCGCGCTATTGTGGGCTTTGGTCATTGGTGGAATGTACATCACGGGTGATTCGCTCTAACAAACGCATTAACACTCGCTTCGCTCGCTAGGGACAAAAACACGTAGGCTCCCTGCGCTTCGCTTGGCATTATAGCCTACGTATTTTTGCCCGTTATGCGGGCGTTAAAGGGCAAATATGAGCATCAGAGATCGTATTCAATCTATATTCAATGATCGAGCGTTTGAAAGACCTCTATTTTATGCATACGAAGATGGTTTGCGCTTTGAATTATCAGAAGGTGGACATTTTTTAACACAATTTTTAACGGCTCACCGCAAAGCGCTTGAAATATGCGAGCACCTTTTTAATGGAAGTGAATCGATTCAAGTCTGCCTTAAGGTGGGAGGTGAGAAATCTTTATTATCAGTTTTATCGACCATCAAAGCGCTAAAGATCGCAGGTGTTTATTCTAATACGACCAAAGAACACTGGACAGAATTTGATCCTGAATGGGAAGGCGATGAAGACTACGAAAATAGTTTGTGGCATTACATTGCTTTTAATATTTCTAAAAATGATTTGAGTAACGTTCTTTGGTGTGCGTTGGCTACAGACTTTGGTTATATTGAACCTAACCCTAGTGCAATTATGTATTTGTTCGACCTTGATCGAGAAATAATGGTGTTTCCGTATGATGACAGAGGAATGGATGTTATTGGTAATAACAAACCTATTTTGTTGAATTTATACAATACGTTCAATCATTATTTATTGGAGTATGATAAAGAAGCAATGGATGCAGCATTCCGAATTGCCCTTTAACAAGGCACTTCAAGCGATTTTGCAAACTCGCCCGCTTTTTGCCTTAAGAGCAAAAGCGCAAAAAAATCGGTCAAGTTCGCAAAACGCATGAGCTTGGCGTTATACAACCCAATTAACCTACAATGAAACATGGAGTTTCAAAATGAAAATACAAACAACTGACACTAATCTACTTAAAAACTTATTCAATATGCACTTAAAGAATAACAGCCGATATGAAGATG
>NZ_BMII01000094.1 GCF_014641855.1 Shewanella inventionis
TTGGCTGCGATATAGGGTGCTGGGTAACAGAACACGCCTTAGTGGAGGCTTGAGCCGTATGCAGTGAAAGTTGCACGTACGGTTCTTAGGAGGGCGGCACTTGGTAACAGGTGTCGCCTATCCGACATTGAATTTCAACCGTGCTGATGGCCGTTAGCATGGTATTGTCGTTTGGGCTTGCTTCAAGTTTTACGGTTTGTAATTGTTCAAAATTTTGTTTTGTCAGTTTGACACCCGGCACCGATGAACAGCCACTGATCAATGTAATAAACAGTAATACTAAATAGTGAAATTTCAACGACACTCTCCTTGAGTTCTTAACAACTATAAAAAATGTAAATACCACCGCACACTTAGGCAAGTAACATAACTCGTTTTTATTGCTTTGGCGATAGCCCAAATCTAAAGTCAATTGAATCAGGACTAGATTGATTTTTGCTAGCTCAGAGCCGTGAAATTCCTTATGCACAGCTAACTGAGCTAATAGAAACACTCAAATTAAGTTCGAGGAAGTTTCTTTGCGAGTTGCACGGGTAAGGTGTCTCGACTGATTGAGCTAAACGCAACACTGTAAAATGCACATATTGCAGACTTTTTATTAAGTCATGGCTTACACTAAAAAGCATCATTATTCGGCTAATATCAAATTCTATCTGCTTTGCAGCTTGAGTTTTAATGAAGGTACTTAGCCCAGGCTCACCAACGTCGAATGAACTTCTGTCGTGAGCTGTGGCCAAATTCTACAAACTCTTTACCACAACTCACTTGATACCACTCTCACACTCAAACAATTTCCCAATAAAACATTGACGCTTGTATTTTCATAATCTCAATTTTAAATGCTTTATCGCTCGGCTGAGTGGCCATGCCATAACAGACATGCAAAGGCATTAAATGCTCTTCCCTTGGATGACAATACCTCGCACCTGGTGCTGCAATCCAATGCGCCAGTTGGTTCTCTCTAGCATGTTCAGGCAGTGCCTTATCGCTAAGGGTTTCATGTAACCAGTTATCAAAGGCTATATTATTTTTGCTAACGTCTGGCGAATTCGGATTAAAAAATGCACGCATATTGTGAAACGAAAATCCGGATCCAATCACCAACAAATTATCCCAATTGAGCAACTGTAATGCCTTGCCTATTTTAATGTGCAGTTCTGGATCAAGGCCGTGAACCAATGATAACTGCACACAAGGAATGTCCGCTTCTGGATACATGATGCTAAGTGGCACAAATAAGCCATGATCAAATCCTCGCTGCTCATCTTGTTCAGCATCAATCCCGTTATCTCTAAGTACATTCACAACACCTTTAGCCAATGTCTGTTCACCAGGTGCAGGATATTGGATCTTATAAGCTTCTTCAGGAAACCCGCCATAGTCGTAAATGATCCTTGGGGCTATTCCTGAAGTCACAGTGGCTAAACGCGCCTCCCAATGCGCGCTGATCACCAATATCGCACTGGGGTTACCGACTTCTGCCGCGATGTGTTTTAAAGTGTTCACCATTTCAAAGTGAGCAGGGTCGCCGAGCAAGGGCATGGGGCCACCGCCATGAGAAATATACACAATGTTTCGATTTGATTTCATGCTGACTCCAACGTGTTAATAAATTTCAGGCCCGATAGGGACAATCCCTGTTGGGTTAAGCGCTTTAATCGAGTAGTAACCTGCTTTTATATGTTCAATATTCACATTGACATGCTCCCCGCCATGAATGACGGGGATCCCTGAATACAGGCGATAATAAATTACTTTATCATCGACTTTCTGCTGCTGATCGCTAATGCAATTCACTTCACAGACGCTACGGCTCTGCCCGAACCTGATTAATTACTTATGCCGCTTGCTCTAAT
>NZ_BMII01000095.1 GCF_014641855.1 Shewanella inventionis
ACGTATCGACATCAATCAGCCAGTGAGCCAACATAAAAAATACCCTCAGCAATTAGTGTACTGAGGGTATTGTTAACCATCCGTAGGATCGTTCAACTGATCAATGCCTTAACTGATCGGTGTTACCCCAATGGGTGGTTTTTTAGTGGATGAAACTTCCTGAATTTTTCTCAAAAGTATGGGGTTATCATGACAGTACATGCCATGTTATGCTGATTTTCTCATAATCTTGATAAACATTTGGCGCGATAACAACAAGTACGCGCTGTGATCAAAATTGAGTGTTATGTTGGAAAATACGATGTATAGTAAACTTCATATAGGAAAAATCGAAGTTTATACTCTGAAGAAGCGATTATTCTAAAGTTTTCGACCGCTATACACTCTTATCATTCTTTGTTAATCGTTTATTAAGATAATAAATATAAGGACGAAACCATGAACGATGTCATTCGTGACTTTTTCAAAATGGAATCAGCTGGTGGTATTCTTCTCGTGATTGCCGCGGCAATTGCGATGACCATTGCTAACTCACCGCTGGGCGAAACTTATCAATCTGTACTGCATACTTATGTATTTGGTATGTCAGTTTCTCACTGGATTAATGACGGCCTAATGGCTGTTTTCTTCTTACTCATTGGCCTTGAAGTTAAGCGAGAGCTGCTTGAAGGTGCGTTAAAATCAAAAGAAACCGCAATTTTCCCTGCGATTGCAGCGGTTGGCGGTATATTAGCTCCTGCTCTTATTTACGTAGCCTTTAATGCCAACGATCCTGAGGCGATTTCTGGTTGGGCAATTCCAGCGGCGACAGATATCGCTTTTGCTTTAGGTATCATGGCGTTATTAGGTAAGCGTGTACCAGTAAGCCTAAAAGTGTTCTTGCTGGCGGTTGCTATCATCGATGATTTAGGTGTAGTTGTTATTATCGCGCTATTTTACACCGGTGACCTGTCGACCATGGCGTTGCTTGTTGGCTTCATCATGACTGGTGTCCTATTCATGTTGAATGCGAAGGAAGTAACAAAACTTACGCCATACATGATCGTCGGTGCGATCTTATGGTTCGCGGTGCTTAAATCTGGTGTTCACGCAACATTGGCAGGAGTAGTGATTGGTTTTGCTATCCCACTAAAGGGAAAGCAGGGCGAACATTCTCCACTTAAACATATGGAGCACGCGCTTCACCCATACGTGGCATTTGGTATTCTGCCTCTATTCGCATTTGCCAATGCGGGGATTTCGTTAGAAGGCGTATCGATGTCAGGTCTAACTTCAATGCTGCCACTCGGTATTGCTTTGGGTCTACTGGTTGGTAAGCCTCTAGGTATCTTTACCTTTAGCTGGGCAGCGGTAAAAATGGGCGTTGCTAAGTTACCTGAAGGCGTTAACTTCAAGCATATCTTTGCGGTATCTGTGTTGTGTGGTATTGGCTTTACAATGTCTATCTTCATTTCCTCTTTAGCGTTCGGAAATGTAAGTCCTGAATTTGATACCTATGCTCGACTCGGTATCTTAATGGGTTCTACGACAGCAGCATTACTTGGCTATGCCTTACTGCACTTTTCTTTGCCTAAGAAAGCGCAAGCGTAAGATAAAAATGAGCTATTTTGTAAAGCCTCCCAATCGGGATAACACCGATCAGTTAAGGCATTGATCAGTTGAACGATCCTACGGATGGTTAACAATACCCTCAGTACACTAATTGCTGAGGGTATTTTTTATGTTGGCTCACTGGCTGATTGATGTCGATACGTTT
>NZ_BMII01000096.1 GCF_014641855.1 Shewanella inventionis
CCCCCTGTGTCAGGATAGTTGTCGCCTCAGTTTTTCATAAAAATAAAACAGGGAGCGGTAAGTTAGTTATGAATGAAGCATTATCCAGAAGAGCATAAGCAAGCCGTCATTAGAAAGCTCCTTGAAAGTGGCTTATCATTAGGCCAATTCGCAAAGCTAGAAAGTATCAACTTATCTACTTTGTATTCATGGCGAGATAAGTATTTAAAAGTAGGTTCTAGTTTGGCAGAGAGTAATAATTTAGATGGTTGGTCACCAGAGCAAAAGTTCTCAATTGTTTTAGAAACGTCAGCATTAAGCGAAATTGAGTTAAGTGAGTATTGCCGTGAAAAAGGGCTTTACCCTGAACAAGTTAAAGAATGGAAGCAAAGCTGTATTGCAGGCAATCAAACACAAGCCCAGCAGCGTAAGCAATTAGCCCAAGAGCGAAAAGCCGACCGTAAGCGAATTAAAGAGCTAGAAAAAGAGTTAAAACGTAAGGATGCAGCCCTAGCTGAAACCGCGGCATTATTGGTGTTAAGAAAAAAGTTAAATGCCTACTGGGGGGAAGACGAGGACAGTTAACCTCACTCTCAGATAGGCTGCATTACACATCCTTGATTGATAATGCCGTTACCTCAGGCGCAAGAAAAGAGAAAGCCTGTGAAGAAATTGGTTTGTCTATACGGACGTTACAGCGCTGGCAAGAAGGCGGTGAAATCATCGGTGATAAAAGGCCTATAGCGGATAGACCCCAGCCCCCAAATAAGCTAACAGAGGAAGAACAGCAAGCCATATTAGCTATCAGTAATCAAGAAGAATACGCTAATTTAGGGCCAAGCCAGATAGTACCAATGCTGGCAGATAATGGGCAATATATCGCTTCTGAATCAAGCTTTTATCGTGTGCTGAAGGCCAACAACCAACTCACTCATCGAGGAAAAGAAAAACCTAAAGGTAGCCGAGCTAAGCCTAGGGGGTACACAGCGACAGGACCAAATCAAGTGTGGACCTGGGATATCAGCTACTGTCCTTCAACAGTGATTGGACGGTTTTTCTACCTTTACATGATAATCGACATTTTCAGTCGTAAAATTGTGGGTTGGGAAGTTCATGATAGTGAATCAGGTGACTATGCTGCAAAGTTGCTTGAGCGAACTCTCTGGGCTGAGAAATGCGTTAAACAAAACGTGGTATTGCACTCAGATAACGGCAGTCCGATGAAATGCTTAACGATGCAGTCCAAGATGCTTGAAATGGGAGTAATAGGCTCTCGTAGTCGTCCAGGTGTCAGCAATGATAATCCGTACTCGGAATCACTGTTTCGCACGGTCAAATACAGCCACCGCTGGCCAAGTGAAGGCTTTAAAAGCCTTGAAGATGCAAGAACTTGGGTGAAAGACTTCGCGAATTGGTACAACAATGAGCACAGACATAGTCGTATCAAATTCGTGATACCCGCACAACGTCATCATGGTGAAGATAAAGCGATATTGGCAAAACGCCGTGAGTTATACAAAAAAGCGCAAAAAATTAACCCTAACCGCTGGTCAAATGGCACCAGAAACTGGGATGAAATCGGTGAGGTGGAGTTAAACCCAGAGAACAAAAAAGAAGCAGCTTAACAGCTTAGGCGACAACTACCTTGAAAAACGCCGA
>NZ_BMII01000097.1 GCF_014641855.1 Shewanella inventionis
AAAGGCTTGTGTCTGTGCTGCATTAACGCCTCACTGATCTGCTTAATTTTACTCTTTAGCTTCTTCTTTATCGATTCTCGCATCAACTTGAAATTACCGTTGTCCCTGCGGATCGCACAAATATGAGTAAAGCCCAGAAAATTAAACGTCTCTGGTTTCTTTTCCCCTCTTTGCTGACGATTCGAAATCGCAAAACGGCCAAATTCTATCAGCTGCGTTTTGTCGATATTGAGGCTAAGTTTGAATTTCCCAAGGCGCATATCTAATGCTCGTCTTAGCCTTCTTCCATCGTCTTGATATTGAAAGCCAACGACGAAATCATCTGCGTATCGTATAATGTAAACCTCACCGCGTGCATGTCGCTGGCGCCATTGGTGGACCCATAAATCCAACGCATAGTGCAGGTAGATATTGGCCAGTAGCGGCGAAATAACAGCCCCTTGTGGCATACCTACTCGACTTTTATGTTGGGTGTGACCATCCATTACGCCCGCTTTCAGCCAACTTTTTATCAGTTGAAGTACCCGCTTATCTGCCACTCTATGAGCAACGAAACGCAGCAGCCATTCATGATCAATTGCATCGAAGAACCCTTTCAAATCAGCATCTAGCACCCAACTAACCTTCTTATGTGAAATCGCCATATAAACGGCATCCAATGCCTGATGCTGATTTCTATTCGGTCTAAAACCGTAGCTAAAACCCACAAAATCAGTTTCATATATCGGTGTTAACACCAGCACTACTGCCTGTTGGACTATCTTGTCCTCCAGAGCAGTTATGCCTATTGGTCGTTGTTCGCCATTGCCTTTAGGGAGCCATAGCCGTTTCACTGGCTGCGGCTTATATTTTCCCGTATGAAGGCGTTCATGCAGTGCCATTAATTTCGGCTTAAGCTGCGTTGCATACTCGTACCAACCCACATTATCGACCCCTTTGGCCGCTTGTCTATTAAGCTTAGTAAATGCCTCATACAGCAGTGCGGGGGTGATGTGATGTAGTAGGTTATTGAATTGCAGATGTTTATCTTGTTTCGCTACCTTCCCTAATCTCTCCAAACGAGAGGGTACAGTTTCCATGCTCTGTGTCATGGCATACTCCTGTTGAAGTGATTTCCTCTCTGTCCGTCCCCTTCGCTCCACCTGCTCCGCCAAGGGCGCTAACCCCTATTGTTCGCTGGCTTCTTCACTACTATGAGACGGTCTGACTTCCACATCATTATCATCATCGGCTTCGTCATTTGACTTCCCGATAACTTGTCTACCCAGTTATCCTGTAGACAATAATGTGGATCTCCCGAGTTCCGCATAAAAGACATCACCACATGCACAAGGTCTATGACTGCGAAGAGTCAAGCCGTGACTTGCATAGCGTCTACGGCTTATTTTGCCTTCCCCTTCACCCAACAAGGTCAGCACTCTTAAGTTTTGATTTCGCAGCTCAATACTCGGCCTATGGGTTCCCCTGTCAACGCTTAACTCAACACCTTACGATGCAAAGCCCATGACTCGGGGTCTTGGCTGCCTGCTAGGCACTACCAAGCAGAGGACTTTCACCTCCAATCTTCTACCGATTTATCTCGGCGCACTGGGTGGCCATGTT
>NZ_BMII01000099.1 GCF_014641855.1 Shewanella inventionis
CATCGCGCGCTTGAGCATGCTGGGTTTCGAGCTGTTTCTTCTGGTCATCGGTGAGGTATATTTTCATGAGGTGTAGCATGATCCTGATTTGAAATAAAATCAAGCACCTTCAATGATCACCGGTATAAGTATGAACAGCAATGGTTAGATACCGCTAATAGTCGCCCCATCTCTTTGTCTATGCCACTGCGCAAGCAAGCATATAAAGGTGATGAGGTTTACAATTTCTTCGATAATCTACTCCCAGATAATATAGAGGTGAGAAACAGAATTGTTGCTCGCCATAATGCTCAATCGACCCAAGCATTCGATTTATTGGCCAAAGTCGGTCAAGACAGTGTTGGTGCATTGCAGCTCATACCGCATGATCAGCAGCCATTTGATATTAAAAAAATTGAGTCTAAACCTTTATCGGATCAAGAATTGGAAAGAGTGCTAAAGGGTTATCAATCGAATATTCCACTAGGCATGTTAACCGATGAGGATGACTTTCGAATATCGATAGCAGGTGCCCAAGAAAAAACGGCCTTACTTAATCTAGAGGGACAGTGGCGGCTTCCTATTAAGGCGACCCCGACAACGCACATCATTAAGCTACCCATAGGTTCGATACAGAGTCATTCACACACTCTTGATATGTCTGACAGTGTTGAAAACGAATACTTATGTATGATGATTGTGAGGGAGTTTGGTTTAGATGTACCGCAGTGCTCTGTCATTAAGGTGGGTGATGTTAAGGCGCTTGCTGTGGAACGCTTTGACCGTAGGCTCTCATCTGATGGTAAATGGATTATGCGTTTGCCCCAAGAGGACTTTTGCCAAGCATTAAACATTCCGTTAGCGAGAAAATATGAAAGCCACGGCGGCCCCGATATTGAGCTTATTATGTCATCTTTATTGGGCTCCACCAATTCAGAGCAAGATCGAGTTAACTTCATGAAGTCTCAGGTGCTGTTTTGGCTATTAGCGGCAACCGATGGTCACGCTAAAAATTTCTCACTTTTTATTGAGGCGGGTGGCGGATATCGACTAACCCCTTTTTACGATATTTTATCTTTGTATCCTGTGTTTGGTGGTAAAGGGTTAAATATTCGCGATGCAAAGCTGGCTATGGGGCTTAAAGCGACAAAAGGTAAGAAGTACCAAATAGCACAGATTTTCCCAAGGCACTTTAGTGAACTACTCGCAACTAAAGCAACGAGCTTCCAAGATAACAGCCTAAGCCGCTAAATCTTCTTTTTTGACGCTTCGTTGGACACAGCTAGTCGAGCTTTTGACTCGACTAGTCTTACGATTTCCTCCACGCCCACTATCTGACTTAGTTCGAAGAACTCCATCGTCAGACAACACCGTTCCAGTGTCTAAAATTAGATTAATTGCCCGTTTTTTAATGACCAATGATGCGTTGCTATCTGCATTGTCAGTGTGTCCACATTTACCGCACACAAAAAGTGCCTGTGATTTAC
>NZ_BMII01000100.1 GCF_014641855.1 Shewanella inventionis
TAACACCGATCAGTTAAGGCATTGATCAGTTGAACGATCCTACGGATGGTTAACAATACCCTCAGTACACTAATTGCTGAGGGTATTTTTTATGTTGGCTCACTGGCTGATTGATGTCGATACGTTTGCTGCACCAGAATCACTGGCTCTCTTCCAAAAAGAACTCCCGCTCGAATGGATAGAGCAAGCCCTTGATTCTACCAATAAAGCCAGCATGAGACGGCGTAAGTTACCCGCCGAACTTGTCGTTTGGCTAATTGTCGGTATTGGCTTGTATCGGGATAAACCCATCACGGAAGTTTTAGATAAACTAGACCTCAAGCTTTCCAACCACTTAGGGGATTCTGTTGCACCAAGTGCTATTCCTCAAGCGAGAAAGCGCCTCACCGCCCAACCTTTGGAAGCGCTTTTTAAACTGACAGCAGCCCATTGGACCCAGCAGGAAGATAGCGATGACAAATGGTTTGGACTGAGTTTACTTTCTGTCGACGGCACTCAGTTCCGCACCCATGATACCGCCTGTCTTGCAGAGCACTTCCAATACATCAAGTACAATGAAAACCACCATACTGAATACCCGATTGTTCGATTATGTGCCCTCACATCGCTGCGAAGTCGTTTATTACATGATGTTGTCTTTGGGCCCAGCTCGACAGGAGAGGTCTCTTATGCCAAACAGCTGGCCGCTTCAGCCCCCGCTCACTCCCTGACGATTTTTGACCGCTGTTACCTCAGTGCCGAGTTGATGATTAATTGGCAACGGCAACATACGACGAGTCACTGGATGACGCCGATAAAATCCAACACGCAATATGAAGTGGTTGAGCAACTGGATAAGGAAGGGCGAGACCTTTTAGTGGAAATGAAAGTGTCAGCCCATGCTCGGAAACAAGACCCAAGCTTGCCGGAGAAATGGCAAGCCCGCCTTGTCCTGTACCCTAAGCCAGAACAACCTAATCACGTCATAGGTGTTCTCACCTCCTTAACGAGTCTGGAATATGGTACGCAGTCATTACTGGATGTGTATTTTGAACGATGGGAAATAGAGAACAGCTACGGAGAGATAAAGCACAATATGCTCGAAGATGAAGTGCTGCTACGAAGTCAGTCTGTGGAGGGGGTAATACAAGAAATCTGGGGAATATTGATAGCTTACAATTTGGTTCGCCTGGAAATCAGTCGTATTGCGAGAGAGGCGCAGGTATCGCCATTGCGTATAAGTTTTATGATGGCATTGAGAGATATTCAGGATGAGCTGATGTGGTGTGCGATAGCCTCCCCCGGCTCCATCCCGAGAAAGCTAAGGGCCATGCGGGAGAGAGTTAAACGCTACATACTGCCCCAAAAAAGAAAACGGCCCAAAGCAAGGACCGTTCGTATCAATAAAACTCGCTACCCTGTTCGCTCTAAACACCTTAAGTGATAGGTGTTAC
>NZ_BMII01000101.1 GCF_014641855.1 Shewanella inventionis
TAACACCATTCAGTTAAGAGTTTCTTCTCTTAACTGGATAGCGAGTTTTGTTAATTCGAACGGTCCTACTTTTGGGCCGTTTTCGTTTTTTGGGCAAGATAAATTGTTTAACGTTTTCCCTCATTGCTTTGAGCTTTTTAGGGATCGTTCCTGGCGAAGCAATTGCGCACCACATCAACTCATCCTGTATATAACGCATCGCCATTACAAAGCTAATCCGCAATGGTGACACCTCTGCCTCTTTAGCGATTTGGCTTATTTCAACTCTGATCAAGTTATACGCAATCAGCATTCCCCAAATCTCCTGATAAACGCCTTCAACGGTCTGACTTCTTAGTAAAATACTCTCATCAAGTTGATATTGCTTGATTTCTCCATAGCCATTTTCTATCTCCCAGCGTTCGAAATAGACATCTAATATATCTTGAGAGGAATATTTGCTTGTATTGGTTAATGAGCTCAGCACACCTGTAATATGATTGTCCTGGGATTTTTCTTGATAGGTCACTAGTCTTGCATGCCACTTTTCAGGTAGCTCTGGGTTCTTTTTTCTCGCTTGTGGTGATACTGGCATTTCAACTAGATAATCGTTATCAGCGTATTGCTCGATAACTTCAAAGCGTGTATTACATTTGAGTGGAGTAAGCCAATGACTATTTGGGTTGACTCCCCACCAACTTGTCATAAGATCTGCACTAAAGTAACAACTATCAAAAATAGTGAGAGAATTAGCTGGAACTGATTCAATTAGCTCTCGAGCATAACTAATTTCGCCTTTACTACACGGACCAAATTTTACATCTCTTATCATACGACTTCGTAATGACATGAGTGCGCATAAGCGGGCTACTGGGTATACGGACTGCTTCCTATGCTGATTACTGATATAGCCAAAATGCTCTGAATTTTCGGTATTTTCTGCACATCGAAATGTCGTTCCGTCAACAGAAAATAACTGAAGACCATGCCATGTATCTTGGCTGTCTTCCCTATGACACCAGTGTTTAGAAGTGATATTAAAAAGGGCTTTAAGGGGAGCGGCTGTAAGTCGCTGTCTGGCTTGCGGGATAGCACTTGGTGCAACGGTTTCGCCCAGCTTATCAACTAACTTTAAGTCGAGCTTCGAGACGACTTCGGCGATGGAACGATTTCGATAGAGGCCAATGCCAACAATGAGCCAAACGACTAATTCTGCAGGAAGTTTTCTGCGCCTAATACTTGCTTTGTTGGTTAGCTCTAACGCCTGTTCAATCCATTCCAATGGCAATTCTTTTTGAAAGATAGAGAGTTCTTCGGGGGCAGCAAGTAGTTCAGTATCAATAAGCCAGTTAGACAGCATAAAAAATAACTCCGTTCAAAAGAAGGAGTCATTTTCGTAGGATCATTTTTGCTGTCAACCGATCAGTTTCTTAACTGATCGGTGTTA
>NZ_BMII01000102.1 GCF_014641855.1 Shewanella inventionis
CATAGACAGGATCTTTAGCAATAAACCTATATTTTAGATAGAAAAAAGGCCTTATTTATGATCTGATAATTGTCGCCAAACAAATCAACATGACCAATAAATAAAGCCGATGACAATTATCACCTTAAAAAAGCAATTTATGCAATTCTTCAATGCAGACATCCTTCAAAAAATGGCTAAGCGCACAGGGTTTATACAGCGAAATCGCGCTGTATTACCTGAACTATTGGTACCGAGCTTGCTCTCTGCGTTGAGCAAAGGGAACTGCCATGCCATTGCTGACTTACATCGTCAGTTTAATGGTATGTGTCTGACAGAAAATGATAATGTGGCTTACAAACCTTTTCATAATCAGCTCCGCAAAGCCGCCTTTGCTGATTTTATGAAGCAATTGGTTCAGCTGGCTATCGCTCAGTTTGCTCGCCAACAATGCGCTTCGCTTCCGAAGAAGTTGTTAGGCTTTGATGATATTTTGCTTCAGGACGGCAGTTCTTTTCATGTTCACAAGGCGTTAGCTGACGTGTACCCAAGCCGCTTTAAGCGTAATCCAGCCGCGATAGAGTGCCATATGACCCTGTCATTGCGCACATTTAACCCCACGGCAATGGCGATAAGTGCTGATACCGCTTCAGAAAGAACCTATCTCCCCATGGCCTTTAGAATGAAAAATACACTGCTTCTGGCTGATGCGGGCTATCCTGATTTCGAATATTTTGCCAATGTGGAACGGCATCAAGGGTTCTATATTTTTCGGGGGCAAAAGTCACTCAACCCAAGAATAGTTGAAGCTAGAAATGGCAAGGGCCGTGTACTGCCTAAGCTTGCCGGAATGAAGCTTAAAGACATCACGCGTCGCACCAATCGCTCAGAAGTGCTTGACCTAAAAGCCCTGCGGGGAACGCAGGAATTTCGAGTGATAAGGCGTTGGTTTGCAGAAGAAAAACGATTTTGCATCTGGCTAACCAACTTACCGGCAGAGTCTTACTCAGCCGATGACATTATGGCGATTTACCGCTGCCGCTGGCAGGTTGAACTGCTGTTCAAAGAGTTGAAATCACATACAAACTGGCAGAGATTTGCCACCGCGCAGAAAGCGATAGTTGACGGCCTAGTATGGGCCAGCCTGTTGGCACTTATCATCAGACGCAGCACTGCGATGCGCATCATGCCTTCAGTTTCGCTGTTCAAAGCGGCAAAGAATGTGGACGTTTGGCTACTGCCAATCTTTGAGTGTATCTGTCATCGGGCTTGGTCAGAAATAACAGAAAAGATAGACTGGGCGGTCAGCTATATAACAATAAACGCAAAAAAGTCACAACAAAGAAAATCTAGAAAAGACATAACGTTAGATGGAGTTTTTGCAGGCCTTAATGCTTAAGGTCCAGTGTATG
>NZ_BMII01000103.1 GCF_014641855.1 Shewanella inventionis
CTTTTCTGTTATTTCTGACCAGGCTCGATGACAGATACATTCAAAGATAGGCAGTAACCAAACGTCCACATTTTTTGCAGCTTTGAACAGTGAAACTGAGGGCATTATCTGAAGTGCGGTACTGCGCCTGATGATAACTGCCAGCAGACTGGCCCAGACTAGGCCGTCAACTATCGCTTTTTGCGCGGTAGCAAATCTCTGCCAGTTTGTATGTGATTTCAACTCTTTGAACAGCAGTTCAACCTGCCAGCGGCAGCGATAAATCGCCATAATATCATCGGCTGAGTAGGCCTCTGTCGGTAGGTTTGTTAACCAGATACAAAACCGCTTTTCTTCAGCGAACCAACGTCTTACAACTCGAAACTCCTGTTTGCCTCTGTGGACTTTGAGGTCAAGAATTTCAGTGCGGTTGGTACGGCGCGTTATGTCTTTGAGCTTCATTCCAGCTAGCTTAGGAAGAATGCGGCCCTTGCCATTTTTAGCTTCTACAACCCTTGGATTGAGTGACTTTGCACCCCGAACAATATAGAAACCATTATGACGCTCCACATCGGCAAAAAACTCGAAATCAGGGTATCCCGCATCAGCCAGAAGTAGCTTGTTTTTCATCTTAAATGGCTTGGGAAGATAGGCTCTTTCTGAAGCCGTATCAGCAGTTATCGTCATCGCCGTCGGGTTAAAGGTTCGTAATGACATGGTCATATGGCACTCTATCGCAGCAGGATTGCGTTTAAAGCGGCTTGGGTAGACATCGGCTAACGCCTTGTGAACATGAAATGAACTGCCATCTTGAAGCAGAATATCATCAAAGCAAGACAGCTTCTTCGGAAGCTGAGCACATTGTTGGCGGGCAAATTGAGCGATAGCCAACTGTACCAGTTGCTGCATAAAATGAGGAAAGGCTTCCTTACGGAGCTGGTTGTGGAAGGGCTTGTAAGCCACATTATCATTTTCAGTCAAACACATACCATTGAACTGACGATGCAAGTCTGCAATGGCATGGCAGTTGCCTTTACTCAACGCAGATATCAAGCTTGGGATCAGTATTTCCGGCAGAATAGACCGATTTCGTTGAATAAACCCCGTGCGCTTAGCCGTTTTTTGAAGGATGTTTGCATTGAAGAATTGCATAAACTGCTTTTTTAAGGAGATAATCGTCATCGGCTTTATTTATTGCTCATGGTAGTTTGTTTGGCGACAATTATCAGATCATAAATAAGGCCTTTTTTCTACCTAAAATATAGCGTTATCGCTAAAGATCCTGTCTATG
>NZ_BMII01000104.1 GCF_014641855.1 Shewanella inventionis
TCAGACAACACCGTTCCAGTGTCTAAAATTAGATTAATTGCCCGTTTTTTAATGACCAATGATGCGTTGCTATCTGCATTGTCAGTGTGTCCACATTTACCGCACACAAAAAGTGCCTGTGATTTACGGTTGTCGGGGTGAGTGTGATCGCACTTGGCGCACTCCTGACTGGTATAAGCGGGGCTTACTTTAAATACGACTTTACCTGCCTGGTAAGCCTTGTATTTTGTATAGGTTTCGATAACGTGCCAGCCTACATTCAGAATGGCTTTATTTAATCCTGCTTTTTGCTTGGCTTTGTTAGAAACAAATTGACCTATTTTATTCTGCTTTGCTTTGGGTTTTCGCGTCATGTTCGATGTTTTTAGCGTCTCAAATACAATAATTTTGGCTTTGCTATCGACTAACGAACGACTTGTTTTATGCGCGAAGTCGTTGCGGATACTGGCCTTTTTAGCGTGATATGTAGCAATACGATGCTTAGTCTTGTTTCTGCGATTAGAGCCTTTTGTCTGCTTGGCTAATCGACGCTGTAACCGCTTAATGTAGCGTTCGGCTTTAGTCATGTGGGTTTTCTGATTATCAGAAAAATCGAACATCATTAAGCCTGCGTGAACAGGGATGGTGACGCCACGGTCAACACCGATTGCGTTTTCCTCTAAATACTCTTTTGTTGAGCCTTGCAGGAACGCCAAGTGTTCAGCGTTGCTTGATAGCTCACCTTCACTCTTACCGTTCTCATAGCAGAAAGACACATAATATTGACCACACTCTTTACGCACATAAAGCGAGTTTGGGATCTCAAACTTACTATGAGCCTTAAACGATAAGTAACCAATATTATTTGTTTTCGTGCCAATAAATAGGCGTAAATTGCCATCCTCGCAACAGTCGAAACGAAACACTTCACGAGTTAGATAGATACTTCCGCGATCAGTCTTAGGTTTGCGTTTAGGCCGCCCACACGCGCCTTTCATGAACTTTTGGTAGGTCTGATACCAGTTAACAGCACTGTTGCGAATTATCTGGCTAGGACAAGCTGACAGCCAAGGCGTTAGCTCTTTTGATTTGAATTGCGATGTTTTCTGATCAACAGGAGCATACGTGCCAATCGGATGATATTTTCGCGCAAAAGTGCGGTAATACTTTTCTTCATCAACCTTGGCATTCCAAATTAATCGAGCGCAACCCATCCACTGACTTAAGATCAACTTTTGATTAGATGTTGGGTTCGCCCGTAATTTGATACCGGTTAGCATACTTACCTTT
>NZ_BMII01000105.1 GCF_014641855.1 Shewanella inventionis
CTTGGCCACGTAAGGTCAATTTATTCATCCCTTTGTTGACCGTAATATTGCCAAATACCGGTTCGATACAGCCCAGTCGTTTGCTATATTGCCGCCGCCCCATTGGGCTGTCTATTTTCACTTTCATTTTGTCGGTGTAACTCTGCTTTTTCCGTGAAACATCATTTTTAAATTGCACCTGCCGACCCGTTTTTATCGGCGTTTTTCGCATGCATTGCTGTTGCAGTGGGCAAATTTTGCAATCTTTTAAATAACCGCAAAATCGAGTGTATTCTTGGTGATGGCTTTTAACATTGATACCGCTTCGCCACATTTCATTGCCTGCCGGACATCGGCAAGTTTGCGTTGCTTCGTCATAATGAAAATCATCTGAAGTAAACAATCGAGGCTTGCCATTACGTCGTTTTAATCTGCGTTTTTCTTGCTCCGTTTCGTAAGTTTCACTTTCTTGAAACAACGGGTTTCGTTTTCTAAATTGATTGTCTGCGATGTAGGTATCAAAGCCACTTTGTGCCATAAATGCCAGATTAGCCTCACTGTTAAAGCCACTGTCTGCGGTGAATTTTATGGTGTGCTTTTTTGAGGATTTATCAGGGTTAAGTTTATCGAGCTGTTGGGTTAATTGCGTGACTGCTGGCTGGAGTGTTTGCTGTTCCCCCACACTTCCCCACGCTTGTGCTTGTAAGATAATTTGATGTTTATCATCGTTTATCGCAATACCATTGTAGCCTTGAATAGTACCTTTAGAGGTGGTCATCTTTGCGCTGTCAGGGTCGGTGATATTGCTTTTCACAGGCTTGCCTTGGCTGCCTATTTTTTCTTGGTGTGATGCGAGGAATGCCGTGATTTTATCCGCACTCTTATCTAACTTTTCTTTTTGTTTTAAGTCTTGTGTGACGAGTTCTTCACTCAACCCATCTTGGGCTTGATGACGCTCAATAATGCGTTTGCTTGCCCGTTCTAGTTTTGCTTTTTTACGGCCAAGTTCATCAAATGTACCGCTCCATTCTTTGCTCGCATTTGACTTTAACTTACAACCATCGATGGCAAACATGTTGCGGCCAATGAGCCCTTCTTCATCACAAATCAGCAGCACTTGCGTAAATAAGGGTTCTATTTGTTCATGCATTTTAGCCACAAAACTGGCTATGGATGTGTAATGTGGCTGAACGTCACCCGCCACGCTCATGAACAAAATATTGTTTTCACACGCCTTAGCAATGCGTC
>NZ_BMII01000106.1 GCF_014641855.1 Shewanella inventionis
ATACTTTTCTTCATCAACCTTGGCATTCCAAATTAATCGAGCGCAACCCATCCACTGACTTAAGATCAACTTTTGATTAGATGTTGGGTTCGCCCGTAATTTGATACCGGTTAGCATACTTACCTTTCACTGTAATTATGTACAGTGTCATGATAATGAAATGAATAGTAAAGTCAACATCGCTCGACTTGACTCGCAGCTAAAGCAAGCGAGATTGCATCGAGCACTCGTTCAAAATGAGCAGAGAACGGGTAGAGGTGTATGCTGACTGGCATCCCATCGAAAAGCCGTTATTAATAGGTCAATTGGCCTATAGTGATCTAAGTCGAGGCGGTGTATTTAGCTTTGCTTATGACAAAGCCTTTTTAACATCACCTTATTGTTTGCAAATTGACCCTTTGCTTACCCTGCATGCTGGTGAGTTATATAATGATGAAGCCAATAAAAACTTTCGCGCTTTTTTAGATTCATCGCCAGATCGTTGGGGACGTATTCTTATGCAGAGAAGGGCGGCTATCGAATATCGTAAAGGTATTAGACCTAGTAATCGTGTAACGGAGCTTGATTATTTACTTGGTGTACATGATGCCTACCGCATGGGGGGGATCCGCTTTAAAAAAGTGGGCTCTCATCATTTTTTGGATAACAACGACGATTTCGCAGCGCCTCCCATGGCATCGTTGCGTGAGTTAGAGCATGCTGCTATTCAAATTGAGAAAGACGACAATATAGACAGTGACGAATATTATCACTGGCTGAGAATGCTAATTTCTCCCGGTTCCTCTTTGGGTGGTGCAAGGCCAAAAGCCTGCGTCACAGACGAGAAAACCCATCTGTGGATTGCTAAATTTCCAAATATTAATGACACCTTTGATGTTGGTGCGTGGGAGATGGTGTGCTACGAACTTGCATTAGCGGCCGGCATTGAGGTTTCTCCTAGTGAGATCCGAAAACTTTCAACGAAGCACCATACCTTTTTGACTAAACGTTTTGATCGGATTGGTGACAAACGTCTGCATTTTTCATCAGCAATGACTCAACTCCAGTATTATGATGGTGAACATTCACACCAAATAAACCCGCTCAAATCTAGCGCTTAACTTGATAACGAGCGAGTAGCCCCGTCACCTGTGGCGGGGAAAGCGAGTTCAGTGAGGTCTGTTTTGTTGTTCTATGTATTGGCGCAAAACCT
>NZ_BMII01000107.1 GCF_014641855.1 Shewanella inventionis
CGTTGTGTGAGTCTTTATTAAATATGAATAACTCAGGTGGAATAGTGACAATCACTTTTAAATATATGGGGAATGGTGTTATCAATTTAATTTCATGGAATTAGAAATCTATCAATTTGCAAATAAGAAAGCCATTATAGTGCAATTATAAGTGATAAATTCGCTCTAGTAACAATCAATATTTGTAGCGGCCGATAAATATTGGCCGTATTGAATCACCATTACTTCACATGTTTAGAATTTTCCATATTTTTCAAAACTGAAATCTATAGTGGTTCACTAAAACTGGCCACTGATATAGAATTTTCCCATATTTTTATTTATGCGAACAAGGCATACACTGATGGCATTCGTAACTCAGAAATGTCCATTTTCAAGTTAGCATGGACAACACATTTCTGCCCCAAAGTGTGTTAATCATTATTGAAGGGTACATTATCACCGCCTTCTTTTACTTACTTTCTGTAATGTAAGTTAATGATAATAAGCAGATTATCAGCATCTAAAGGTGCATTGAACATAAGATTAAAATGAAATCAAAAAATAGGGACAATTAGTACTCGTTTCAGATGTTGAGTCACTGTGAGTAAAATCAACACACTTATAATAGTTATTTTCCTTTACATTTAAATTATTATTTTTTAACATGCCGGCTTTCAAGGACAGAAAAAAGACTCAGGAATTAGATGTCGAGCCATTTCAACTCAGGTATTCAATGCTTAGCATTGATTGCCCGTTTTCACCAAATCCCCGCAGAGCCAAGCGCTTTACTTCGTGAATTTCAACATAATGATTGTACTGAAAATAAGACGCTATTAGCGGATATTAATTTAATTCGCGCGGCTAAAAGTGTTGGTTTTAAAGCTAAGTTTATTATCGATACAGCAGATAAACTTACCGACCATGTATTACCCGCTATAGCGCGACATATTGATGGTCACTTTTTCATTATCGTCAAGGTTACGAATGACGAAGTCTTAGTCCAAGACTTAACTGACGCTAGCACTAGTCCTACAGGGCGGGATTAAGCTTTGTTAAATCTTTTAACCAAAGAAAATCTCGCTCCTAAAATCGCCATTCCATGCTGCCTTTCTTATTTTGGTTGGTTTACTGGCTTTTAGTGGATGCTGCTCTAAAAGGT
>NZ_BMII01000108.1 GCF_014641855.1 Shewanella inventionis
GATCGCGAACGTTTTTTAAACAAAATACGCTATCGATTAAATCTTATTTGACCTAATACAGCGTTCGTGATCTTATACTCTCTTTTCAGGAGTATAAGCATGTATATCGAAGCCTTCACAAGCCACTTTAGTAACATCATCGACCAGCGCCAAACGGCCAAGGTGACATATCCTTTAGAGGATATCTTATTTGTGAGCTTATGTGCCGTCATCGCAGGCGCTGAGGGTTGGGCAGATATACATTGTTATGCTGATGGTCATCTAGCGTGGTTTCAAAAGCACGGTTACTTAAAGGAAGGTGTACCTGCTGATGATACGATTGCTCGAATTATTTCTCGTATTGACCCAGATGAGTTTAGTGCATGTTTCATGCAATGGATGCAAGCCGTCCATAGTGCAAGTGATGGCCAACTTATTGCGATAGATGGAAAAACGTTAAAGCGTTCTTATCATCGTAATGACCGTTTATCAACGATACACATGGTCAACGCATTTGCTTGCGAAAATAAGTTAGTGCTGGGTCAGTTAAAGACCAGTGACAAATCCAACGAAATCACCGCCATTCCTGATTTGCTGCGACTCTTAGATATAAGAGAAAAACTTGTTTCCATCGATGCAATGGGATGTCAGAAGTCAATCGCCGCACAAATAGTTAAGCAAGATGGTGATTATCTACTTGCTGTAAAATCGAATCAAAAATCATTGCATGACGCGATAATGTCGGCTTTTTCCTCAGTCCGCCAAGCCCCTTTATCACCGCTAGCTATCGAGAACAAACACGGTAGAGTTGAAGCGCGAGCTTATCATGTACTTAGTGCAAATGAGCTTGAAGGTGACTTTAGTGAATGGCAGGGTTTACGTTCAATTGGCATGGCGATGAGCTATAGACATTGCAATGGTAAGGGGGCATTAACCTATCGATATTATATAAGTTCGGCAGAATTACCAGAGCAGAAATTTGCAGATGCAGTGCGCTCTCACTGGTTTATCGAAAACAGTTTACACTGGGTTTTGGATGCTTCAATGGGTGAAGACCATTGCCAGATTTATCAAAATCATGCAGCAGAGAATTGGTCATTATTACGCAAACTATCGTTAAATATGCTCCGCTCAGAATCATCTAAGGGAAG
>NZ_BMII01000109.1 GCF_014641855.1 Shewanella inventionis
TAACGAACCAGGCCTAAGCCGTTAGGTAATTTGATATGTTTATTTTGGATATTGATTTGCTTTTTGGGCGCTGGGAACCGCATTGTTGAATGGTGCGATAGTTTGCGCGTGCGAAACACTGGAAATCCTCGCTTGCCTTTTGACCATTCATCCAGTGCTTTTACAAAATCACGCTGACGTTGCTGTAAGCAATCCGTAAATGCATCGTCCAACCATGCCCGATGATTAAGTTTTTTCCATGATGTTAGTTGTTTGTTTAGAAAAGCAGAATTAGGAAAAGATTTTTTAAGCAACTTGCGATCTTGATAAGATAAATCATTTAGGTGTTCATAAATTGCTTTTTTGTCCGTGATTGCCACTGATTTTTTAATAATGTTAAGCACATAATCAAGGCTATCATTGAAAACCACACGCCCGCATCCCGCCATTTGAGCCAGTTTTTTAGCTTGCTCTGACGTTGGTTCTAATTTGAATCTGTAGGCTTTTTCAATTTCCACTTAATTTCAACCTTAGTTTGGCGTTCTAATTGGAGCACCGTTGAATGCTGATTTTGCATGGTCTATTTGAGTAAATGATATGTTTAATATATAGTTAAATAATAAACTCAGTCAAGGTCTATTTATGGAATTAAGAAAAGGCAGGCATGTTGTTTACATGCTCCACGCTCATTTGATATTTATCACAAAATACAGGGGAAAGGTTTTCACCAGTGAGCATCTAGATAAGCTAAAAGAGATGATGGGCGATATTTGCAAAAATCATCAAGCAACATTATCAGAATTTAATGGTGAATCAGATCACGTACACTTACTGATTGATTATCACCCGGCAACGTCATTATCTAAATTAACGAACGCACTAAAGGGAATAACAAGCCGTGAAATGAAAAGGCACTTCCCAGAGTTAAATCAGGTTGCATGGCGTAAAAATGCCCTTTGGTCTCCAAGTTACTTTGTTGGATCGGTAGGTGGTGCTCCTATCGAGGTTTTGCGCCAATACATAGAACAACAAAACAGACCTCACTGAACTCGCTTTCCCCGCCACAGGTGACGGGGCTACTCGCTCGTTATCAAGTTAAGCGCTAGATTTGAGCGGGTTTATTTGGTGT
>NZ_BMII01000110.1 GCF_014641855.1 Shewanella inventionis
TATACCCAATCAACTTGAAGATGCGGATTGTAACATCTGAAAATTGTCATTGATCCGCGACGTCAAATCGCCACCCATTTCCGGCAGTGTTTCTTTAAAAAATTTTGATAGAGCGGCCCTAAATTCGCGCTTACTTTTGAAATAAACGCTGTTTCTGGCATGCTCATTCATCACCTTCCACAGCCGCTCTATTGGGTTCAGATTTGGGCTATAAGGCGGTAAATAATGCAGCTCTATCTTAAGCAAATCGGCCATTTCTTTGACCTTCTTTGAGCGATGATAACCTGCGCCATCTAAAATGAGATGCAACGTGTGAGGTGGTGGATATTTCTCCCTTAACACCTCAAAAAATTGAACAATACTGTCGCCATTAACATAGTCATATTCGTTAACCGTTGCGTTAGCGATATCATCAAGGTCAATCGCACCAATCAGATTGATACGTGTCCGACTACCAGTGGTTTCAACGGGTTTATCTTGTCCTGTGCGGATCCAGCCATGCGATATTTTTGTCGCTTGGGTAGGATGAACTGCGTCGATAAAGAGAATAGTCGAATCCTCGCCACAGCTGGCTTTAAGGTTTTCATACTGCTCAACAAAAGCCTGTTGCTTTGCTTCATCAAACTTATGCGGCACACCTTTAGGCTTTTTGTAGCTAAAGCCATTTTTATGCAGCCACTTGTGCATGCCAGCGACAGTATATTTAACACCGAACTGCGCTAACACATAGCCGACAATTTGATGGTTATGCTGGTAAGTATGGGCAGTTAAATGGGTAATTAACTCCGCCGTTTGCTTAGCGGATAAATGGCTTTGTGAGCCGCCATTTTCAGGCTTGAGTTTATCCGACAAGGTATAGTCTGCAAGATGTCGCAGCACGGTGGATTCGTGAATGCGTAGCGCTTGAGAAATCATAACCGTAGACCAGCCTTCTGAGGTAAGGAGGACGGCTTTGATGCGATCACGAACTCGCCCATCGCGCGCTTGAGCATGCTGGGTTTCGAGCTGTTTCTTCTGGTCATCGGTGAGGTATATTTTCATGAGGTGTAGCATGATCCTGATTTGAAATAAAATCAAGCACCTTCAATGATCACCGGTATA
>NZ_BMII01000111.1 GCF_014641855.1 Shewanella inventionis
CAGGGCGGGATTAAGCTTTGTTAAATCTTTTAACCAAAGAAAATCTCGCTCCTAAAATCGCCATTCCATGCTGCCTTTCTTATTTTGGTTGGTTTACTGGCTTTTAGTGGATGCTGCTCTAAAAGGTTCAGCACGATACGCCTAAATAGCGCCATTTTCTTCGCGTTTTCACGGTCACCAATCCTTGAACAGTCTTCCCTAAAAGTGACGTCAAGCACCCAGTGTTGCTGGTTTTCGATGTGCCAATGCTGACGCACTGCTTTGGCTGCAAGTTCGATGTCCAGAGGTAAAGAACTTAAGTAATAATCCGTATTTATGGTGGTAACACCTTTAAGTGTTCGTTGACGCTCAACTGCTATGAGCGACTTGGCTGATGGCCACTTTTTTGCGAGCGCCTGCGGTAGCTTTGCTGGAATTTGAAACGTCGTGCGACGCTCTTTACGGCCATGCCCCTTGTCATCCGCTTCGACACTCAATATGTCGACGCCGTCGTTATCCCAGTGAGGTTGGAACTGCATTTCTATGGCCTGCCTAAGTAGAGGTTGGTTGCCTTTTACCTGAACAATATAGTCGCCTTTAGCTTTGATGATTTGTTGAAGCGTTTCCCGCTGGCAATGAAGTGCATCAAAGGTTACAACAGCGTCTTTAATGTCTAACATGTGCAACAGCGCTTGAACCGTTGCGATTTCGTTACCTTTGGTCTGTGTATCTTGCTGATAGAGCACGATACCTTGTTCGGTATCAAAGGCCGAAACGAGGTGTAGCGCATTTTTTGCGCCATGTTGATTAACTGCACCCCGCAACGTTTTACCGTCGATAGCGATTAATGGCTTGGATGAAGCCTCTCTTAAGCTATTTGCCCAACGAAAGAGCGTTAACAACAGTATTTCGTTATCGATAACTTTAATGATCCGGGCAATGGAATGCCGAGTCGGGATCCCTTTGTCAAAATCTCGATGTTTACGTAGCCAAGATAGGTTCTCGTTGCCAAATTCTTCAATAGCTTGCCAGCCATCACAACCTGAAGCGATAGCGGCTAAAACAAGAAAAATAATATCAACTAAATCATGGTCTAGGTTGATGTGAGAGCGAGGGTCTT
>NZ_BMII01000112.1 GCF_014641855.1 Shewanella inventionis
CTCTTTGATATCCTATTCCTTACCCTCAGCGCTGTGATTGCTGGCTGCCAAGGGTGGGAAGAAATTGAGGATTTTGGACACGACCGTCTCGATTGGTTGCGCAAATTTGTCTCTTTTGAAAATGGTATTCCTAAACATGACACGATAGCGAGGGTTATCAGCACCATTAATATGAGTACGTTTCAATCCTGCTTCTCTAAATGGATGCAAGACTGTCACCAGGTCACAGCTGGGCAAGTGATTGCTATTGATGGAAAAAGATTAAAAGGTTCATTTAATCAGTCTGATAGGAAGAATGCCATTCATATGGTGAGCGCGTTTGCTTGTGAAAATGGTGTGGTCCTTGGACAACAGAAAACCGACTGTAAATCCAATGAGATAACCGCCATCCCAGTACTACTTGACTTGTTAGAAATAAAAGGTTGCCTAGTCACCATCGATGCAATGGGATGTCAGAAAGCTATAGCTCAGAAAATTTTGGATAAAGAAGCGAATTATCTACTGGCACTGAAAGGCAATCAGCCAATGTTGTTTTCCCAGGTAGAGAAATTATTAGGACCAGAGATCAGCCGCCAATGTCAGGATGGAACGTTATTTCAGGAAGCCGATTACCAACGAAATAGAGAAGAGTACCGGTGCAGTATTGTTACCAGTGACATGAGTCAAATACCCGCATCGGCAGATTGGCCAATGTTAACGACAGTTGGGGTGATCATTTCATATCGGAAAGAAAAAGGCAAAGTATCCAAAGAGTTAAATTTTAGATACTACATCAGCTCAGCCACGTTAACGGCAGAAGAGTTAGCAGCAAGTGCTCGAGAGCATTGGAATATCGAAAATGGATTGCACTGGAAACTTGATGTCGGAATGAAAGAAGATGATTGTCGTATCCGACGTAATGGAGCGCCGGAAATCATGGCAGGTGTTAGGCATGTTGCAGTAAATCGTCTTCAGTCAGAGACAAGCTTTAAGAAAGGAGTAAGAGCAAAACAAATGAAAGCCAATCGCAACACCGATTACCTTGAAAAGGTTATTTTTGGCAAGTGAAATTTCATGCTCTTACCCTGG
>NZ_BMII01000113.1 GCF_014641855.1 Shewanella inventionis
GCAAAATTACAGTATTGCTGAAGCTGCTAGAAATTTAGAAGTAACACCTCAGCTTCTTGGCCGATGGATAAAAGAAGCAGAAAATGATGATGGCCATGCTTTTAGAGGTAACGGCAAGTTAACGCCTGAGCAGGAAGAGATCCGCAAGCTAAAAGCACAAGTTAAGCGTTTAGAAATGGAGCGTGAAATACTAAAAAAAGCGACGGTCTTCTTTGCCAAAGAAACGAAATAAAATACGCGTTTATTGCCCAAAATAAGAAGATCTGGCCAGTGATATTAATGTGTCACGTGTTGGGTGTGAAAAACAATAATTACTACAGTTATCAAAAGCGGAAGTCTCAGGCCCCTGTTGATACAGAGCATCAAGAGATGTTGCAGTGGGTGAAGAATATCGCCGAGTTTAGCGATAACACCTATGGACAAAGACGTATTCGAAAGGCTTTGAATTCACTTGATTACCCTGTTGGGCGTAAGAAAACAGCGCAGTTGATGAAAGAAGCAAACGTTTGGGTGCGCTATAAAAAGAAGTACAAGGCAACAACCAACAGCGACCACAAGAAGCCTATATATGATAATGAACTTAAGCAGGATTTCGACGTTCAGCGCGCTAATCAAGCGTGGGTGCAAGATATTACGTACATATGGACTTCTGAAGGATGGCTGTATTTAGCGGTCGTAATCGATCTCTATTCGCGTAAAGTTGTTGGTTGGAGTATGGGCAGCAGAATGAAAGCACAGTTGGTTTGTGATGCCCTAACAATGGCAATATGGCAACGAAAGCCAAAAGCCGGATTGATCATACACTCAGATCAAGGCGTTCAATATGCGAGCCACCAATACAGACGGATACTGAGGCTACATAAGTTTGTCGGCAGTATGAGCAAAAAAGGCTGTTGCTGGGATAATGCAGTAGTAGAAAGCTTTTTCGGTAGCTTGAAGCAAGAACGAGTTCATTGGCGCAATTATCGAACGCGCTATGCAGCTCAACAAGATGTCTTGAATTACATCACAATGTGGTACAACAGCCAACGAATGCATTCTTACCTC
>NZ_BMII01000114.1 GCF_014641855.1 Shewanella inventionis
TACTTGATATTTATGCAATGCCTGCGGATGAAAAACATCCTGTGGTTAATTTTGATGAAGCAATGAAACAACTGGTGTCACATGTAAAACCGCCCAAATTAGCTTCGCCAGGACACTTAGCTAAAGATGATTACGAATACCCGCGTGAAGATGTGGCCAATATCTATCTGATGTATGATAGGCATAGAGGCTGGCGACATGCTAAAGCAACAGCAACCAAGAAACGAGAAGACTTTGCAGCGTGTATGCGGGATTTGGTTGATGTTCATTATCCTGATGCCGATAAAATCCACTAGGTTTTACATCATGGTTTGCCTTAATGAGCAGTGCCAAGCAGCACCGGATATCACTGTAATCTTGGAATTTAAAAGATAGGTGTAGTACCCTAGACGCTTACAAAGTTCTGATGAAAAGTACATTGCCAGACAAGCGATTAGCCAGCCTATTTTGAACAAGCTTAAAACCTGGCTTGAGCTGAACCAGCCCAATTTGGTGGGTAATACCAAATTAATAGAGGCGGTAAATACCTAGCGAATCAAAGGCCCAAGCTCATACGCTATGTTGGTGATGTGCGGCTTAGTATCGATAACAATAAAGTTGAACGCGAAGTAAAACCCTTTGTGATAAGTCGAAAAAATTGGTTATTTAGTCAGACAGCTAATGGGGCTCATGCTAGTGCAACAATTTACAGCATTGTGGAAACAGCAAAGGTCAACGGCTTAGTGCCATTTGATTACATCATGGCTTGTCTTAATGAACTGTGCCAACCAGCACCGGATATAGACAGCCTGTTACCATGGAATTTTAAAAGATAGGTGTAGTCGCCCAGACGCTTATACCATTCCGCATAACTAAGTGATCATTGTTGCCCATTGTCGATGGCACATTTTTTTCACACGCTCTTTATCTTCAATGAATGCATTCCACGCTTCACTACAGGCATCAACTATTGACTCGTA
>NZ_BMII01000115.1 GCF_014641855.1 Shewanella inventionis
ATCAGACAATTTTGAAGTTAGAAACAGACAAATTGATCAGCCGAACGCCGAGAGAAAGTCGTTCTTTGAAAGTATTAATAAAGACCGATGAGCTACCATTGGAATGGTAGCTCAATCGATCATAACTGAATTGAAACGGTATTAGGGTCTGAGTGTCTAAAAATACCTGCGTAATGATAAATTTGGAGCAGGAGATGAAAACATACAGAACAAAAGCGCTGTGGCAATAACTCCCTCGTAATTGTTAGGGCAAAAACACTTATTTTAACATTCTAGGGTAACAGGCTTTCGATATCCGGGGTTGTTGGCACAGTTAATTAAGGCAAGTGATATCAATTACCCAATCATTAACACTTCAACTGCTGGCATTTAAGCGACTGGCGACATCTATGCAATTATTAATTTGCAAAAACATCGCAAAGACTAACTAAGCGGATCCGCTGTATAGCGTTTTTTGGGTTTAGCGTGAATGAGTACATCTTGTTAGGTTACGTTTTGATGCATAAAAGGGAGCTAATATCAGTACAGCATTAAAATGTAATTCGAAAACTCGATAAGCATAGATGGGTTAATATCTTCATGATTGTGGATAAATCTGTGTGTATCTTGTGCTTAGTATGGTGTTAAGTTAGGTATAGAAATTAAATCAAATATTTATTAAAAAAGCGCTTGCACTAAAGTTTTAGCTCCCTATAATGCGCAACCACTGACACGGCAGACAGCGAAAGCAATCACCGAGTTAGGTTGAATCAAGTGCTTCAAAACATTGGATTCAACAGCGAAAAGAAAGTTTGAAAAAACACTTGACGCGAAGATGGGAAAGCGTAGAATACGCAGCCCAAGCCAACGACCTAGCGTCAACGGCCACTAAGCGAAAGATTGATTCTTTTGGTATTAGTAACGCTCTTTAACAATCTAAACAAGAAATCTGTGTGGACATTCACAGGTATTGAGT
>NZ_BMII01000116.1 GCF_014641855.1 Shewanella inventionis
GAAGTGGGTAGTTTAACCTTCGGGAGAACGCTCACCACTTTGTGGTTCATGACTGGGGTGAAGTCGTAACAAGGTAGCCCTAGGGGAACCTGGGGCTGGATCACCTCCTTACCTATACGACTAACTCAATATTTGGTGGCAATAAACTGCATCCGTGCGTTTATTGCACACAGCACATCCGTGTGCTTGAGTGTTCACACAGATTACTTGATAGAAAGAAAGAGAAATTACGTGTCTGTTTAGACGACGTTAATTCGCTCTAGCACAAGGCGCTTGAAGCGTGAAGAAGGACGTGTAGTACACTACACGACGACTGAACAATGAAAAGCAACGCAGTGATTGAGTGAAGAAACAAGTATAAATGGGTCTGTAGCTCAGCTGGTTAGAGCGCACCCCTGATAAGGGTGAGGTCGGTGGTTCAAGTCCACTCTGACCCACCAAAATCTCGTTAACTCTGCGTTGTCGGATAACTCGTTTAGCAAGCTAAACGTCGTCATCCTCCGCCTTGATTTAACAAGATTTGGTAATACACCTTCATTGAAGGTAAACGTAAAATCTCAACTGCATGTAAATGGGGCTATAGCTCAGCTGGGAGAGCGCCTGCCTTGCACGCAGGAGGTCTGCGGTTCGATCCCGCATAGCTCCACCATTTACACTTATCATGATGATAAGCATATGCACTGGTAAAGAGATGCCAAAGATAAACGAAATTTTATCTTTGGCTTTTTTAAGCCCGCTCTTTAACAATTTGGAAAGCTGATAGTAGTTAATTGCATGAGTCTGTCATGTGATTAATTGCAAATCGTTTGATGCATGACTTTATATAAGGTGGTGTATTAAACATTGAGTTCTCAAAACACTGTTTAAGTGTCTTGAATATTCTAAAACTAAGGCGATTTCGTGTGCGAAAGTGCATGAATTATCAAAGTAAAAACCAGCTAGTTGCAAT
>NZ_BMII01000117.1 GCF_014641855.1 Shewanella inventionis
ACCTTTTAGAGCAGCATCCACTAAAAGCCAGTAAACCAACCAAAATAAGAAAGGCAGCATGGAATGGCGATTTTAGGAGCGAGATTTTCTTTGGTTAAAAGATTTAACAAAGCTTAATCCCGCCCTGGTCAGCTAGTGGGTCTACTTGAGTGCCGGTGGCTGAACCATTATTTGTATCAGTACTGTCTTTTGAGGACTCGGATCCTCCGCCGCAGCCAAGAAGAAACAATAATATAAATGCCGACGTTAATTGTTTCATATAATAAGTATCCTTTTATTATTTAACCCGAAGTTCGGGCGGCTATGTAGTTTGGGGGGGGATCTTTTTTTAAGTCAGCTAGAAGCTCAGGAGGGCTATTTTTTGCCTGATGATGCATCTAGATTAAGCGATCATATAGATTTCAAAGGTTAAATCAATGAGGATTTATTGTTGCTCAAATGTTTTTAATTTTGCAGCCTATGTTTTTAGTTAACTTGATCAATATCAACACCAATTTGTCTAGATTACCTCATTATATTAGCGGTGTTTAATGCACATTATGTTGAGGCAACCATGACCGATACCAAGTTGATATTACTGCTGAAAACTTGCATTTTTACTGGCGTTATCCTGATTGTTATTGGCATTTATCTTCACAATTTTAATGATGCCATCGACGAGATGGGGGTTACCGGCATTATTATTAGCGCAATGTGCGTGGCGTTTGGCATGATTTTGTCTTTGCCGACCAAGATGTATTTAACCTTTTTATTGGTGATGCGTGAAGCTGAGCGAAAACAGTGATGTGAATTTTCAATAATTTATTGTTATTCTCCTCTCATAGACAGGATCTTTAGCGATAACGCTATATTTTAGGTAGAAAAAAGGCCTTATTTATGATCTGATAATTGTCGCCAAACAAACTACCATGAGCAATAAATAAAGCCGATGACGATTATCTCCTTA
>NZ_BMII01000118.1 GCF_014641855.1 Shewanella inventionis
CTTCAAACGAAGTTAGTGCCTCTTCTGACAGCACTCAATGGCAATCCATTAACTGGAAGGCTGTTAAGCAACATGTATTAAAGCTTCAAATGCGCATTGCAAAAGCAACCCGAGAAGGTAAACACGGCAAGGCGAAAGCGTTGCAGTGGATATTAACCCACTCTAAAGCAGCAAAATTGCTTGCTGTTAAAAGAGTTTCTCAAAACAAAGGCAGCAAAACACCAGGGATCGACGGCATTATTTGGAATAGTGATGCTCGTTGTATGACCGCGGTGAATCAACTGAGCCGGAAAGGCTACCATGCCCAACCGCTCAGGCGTATCTACATCCCCAAGAAAAACGGCAAGCTCAGACCTTTAGGCATTCCCTGCATGATAGACCGAGCGCAACAAGCGCTTCACCTTCTAGCCTTGGAGCCTATTTCGGAAACGGTGGCTGACCTCAATAGCTATGGCTTTCGACCTAATCGAAGCGCAGCAGATGCAATTGCACAGTGCTTCAAATGTTTATGTATGAAGCGCTCTAGCCAATGGGTTCTTGAGGGTGACATCAAAGCCTGTTTCGATAAGATTGGTCATCAATGGCTTATCGACAACATTCAATTAGATAAACGAATGCTGAAACAATGGCTTGGATGTGGTTATATTGATAAAGGATTGTTCTATAAAACAGCTGAAGGAACACCACAAGGTGGGATCATATCGCCTACGCTTATGTTGCTCACGCTGGCTGGGTTAGAACAGTTGGTTAAGTCTATTGCCCGTAAAACAGGGAATAGGGTCAACTTTATCGGATACGCAGACGATTTTGTCATCACAGGTTCTTCGCAAGAAGTCCTAGTTAATGAAATCAAGCCGCAACTCATTGGCTTTCTACAGGAAAGGGGCTTAACACTCTCTGA
>NZ_BMII01000119.1 GCF_014641855.1 Shewanella inventionis
TGATATTGCAGCTCCATTTAAAATTCTCGTTATTAAAAAATGACGATCTTCATAAGTTAACTTCATAAATTTAACTCTGAATCTATACTTTTAATTCTTTCAAGGTGTTTTTCAGGAGCCATTTGATTAGATAGAAATCCAACAAAAACAACATCATTATCTCTTTTTAAATAATAGAAAACATGCTTGCCATCTGGAAATCTATAGCCATCCTTAGAAACCTCATAAATGGACAATCCCAGATTTGGATTATTAGCTAAAGCTTGCATTCTTTTTCGCAAGACCTCTTTGTACTTTAACCATTGAGGATTTCCCCACTTTTTGATTGTGTACTTGCGAATAGACTCTAAATCTTTTCTTGCATGGCCTCTAAGTAAGAATGGTGTATTTTTCATTAATCATACTTTCCAGAATCTAACTCATCTAAAAAGTCATTACCGTCCATAAGATCATCTTCATCAATATTTTCGAAGCGTGATCGAACAAGCTCCATCTTCAATTCTTCAAAACGATTGTATTCTTCACAGGAGACAATAACTGCGACAGGATTGCCGTTCTTTTTAATTTCAATAGGTTCCGATTGAACTTTTAAAAGCATCTTACCGAAATTGGTTTTTGCTTCATTTGCATTTAGTGTAAGCATCTAAAGACCCTCATCTTGATTAAATACACATTAATACAATCGAACAAAACAGTCAAATCGAACGATATATTCATTTTCAAGATTGGTAGGTATTATATCCAGAACCAATACAGAAATGGATCAGCGCCATAAAAGTACAAGCATTGGCTAACTAAAAGGTTCTCGCTGACGGAACCCATACCTTTCCGACAGCTGAGAAAAAGTATTGCAATGAGGTTAGTGCTGCGTTGGACGAATTGCTGATGTAAACTCATTTT
>NZ_BMII01000120.1 GCF_014641855.1 Shewanella inventionis
CCGGAGTGGACGAACCGCTGGTGTTCGGGTTGTTATGCCAATAGCATTGCCCGGTAGCTACGTTCGGAATCGATAACCGCTGAAAGCATCTAAGCGGGAAGCGAGCCCTAAGATGAGTCATCCCTAGGTCTTTAAGACCTCTAAAGGGCCGTAGGAGACTACTACGTTGATAGGCAAGGTGTGTAAGCGTTGTGAGGCGTTGAGCTAACTTGTACTAATGACCCGTGAGGCTTAACCATACAACCCAGATGGGTTTTACTAATACTTAGTATTAGAATAGAGCACTTAAATGGTGTGAGAATACTCAAAAAAATCAGCTTTTCGAATTTTTAAATAAGGTCAGAGCAGGTCCTAGGAACTAGGTCCTATAAGCGCGAAGCGCGTCCTCGAGCCTTGTTTATACAAAATTTGTCTGGAAACCATAGAGCTTCATTTCCAGACGCCTAATTATCTCGACAGAGATGCTCGAAAGAGCAAGTCTCCTGGTGGTGACACACTAGCGACTTAAAAAGCATTTAGCATTCTGCGTAAGCAACTTGCTAAAGGAGCGGTAGTTCAGTTGGTTAGAATACCGGCCTGTCACGCCGGGGGTCGCGGGTTCGAGTCCCGTCCGCTCCGCCAACTTAAGATGAAGGCCTTTGCAGCAATGCAAAGGCCTTTTTCGTGTTTAACACGGGCGAAAAGACTAAAGATAGAGCGGTAGTTCGTAAGCGTCTGGGCATCTACACCTACCTTTTAAAATTCCATGGTAATACCAATTACGATTAAAGACTTCCCAGTTTAGCCCAATCTCTGTGACACAATCTTTTTACCCTGTCCTTGCACTCAATGAATGTATTCCATGCACGACAGCATTCCTCAACAATATCATTAAAATC
>NZ_BMII01000121.1 GCF_014641855.1 Shewanella inventionis
AAGGAGATAATCGTCATCGGCTTTATTTATTGCTCATGGTAGTTTGTTTGGCGACAATTATCAGATCATAAATAAGGCCTTTTTTCTACCTAAAATATAGCGTTATCGCTAAAGATCCTGTCTATGATGTTCTTTTAAATTATTTGCAACTTTCTAAATACTAATGGAAAACTTCTCAACGGCACTTGCCCCATACATCCAAGATTTAGACTCAAATATTCTGACGTTTATAAGCATTGTAGTATCAGTTATAGGTGCATTACTTAGTCTTTTAGTAGCCATTTTAGGGGTTTGGTTTGCTGTTGCTCAGTATAGGTTGAAACGCTCAATAAAAATTATCGGTTCAGTTTCTTTCACTGATAGCGCCTTGTACAATGATTTATATCCTGATCAAATTGTCATCCAAAACCTGAAAGATAAGTCTGAAGCAATCTTTGGGATACATATAAGGCTAGGCAACAACATATACATTACAATGGAAGATTTAGAAGACTCTCCAATCGTGATTGGGCCATTCGAAACTTTAGTACGAAACTACAAGCCATTATCTTTCTATGGTTGTAACAACTACAAAGTAAATATCAACCCTGCGATTCAAGAGAGAAAGGGATGTGTGGTAGTTCTTACGACTAACAAAGGTAAGTATGTAACAAAGCAAAGAAAGCACTACTGGAGTCCAATTTTAGATAGTCTCAACAACGCTACAATTTCCAGGGCGGGATTAAGCTTTGTTAAATCTTTTAACCAAAGAAAATCTCGCTCCTAAAATCGCCATTCCATGCTGCCTTTCTTATTTTGGTTGGTTTACTGGCTTTTAGTGGATGCTGCTCTAAAAGG
>NZ_BMII01000122.1 GCF_014641855.1 Shewanella inventionis
ATAGGGTCAACTTTATCGGATACGCAGACGATTTTGTCATCACAGGTTCTTCGCAAGAAGTCCTAGTTAATGAAATCAAGCCGCAACTCATTGGCTTTCTACAGGAAAGGGGCTTAACACTCTCTGATGAGAAAACACACATTACTCATATCAATGATGGTTTTGACTTTCTGGGATTCAATATCAGGAAGTACAACGGCAAACTGCTCATTAAACCGAGCAAGAGCAACGTTCTGTCATTTCTGAGCAACTTACGTGAATTCATCAGAAAACATCCAACAATACCCGTTAACGATTTAATCAAAATACTGAATCCGAAACTGAGGGGGTGGGCGAACTATTATCGCCATTGTGTTGCTAAGCAAGTTTTCGGTTATGTAGGCCATCAACTTTTCTGGTTGTTATGGCGCTGGGCAGTTAGGCGTCATCCGTCTAAAAGTAAAGACTGGGTGAGGCGTAAATATTATTTGGATGATAAGGGACAGTGGCAATTTCATGGTTGGCAGAAAATAGCGAACATGGATTGTCGGTTTAACCTTGTCCAAATAGCTCAAACGCTAATACAAAGACATGTGAAAATCAGGAGTGCAGCGACACCTTACGACCCCGAATATGCAGCTTACTTAGGTACGCGCAAGCGGGCAAAGGAAGGTAGAAACTCATGGTTCGAACCCGTCTTGGCTGCGATATAGGGTGCTGGGTAACAGAACACGCCTTAGTGGAGGCTTGAGCCGTATGCAGTGAAAGTTGCACGTACGGTTCTTAGGAGGGCGGCACTTGGTAACAGGTGTCGCCTATCCGACA
>NZ_BMII01000123.1 GCF_014641855.1 Shewanella inventionis
TGGTGTAGGTAATGACCGGTACATCGCCGTTCCAGTTGGCATTTGGCGTGAAGGTGTAATTACCGTTCGCCAATAACTGTAAGGTGCCGTTAGTGAGCGTCACAACGGTGCTGCCCGCGGTGTACACGGTGTTTGACCCTGCAATCGTGAAGGTCGATACCGACAAGGTTGAATCAATGTCAGTGTCGTTCGCCAATACGTTACCGGTAGCGACAGTGTCTTCTGCCACAGTTTTTGTGTCATTAACCGCGTTGGTGGGATCGTCGACGTTTGTTAACTTGACGTTTACTAACGCAGAATCTGAAGCGCCATTTGGATCAGAAACTAAAATTTCTAATGCGTAAGTTCCTAAATCCACATCATCTATGGTCTGGTTCAGGGTAATGACACCTGTAAGTGCATTAATTGTGAATACACCAAAGGTTTGTGTACCATTTGCAAAACTATAAGTTAATTGATCTCCATCGATATCGTCAGCAACAACCTGTCCTACAACAGTCCCTGCGGGACTACCTTCAGTAACATTGTTAAAGTCATAAACATCATTATTAGCTGGGCCATTAACTGTATCTGTACCTGAACGGAATTCAGGGCCATCGTTGGCGCCGACAATGGTAATCACCACATCGTGCGAGGCCGAGCCATCAAGCGATGTCACCGTGATAGTGCGAGTTAAGGTTTCGCCTTCTTTGAGTGACTGCACGTCGATGTGGCTGTTGTTT
>NZ_BMII01000124.1 GCF_014641855.1 Shewanella inventionis
CCGTGTTTACCTTCTCGGGTTGCTTTTGCAATGCGCATTTGAAGCTTTAATACATGTTGCTTAACAGCCTTCCAGTTAATGGATTGCCATTGAGTGCTGTCAGAAGAGGCACTAACTTCGTTTGAAGCCATCATTTGCGTTTCTCCTTGAATAAAGTTCTTCAAATCATCTTGCAACGGGAGACCAGCTAGAAGTCAGCTCGCTTTCGCGCCAGATAACAACCTGTATCCACATCATTACAATGCGGCATTTGCTTTTTCTAGCCTCCTTTACCTGCATTACTATCGGCAGTCTTCGCAGACCACTTTCCCAAAAGGAGCAATACAGGCTTACCCTGTTCCGTATGTCACGCAACGTCAGGTTAGATGCCCACTATAGTGCGGAGAGCGTATCGATCACGAAAGAATACTGGACAATTTCTTTCCTACTCTCGTTGCCTTTTGGCCACAGCGTATTAACCACTTCCGCTGTTTCTCACATAACGCACCTTACATGGATTCACTTACGTTCATCATACTGACACCCTAGCACTTACCCGATTTGTGGTTATCAGGAGGAACGTCCTCTCACGATTCTGTTCCCATTCGGTATAAAACCGAATATCGTTACATTGTCAGACTCGCTGCTTTATTCAGAGTCTTAGGGGCATCTGGTGATACAGATGGTTCACTCTTATCGCGGTGAACAGCGCTTCATACGACCTCAGGTCGCACG
>NZ_BMII01000125.1 GCF_014641855.1 Shewanella inventionis
GGTGAAATGACAGGCATTGATATGGGTATCGCCAAAAACATGACCTTATCCACTGATTGTTGTGGTAACGAGGGTGTTTTTGATGGCGTCCATTCTTTTAAGTCCTATCAAGATAAGTTAGCTATCGAACAGCGTAAGTTATCGAGAAAGACTTTAGGCTCCGAGAACTGGAAGAAACAAAAACTCAAAGTAAGCAGGCTGCATCAACGCATTACCAATATTCGCAACGACTACCAACATAAAGCGACATCTGAAATCTGCAAGAACCACGCAATGATTATCTGTGAAGCTTTAAAAGTTGCGAATATGAGTAAATCAGCGAAAGGTGACAGCGAAAATCACGGCAAGAATGTCGCGGCTAAATCAGGGCTTAATAAATCCATTTTAGATCAAGGCTGGCATGAATTACGTCGCCAACTTGAATATAAAATGCGATGGAAAGGCGGGATTTACGGTGAAGTAAATCCTAGAAATACTAGCCGTGAATGTGCTTGCTGTGGTCATACAGAAAAGAATAACCGAAAAACTCAGGCAGAATTTATCTGTCTGTCATGCGGTCATTCAGATAATGCGGATAAAAACGCTGCTAAAGTGGTCCTAAATCGCTATTTACGCGAATTAGAGCAAGCGGCATAAGTAATTAATCAGGTTCGGGCAGAGCCGTAGCGTCTGTGAAGTGAATTGCATTAGC
>NZ_BMII01000126.1 GCF_014641855.1 Shewanella inventionis
GCATCAAACGATTTGCAATTAATCACATGACAGACTCATGCAATTAACTACTATCAGCTTTCCAAATTGTTAAAGAGCGGGCTTAAAAAAGCCAAAGATAAAATTTCGTTTATCTTTGGCATCTCTTGACCAATGCAGTAAATGGTGGAGCTATGCGGGATCGAACCGCAGACCTCCTGCGTGCAAGGCAGGCGCTCTCCCAGCTGAGCTATAGCCCCATTTACATGCAGTTGAGATTTTACGTTTACCTTCAAAGAAGGTCTTACCAAAAAATTTGGCTTGCCAATCATTTCTAATCAAGGCGGTTGATAGCGACGTTTAGTTTACTAAACGAGTTATCTTCCAACGCAGAGTAGGAAAGATTGGTGGGTCAGAGTGGACTTGAACCACCGACCTCACCCTTATCAGGGGTGCGCTCTAACCAGCTGAGCTACAGACCCAACGTAATTTCTCTTTCTTTCTATCAAGTAATCTGTGTGAACACTCAAGCACATGGATGTGCTGTGTGCAATAAACGCACGGATGCAGTTTATTGTCACCAAGTATCGAGTTAGTCGTATAGGTAAGGAGGTGATCCAGCCCCAGGTTCCCCTAGGGCTACCTTGTTACGACTTCACCCCAGTCATGAACCACAAAGTGGTGAGCGTTCTCCCGAAGGTTAAACTACCCACTTC
>NZ_BMII01000127.1 GCF_014641855.1 Shewanella inventionis
TTCTCGGACAAACCGCACCAAAAAGATGGACATACTCGAATTGCTGTTGCCTCACTGCGAGCGGACGGGTACCTTTTTCAGCCCAAAGTTTGGTGGTGGTATTTTGCTGACCAATACGCGCCTCATCTTGAAACCAGATATCTACATCAGCCGGCGACACAAAAACAGGGATGTCAACGATCGTTGACAAGGGGAAGTTTTTTAAAAGCCTCCATGACTTCAACATCTTGTTTCGGATGTTTAGAACGGCTAGAAAGCCAGCTAAATCCGAGTTTATAAAGTATTTTATAGACGTGATTGAGGTGAAACGAAATACCAAACTCGCTCAATATATAGCGTCGTATATCTTGACCAGTGAGTCTACCACCGGCCTCTGATTTGGCAGCCTCTGTCAACATCAGGGTTAACTGTTTGGCTTGCTCGTCTGTTAATCGCGGTGGTCTGCCTGAAGACTTTTTACTCTCAATACCACTTAGACCTTGGCTTAAATAATTGCTGATCCATTGATTCACAATCCGACGACTGACCTTGGTCATAGCAGCGACTTGAGTTCTATTCGCTCCCTCAAGAAAGTGTGCTACGGCCAATAATCGCAAACGCATTCGGGCATCTGCTGTTTGCTTGGATAGCCTGATTAATTCGAAACTGGTGTGTTGTTTCATTGCTAAAAAAG
>NZ_BMII01000128.1 GCF_014641855.1 Shewanella inventionis
GGAGTTGGTTGAGGCAGCATAAGTTAGCTAATCGTTGCTTTGAAGGTTACGAGTCAATAGTTGATGCCTGTAGTGAAGCGTGGAATGCATTCATTGAAGATAAAGAGCGTGTGAAAAAAATGTGCCACCGACAATGGGCAACAATGATCACTTAGTTATGCGGAATGGTATAATACCAAACTGATAGAGGCGGCTAATTACCTGGCTAATCAATGGCACAAACTTATTCGTTATGTTGATGATGGCAGATTGAGTATTGATAATAATCGTGCAGAGCGAGCAGTAAAACCGTTTGTGATTGGCCGAAAAAATTGGTTATTTAGTCAGACAGCTAATGGGGCTCATGCCAGTGCCACGCTTTACAGCATTGTGGAAACCGCAAAGGTTAATGGCTTAGTGCCATTTGATTACATCATGGCTTGTCTTAATGAACTGTGCCAACCAGCACCGGATATAGACAGCCTGTTACCCTGGAATTTTAAAAGGTAGGTGTAGTTGCCCAGACGCTTACAACCACACTGTTATCATGCCCATTCAACGCACAAACCTTAGACGTAAAAAAGCCCGTTGTGTTAGCAACGGGCTTTCGTACTTATTAGGCGTCTGGAAATGAATACTGTGTTT
>NZ_BMII01000129.1 GCF_014641855.1 Shewanella inventionis
TTTCAAGGAGCTTTCTAATGACGGCTTGCTTATGCTCTTCTGGATAATGCTTCATTCATAACTAACTTACCGCTCCCTGTTTTATTTTTATGAAAAACTGAGGCGACAACTATCCTGACACAGGGGGATTTGTTAACGTTAAAAATCATAAACTCCACAACAAAAGCTCATCCCTTAATTGTTAGCTATGTAATTCAATTATCAATGGTGACTAAGCAAATTATCTAACCGCCATATAAAAGCATTACTGCTAAAGCTAAACCGATCACACGTCATAACATGATCAACATCTTGGCACTTCAATTAGCACGACTATCTAGTCAACATAATCAATACAGGGTATGGTTACAGCCAATATGTGCACACCAACAGGGATGTCGATTGTTTTCCTATAATATCAATGGCAAAGCCAGCCGCCATTTTACCTATGCAGACCTTATAAACTGCGGCAGCACGGCACAATTGCATCAACTTGAAAACTTATACCATTCCGCATAACTAAGTGATCATTGTTGCCCATTGTCGATGGCACATTTTTTTCACACGCTCTTTATCTTCAATGAATGCATTCCACGCTTCACTACAGGCATCAACTATTGACTCGTAA
>NZ_BMII01000130.1 GCF_014641855.1 Shewanella inventionis
TCTTATCGAAACAGGCTTTGATGTCACCCTCAAGAACCCATTGGCTAGAGCGCTTCATACATAAACATTTGAAGCACTGTGCAATTGCATCTGCTGCGCTTCGATTAGGTCGAAAGCCATAGCTATTAAGGTCGGCTACCGTTTCCGAAATAGGCTCCAAAGCGAGAAGATGAAGCGCTTGCTGCGCTCTGTCTATCATGCAGGGAATGCCTAAAGGTCTGAGTTTGCCGTTTTTCTTGGGGATGTAGATACGCCTGAGCGGTTTGGCATGATAACCTTTTCGACTCAGTTGATTCACCGCAGTCATACAACGAGCATCAGTGTTCCAAATGATGCCGTCAATTCCTGGTGTTTTGCTGCCTTTATTTTGAGAAACTCTTTTAACAGCAAGCAATTTTGCTGATGTAGAGTGGGTGAGTATCCACTGCAATGCTTTCGACTTACCGTGTTTACCTTCTCGGGTTGCTTTTGCAATGCGCATTTGAAGCTTTAATACATGTTGCTTAACAGCCTTCCAGTTAATGGATTGCCATTGAGTGCTGTCAGAAGAGGCACTAACTTCGTTTGAAG
>NZ_BMII01000131.1 GCF_014641855.1 Shewanella inventionis
CGCATTCGGGCATCTGCTGTTTGCTTGGATAGCCTGATTAATTCGAAACTGGTGTGTTGTTTCATTGCTAAAAAAGATGAGTAACGGATATAGCAATTAGATCACATTTTTTCGCGGAATGGTATTAATTTTTTGTTTTAAATCATATGAATCATCAGTGACAACGCGTTCTAGTACTTCGATTCGTTGACGTAGTGCGTTTATTTCATCATGCAGCGACTTATTATTATTTGCCTGCTCGTTTAATGCCACTGCTTGACGCTCTTTTAACTTCATAATGCTGACGATGAAGCTGCCAATTATCGCGATTATTGGGATAAGTAACGCCATTGTTGCTGTGTTCATAATCTGTCCTTGATGATTATCTGTTGTTTTTTAATATTGATTATTGTGCCAAATTAAAATTTAATTACCAGTGACAAAAGTCATGTTGTAATTATACCATTCCGCATAACTAAGTGATCATTGTTGCCCATTGTCGATGGCACATTTTTTTCACACGCTCTTTATCTTCAATGAATGCATTCCACGCTTCACTACAGGCATCAACTATTGACTCGTA
>NZ_BMII01000132.1 GCF_014641855.1 Shewanella inventionis
AGATGGGTTTTACTGAAAATGTTCCCGACATTTTCTAGCACTTCCTCCATCCTTGGAGGTCGTACTGAAGGGAGCACGCACTTAGTATTAGAATAGAGCACTTAAATGGTGTGAGAATACTCAAAAAAATCAGCTTTTCGAATTATTATTTAATGCTCAACTGAGTGTTAAATAGGGACATTTTATCAAATACATCCGTGTATTTGACCCTAACGGGCCGCACTAAAGTGCGTTAAAAATTTGTTCCATACAATTTTTTGTCTGGAAACCATAGAGCTTCATTTCCAGACGCCTAATAAGTACGAAAGCCCGTTGCTAACACAACGGGCTTTTTTACGTCTAAGGTTTGTGCGTTTAATGGTCGTAAGCGTATGGGCAAGTACGTCGTCAACTGCTTTCATTGAGCCTTTATCTTATACCAATTACGATTAAAGACTTCCCAGTTTAGCCCAATCTCTGTGACACAATCTTTTTACCCTGTCCTTGCACTCAATGAATGTATTCCATGCACGACAGCATTCCTCAACAATATCATTAAAA
>NZ_BMII01000133.1 GCF_014641855.1 Shewanella inventionis
GCATTGCATAAATATCAAGTACCTCTTCCATCTGCGCAATGAAGTCGCTATCTAACTCGCCAATACACCACATCTTCTTTTGCCATGGTTTTAATTCATTGTTTTTCAGCCGTTGACGGACGGTTTCAAGCGATACGCTTTCAAGCTCTGTCAGCGTAATTAATCTGTCTGCGATGAGTGATAATGTCCAGCGAGCGCGACGATCTGGTGGCTCGCTACAAGCAATGCTAACTAATGTTGCATCTTCATTAGCTGAGAGTAATTTGGGTTGCCCTGTTCGCTTCCCTTCGGCGAGTGCGACCTTCAGCCCTTCTTCTACGAAGCGTTTTTTGGTTCGGTAAATAGTTGAGGTACTGTATTGAGTAACTGACTAATATCTTTATCACTGTGTTGATTGTGGTTTGCAATCAACAGAATGTTGGCTCGTTTTAACAAGCGGGCATTGTGTAGGCCCTTGCTTAATAAAGTCTTTAAGGTGTGCAGTTCTTCTTGGGTCAACTCTACAAGGTAAGTGATATTCATGGCATGATACTCT
>NZ_BMII01000134.1 GCF_014641855.1 Shewanella inventionis
AGCCCTGATGGTTTGACTGCAACTGGCACCAGTTCACCGCTAACGGTAACGGGCTTGACCAATGGTACGGCTTACACCTTCAGTGTGACTGCCACTAACAGTGCGGGTAACAGTAGTAGTTCAAGTGCTTCTAACAGCGTGACGCCGATAGGGGCGCAAACCATTACGTTCACCAATCCTGGTGCACAGAACATTGGCACCACCCCAACCTTAACGGCGAGTACCAGCTCAGGCTTAGCGCCAAGCTTTACCTCATCGACGACAGATGTGTGTACGGTGACCAGTGGTGGCGTGTTGAGTTTTGTCACAACAGGCAGCTGTACGATTAATGCCGATCAGGCAGGTAATGCGGCTTATTCAGCAGCAGCGCAGGTGAGTCAGACGTTTGATGTGAATGCAGTGGTTGCGGGCGCGCCGGTTATTGGCAGCGCAACAGCAGGTGATGCTCAGGCAAGCGTGAGCTTTACGGCGCCAGCCAATAATGGTGGCTCAGCAATTACGTCTTACACTGTGACCTCAAGCCCTGATG
>NZ_BMII01000135.1 GCF_014641855.1 Shewanella inventionis
CGAGGGTCATCAATGTTTGAAAAATATTTGAATAGCTGTAGTTGCGACATAGATTAACTTACTTCTTACAAAAAGAAGTATAAGATCACAAACTCAAGTCAAGGTAAAGCTTCGTGATCTTGCCCTGCAGATCCACCCAAATATAGGCAGAAAGTCTTTATCCAATTTTATCATGCAACGATGATAATTGATATGGTTGGATATAATTTGACAGGGCAAACGGCACGGCTTGCGCATTTTGGGGTTTTGCGCCCATCCCCTCGAAATGAACCTCAAGCCTATTTTATGACCAACTAGGCGTTTTGTTAGTTACTTCTGATTGGGTTTTGTGCCCATCCCCTCGAAATCGGCATTAGGATGAAACTTTATCTTTTTTAGGGTTCTCTTCTTTGTAAGCGCTCAATGAACCGGTGAAGGTTATTCTGCTTCACCTAAATCAACATTCCACGGCAGCAAATCAGACAGTTCATCTGATGGTGCACGCTTGGGTAATTCCGTAAAGAGATGACGGAAATAGT